>JAEYRD010000057.1 GCA_023435725.1 Pseudomonadota bacterium | reverse complement strand
GGTGGCCTCGGCGCTGAAGTGGTCCGGCGGCTATGTCTGGGCCTGTAAGAACTACGACGGCGACGTGCAGTCCGACACGGTCGCGCAGGGCTACGGCTCGCTCGGCCTGATGACCTCGGTGGCGCTCACCCCGGCCCGCAAGACCGTGGAAGCCGAAGCCGCCCACGGCACGGTGACCCGCCACTATCGCGAGCACCAGAAGGGCAAGGAGACCTCGACCAACTCGATCGCGTCGATCTTCGCCTGGACCCGCGGCCTGTCGCACCGCGCCAAGCTCGACAACAATACGGAACTCGCCAAGTTCGCAAACACCCTCGAGAAGGTCTGCGTCGACACCGTCGAGGCCGGCTACATGACCAAGGACCTCGCGCTCCTGGTCGGCGCCGACCAGCGCTGGCTCTCGACCACCGGCTTCCTCGACAAGGTCGCAGAGAACCTGACGAAGGCGCTGGCGGCCTAAGCTGCCAACCGCAATTTCGCCCGACTGGGTCGGACATCATCACGGGCCGCGCAACAGCGCGGCCCGTTTTTTGTGACCTTGCGCGGAGATGCGACCATGTCCATCAAGCTAGCCGTCCCCAGCCTGCTGTTGCTCTCGGCCATGGCTGGGCAAGCCAGGGCCGCCGACCCGCTTCCTGAGGCCATCGCCGCCCCCGGCGAGACTGTCGTGCTCAGCGTCCACGCCGAGGGCGCGCAGGTCTATGAGTGCAAGGCCGGCGCTGACGGCAAGCTCGCCTGGGCTTTCCGCGAACCGATCGCGACGCTGCTGTCCGAGGGCAAGACGATCGGCCGGCACTATGCCGGGCCGAACTGGGAGCATGCCGACGGCAGCGCCGTGGCCGCCAAGGCCGCCGGCAATGCGCCGGGTGCGACGGCCGCAGATATCCCCTGGCTGAAGCTGGAGGTCACCGCCCGCCGCGGCAGCGGCGTCCTGACGCCCGTCACCACGGTCCAGCGCATCAACACGCATGGCGGCAAGCTCGACGGCGCTTGCGAGAAGGCCGGTGAGTTCAGAAGCGCGCCCTACTCGGCCGAATACGTTTTCCTGCGCAAGGGTTGAGACAGCCGCTATAAAGCGGGCTCCGCCGGCACACGGAGGCCTCTTCGATGCTCTTCATGGTGATCGAACGCTTCAAAGACCGCGATCCCATTCCGGTCTACCGGTGCGTGCGCGACGAGGGCGTCAAATTCCCCGAAGGTCTCAACCGCTGCTTCCAGCTCATGGAATGCGACGATGCCTGCCTGTTGCAGGAATGGGTTTTGAACTGCCAGGGCTTCGGCATGACCTTCGAGATCGTGCCGGTCGTGCCCAGTAAGGAGGCGCGCGAGGTCGCAGCGCCCTTCCTCGACCGGGACTGACGGCCGAGACTATTCGCGTCCGTTCTCCTTTTCCGCCTGCGCCAGTTCTGCCGCGGCAAGATCGCCGGTCTCCTCCAGCCGCGCTTTCGCGGTCTGGTGGACGTGCGCGGCCAGCGTCGGCATGCGCTCGATCAGGGCGTGAAAGTCCTGCGCGTCGAGCAGCAGGAGGCGCGTCTTGCGCATCGCCGTCACCGTGCCGCTGCGCTTGGTTTTGTGCAGCAGCGCGATCTCGCCGAAGAAGGTGCCGTCGGCAAGGCGCACCTGCTGACTCGGCAGCGCGATCTCGACCTCGCCTGCGGTGATGAAATACATCGACGTGGCGGCATCGCCGCGACGAACCAATATCTCGCCCTGCTCGACGGTGCGGGCCCTGAGCAGCCGCATGATGTCGGCGATCTCGGAGGCCGACAAATGCGAGAACAGCGGCACCCGCGCCAACATGCCCCAGGTGACGACAAAGTCGCGCCGCTTCACCTCCTCGGCAAAGGCGGTCGAGATGATCGCGACGGGCAGCGCGATCATGGCGAAGCCCGCGATGATCGTGAACACGGAGATGATCTTCCCGAGCGGCGTCACCGGCACGACGTCGCCATAGCCGACGGTGCCGAGCGTCACGATCGCCCACCACATTGCCTGCGGGATGGTGCCGAGCTTGTCCGGCTGCACGTCGCGCTCGACGGCGTAGAGCAGCGACGCGAAGGTCAGTACCGCGCCGGTCAGGATGACGATGCAGCCGATCAGCGCCCGCCGCTCGGCGTGCACGGCAGCAAGCAGCGAGCGCATCGCCGGCGAATAGCGGACCAGCTTGAAGAACGGCAGCACGCCAAGCGCGGCCAGCGTTGCATGCCCGCCGGTGACCAGCACGACCGCTGCGGGCAGGAACGCCGCAAGGTCGATGATGCCGAGCGCAGAGAAGGCGTAGCCGAGCCGGTCGGCGAGCGGCGAGCCATTGCGCGGCGTGTGGCCGGCCACCGTCCACATCCGCGCGACATATTCCAGCGCGAACACGATCACGGCGAGGATGGTGACCGCCGAGAACACCACACCGAACTGCGCGTCGAGCTCCGGCACCGAGGCGAGTATCATCGCGGCGACGTTGAGCACGATGACGCCAATGATGATTTGGATGAAGCGCGATCCGACCGAATAGGCCAGCGGATCGTGCTCCAGCAATTCGTAGAGGCGATCCCTCAAGTTGGGATCGCGCAAACCACGTCCTCGCGGAACGAGGCGCATGGCTATTTAAGCGCCCGCCATGGCTTTTTCGATCGCCGCGAGGGCGGCCGCGGCATTGGCGCCGTCGGGACCGCCGGCCTGCGCCATGTCGGGACGACCGCCGCCACCCTTGCCGCCGAGCGCCTCGGACGCAACGCGCACGAGATTCACGGCATTGAAGCGTGAGGTCAGATCGGCGGTGACGCCGACGACGACGCCGGCCTTGCCGTCCTCGGTGACGCCGACGATGGCGACCACGCCGGAGCCGATCTGCTTCTTGCCGTCATCCGCAAGGCTCTTGAGATCCTTCATCTCGATGCCCTCGACTGCGCGCGCCATCAGCTTGACGTCGCCGACCTCGCGCACGCCTGGGGTTGCGCCGTTGCCGGCAGAGGCGCCGCCACCCATCGCAAGCTTCTTGCGGGCATCGGAGAGCTCACGCTCTAGCTTCTTGCGCTCGTCCATCAGTGCGGCGATGCGCGCCGGCACATCCTCGATCGAGGTGCGCAGCTCGCCTGCCGCAGTCTTCGCCAGCGCCATGGTCTCGTTGGCGTGCTTGCGCGCGTAGTTGCCGGTCAACGCCTCGATGCGGCGCACGCCGGAGGCGACCGCGCTCTCGCCCGTCAGCGTGATCAGGCCGATGTCGCCAGTGCGCCTCACATGGGTGCCGCCGCAGAGCTCGACCGACCAGCCGAGCGCATTGGCGCCGCGCTCGCGCGCGGTCTTGCCCATCGAGACGACACGGACCTCGTCGCCGTATTTCTCGCCGAACAGCGCGCGCGCCCCGGCCTCGCGGGCCTCGTCCACGCCCATGACGCGGGTCGTGACCTCGTCGTTCTCCAGCACCACGTCGTTGGCGATGTCCTCGACGCGGGCAAGCTCCTCCGCCGTGATCGGCTTCGGATGCACGAAGTCGAAGCGCAGGCGGTCGGGCGCGACCATCGAGCCGCGCTGGGCGATGTGGTCGCCGAGCACCTGGCGCAGCGCCTCGTGGATGAGATGCGTGGCCGAGTGGTGGGCGCGGATCGAGGAGCGGCGGCTGTGATCGACCTCGAGCTGCAGCGCGGTGCCCACCTTCAGCTCGCCCTGCTCGACCGTGCCGACGTGAACGAAGAAATCGCCGAGCTTCTTCTGCGTGTCGGTGACGCGGAACTTGACGCCACCCTCCCCTAGCAGCACGCCGGTATCACCGACCTGGCCGCCGGACTCCGCATAGAACGGCGTCTGGTTCAGCACGATCGAACCGGTCTCGCCGGCCTTGAGGCTGGCGGCTTCCTTGCCGTCCTTCACCAGCGCGGCGACGACGCCTTCGGCGCTCTCGGTCTCGTAGCCCAGGAATTCGGTGGCGCCCAACTTCTCGCGCAGCGGGAACCAGATCGCCTCGCTCGCGGCCTCGCCCGAGCCGGCCCAGGACGCGCGCGCCTTCTCGCGCTGGCGCTCCATCGCGTCGGTGAAGGCGGACTGGTCGACGCCGATGCCGCGCGACTTCAGCGCGTCCTGCGTCAGGTCCAGCGGGAAGCCGTAGGTGTCGTACAGCGTGAAGGCGACGTCGCCGTCGAACATGTCGCCCTTCTTCAGGGACGCGCTCTTCTCGTCGAGGATGGCAAGGCCGCGCACCAGCGTCTTGCGGAAGCGGGTCTCTTCCAGCCGCAGCGTTTCCTCGATCAGATTCTCCGCGCGCATCAGGTCGGGATAGGCCTGGCCCATCTCGCGCACCAGCGCCCAGACCAGGCGATGCATCAGCGGCTCTTTCGCGCCGAGAAGCTGCGCATGGCGCATCGCGCGGCGCATGATCCGGCGCAGCACGTAGCCGCGGCCCTCGTTCGAGGGCAGCACGCCATCCGCGACCAGGAAGGCCGAGGAGCGCAAATGGTCGGCGATGACGCGGAACGAGGCGACCGTCTGTTCGGTCGGCCCGCTGCCGAGCGCGGACGCCGTCGCGTCGATCAAATGACGGAACAGGTCGGTCTCGAACACGCTGTCGACGCCCTGCATGATGCTGGCCATGCGTTCGAGGCCCATGCCGGTGTCGATCGAGGGACGCGGCAGATCCACGCGCTCCTCCTTCGTCACCTGCTCGTACTGCATGAACACCAGGTTCCAGAATTCGAGGAAGCGGTCGCCGTCCTCCTCCGCGCTGCCCGGAGGGCCGCCCCAGATGTGATCGCCGCGATCGATGAAGATCTCCGAACACGGGCCGCACGGGCCGGTATCGCCCATCGCCCAGAAATTGTCCGAGGTCGGGATGCGGATGATGCGGTCGTCGGAGAAGCCGGCGATCTTCTTCCACAGGCCGGCCGCCTCGTCGTCGGTGTGATAGACGGTGACGAGCAGCTTGTCCTTCTTCAGCCCGAAATCCCGCGTGATCAGCGTCCAGGCGAGCTCGATCGCGCGCTCCTTGAAATAGTCGCCGAACGAGAAGTTGCCGAGCATCTCGAAGAAGGTGAGATGGCGCGCGGTATAGCCGACATTGTCGAGGTCGTTGTGCTTGCCGCCGGCGCGCACGCATTTCTGCGAGGTGGTGGCGCGCTGATAGGGCCGCTTCTCGACGCCGGTGAAGACGTTCTTGAACTGCACCATGCCGGCATTGGTGAACATCAACGTCGGATCGTTGCGCGGCACCAATGGTGAGGACGACACGATCTCGTGGCCGTTCTCGGCAAAGAAGTTCAGAAAGGTCGACCTGATCTCGTTGACGCCGCTCATGTTCATCCAATCGGGTGTGCTTGGACCCGCCAAAGGCCATCGAAACCTGAGATTTAGGCTGATATCTGCGGGCCAAAGCGCTTTTAGACAAGGCCAGCTTCGCTGTCCAGAAACTGTGCAGAGAGATCAGTGGGTTGCCGCAGGCGCGCAATCCCGTTGAAAGGCACCGAACGCGCGTTGACAGCCTTGGCCGGGCTGTGGTCTGTACCTATCTGTATCGTACGGCCACGTCGGGAGAGACCGGCTTTGGTAGCCGGCGCCGAAGGAGCAACCGCCCCGGAAACTCTCAGGCAAAAGGACCGCGTGGCTTTGACAGCATCTGGAAAGAGGCGCCGACGGGCTTAGGCTCGGGTGGCGTCCGCCGACGGGATAATACTCTCAGGCACAGCGACAGATGGGGCTTCGATTGGTTGCTACCGGGGAATCGTCCCCGGGGAACCGCCGAGGGCCCCTGTGATGCTTGCACGCGACGACCAAGATTCCCTCCGACGCACGCCCCTCTACGACCTTCATGTGTCGCTCGGCGGCAAGATGGTGCCGTTCGCGGGCTATGACATGCCGGTGCAATATCCGGCGGGCGTCCTGAAGGAGCACCTCCATACCCGCAGCAAGGCCGGCCTGTTCGATGTCTCCCACATGGGCCAGATCGCGCTTCGGCCGAAATCCGGCAAGGTCGAGGACGTCGCGCGCGCGCTGGATCGGCTGGTGCCGCAGGATATCGTGGCGATTGCGCCGGGACGGCAGCGCTACGCCCAGTTCACCAATGCGGATGGCGGCATCCTGGACGACCTGATGGTCGCCAATTTCGGCGATCACCTGTTCCTGGTCGTCAATGCCGCCTGCAAGGCCGAGGACAAGGCGCATCTGCGCGCGAATCTCGCAGGTGACTGCATTATCGATTCGCTCGCTGACCGCGCGCTGATCGCGCTGCAGGGGCCGAAGGCCGAAGCCGCGCTGGCGAAACTTTGTGCAGGGGCTCCCTCCATGAAGTTCATGGATGCCGGCCCGCAGAAGGTTGCCGGCCTCGACTGCTTCGTCTCGCGCTCCGGCTACACCGGCGAGGACGGGTTCGAGATCTCTGTGCCCGCGACAGACGCAGAGCGCCTGGCCAAGCTGCTGCTGGACGATCCCGACGTGCTGCCGATCGGCCTTGGCGCCCGCGACAGCCTGCGGCTCGAGGCCGGGCTCTGCCTCTATGGCCACGACATCGACACCACGACCACGCCGGTCGAAGCCGCGCTGGAATGGTCGGTACAAAAGAGCCGCCGCAGCGGGGGCGCCCGTGCCGGCGGCTTCCCCGGCGCCGAAAAAATCCTCGCTCATTTCGACAACGGTGCGAGCCGTCGCCGCGTCGGCCTGCTCGCCCAAGGCCGCGCGCCGGTGCGCGAGGGCGCGCTGCTGTTTGCGGATGCAACTTCCGGCGAGCCGGTCGGAAAGGTCACATCGGGCGGTTTCGGTCCGAGCCTGAATGCACCGGTCGCGATGGGCTATGTGCCCATAGCCCTGAGCGCGCTCGGCACACAACTCTTCGCCGAAGTGCGCGGCCAGCGACTGCCGTTACAGGTCGCCGCCATGCCCTTCGTGAAAAACACCTACAAACGCTGAGGACCTGTGAATGACCACGACGCTGTACACCTCCGACCATGAATGGCTGGCCATCGACGGCGACGTCGCCACCGTCGGCATCACCGACTACGCCCAGCAGCAGCTCGGCGACGTCGTGTTCGTCGAACTGCCCAAGGTCGGCCGCGCGCTGAAGAAGGCCGAAGCCGCGGCGGTCGTCGAGTCCGTGAAAGCCGCTTCCGACGTCTACGCGCCGATTTCAGGCGAAGTGCTCGAGACCAATGAAGCACTCGCCGCCGAGCCGGCGCTGGTGAACTCGGATGCGCAAGGCGCGGCCTGGTTCTTCAAGATCAAGATTGCCGACAAGAGCGAGCTCGGTGGCCTCATGGATGAAGCCGCCTACAAGGCCCACACCGCTTAAGGACGATGGAGCAAGCGATGACCGCGCACCGCAAATCCAACGGCGAGACCGCCGCCTTCGTTCGCCGCCATATCGGCCCGTCGGCGCGCGATGTCGCCGCAATGTTAGAGGCCGTCAGCGCCAAAAGCGTTGATGCGCTGATGGCGGAAACGCTGCCGGCCTCGATCCGGCAGGCATCCCCGCTCGATCTCGGCAAGCCGCTGAGCGAGACCGAGGCGATCGCACACATGAGCGAGCTCGCAAGTCGGAACCACGTTTTCACCTCGCTGATCGGCCAAGGCTATTCCGGCACGATCCTGCCCGCGGTGATCCAGCGTAACATTCTGGAGAATCCGGCCTGGTACACGGCCTACACGCCGTACCAGCCCGAGATCAGCCAGGGCCGCCTGGAGGCACTGTTCAACTTCCAGACCATGATCTGCGACCTCACCGGGCTCGACATCGCCAACGCCTCGCTGCTCGATGAGGCGACCGCGGCGGCCGAGGCGATGGCGCTCGCTGAGCGGCACTCGCAGGTGAAAGCCAAAGCCTTCTTCGTCGACAAGGACGTGCATCCGCAGACGCTCGCCGTGATGCGCACCCGCGCCGAGCCGCTGGGCTGGAACCTGATCGTCGGCGATCCCCTCACCGATCTCGACAAAACGGACGTGCTTGGTGCGCTGCTGCAATATCCGGGCAGTTCGGGCGCCGTGCGCGACCTCAGGCCCGCGATCGCGACATTGCGCGCCAAGGGCGCACTCGCGATCATCACCGCCGATCTCCTGGCACTGACACTGCTCGCCTCGCCCGGCGAGCTTGGCGCGGACATCGCCATCGGCTCCGCCCAGCGTTTCGGCGTGCCGATGGGCTATGGCGGCCCGCATGCGGCCTATATGGCGGTGCGCGATGCGCTGAAGCGCTCGCTGCCCGGCCGCATCGTCGGCCTCTCCGTCGACTCGCGCGGCGCACCGGCCTATCGCCTCGCGCTGCAGACGCGCGAGCAGCACATCCGTCGCGAGAAGGCGACCTCCAACATCTGCACCGCTCAGGTGCTGCTCGCCGTGATCGCCTCGATGTATGCGGTCTATCACGGCCCCGAAGGGCTGGCGCAGATCGCGCGCAATGTGCATCGCCGCACCGCCGTGCTCGCCGCCGGTTTGCGCAAGCTCGGCTTTGTGCCGCAGTCGGACAGCTTCTTCGACACGCTCAGCGTGGATGCCGGTGCCAAGCGCGGCGAGATCGTCGCGCGCGCGGCCGCCGGGAAGATCAATCTCGGCGTTGGCGATGGCAGCTTGCGCATCGCGCTCGACGAGACCACGACACAAGCGACGGTAGAAGCGGTGTGGCACGCCTTCGGCGGCGAGCTCGCCTATGCCGAGATCGACGCGATCACGCACGAGGCCCTCCCGGAGGCGCTGAAGCGCACCACAAATTTCCTCACCCATCCGGTCTTCCACGCGCATCGCTCGGAGACCGAGATGCTGCGCTACATGCGCAAGCTCTCGGATCGCGACCTCGCGCTCGACCGTGCGATGATTCCGCTGGGATCCTGCACGATGAAGCTGAACGCGACCACCGAGATGATGCCGCTGACCTGGCCGGAGTTCGCGACCCTACACCCGTTCGCCCCACGCGAGCAGGCCGCCGGCTATCACGCCCTCTTCGCGCGGCTGGAAAAATGGCTGTGCGACATCACCGGCTATGACGCGATCTCGCTGCAGCCAAATTCGGGCGCGCAAGGCGAATATGCCGGGCTGCTCGCGATCCGCGGCTATCACACCGCGCGCGGCGAGGCGCATCGCAAGATCTGCCTGATCCCCTCCTCCGCCCATGGCACCAACCCGGCCTCGGCCGCGATGGCCGGCATGGACGTGGTGGTGGTCGCCTGCGAGAAGAACGGCGACGTCGACGTCAATGATCTCCGCGCTAAGGCGCAAGTGCATTCGAACGACCTCGCCGCTGTCATGATCACCTATCCCTCGACGCATGGCGTGTTCGAGGAGCACATCCGCGAGATCTGCGACATCGTTCATGGCCATGGCGGTCAGGTCTATCTCGACGGCGCCAACCTCAACGCGCAGGTTGGGTTGTCGCGGCCCGGCGATTACGGCGCCGACGTCAGCCATCTCAACCTGCACAAGACGTTCTGCATCCCGCACGGCGGCGGCGGCCCCGGCATGGGCCCGATCGGCGTGAAGGCGCACCTCGCGCCGTTCTTGCCCGGTCATCCCGCAACGCAGGCGGACGCGCCGGTCGGTCCAGTCTCGGCGGCGCCGTTCGGCTCGGCCTCGATCCTGACCATCTCCTACATCTACATTTTGATGATGGGCGGTGAAGGCTTGAAGCGCGCCACCGAGATCGCGATCCTCAATGCCAACTACGTCGCGGCACGGCTCGATGCGCATTTCCCGGTGCTCTACAAGAACGCCAGGGGACGCGTCGCACATGAGTGCATCGTCGATCCGCGCCCGTTGAAGACGACGTCCGGCGTCACCGTCGACGACATCGCGAAGCGCCTGATCGATTACGGCTTCCATGCGCCGACCATGAGCTTCCCGGTGCCGGGCACGCTGATGATCGAGCCGACCGAATCGGAATCGAAGGCGGAGCTCGACCGCTTCTGCGACGCGATGATCGCGATCCGCAAAGAGATCGCCGAGGTCGAGGCCGGCCGCTTCAAGATCGAGGCCTCGCCGCTACGTCACGCCCCGCACACGGTCCACGACATCGCGGACGACAACTGGAATCGCGCCTACACCCGCGCCGAGGGCTGCTTCCCCGCGGGCACCTCGCGCACCGACAAATATTGGTGCCCGGTGGGCCGCGTCGACAACGTCTATGGCGACCGCAACCTGGTGTGCTCCTGCCCGCCGGTGAGCGATTACGCGGAAGCCGCGGAGTAAGGCGCCATGGTGCCACCAGCGAACGGCTCTCGCGGTCCCAGCGCCAGAGCCGTTCGTTGGTCAACTCGGTACCGCCCCACCAGCGTTTGATTGGGTTGTGGCGCCACAGGTCGTCTTCGCGAGCGACAAGTGAACGCCCGAGTTCAGTCAGCGTGACTTTCCACTCGCTCTCGCCGCGGTAACGGGCCTCATTGTCGAACGCCGGATCGCCCAACAGGACCGGCGGAGCCGAATGTTCCGCCAGTTCGATCAAAGCATCGCGCGCTTCGTGTTCTTCAAGCACATCGCGAAGCCACCTCGCCTCGCAGACGCGCCTTGGGTCGGTGTGCCCGTCGTTCACAAAGTCGAGGATATCCAATTCGCTGGCACCGAGTCCGGTCAAGCTGTCCGGAAGTTCTTCAAGCAACGCAATGAGCGCCGATCGAAGTCTCGGCAGGATCATCAGATCCGTCATCAGCAGATCGAAACAAGATTCTGGCGTTGCGGCCCGATAGGCTCGCCAAGCGCGGCTTGCGGTCACCAAATGGTTGTCGGTCACCTTGGAGGTCGGCAGCTTCCATTTTGCGACAGATTGTGGAGCGTAGTTCGCAACAATGTCATCCGCATGCACCAGGCTCAGCTTCGTCGTGATCTCCTTGTAGGGGCGAAGCAGGTCGAGCAGCCAGACGAGCACGAGCTGATCGTTGGGCTGAGGATCGACCCACACTTCGATCGAATCGAACTTCGCACATAGCTCGAAGAAACCAATATCGCGCGTGCCGAAACCATCCAGCGAGCCGCGACAAACGTCGTCGAGCCAATGATCGCCTGGATTGCAGTGCTTCGCCGATCGCCGCTCCAGCCCCATCAGAAGTTGCTCCTCAGAGGGCAATTTCCCCGAGACGAAGCGTAGATAGAACCCGAGCGCGATGTTCGCCCCGCCTGACTGGCGAAGCGTGTTTGCCGCAAAATCGTTCGTGGCCAAGATCAAATGTGACACGGTCGCCTCTCAAAATTGGATACGCAATATGAGATCATGTCAGTTCGCAAAATCGG
Source organism: Pseudomonadota bacterium (assembly GCA_023435725.1). Classification (GTDB taxonomy): domain Bacteria; phylum Pseudomonadota; class Alphaproteobacteria; order Rhizobiales; family Xanthobacteraceae; genus Bradyrhizobium. The sequence goes on along the minus strand of JAEYRD010000057.1, from coordinate 111,412 downwards.
CAAGGGATAGATCTTTGCGGTCCTTGATGGCGCGAGGTCAATGGATGCCCCAGTCCGACCAGTGATCACCCGGTGGAAGAGTCCCCGAACGCGCCGCAAAACAAGCTGCAAGCATCTCCGGTGGAGGCACGGGTCCCCACTGGAAGCGAAAAGAGAACACAACGACGATTTCGGCCGGCCCCGATTTGGCGAGAGTAAAGCCGGACGAGCTCGTCAGGATGATGCGCTTCATCGCCCCGGCGCCCTGCCCCAAACGAAACGGGCACTGAAGACGTCGGCAACTCAACGTCCTCAGCGCCCGCTCCTCGCGAAACTCTACTGGTTAGTCTTACTCGTCCCCCGGCTCCTCGCCGTCGGCGTCACGCTCGGGGGCGCCGGCCAGGATCTGCTCGGCAATCAGGCCGGAGTTCTGACGGATCGCGGTCTCGATCTTGGCGGTAATGTCGGGGTTGGCCTTCAGGAACGCTTTGGAATTCTCGCGGCCCTGGCCGAGACGTTGGCTGTCATAGGAGAACCACGCGCCGGACTTCTCGACGATGCCGGCCTTGACGCCGAGATCGAGGATCTCGCCCATCTTGGAGACGCCCTCGCCGTACATGATGTCGAACTCGACCTGCTTGAAGGGCGGTGCCAGCTTGTTCTTCACCACCTTGACGCGCGTGGTGTTGCCGACCACCTCGTCGCGCTCCTTGATCGCGCCGATGCGGCGGATGTCGAGGCGGACGGAGGCGTAGAACTTCAGCGCGTTGCCGCCGGTCGTGGTTTCCGGCGAACCGTACATCACACCGATCTTCATGCGGATCTGGTTGATGAAGATCACCATGGTGTTGGACTTGTTGATGGAGGCCGTGAGCTTGCGCAGCGCCTGGCTCATCAGACGGGCCTGCAGACCCGGCAGCGCATCACCCATCTCGCCCTCGAGCTCGGCCTTCGGCACCAGCGCCGCTACCGAGTCGATCACCATCACGTCGACCGCACCCGAGCGCACCAGCGTATCGCAGATTTCCAGCGCCTGCTCGCCGGTATCCGGCTGGGAGATCAGGAGCTCGTCGATGTTGACCCCGAGCTTGCGGGCATAGACCGGGTCGAGCGCGTGCTCGGCGTCGATGAAGGCGCAGATGCCGCCCTTCTTCTGGGCTTCCGCCACCGTGTGCAGCGCCAGCGTGGTCTTGCCCGAGGATTCCGGCCCGTAGATCTCGACGATGCGCCCCTTGGGCAGACCGCCGATGCCGAGCGCGATATCGAGCCCGAGCGAGCCGGAGGACACCGCCTCGATGTCCATCGAACGGTCGCTCTTGCCGAGCTTCATCACCGAGCCCTTGCCGAACTGGCGCTCGATCTGGGAGAGCGCGGCGGCCAGAGCTTTACTCTTGTCCATGGAAGATCCTTCGACGATACGCAGGGCGGTGGTGGACATTGGGTCGTGCTCCTTATGGCGAGGATTCGCGTGTGGGACAAACGGTTGGCGCGGCGGGTCGTCGATAAAAGCAATGTACCCCATTTGTTCCAGGTTCGCAATATGTTCTTTTTGGCAGCGGGGCACTGGCCTGTTTCCGAGCGCGGTGGCCTAAGTTGAATTTTGGAGTGGCCTAGTTTGCACCTTGTGCCGATAGACGCCTGCTGTCAGCCCGTCGCATAAACGTCATATGAAGAAAGGCGACGTCACTTGCCCTGATTGCTCGGCTGGCTACCGCCGGATTGAGCTTGAGTTTCAGAAGGGCAAAGCCGGGCACTACAAGTGCCTGATCTGCGAGCGCGTCTTGGAAGTCTTCGACGGCTCGCGCGAGATCGCCTACCGGATGACTGTACAACCTTCAGACTTGCGCCCGGAACGCCAGTAAGGCCGCCTCAGTTGGCGGCCTCTTTCTTTTTCAGGAAAGTTTTGACGGCGTTGATCATGTTGATCATCTCGTCCGCATCCTCTGAGACCACGCCAGATCGGCGCCGGAAGTTCACGGTAATCCAAGGTGGGAGAGCATAACGGCTCAACCAGATGGGCGCTTCTCACCGCCCCATCATTGCTTCGCAGGGTTGATCTCGACGCCCCGCTCAAGTTTATTGCCCGTAGGCAAATCGAGTATTTGCACCTATTCTTTCAGCATATTTAGACCAACCATAAGCGCTAGTGTTCCTAGAATAGCTGCATTTTCACTGCTAACTATGGGGGGGCCGAATATCTTGTTGTGTGCAAACTGGATGGTAGTTGTGCCGTTATAGATGAACTGCACATTGTAGAACTCGCATCCTGAATAAGACCGACCGTCCAATACAACCTTTTCGTTCCGGAATGTTTTCCCCACGATAGATAGTGGCCCGCTTTGAAAAATTGAGTGGCGCCAGTACCGGCAGCGGGGCACTGGCCTGCTTCCGACCGCAGTGGTCCGGTTTGATTTTGGGAGCGGCCTCTTTCGCTGCGCCTCACCCATTTGGGTGATGTGCCCGCGGCGCGGTTCATGCTTACTGGCCCCGCCGGGGGTTTTGCATCACCCACCTCGGGGCTGGAGAACCGCCGCCTGCGCTGTATTTCAAGCGGGCGGCGTTTTTGCTGGGGCCCTTGTTTGCTGGGGCCCTTGGAGGTCGCAATACCCTCCTGGGCCGCAAGACCCAAGTGTCCAAACTCCCCTCGCCGGGGTGTCCCGTTACGCGACACAAAACCTTGGCACAACTTGTGCAATATGCCCCTCACCGGGGTTTTGCGTCACACCCTCCCGGGGCTGGAAAGCCGCCGCCCGCGATGCATTTAAGCGGGCGGCGTTTTTGCTTGGGGCGTCCTAATTTGGACAGCTCCCATATCTGGGCGCTGCATTTGCCCCGAGTGTCCTCAATCGAATCCGAGAGCGCGCAACCGAGTTCGACAACTTGGCACCCGAGATCATCAAGCGGACGCGGATCTACAGTGTCCTTGCCCCCTCTGCGAATGCCGGAATCGAAAGGGGGCCACCTCGCGGCAGCCCCCTTGCCGGTTGCAATAATTGTTCGGGATGAAATGCCAGCCCCGGCAACAATCACGTTAGATGCAACGAGAGACCGGAGCGATTCCGGATAACTACTGTGCGTAACGCTGTCCTAATTTCAAATTGCAGGTGTCCTAATCAGGCCGCTTGCTACTTTTTCCCTAAATCGTAAGCTTAGAGGCCGATCCCATGCGCGGACTGGCGCGGAATGGAGGTGCATTGCAAGCGACGCTTGGGACCTTTCCCACGTGCCCGCACCGAGAATTGAGATAGTGCGCAGACGTGAGGGCTGTCCCTGTTTGACCCCATCGCCTGAGTTCGCTTTGGGCTTTCCCAATTTGAAGCAAACGCTGGATTGCGCCCGCCTGATGATTGATCTCAGCTTGCAAATATCGCCCCCACGAAGTCCGCACCAAAGACTGGTGCGGACTTCCGCGAACAGTCCCGCGCTGCGCGACGGCTGCCGTAGCAAGGGCTCCCAGATGTCGGACAAACCGTGCCATCGGGGCAGATCGGTCGGTGATGACAAGAGGCCGCCTCGGTCGGCCCTCCCTCTCATGTCGAGCGCACTTCGAAAACCCGTCTTGTCCGCAATCGGAATTGACAGAAACTACAGAGGCTTGCGGCCCCAACCGAAGTTAGGTTCCGGGCATGGAGCGTGAGCTTGTTGTGCGTGTGGTTGCCATTGCAGCCGGTGTCTTCACCGTCGCTGCCATCTCGGCGCTGATCCTTACCCATTGATCTATCTCAAGTCGCACGCGCCATTCGGACCCAGTCTGCAAAGCGGGCAGGAAACCCGAGCGGGGCGCACGTGCAGCCTTGGATGGTCCAATCTCTATCGTGGACACTGGCAGGTATCGGCCTGCTCGCCATCGTCTCGATGCTTCTGTAAGGCTGCCTCAATGGGCTGTGGCCTGGCGCTTCGCATCGCCCAGGATAAGCAGCGCCAAGAGTGCCAGGGGCCCGACGGCTACGGCGACCCAAAGCCACCTCCTTGAGGACCTGTTGCGCTCGCGCGCCATCGCACCCGCGAGCGGTATCGATCCCGTCGTGATGATGACGAAAAGCCAATAGCCCATGGCCATCTCCGATGTGGCGCAGCACGATAGCATGCGAGCAGCGCATGCTCCCGCCCTCCGCAAAAAGTGAGACCGCATCATTCTCACGGGCCTCCTCATCCACCGAATCTGACGCGCATCAAAGACGCGCAAGCGGAGCGCCGCCATAATTCCGCAATCCTGCGGCACCGAACCTTTCCGCGGTGTCGGGCATTAGTTGCGATCGACGCTGCTACGATGGGGCCCCTGTCATGACGGAAAACACGCATCACGATGCTTTCAGGCGCAATCTCCTGCTGGAGGCGGCGCAGGAGGAGATGGTGAAGTTCGAGCGGAAGGAGAACGAGTTCCGGAAGAAGGACCGCGAGGAGCGCGCCGCCGAACTGCATCTTCCCTTGAATGCGATCAACGTGCATTAGGCGCAACGGCAGCTTCGCGGCTCGCCAAGACAGGCGGAGGCCGCACCGGCCCCACCTCCGACGGAGGCCCTCCGTGGCGGTATCATAGTACAGAATCAGCAATACTGATCGCCGGCCGTGAGTCCGAAACCGGCCACGGTCCTACTTTGCATGGGGTTGTTTTCGATTTTTTTGAAATGGCGTAACGGTGACCGGCCGGGTCCCTCACGCGAGACTGGCTCAGGACCGCTGGCTCAGGATCTCGTCGTTGTTCGTCGTCGGCAGTCTGCTGCGGGGCGATCGCTGTCTGCCCTACAGCAGCGCCAGCAGGATGATGCCGATCACCAGCACCACGAAGCCAGCCGCCGTCGCGGCGGCGAATGACCGCTCTACGTTGTCCATGATGCCACCCCGTTGCCGGCGCGCCAAGTTTCCCCCATGGCTGTACCGAACGGGTCGAATCTCGCCTGCCGATGTGTCCTCAGTTGTGCGATCGGATGTCGAAATTGGGACAGGTGCGGGGCCAGTGTGCGGCCCCTCAGAGCACTTCAATCGCGGGCTGCCGTCAGGCGACCGTAAGCCGACTCACCTACTGTCACTGTGCCCGGTGAACCAGCACCGGGCCTCCATACCCAGCCGAGAACCCCGCTCTGCCCCGAGCGGGGTTTTCTGTTTGCGGGCACGGACGGGCCAACGCCGGCCCGGATTCGATTCGTGGGCTTGTCAGCCTGCCGTAAGCTGAGCCGTCTAGGGTTACTTGGCTATGGTGTTGCAGCCCAGCACCTCAGCCTCCAATAACCTTCGCCCCGCTTGGCTCTCGCCAGGCGGGGTTTTTTCATGGCTGCCGGCCGGTTCACGAGCCCCGCTCCTCCTGCGTCAGCCGCAGCGAGAAGGCGCGAATCGCGGGCGCCGCGAGCAGCACGATCGGCAGCATCGCGGCCCATGCGATCAGCCACGACACCATCCAGTGCTTGAGGAAAACCATGGCGCTACTCGCGGGAAAGCTGGCGATCCCCGCCGCAATCAGCGAGGTCAGCCCGGACTGGATGATGCCGAAAACGAAATGACTGTAGCGGCGGGGAATGCCGAGCATGACGTGCCTATGTTGCTTGCCGTCATCATGCCAAGCAAGGCACGTGCCGTCGCTCGCACGGGGACAAATTGGGATACCTCCGCTCGCTCTGCATCTCCGGCGTGAATCAGTAGCGCTGCGCCTCGCGCCGCCTCGCCTCGGCGTGATCGGACGGGCACGATAATCCCTCGAAGCGCCAGAAGGTGACGACACTGGTCTCGCGGCAGTGCTCGCAGACGAGCTTCTCGTCACCGAGCATGAAGCGCCCGCGCCTGAACGTCGGGGAAGACGCGGGGTGCCGGCAATGCGGACAAGTGAGCGAGAAATTCCGCGCGCTCCAGCGCAACACGAGATCTCTTAGAAAGTTCACGCCTTCCTCTTCGCCGCCGTCGCGCTCGGGGCCCCGCTCCTGCGCCGGCAGAGTGCCAACAGAGCATAGATGCGCAGCACGCAAAAGTGGAAAATATGAGAACACGCACCTCGAACGTCGGGCGGCGCTGTTGGGGTTCCAATGATGCACAATGGAACCGCATGCTTGATGTTCGATTGTCCTTACAGCGGTATGTCGATGGCAAATGCGCCAATGGATCGTTGAACGAAGTTCCTCAACCACACCTCGCGATATTCTCGCGCCGCCTCGAGGGCGGCGTCTTTCGAAATCCGATTTCGTTTGTTTCGGCGCCGGCGCGCTTCGGGAATTCGGTGAACTATCCAAGGCTTACCGAAAGATTTTACTTGTCCCGGGAATATTGAGACGCCCAACATGTTTGCAGTCAGCGAAGGTGAATCGTGGGAGGCGACCATGAATCACAGGGGCGTGGAATTTACAGTTGCCGAGACTGCGATTCCGGGAATCTGGCAATGGCAGTTCCGCATCGGCGAACAGGTCAAGACAGGCAAGACCGAGACGAAGATCGATCTGCTGGCGATCCGGCGGGTGCAGCTGCGCATCGATCGTGAACTGAAGGCCGCCATCAAGCAAACGACAGTCTGAACCGGACGGATCGAGATCGACGGCGTCGCGGCGCCCTTCTGTACGCAGCCCTGGCGGGGAGGCCCTGCCCTAGTCCGCGCTGGGCAGGCGCCGCATGGTGAATTCGATGTCGCCGCCGGGCAGTTCGCGCCAAGTCTCGACCGCGCTCATATAGCCGGCCTTGGGATAGCGGGCGAAGAAGGCCTGGGCCCTCGCCCGTGCCGCCAAGCGTGGCAGAGTGAAGGTCTCGCGCAGATAGCCGTCGCCGCTGCTTTCGCCCGGCTTAACGCCCATCTTGCGCCGGCGCGCCATCCGCTCGGCGAGATCCCGCGGACGATCGGCCATCTCTTGCCTCCTCTACGCAACACCCGTTCGAGAATGTAGGGAGCGGACCGGGCGAAGAGGAGTCCTGGCCGGCGGGCACAAGGCCGCCCCCGACCGGGCGATACGATCAGTTGGCGGTCGTGCCGGTCTTCTTCTTCGGCGCGCCGGTCGCGGCCGACGCCTTCGGCGCAGCCTGCTTCGGCGGATCGGAGCGCATGCCGCCCCAGGGATCGTTGGACGCCTTGGTGTCCGGAATCTTCTTCAGCGTTTCCTTGTAGGCCTTGTCACGCTCGGCATCTGCGGCCTTTTCTTCCGGGGTCTTGCTCGGCCCGTCCTGCAGCAGATTGATATTGGGCATTTGCGCATAGGCCGGTCCCGCCAGCACGGCCAGTACCGCCGCCATACGGAAAAGCTTCATCATTCACTCCTTGACCATCCATTCGGGGCAGATCAACCGCGCCTTGTCATCCCTGTCAACGGCCCCCCCGGGCCGAACTGCTCGCTAGAGCCGGTCCGATCTGCACGACTTCGGTGCGTGCAGCCAGTCGTCCCAGATCGGGCCGCACTTGGTGCACCCGCTCAGCGCGAGACCGAGCGCGACCAGCCAAAACATGAGGATACCCCTACGCAACATCGTCCACCTGCTCCCACGCGCGGTATCATATTGGGCGAAGTCGGGCATTTTCAAGCCGACGGTACCTGCGCAAGACCGGGTGACTTTGCCGCGCCGATCCGCGCAGAATGGCCGAAACATGCGGCAACAAAGGAGGAAACGACAGCAATGCCATCGCAGCCAGAAGCCGAGTTCGGCATCGCCGACGCCAGACGCATACTCGGCGAGGTCTTTGCACCCTGGGTCCAGGATCTCAACCTCTCGGTCGAGCGCATCGAGCATGCGCAGCCAGCGGATGCGCCGGACTGGCAACCGGGCGCGCTGCTCCGCATGCCATTCTCGGAGCGGCTGTGCCGCAACGGCGGCGTGGTCTGCGGCCAGGCGCTGATGGCGCTTGCCGACACCGCGATGGTGATCGCGAATCTCGCCGCCAACCGCGGCTATCGTCCGATGACGACGGTCGACCAGACCACGCATTTCATGCGCGCGGTCTCCTCGTCGGATGTGCTCGCCGACGCACGCGTGGTGCGGCTTGGACGCACCATGAGCTTTGGCCGCGTCACACTGCTCTCCGCCACGGACAACAAACCGGTCGCGATGGTGTCGAGCGCATTCGCGATGCTGCCGGGCTGAGCATCATCCCAAAAAAGGAGAGCCGCGTGAGCGCAAGGCGCACCGCGGCTCTCCATCACGATCGTATCGAAGCAACAGACCGAGGCGCGAAGTGTCCGCGCTTCGGTCGGATTCAGAAATTACTTGCCGAGCACTTCGTCAGCTGCGGTGACGATGCTGACATTCGGATTCTTTCCGCAATAGGCACCGAACTTCTTGGCGTTCTCGATGAACACGTCGGTGTCGATGATCGCGTTGTCCTCGTCGCCCTTGTACCAGCCGTCCATCCAGGTCAGCACGACCTGGATGTTGTCTTCGCCGCTCTCGAGGAACTGCTTGCAGCTCATGGTCGAGAGGTCCCACTTGACGGCGTGGGCGGGCATCGATGACAGCGAGAGTGCTGCGGCGAACAGAAGCGAAAGCGTGGTCTTCATCAATATCTCCATCGGCGCGTAACGCCATAAAGGAAAGGCTCGTGAGGAAAGTCGGCGACGTGACTCACCGCGCCAACGTCGTAGACGAAGTCTGAAGCGCCGTGCAAGTCGCGCCAACATATCGCGCGCGCGATGTGAACGACCGTTCGCATCGCGTGCACAACACGTTTATGATTGCTTGATACGACGACTGCGACGCCAGCACAGGCCTGCGATCACGAGCGCGATGATCGCGAGCACAATCGCCGACACCCCCGCAAAGAATCGTCCGCCGGGACGATCGATCGTGCACGACCGCAGTGACGGCGCCTCGCCCGGTCGCGTCAGACGGAACGCAACGACGCTGTCCCCGATCGAGGTGCCTGCCTCGGAGTGGCCGCCAGCGCCGATTGCGACATATTGCTCGCCCTTCCAGAGATAGGTCATGGGATTGGCGACGCCGGGCACGGGCAGTCGGCCCTGCCACAACTCTCTGCCGCTTCGCGCATCGAAGGCGCGCAGGTAGGCATCCATCGCGCCGGTGAAGACGAGGCCGCCTGCGGTGACCGCGAGCCCGTTGACCAGCGGCGCGCCCCAGGGCAGCGGCACACCGAGCGGCGCAAGATCCTCGGTAGTGCCGACGGTTGAACGCCAGAGAATCTTGCCCGCCTTCAGATCGACCGCGACCATCTCGCCCCAGGGCGGCTTGTTGCAGAGCAGCCCGAGCGGCGACATCACGACCGCACGCGACATCGCAAACGGCGCGCCGCGCTGCTGGCCGAAATCATGGCCTGGCGGCGGATTGAATCCGGCGGCCGCCGCGCGCGGGATCAGCTTGATGAGGTGAACGGCGCGGCTGGTGTTGGCGTAGAGGATCTGGTTGACCGGATCGAAGGCCGCGCTGCCCCAGTTTACCCCGCCGCCGGTGAACGGAAACTCCAGTGTGCCTTGCACTGAGGGTGGCGTGAACAGACCCTCGTTGCGGGCCTCTGCGAACTGGCGCTCGCAAGATGAGCGGCCCAGACCGGGCAACAGCGAGAGGGCATCCTCGGTCGAGATTTTTTGCGATGTCAGCGCCGGCACATGCGTCGGGAACGGCTGCGTCGGCGACAATCTTTCACCTTCCGCACCGCCTTGCGGTACCGCGCGCTCCTCGACGGGCCACACCGGCTTGCCAGTGTCGCGATCAAGCACGAAGACAAAACCTTGCTTGGTCGGCTGGATCACGACGTCGCGCTGACCGGCCCCGGTGTCGAGGCGCGCGAGCGTCGGCTGCGCGGGCAGATCATAGTCCCAGACATCGTGGTGCACGGTCTGGTACGCCCACACGAGCTCGCCGGTCGCAATGCGCAGCGCGACCACCGAATTGGCGTGCTCGTTATTGCCCGGCCGCTTGCCGCCCCAAAAGTCCGGTGACGGCGAGGACGTCGGCAGAAACACCAGCCCACGCGCCGCGTCGACCGACATCGGCGCCCAGACATTGGCGTGGCCGGCTTCGATGCCGTCGCGCTTGAGCGGCTCGAAGGTCCAGCGCGCTTGACCGGTGCGCGCATCGAACGCGCGCACCACGCCGCTCGGCGCATCGACGCGGCGGTTGTCGCCGATCGCGGAGCCGACCACGACCACATCACGGCCAACGGCCGGTGGCGAGGTGATCTGGAATTCGCCGGGCCATTCCAGCGCCATACCAAGATCGAGCCTGATCTCGCCGTCATTGCCGAAACCGGCACAGGGAATTCCCGTCTTAGCATCAAGCGCGATCAGGCGGACATCGTTCGTGCCCATGAAGATGCGCGATCGACAGGCGGCATTTGCTGGCGCCTCATCATCGATCCAATAGGTGACGCCGCGGCAGACGTAGCGATTAGCGGGACGTTGATTGGTGGCGATCTTCGGATCGAAGCGCCACTTCTGCACGCCTGTGCCGGGATCGAGCGCAATCACCTCGTTGAAGGGCGAGCAGAAGATCAGGCTGTCCTCGACGAACAGCGGCGTCGCCTCGAATTTGGTTCGCCGCATCGCCTCAGGCGGGCGTGCCGTGAGATCACCCGTATGGAATTCGAAGGCCTGAACGAGATTACCGACATTATCCGGCGTGATTTTTCGCAACGGCGAGAAGCGCGAACCACCGGGATCGCCGCCCCAACTCTCCCAGGCCATGCATGGCCGCAGCAACAGCAAGAGGAGCGCGATCAGAGCCAAATGGCACAGGCGGGTCACCACGCCCGCCCCGCTTATTTCGGCTTCTTCGCAGGTTCGGCCGGACGGGCCCCGCTCCACGGGTCATACTTCTCCTTGGGCTCGGGAATGCGCTCGAGCGCGGCCTTGTAAGCCTTGTCGTCGACTTTGGGCTTGTTGTCCGCCTTCTGACCGCCCTCATTGGGATGGCGTCTGCCACCACCCATCTGCGCCTGCGCTGAGGCAGCAGTCAGTGCCAGCACCGCGGCCGCTATGACCAATATCCTCATAAGTGCAATCCCCTCGCTTGGGGGTACAAACTAGCCTGCAATCCCGTATTAGCAAATGCCGTGGGTTCCCCGGCTTCAGCAAATGTTGATCGGCGGGGACTTAGCAGTGGCGCATTCGCGCCTATCTGTTGGCTCGCAGGGGACCTTCACGGATGTTGCGGATTGTTGCTCATATGGCGCTGCTCGCCGGCGCGCTTGTGCTCGGTGCTTGCGGCTTCGCCGACAGCCGTGCGCCGGTGCCCGAATTCATGCGCATGAAGGAAGCCGAGCAGCCGCTGCCCGAACCGCCCCCCGACGTCAAGCGCGTGGTGCGCGAGCAGATCGACGTCGTCTTCCTCAACACGTCCTATCCGCGTGAGGTGCACGTCGCCCCGCCCCACCATGAGGTACGTGGACCGGGATGGACGGCCTGCGTCCGTGCGCAGCTCACCTCCGCGACCGGCTCCGCGCTCGGCCCGCAGACCTACATCGTGACGATCACCGGCGGGAAGGTGATCGATCGCCGACGAGCCGAAGCCGACGACATCTGCGGGACCGAGACTTACGAGCCGATTTAGCGATCTGCCGCGAAACGAGGCCCCTGCTCAGGCGCCAAGTCCGCTGCAACCCGCGCCTTGCTTCGGTCGTTTCCGGACTCGGTCATCCGATCGGACTGGCACCGCGGTACAGTCGCCGCTATAGCCGCATCATGTCTGACTTCTACGCAAGCTATGATGCCCTCCGCCGCCGTGACGCCGCGATGGACGGCATCGTCTTCGTCGCGGTCAAGACGACCGGGATCTATTGCCGTCCCATCTGCCCGGCGAAAACGCCCCTTGCTCGCAACGTCAAATTCTTTCGCAGCGCAGCTGCCGCCGAGCAGGACGGCTTCCGTCCCTGTCTCCGATGCCGCCCCGAAACGGCTCCATTCTGCCCCGCATGGAAAGGCACCCGGACGACGGTCGAGCGCGCGCTGGCCTTCATCGAGGCCGGAGAACTCGACCGGGGCGACGTCGAACGGTTGGCCGGGCGATTGGGGATCGGTGCGCGCCATTTGACGCGCCTGTTTGCCCGACATCTCGAGGCATCACCGCTGCAAGTGGCGATGTCGCGGCGCGTGCAGCGCGCCAAGCGCTTGCTGGATTCGAGTGATCTTCCGATCGAGACCGTTGCCGAACGCAGCGGCTTTTCGAGCACGCGACGCATGAGGACGGCGTTCACACAGCTCTACGGTCGTCCGCCTTCGGCATTCCGCGCGAAGATCGGAGGGCGAAGATTCGACAGCACGAGAGCATGAGGGCATCACCATGAACATCCGAACCTACGGGACCGGCAGCGCCGAACGGCAGAAAGCAATGAGCGGGCTGGAGTTCGTGCAAGGCCTTGTGGCGGGAGGTCTGCCCCTCAATACGATCGCGCAAACTCTCGGCTATGATGTCGTGGAGGCTGAAAATGGCCGGGTCGTCGTCGCCCTCGTGCCGACCGGTGCTCATCTCAACCCTGCGGGCACTGTGCATGGCGGTCTTACGGCCACCCTGCTCGACAGTTGCATGGGGCTGGCGATCCAATCGACGCTCGACAAGGGGATCGGCCAAACGACGCTCGAGTTCAAGATTTCGCTGCTGCGACCGATCACGCCGGAGACCGGCCCGATCACGGCCGAGGGCAAGGTCCTGAATTGCGGCCGTCGCATTGGAACGGCCGACGGGCGCGTGACAGACGCCAAGGGCCGATTGCTCGCCCATGGCACGACGACGTGCCTCATCTTTCCGACCTGAGACAAGAGGAACAAGCCGCGACAACGCGTTGGTTCCGGGAAAATCCTGCAGAACGGCCGGGAACGATCCCCGCCTGCCATTCTTGTTACCGCCAAGGGCAGCATTGGAGGAGCACAGGATGAGGACGTTTACGATTGCACTGCTGACTGGTGTCGGAGCCCTCGCTGCGGCGAGCGGCGCGAAGGCTGCTGATTTCTACACGACCAGCGAATACGCCAGCCCCGATCTGGTTCAACAGGTTCGGCTCGTGTGCGACGACGCCGGCAATTGCTATCGCACCCATGGCGGTGCGCGCGTGATCGTGCGCGACTCCTACGCCACAATGCCGCGCGACCGCTATTACGAGCGTCGCACCTATCGCGACTGGGACGACGGTCCGCGCCCGGGCGTCGGCATCCGCGCGCCCGGCGTCAGCGTGGGCATCGGCGTCGATCACGACCGCTGGTAGGGACAAGGCCACAACGGACGGGACCGAACGAGACAACTCGCCCGGTCCTGTCGTCTTGACGGCGCCGGCGGATCCGCGTCAGGCGCTGACCGCTTGCTGCTGGAACTGCTCGTAAGCCGCAATCGCATCCGCTGCATACATCAGCGACGGACCGCCGCCCATGTAGACGGCCATGCCGAGCGTCTCCTCGACCTCCTCACGCGTTGCGCCGAGCTTGACGAGCGCTTCGGTGTGAAAGCCGATGCAGCCGTCGCAATGCGCGGCGACGCCGAGCGCAAGCGCCATCAGCTCCTTGGTCTTCTTGTCCAGCGCGCCGTCCCGCGTGGCGGCCTGCGCGAGCACGGCAAATCCCTTCATCGTGTCGGGAATATCGTTGCGAAGCTTCTTCATGTTGGCGGAAATTTGCCTGACGATCTCGGGATAGTTCTTGTCCATGACTGACTCTCTGCAGTTACTCAGGTTTCGAGCGGGTCGGCCGGGGTGACGAAACGCGTCAACGACGGCAGGTGAGAAACGAAGCGGGCGAGCACCATGCCGGCAAACATCGCGGCAACGAAGATAACGGCGGATGGCGAACCGAATCCAAGCGCAGTCAACGCCGGCCCCGGACAGAAGCCTGCCATTCCCCAGCCGATGCCGAAAACGGCAGGGCCGACGACAACTCTGGGATCGATATCCGTTCGTGTCGGAACGTAGAAGCGTGCCGAGAAGAACGGCCGCGCAAGCCTCAAGACTCGCTTAAATCCGAAGAAGGTTACAGCGATTGCGCCGGCCATCACGAAAGCAAGGCTCGCGTCCCAGGTCCCTGCGGGAATCCCGCCGACATCCAGGAAGTTCAGCACCTTCGCCGGATTCGACATGCCGGAGACGATGAGGCCGAGACCAAAGATCAGCCCGATCGCGAATTGAACGAGGATCGCCATGACCGTCAGCTCCAGTGCCGCATTACGAAGACGGTGGCCATGCCCGTTGCCATGAAAGTGACGGTCGCGACCAGCGAGCGTACTGAAAGCCGCGACAGGCCACAGACGCCATGGCCGGAGGTGCAGCCACTGCCCCACACCGAACCGAAACCCGTGAGCAATCCACCGACGATCAGGACCGGCGTTGTCGCCGCAATGGTCTGCTCCGGCAGGCCTCCGGTGGCGAGCCGGACCAGCACGGGTGCGACGACGAGGCCCGCGACAAAGGCAAGGCGGCCGGGGAATTCACCGTCCTCGTAAGGCGGGAACAGCCGCGCCGCGATGCCGCTGACGCCGGCGATCCGTCCCGTCGCCCACATCAGGAGCACGGCCGAAAGCCCGATCAGCGCCCCACCCAGGAGCGAAGCAATCGGCGTGAAGGGCGTGATAGTCATTGTAATTCTCCGGATCGGGGCGCTCGCAAAGCGCGGGCGCCGGACACCTCTTATTTTCATTGTTTCTTATTTTCGAATATACTAATATATTGTCACCATGACACGCAAGACCCGAAATCAAGAATTGCTCGCTCTGGAGGAGAAGGCCGAAGAGGCCTCCCGCCTCCTCACCGCCATGGGCAATCCAAAGCGGCTCATGGTTCTCTGCAACATGCTGGACGGCGAGAAGTCCGTCGGCGAACTAGCCGACATCGCCGGCCTGTCCTCGGCGGCGCTATCCCAGCATCTCGGGAAGATGCGCGCTTTGAGCCTGGTCAAGACCAGGCGCGAGGGTCAGACGATATATTACAGCCTTGCGAGCCGGGAAGTGCGGGCGGTGCTGGAGACACTGTACCGCCTCTTCTGCGCACCGGAATAGGACTTCGCTGGCACAAACGCGAGGAACGCGGCATGACCGACGACACTTTCATCGAGGGACCTCTCTACGAGAAGCGGAGGAAGGTCTATCCGCAGTCGGTGCGCGGCCCGTTCCGCCGCATCAAATGGGCGATCCTCTGCGTTACGCTCGGAACCTACTATCTGCTGCCGTTCGTGCGCTGGAATCGCGGGCCTGGCCTACCCGACCAGGCCGTGCTGATCGACTTGCCGCACAGGCGCTTCTACTTCTTCTTCATCGAGCTGTGGCCTCAGGAGGTCTACTATTTCACCGGTCTCCTCATCATCGCGGCCATGACGCTGTTCCTGATGAACGCGATCGCCGGGCGGCTGTGGTGCGGCTACATGTGTCCGCAGACGGTGTGGACCGACCTGTTCTACGCCGTTGAGCGCTGGGTCGAGGGCGACCGGCGCGAGCGCATGCAGGGCGACAAGCGCTACTGGACGTTCGCTCATATCCGAAAGGTCGCGCTGAAGCACTTTCTGTGGATCATGATCGCCTGGTGGACCGGCGGCGCTTGGGTGCTGTATTTCGCTGACGCGCCGGCGTTGGTGAAAGATCTCGCCACCTTCCAGGCTCCCGCCGTCGCCTATCTCTGGATCGGCATCCTGACCGCAACGACCTACCTCTTCGCCGGCCACGCCCGCGAACAGGTCTGCATCTACATGTGCCCGTGGCCACGCATCCAGGCGGCGCTGACCGACGAGTGGGCACTCAACGTCACCTATCGCCGCGACCGCGGCGAGCCGCGCATGTCGGTCAAGAAGGCGGAAGCCGCCCGCATCCATGGCGATCTCGCTGGTGATTGCGTCGACTGCCACCAGTGCATCAACGTCTGCCCGACCGGCGTCGATATTCGCCACGGAATCCAGCTTGGCTGCATCCAGTGCGGCCTGTGCATCGACGCCTGCGACAACGTCATGCGCGAGATCGGCCGGCCCGCCGGCCTGATCGGCTATGACACCGACATCAACATGCAGCGCCGGCGCGAGGGCAAGGCGCCGATCTATCGCGTGATCCGCCCCCGCACACTGATCTATGTCGCGGCCATCGCCGTCGTCGGCAGCATCATGCTCTATACCCTCGCCACGCGTGCGACCATGGATGTCAACGTGCTGCACGAGCGCAACCCGCTCTTCGTCCAACTGTCGGATGGCGGAGTGCGCAACGACTACACCGTGCGCATCCTCAACAAGGGCGCGCAGCGGTCGTTCGCGCTCGATCTCTCCGGCCTGCCCGGCGCGACCGTTCGCGTCGCCGGCGTCGAGGCCGGGCCCGACGGCAGGCCGATCGTCGAGGTCGGACAGGATCAGACCCGCGAGGTGCGCCTGTCGGTGCAGGTCGGCCCGGGCAACGTGCCGCGGACGTCGCGCGACATCGATATCGCCATCACCGATACCGCTAGCGGCGGACGCGCCAGAGCCCGCGACCACTTTATCCCGGGTGACCAGTAATCCCCCATTCCCCGCATCGGCGGGGTATGGTCAATGAGACATTAACGCTACCACTCGAATTGAAGCGTCGCCCCAACTGTATTTTCCAATCTTTGCGCTAAGCATGACGGCGTAACGCTGGCTTTTGCCCGCGTGAACGGGGACGACGGGACGTGGTCGACATCGCGCACCAGGCAGCGATCAATCCGGCATCTGCAAAGGGTGCCGCAGCGGCGCGCGCGCTCGTCCCGCTTACGGCGATCGAATCCGGCCAATGGCGTGCGCTCGCGCAGCGCTCGGTCGAACCGAACGGATATTACCTGCCGGGCTGGGAGCTCGCCGTCAGCGCAACCGCGCGCGGCCGCACGGACGCGTCGGCGCTTCGCGCATGCGACGGATCTTCGGCACGGCTGATCGGGCTGATGCCGGTGATCTCGCTCTGGCGCGCCTGGAAAATCCCCCTGCCCGCGCTGGTGA
Source organism: Pseudomonadota bacterium (assembly GCA_023435725.1). GTDB lineage: Bacteria > Pseudomonadota > Alphaproteobacteria > Rhizobiales > Xanthobacteraceae > Bradyrhizobium. The sequence goes on along the minus strand of JAEYRD010000057.1, from coordinate 94,619 downwards.
GCGCGCATCCCTACGGCACGCTGTGCAGCCCGCTGATCGACCGCGATGCCCCCATCGAGGCGGCGACGCGCCTGTTACAGCAGGCGCGCGAAGCCGGCGCGCACGCACTCGTGCTGAACGACGTCGCACTCGACGGCGCGGCGATGAATTCGCTCGATCAGGTCCTTCATCGCGACGGCCTGAAGCCGCGAATCCTCAGCTCCTACGTCCGCGCCAGCCTCGATGCGAAGCAAGACGGCGAGATGCTGTTGCGCGAAGCGCTCGGCGCCAAGAAACTCAAGGAATTGCGCCGTCAGCGCCATCGTCTGGAGGAGCACGGCCCCGTCGCCTTCGAGGCTGCACACAAGCCGGACGAAATCAGGCCGGCGCTCGAAACGTTCCTGCAACTCGAAGCCAGCGGCTGGAAAGGCAAGCGCGGCACCGCGCTGATCCAGCACGCAGGCGATGCGACCTTTGTCCGCCGCGCTGTCCCGGCTCTGGCGGAGACCGCGCAATGCGAGATCGTCACCTTGCGTGCCGGCTCGACACCGCTGGCCGCCGGCATCGTGCTGCGCCACCAGGATCGCGCCTTCTTCTTCAAGCTCGGCATCGACGAACGCTTTGCAAGATATTCACCGGGCGTGCAGCTCACGCTCGAGCTCACCCGTCACCTCTGCGCGGATCCCGCCATCGCCAGCGCGGATTCCACGGCAAGCGCCGATCACCCCATGATCAATCCGATCTGGCGGGAACGCTTTGCAATCGGTGACGTGTTGATCCCGCTACGGCGGAACGATCCGACCGTCGCCTTGATTCACGCTGCATTGGTTGGCCTCAACGCCGCGCACGAGGCCGCGCGGCGCTTGGTCCGCCGCTTCCGCAAATAAGCGAAGGCTACTCCGCCGCCTGCGCATTGATCTCGGCCGAGACCTGGCGGATGGCGCGCGCGAGCAGGTTCGGATCCTGCGCGCCGGAGACGGCGTATTTCTGCGCGAACACGTAGGTCGGCACGCCGGAGATGCCCTTCTCGGCGGCCTCCTGTGCGTCGGCCGAAACCCGCGCGACGTCCTCGTCGGTGGAAAGGCGCTTGCGCACGTCGTCGGCATCGAGGCCGACATCGGCCGCAGCCTGCACCAGCACGTTCACATCGGTGAGATCACCGCCGTCGCGGAAGTACAGCTCCATCAGGCGCTGCTTCATCTCGGGCGCCTTGCCGATCGCGTCGGCCCAGAGAATCAGGCGGTGGCAGTCGGTCGTGTTGGGCTGGCGAGCCACCAACTCGGGCCGGTAGACGAGACCCTCCTCGCTGGCCGCCGCGACGACGCGGCCGGCAATGCCCTTATAGGCCTCGACCGAGCCGAACTTGGTGGTGAGGTAGTCCTCGCGGCTAATGCCCTCGCGCGGCACCCAGGGATTGAGGAAGAAGGGGCGGAAATTGAGCTTGACCGGCACGTCGGGGACGAGCGCCAGCGCGCTCTCGATCCGGTGCTTGCCGATGTAGCACCAAGGGCACACCACGTCGGAGACGACATCGATCTGGAGCGGCTTCAACGTGCTCGTGTCAGACGTGCTCATATCAGACGCGTTCATGGGCGCCTCCTTCGGGCGGTTCGGGGTTCGCCCAAAGATAAGCCGAACCAGCCCCGAGGCAAGGGCACTAGGTCATGGCTGCTGCCATCTGCCTCAATCGCTCGGCGGTGCGCTCGTCGGCCGGGAAGAAGGTCTCCAGCGCCAGCTCCGACAAGGTGATGTCGACCGGCGTGCCGAATACCATGGTGGTGGAGAAGAAACTGAGGATCTCCCCGTCATGGCGCAGCTTGAACGGGATCGCGACATTGTCGCTCGACAGCGGCGCAGAGCGCGCCGGGATCGGGTAACTCTTCAAATCATTGTAGAGCTTGATCAGCTCAGGATCGGCCGTGGCCTCGCATTGCCGGTGCAGCCGCTCCAAGAGATGCCCGCACCATTCCGCGAGATTGACCGTGCGCGGCGCCAACGCCTCGGGATGAAAGGCGAGCCGCAACACGTTGAAGGGTTGGCCGAGCAGCCGCTGCGGAACGCCTTCGAGCAACGGCGCCACCATGCGGTTGGCGGAGACCAGATTCCAGTGCCGGTCATAGGCCAGCGCCGGATTGGGCTCATGCGCCTTCAGCACGAGGTCGATCGCCTGGCGGGCTGATTTCAAAGCCGGATCCTCCAGCGCGCGCTGCGGGAACGCCGGCGCGTAGCCGGCCGCGACCAGCAGCACGTTGCGTTCGCGCAAGGGCACGTCGAGACGCTCGGCCAGCCTGAGCACCATGTCGCGCGAGGGCGCGGCGCGGCCGGTCTCGACGAAGCTCAGATGCCGCGCCGAGATCTCGGCTTCGCCTGCCAGATCGAGCTGGCTCATGCGGCGGCGCTGCCGCCATTCGCGCAAATGGTCGCCGATATGGACCGGTTGGCTGCGTTCGGCCTGTGCCGTGGATGCGTGTGCATTCATGGTCGAAAACCTAGCATGCGGATTTCGCGCCTTCCATTACCCGCGAGGTAATGGATATTGGCACTTGAGCTTCATGAGCCAACTTCCGCTAGCAACAGCGAATAAGGTCGAGCCTGATCCAAGGTGGATCGCTTGGCGCCATAGCCGGCCGCCGCTGTGCTCCTGTCCATAAGCACAGCCCGATGGAGCTACTTCATGGACTGCGAAAATCTATCAAAGGAAAGGCGTTTCCGCGCAGGCGCAGCGGAAGGGTCAACATCGCTGCAACAGCGCACCACTAACCTTCTCGGCCACCATAATCACGGGGATGTTGGTGTTAGCCGTGGGCAGCCGCGGCATGATCGAGGCGTCCGCCACGAAGATGTTGTCGCCGCCGATCACTCTGCCCTCTGGATCGACCACCGCCATTCGGTCGGCGGGATCGCCCATGCGGCATGTGCCCACGGGATGCCACACGCCGAACACGCTCTGCCGCACGAAAGATTCGAGCGCGCGATCGTCTGCGAGCGTCGCCTGAAAGGCGGTGCCGTTGAGCAGCACCAGCTGGATCAGCAGTTGCCGGAGGCCCGCGGGCACGTCGAGCATCGGGCCAAGGATCGAGGCAACGATGCGGTTGGCCATGCCATACCGGCTCAGCCGCTTGATGCGCGGCGAATATGAGGCCGGGAAGAAATCGCCCGCCTCCGGGTTGAGCGCGGGGTGAACGACAAGCCTCGCTAGCAGCCGCACGGAAGCGACCAGCCGTTCGAGATCGCGCGGGTCGGACAGCAGGTTGAGATCGACGATCGGATACGCCTTGGGATCTGGTGTCGCCAATCTGAGCGAACCGCTCGAATAAGGCCGATTGCACCAGATGAAATAAAGCCCAAGCCGCGTGCCCAGCGCGTGCCAGCCGCCGCGGGCCGAGGCCGTGATGTACATGTCGGAGGAATCGCAGCCCGGCTGTCCTGACGAGAAGCGCAACGCCGCAAAATTGGGACGCCGCCGCGCCAGCGGCAGCCGCAGCCGGCGCGGCAGATATTGACAGAAGGTCAGCGCGGGATGGTCGCGCAGATTGCTGCCGACGCCGGGGAGGTCGATGGCCACGGGAATGCCCAGCGCCTGCAGCGCCGCTCCAGGGCCGATGCCCGCCCGCATCAGAATCGCCGGCGATTGCAGCGCGCCCGCGGTTAGGATCACGCGACTGGCGCCGACCGAGACCTTCTGCCCCTCCCGCGCGACCACCACGCCTGAGGCGCGGCGCCCGTCGACCTGGAGCTGCTCGACCTCGCTATCGGCCCAGATGGTCAGGTTCGGCCGAGCCCGCGTCGTTGCGTCGAGATAGCCGGCGGCGGTCGAAACGCGCCGGTCGTTGCGGTTGGAAAAGGCGGGCGGAAAAATGCCATCCTCGAAGTCGGCGTTCTGATCCTTCCGGAACGGCAGGCCCGTTGCCGAGAGGGCCTGCACCGCAGCGCGCCCGAATTGCGGCATCGCCTCGCGCGCGATGCGGCGGATCGGGATCGGGCCGTGCTTGCCGTGCAGTGGGCCGTTGAAATCGAGATCAGTCTCGAGCTTGCGGAAATATGGCAGGACATCCGCCCAGCCCCAGCCCCGCGCGCCGAGATCGCGCCATTCGTCATAGTCGCGCGGCAGACCGCGATTGGCCGACTGTACATTGATGCTGGAGCCGCCGCCCATCACCCGCCCCTGCTCATAGGCACGGACGACCGGCTTGCCCTCGGCATTGCGGCCGGCAGCAGCGGACAGCCCCGGCCAGACGTATCTATCACCGAAGAACAGCGGCATCGGATAGCTGTCGAGGATTTCGGGCGGGGTCGCTTCCGGCGGGGTGTCCATCCCGGCTTCGATCAGAAGGATGCGCCGGCGCGCATCGGCGGAAAGACGGTTGGCGAGCACGCAGCCCGCCGATCCGCCGCCGACGATCACATCGTCGAAATGCAGCTCGTCCATTCCCGTCTCGTCGTGCCATTCGATGGAGCGGCGCGGCCGCAAATGCAGCCGCGCCGATTGGGCTCAGCGGAAATTGCCTTTGGTCTCGGGGATCACGACCGCCCCGATCAAATAGATCACGAACACGCCGACCGAGAAGTAAGCCAGCGACATCGGAATCTCGGCCGGGCTGCCGCTCACCAGCGAGACGAAGGTCGGCATCATGCCGCCCAGCGCAAAGCCAATGTTCCAGGACAGGCCCGTGCCGCTTGCGCGCAGCGCGGTCGGGAACCGCTCGTTCAGGAAGATCAGCACCGGCGCGTAACCGGCATTGCCGATGAAGGCGATGGCGAACGCATAGAGCGTGATCTGCGTCGTATCCTTGGTGCCGCCAAGATTGAGATAGCACAGCGGCAGCAGCACCGCCGCGAGGACGCCGATCAGAAGGAACGTCTTCTTGCGGCCGATACGGTCGCTCAGCGCCCCCACCAGCACGGCGGAGAAGAACGCCGACACGCTCGCGCCCATCAGGATCAGCGACGAGGTCTGGTTCGGCACCGCGTTGATGACCTTGAGGAAGCTCGGCAGGTAGCCGGAAGTCAGGTAGTAGCCCGCGCCGCCGCCGAACGTGATCAGCAGGTTGACCAGCAGGACGCCGCGATACTCTCCGGAGAACACGTCCTTGACCGGGGCTTTCGAGACCTTCGCCTGCTTGTTGGCCTGCTGGCGCTTGAGCTCCTTGAAATACGGAGATTCTTCGAGGTTCCGGAAGATGAACCAGCCGAGCAGCGAGCTCAGGAGCCCCGAGAAGAACATGAAGCGCCAACCCCAGACCGCAAAGGCATCGCCGGGAAACACCGAGGACGTGATCAGGAAGATAAAGGACGCGAGCAACGCGCCGATGCCGGCGCCGCCGCCGCCGACCAAACCTGACATCGCTCCGCGCCATTGCTGCGGCACTGATTCCGTACCGATCGTGTGGGTCGATGCCACGACACCACCGACGAACACGCCCTGCACCAGGCGCAGGATCAGGAAGATGACGGGCGCAATCACACCGACCTGCGCGATGGTCGGCAGCAGGCCGAAGGCCGCCGTGCTGAGGCCGACGCCGATGATGGCGATCAGCATGGCCTGCTTGCGGCCGTGCACGTCGGCGTAATGCCCGAACACCGCCGAGCCGAGCGGCCGCATGAGCAGAGTGACGGCGAACGAGCCGTAGACTGCGGCCAGCGACAGCGCCGCATTGCTCGACGGAAAGAACAGCGCGCCAACGACTGGCGCCACGTAGAGCAGAATGAACAAATCAAACAGATCGAGCGCCCATCCGAGCACCGACGCGATGATCGCGTTGACCATCTGCTTATTGTCCGCCGATGCTTCCGCACCCGCGACCGGCATATCCATCTCAGCCATTTTGTTTTACCTCCCCCGCTTGAGTAGCGCCGCGGTTCGCGCCAGTGCGAACCGCGGCAGTTCGTTCCGTCGCGTATCAGCGGCCGACGAATTTCGGCGGACGCTTGGCGTTGAAGGCCTCGACGCCCTCCTTGAAGTCTTCCGACTGCCGCAAACGGCTGTAGCAGTGGCCTTCGAGCTCGATGGCGATGGCGAGCGTCGAATCCTCGGTGTCGTTGAGGAGCTTCTTGGCCGTGCGCTGCGCCAGCGGCGAGAAGGTGCGGAGCTCGTCGACGAGCCTGTCGGTCGCCTTTTCCAACTCGGCATCCGGCACGCATTCGGTGGCGATGCCCCACTCCAGCGCCTGCTTTGCCGAGATGCGCTTGGACCGCATCACGATGTCCTTGGTGCGGGTGATGCCGACCATCTTCTGGAGACGTGCCGAGCCGCCCGAGCCCGGGATCTGGCCGAGCTTCTGCTCAGGCAGCGCGTATTGCGTGGTCTCGGACGCGATCCGGAAATCGCAGGCCAGCGAAAGCTCGAAGCCGACGCCGAAGCAATAGCCGCGGTTGGCGACGATGACTGGCTTGGCGCACCGCGCAGGCGCCGCGATGTTCCAGGCTAGCTTGGAGACGTGCTCTGGGGTCGCTTCCATGAATCCGCCGATATTGCCGCCGCTGGAGAAATGCTCGCCTTCGCCGCGCAGCACGATGATGCGGACACGCGGATCCTCGTCCAGCGTTTCGAAGCTCAGACGCAACTGATCGCGCTGCGGCATCGCCACAACGTTATAGGGCGGACGGCCCAGGATGATGTCGGCGCGCTCATGCGCCTCGTCGATCTCGACCTTGAACCCATCGAGCTTGGCGAGCCGAGGATCGGCAAATGTGTAGGGTGACGGCATTTCAGCTTCCTTCTGTTGATGGGTGATGATCAGGCGGCGTCCGATGGCGGCAAGCGTTCGGCCTCGTATTCTCCCGCGACGAGCAGTCGCCGAAGCAGCTTGCCGACGGGCGATTTCGGGATCGCGTCGACGAAGACGTAGCGGCGCGGCCGCTTGAAATTGGCAAGGCCCGAGGTGCGGCAGAATTGCTCCAGCTCCACCTCTGAGACGGCGCGATTGCGCTTGACGAAGGCGGCGACGACCTTGCCCCATTTCTCGTCAGCGACGCCGACCACCGCGACCTCGTCGACGCCGGGATGCAGCGACAGACAGCTCTCGATCTCGACCGGCGAGACATTCTCGCCACCGGTGATGATCATGTCGTCGACACGGCCGGTGACGAAGAGATCGCCATCCGGATCGACGAAGCCGGTGTCGCCGGTAAAATACCAGCCCTCGCGCAGTGATTTTGCGTCGGCCTCGGGGCGACGCCAGTAGCCTTCGAAAGCTTCGTCACCGGCGAGCGTAGCGATGATCTCGCCCTCCTCACCAACCGCGGCAAGCTCTGAGACCGAACGCGCGCCGATGCTAACGACCTTGACGTGCTGGTTCAGCCCGGCCTTGCCGGCCGAGCCGGGCTTGGCAGCGGCGTTCTGGTCGATCGTAAAGGTGTAGATCTCGGAGCTGCCATAGTGATTGACGAACAGTTCTGGCTTGAATGCCTCGTTCAGCCTCTTCAGGAGACCATCAGTCATCGACGCGCCGGCAAAGCCGAGCTTGCGCACGCTGGAGACGTCGGTCCTGGTAAAGGCCTCGTGATGGACGAGGTCGTGATAGAGCGTTGGCACCAGATAGAGGTTGGTGATCCCTTCGTTCTCGATCAGCGTCAACGCCTGGCGACTGTCATAGCGCGGCAGGCAGATGAAGCTGCCGCCGATCAGCGACATCGCCAGCAGCGAGCGGACGCCCATGGTGTGATAGAGCGGCATTACGCCGAGCGTACGCTCGCCGCGGCCGTAAAGATTTTGTGCGACATGAGCGATCGCTGCGGCGCGCTCGGCGCGATGCCGGCGCGGCACGCCCTTGGGCCGCGAGGTCGTGCCTGACGTATAGAGCATGATCGACCAGGCATCCGATCCGACGCGCGGCTCGGCGTCCGGCGCGCTGTCCTTGATCAGATCGGCGAAGCTCGTCGCGTCACCTTTGCCGGAATCGACGGACACGCGCAGCAGCTTGCCGGCCAGCGCCGAGCCCTGCACCGCCTCCGCGGAAATGTCCTGATAGAAGACCGCGCGGGCTTCGGCGTTCTCGATGCAGTAATCAAGTTCGTCGGCCTTGGCACGCCAGTTGATCGGCGTAATGACGAGGCCCGCGAACTGGCAGGCCCAGTGCAGCGTCGCCGCCTCCCAGCGGTTTTGCAGCAGCGTGACGACGTGATCGCCGGGCTTGAGGCCAAGGCGGTCGAACGATGCCACGAGCGCGGAAATCTTGTCGTACCATTGCCGATAGGTCAGGCGAAGATCGCCGTCGACCAGCGCAACGGCGTGGGGATCGCGCGCGGCGCTGGCCATGAAGCTGCTGGCGAGATCAAGCATCTGACGTCTCTTTTTTGGCTGAAGCGAGCTGGGCGGCGGCTTCGAGCGCCGCCTGGATGATCGGGGTGTAGCCGGTGCAGCGGCAGATATGCCCGCTGAGGAGATCGCGGATCTCCGCCTCGGTCGGCGCCGGGTTCTTGGCGAGATAGTGGTCGAGCGACATCAGGATGCCGGCGGTGCAGAAGCCGCACTGGAGTGCGTGGTTGCGACGGAACGCCTGCTGCAGCACGCCGAGCCGGTCGGCCGACGGCGCGAGCCCCTCGACCGTCCTAAGCTCGCAGCCATCGACTTGCGCGGCGAGCGTCAGGCAGGACCGCGTCAGCATGCCGTCGACGACGATCGTGCAGGCGCCGCAGACGCCGTGCTCGCAGCCGACATGGGTGCCGGTCGCACCGAGCTGATGGCGTAGGAAATCCGAGAGCAGCATGCGCGGCTCCGCTTCCGCTTCGACCGGTTTGCCGTTCAGGGTGAAGCGGACGGGATGGCGGCGATCTGCGCCAAGACGGCTCATTGCAGCACCTCGCCGATCAGATCGCGGCCGATCATGCGCACGAGGTCGCGGCGATAGCGCGCGGTCGCGTGGACGTCGTCGCGCGCACCGAGCTCGTAGGCGAAGGCGTTGAGGGCATCATCGAGCGCGCTGCCCTCAAGACGCGGCCAGTCCCGCGCGGTCGGCACGTCGGCGACGCCGCCGACGGCAAGACGCACACCCGTAGGCGTCGTCATCGCTGCGCAGGCGACGATAGCGAAATCGCCGTGCCGGCGCGCGACCTCGCGGAACGCGAAGCGCGATCCCTTCGTGACCGGCAGCGAAATCCCTTCGATCAATTCGTCATCCGCACGCGCGGTCAGCATCATGCCGGCGAAGAAGTCTTGGGCGGCAACGCGGCGGCGACGTTTGGCGCTGCGTAGGAGCACCTCGCCGCCAAGCGCAACCAGCGTCAGCGGCATCTCGGCGCTGGGATCGGCATGCGCGAGCGAGCCGCAGATCGTGCCGCGGCTGCGGGTCTGCATGTGCCCGACCCACGGCAGCGCCAGTGCGACCAGTGGAAGCGCTTCGACGAGATCCGGCCAAGCCAAGAGATCGGCCTGGCGCACGCCGGCGCCGATGACGACAGCATCGCCCTTCCGCTCGATCTGGCGGAGCTCCTTGAGGCGCATGATGTCGATCAGCAATTTCGGCTTGGCAAGGCGCATGTTGAGCATCGCCATCAGCGACTGCCCGCCGGCGAGAACGCGGGCCTCGCCGCCTTGCTGAACAAGCCCGTCGAGGACGTCACTGACGCTCTCGGCGCGGAGATAATCGAATGCGGGCGGCTTCATCAGCGCCTCCCGAAAAGGCTGGCCATCTTCGCCAGCAGCGCGAACAGCGAGAAGCCACTACCCGTCGCACCACCGCCACCGGCTTTCCGCGCCAGCGCGGCGAAGAACTGACCGATGATCACGCGTGTCGCGCCATCGAGCAGGCGGCCGCCGATGCTCGCGACCTTGCCGCCGATCGCGGCGTCATAGCTGTAGGTCAGTTTTGTGCCGCCGTTGCCGTCGGGCGCGAGCGTAATCCGTCCCTCCGCACTGCCAAAGCCGAGCGCGCCGGTGGCGCCACCGCGCAAGCTCACCGCGCGTGGCGGATCGAGATCGAATAGCTCGACATCGGCGCGATAGCGTCCGGTGACGGGACCGATGCCGAGTGTGACGTCGGCGCGGAAATGCGTGTCAGTGATCTTGTCGACACGCTGGCAGCCGGGAATGACGGATTGCAGCGTCGCGGGATCGAGCAGCATCGCCCACACCTGCTCGGGCGCCCCCTTCACCGAAGCCTGCCCTTCGCCGCGCAGCCGCCTGTCGCCTTCGCGCACGGGCGCCGCGGTCGCGCCGCCTGCGGGAGGCGGCGGCTCGGCGCCGCGCACCAACTCCGCAAGTCGCGCCGGCACCAGTGGCAAAGTGATGTCGGCAACTCCGAGCGCATCCGCGACCGCATTGGCGAGGCAGACCGGCGTCGACATGCAGTTGCCTTCGCCGACGCCCTTGGCGCCGAGCGGCGTGAACGGCGACGGCGTCTCCATGTGGATGATCTCGGGCTCCGGCACCTCTGTGGTGGTCGGCAGCAGATAGTCGGCGAGCGTCCCCGTCAGAAAGCTGCCGTCCTCGGCGTAGGCATATTCCTCGTAGAGCGCGGCTCCGAGCGCCTGCGTAAAGCCGCCACGGATCTGGCCGTTGACCATGCCCGGATGCAGGATGGTGCCGCAGTCATGCATGGTGACGTAACGGTCGATTCGCGTCTCCAGCGTCACGCGGTCGACCTCGACACCGCAGAAATCGAAGATGAAACCGTAGCAGAGCGAGGAGTTGATGCGGTCGTCCTCGTCGGGCGGCGTCAGCTCCGGCGGCGTCCAGAACACGGTCTCGCGGATGGTCTGGCCGGCGTCGTCGGGCAGCGAGCCTGGCGACCAGTGGCTGAGTGCGGCGACGCGCGAGAACGCGATGCGGTTCTCAGGGTTATGTTTTGACGCGACGAAGCCCTTCGCGAACACGATGTCGGCGGCCTCGACGTTCAACTGGCTGGCGGCGATGCGGGCGAGACGGCCCGCAACGCGCTCGGCGGCCAGCTTCGCCGTGCCCGCCACGGCAGCGGCAAAACGGCGGGCGTAATTGCCTGATGCGAGCGACCAGGCGTCCTTGGCCGTGTCGATCTCGGTGTTGACGCGGATGTCCTTTGGCTGGAGGCCAAAGACGTCGGCGACGACCTGCGACAGTACGGTGCGATGGCCCTGCCCCTGCGGCACGGAGGCGACGTGAACGGTGACGCTGCCGACCGGATCGAGCCCGACGGTGGCCGTCGCCTGCGCGCCGTTCTTCGGCCCGGCTTTCCGGCGCTCTGCTGCCGTCAGCACCGTCGTGATGTAGCCCATGTTCGAGACGCTGGGCTCGACCACCGCGGTGAAGCCGATGCCGTAGAGACGGCCCTGCGCCCGCGCCTCGTCGCGCCGCGCCTTCAGCTCGGCGAGCCTGCCGTGCTCGACCGCGCGCGCGACGGCTTCCTGGTAGTTGCCGGAGTCGAGCAGTGCGCCGGTCGCGGTGCGGTAGGGAAACGCGCCTGAAACGATCAGATTGCGCTTGATGACATCGAGCGGCTCGAGGCCGAGGCCAACCGCGATGCGCTGCACGAGGCGCTCCAGCGCGAAATAGACCTGCGGGCCGCCAAAGCCGCGGTTGAGGCCAGTCGGCGTCTTGTTGGTGACGACGACGCGGTTGCGGATCCTGACGTGGCGGATGTCGTAGGCGCCGGTCAGATTGCCGTGCATGCGGTAGAGCGTCGCCGGCTCGGGCGCGCGTAAGTGAGCACCGCAATCCTCGACCTGGTCCCAGTCGAGCGCGAGTATCCTTCCGTCCGGCGCGACCGCTGCCGACAGCGTCGTCGCGCGATTGGTCGCCGATACCGACGCGGTGAGATGTTCGAGCCGGTCCTCGATCCACTTCACCGGCCGACCCGTGACGCGCGCGGCAGCGGCGATCAGCACAATGTAAGGAAACACGCCCTGCTTGACGCCAAAGCTGCCGCCGGAATCCGGTGGCGTGCGCAGCCGCAGCCGATTGCCCGGCACCTTCAGCGCGCGCGCAATCACCGTATGGATGCTGAACGGGCCCTGGAAGTTGGCGAGCACCTCGTACGCATCTTCGCCGGGATCATGCGAGGCAACGACACCGTAGGTCTCGATCGGCGTGCAGGAATTCCGCGGATACTTGATGTCGATAGAGAAGCGATGCGGCGCCTCCGCAAAGGCCTTTTCAGGGTCGCCGTAACGAAAGGCACGCTCGCTGGCGAGATTTCCGGGAAAGCCGTCGTGCAGCACGGGCGCGCCGGGCGCGATCGCAACAAGCGGATCGACGACGGCGCCGCGCGGACGATACTCGACATTGATCAGCTCCGCCGCGTCTTCGGCGCGAGAGCGATCGGTCGCAACCACCACGGCCACGGGCTCGCCGACATAGCGCACGCGGTCGATCGCGATCGGCCAGCACTCGACCGGCGCCTTCACGCCGACGACGAGGCTTGTGGTGACGGCCTTGACGTCGCTGCCGGTCAGAACCGCGGCAACGCCCGGCAAGCGCTTTGCGGCTTCAGTGTCGATCGAGAGAATATCGGCATGCGCGTGCGGCGAACGCAGGATCGTCGCGTGCAGCGTGCCGGGCTGGACGCCGAGATCGTCGATGAAGCGACCGCGACCGCTGAGCAGTGCGGCATCCTCGACGCGCTCGATCGAACGCCCGACCCACGGCTCATCGCCACTTCCCGGACTTGCGGATTTGACCGCTTGCAGCATATCCCGGCATACCTCCCGACGCGCTCTTTGACGCGACGGTGACGTTTGTCAGGACAGGGGTGCAGGGCCCATACCGCCCGCTCTCACGACTTACCAAATCGTCTCATTCGAGAGCGTGCAGCGCAATATCAGCCCGCAAGAATCAACCTGCAAGACGCGAGACGTTGCGAAACTCGCGCGGGCTGACACCGGCGTGATCCCGGAAGAAGCGCGTGAAATGCGCCGGCTCCGGAAAACCAAAACGCTCGCTGAGCTCGCCGAGCGGGGTGTCCTCGCGCATCACCGCGTCCAGCGCGCGCTCCATGCGAACGACGTTGAGATAGAGCTTTGGCGAGACGCCGAGCGAAGTCTCGAACAGGCGGAAGAACTGCGCGCGCGACAGGCCGGCGCCCTTCACGAACTGATCGACGTTGGCATAGGAATCCTGCACGCGCATTGCGTCCATCGCACGGCGGATGCGCCAGTCGCAGCTCACCGCGCTCATGCCGCGGATCGAGGTCGGAAAGCTGCGCCAGGGCGTGAAGCGCTCGATCACGGCGATCATCAGGTCGGACAGCGTCTGCTCATGGGTCCGCACCGCATCCGGATTCGCCATCATTTCGGCCGCAAGATGCAGCGTGAGCTGGCGGATGCGCGGCGACACCTCGCCCGACGGCCGTTCGAAAAAGCCCGGCGCGCCGCTCGCGGCCCATCCCGGACGGAACTCCTTCAGCCATTCCGGCTCGATATAGAGCGCCATGATGAGCGTGCGCGGACGATTGACGTCATGCACATAAGCGTGCGGCTTCCAGCCGTCGACGAGCACGGCTGCCGTATTGGTCAGCGGCGTGACCTGGTCGCCGACCATGAACTGGGTGTCGGCGCCCTCGACCTTGAGCAGGACGTGGCAGTGATGATGAGCGTGGCGGACCAGCGAACGATCCATGTCGAGCAGAGCGACCCTGCCGAAAGCGCCGTGAGCGATGCGCAGGGCCGTCGACATCAGTTCCTTCCTCCCAGCGTTGCGCTGCAAAACGATTGGCTTGTTGGCGCGGCACTATAAGCAGCACCCGCTTCATATTCCAACGGCGGCAACGGACGCAAGTTGCGGCCAGGCGGTAACCTGCTCATGTCCGCGCCTCCGCAAGAAGTCGCGCGACGGCAGCGCTCGGGTCAGCCTGCAAGGCGCTGGCCAGATCAACCTTCCCCTCGCCCTTGACGCGGATGCGCTCGAAGGCGAGTTCAGGCGCGTTGACGGGCGCGGTCGCATCCAGGCCCATCTTGGCGCTGATGCCGTTGTCGGAGGTCGGATCGAGTTTCGAGCCGAGCGCACCGGCGACGACCATAAGGTCGCGGTCGGCCTGGAAGCGCGTCGCCACAGCCCATTCGATTTCCTCGGACGAGGAAATGTCGACGTCCTTATCCACCACGACCACCTGCTTGATGTCGTAGTGCGCGCCGAAAGCGCACATCATGACGTTCTTCGGCTCGCCGTCATTGGTCTTGTCCATCTTGATCGCCAAATGATAGCGGCAGGTGCCGCCGCGCGTGAGGCGGACGTCGAGCACGTTAGGAATGCTGCGGCGCAGATGCTGAAGCAGCGTCGCCTCACGCGGTACGCCGCCGAGGATCAGATGTTCGAAGCCGCCGCCGACGATGGTGTGGAAGATCGGCGCCTTGCGATGCGTGATCGCATCGACCTCGATCACTTCGCGATTGGCGCGCGGACCGTAATATTGGGGAAACTCGCCGAACGGCCCCTCCGGCTCGCGCACGCCCTGCAGAATGCGTCCCTCGATCACGATCTCCGCATGGGCGGGAACGCGGACCGAATTGGTACGGCATTTGACGACGTCCACTGGTGCACCCAGCAGCGCGCCCGCAATCGCCATCTCGTCCTCGTCCAGCGCGGCGATCGCCTGCGAGGCCAGCAACAGCGCCGGATGCGCGCCGATGACGATCGCGATCTCCAGCGCCTGGCCCAGCTCTTCCGCGAGGCGATAGTAAGAGAAGGTGTGCCGGGGCAGCAGCAACACGCCGATTCGGTTCTTGCTGCTGATCTGGCAGCGGTGGATCGAGACGTTCTGCACGCCCGTCTTGGGATTGCGGGCGATCAGAAGGCCTGCGGTGATGTAGGGGCCGCTGTCGCGCTCATTGTGCTTGGGCACCGGAAGCTGGCGAAGCAGATCGACGTCTTCGTGCACGACCTCCTGCACCGGTCCGCTCGCGAGCTCATGCGTCGGCAGCGGATTGCTCGCGGCGGCCAGAAAGCGCGGCAGCAGCTGGTCCTCGGTGACGCCGATGGAATCGGCAACCCAGTCGCGGCCGGCAAACAAGTTGGCAACGACGGGAATCTCGTGCCCGTCGGGGCGCGGAAACAGCACGGCGCTGTCACGCTCCAGCCGCTTGGCGACAGCGGCAAGCTCGTCGGACAGTGCAATACCCTCGCGGGCAAGGGCGAGCTTGCCACGCTCGGCAAGGTAAGCGAGCCAGGCGCGCAAATCGGATGGCGCGTTCGCGCCTTTCCGGATCGGGTTTTCCATTCGCATGTGACTTGAGTCTTTCCTTGGTCTTCGGGTCAGGGCGCGATCTTGCGCAGCGACGGCGAGCGGCGCCTGAGCGCCTCGTCCTCGCCCCAGCGGCGCACGACGCCGATGTCGATATCGAACAGGTCGAGCACGCGACCGACGGTGTGCTCGACCATGTCTTCGAGATTTTCAGGCTTGGCGTAGAAGGCGGGCACGGGCGGCGCGATGATCGCGCCCATCTCGGACAGCGCGGTCATCGTACGCAGGTGCCCGGTGTGCAACGGCGTCTCGCGCACCATCAAGACCAGCCGCCGACGTTCCTTGAGCACGACATCGGCGGCGCGGGTGAGCAGCGTCGTGGTCACGCCGGAAGCGATCTCGGACATCGAACGCATCGAGCACGGCGCCACGATCATGCCGGCGGTGCGGAACGAGCCGCTCGAGATCGCCGAAGCCATGTCGTCGATCGCATGGCAGACATTGGCGAGGTCTCTCACCTCCGCGATCTTCAGGTCCGTCTCGTAGGCAAAGGTCAGCTCGGCGGTCTTCGACATCACCAGATGCGTCTCGACGCCGGCATTGCGCATGAGCTGCAGCAGGCGCACGCCATAAGTGACGCCCGAAGCGCCGGAAATGCCGATGATCATCCGCTTGGGTGTGGCGTCCTGCATATGTCTGGTTGCGCTCCCTGGGCACGCGCCCCCTTTGGGCTTCGCGGTCCGCCACAAGACTAGGCAATCCCAACCATCAGAACAAATAATGATTGATTATATCATTCATCACCTGAGATGATGGAGTGCAAGCAAGATCGGCGAAGGAAGGACTGGCCCCGTGGAACTCAGGCAGATGCAATATTTCCTGTGCCTGGCCGAGGAAAAAAACGTCACCCGCGCCGCGCGCCAGCTCAACATCGTGCAGCCGGCCTTGAGCATGCAGATCGCCAAGCTCGAGGCCGAACTCGGCCAGAAATTGTTCGATCGCAGCGTCCAGGGCATGACACTGACGAGTGCCGGCGAGGCGCTGGTGCGGCTGACGGCTCCGATCGTGCGCGATGCCGAGTATGCACGGCAAGAGATGGCGCAACTCGGCGGGCGCATCTCGGGCCGCGTCTCGGTCGGTCTCATCACCTCGGTCGCACAGAGCACCATGGCGAGTTCGTCGGCGACGGTCGCCAGCCGCTATCCCGAGATCACACTGTCTGCCTGCGAGGGCTACACCGAAACGCTGGTCGACTGGGTCAACACCGGCCAGCTCGATTTCGCGCTGATCAACGTGCCGCGCCGGAAGACGCCGCTTGCCGCACACCACGTCATGGACGAGGAGATGGTGTTCGCCTGCCGCAAGGACAGCCCGATCAGGCCGCCGGCAAAGCTGCGCTTCGACCACATCGCGAATTTCGATCTGGTGCTGCCCTCCAAGCGCCACGGCCTGCGGCTGATCCTGGACGAGCACGCCGCCGCGGTCGGCATCGACCTGCGGCCGCGACTGGAGCTCGACACCCTGCCCGCGCTCTGCGACGTCATCGCGACCACCGACTTTGCCACAGTGCTGCCGACGATTGCGCTCCGGCAATCGCTTGCGAGCGGCGCCATCCGGGCGCATCGCTTCGATGAGCAGAGGATCGTGCGCTCGATCGCTTGGGTCCATCACCCGCGGCGCGCGGTATCGGTCGCAGCCAAGGCCGTCCTGGACGTCATCAGTCATGATCTTGCGCAGGCCGCCGCCGCGGCGACAAAGTCCGTGGAGCCCGCCTCCGGCGACGCGAGTTCGTCGCATCGCAAGGAGCGCAGGAAGCCGCAGCGGAAAACGATCTCCTGAATGCAGCATCTCAGCACGGACAAGATGTCGCGCCCACTGCAAAATGAGACGGGCTGGTAAGTTTTGAGACGAGCAGGCATGACGCTCGCTTCTGCCTGCTAACTACGCTCCCGCCACAGAAAATTGCGAACCTGGCGATCATCCCCGACGACTCCTGTCCCGGACGTTCCTTGGACTCGCAGAACAAGACGCAGTCGGGAGATTCAGTCCGAGATGGCACAGTTCGGTCGCAGCGAGATCACGGATAGCTCTCAGCAGCAAAGCGAGGGATTTCGTCCTGACCGCAGGTCTTTGTTGTCCCTTGGCGCAGGCGCGGCTCTCGCCACCGCCGGGCTGCTTCCTGCACAAGCGCAGGACTATCCCACCCGCCCTGTCCAGGTGCTCGTGCCCTTTGCCGGCGGCAGCGCCAGCGACGTCATCACACGCATCCTGCTCAATCGCATGTCCACGTCACTGGGACAGGCCTTCGTGGTCGACAATCGCCCCGGCGCCGGCGGCAATATCGGCACCGCAGCCGCGGCGCATGCAGCCCCGGACGGCTACACGCTGCTGATGAGCACCTCCGGCCCGCTGGCTGCGAACAAGTCCCTGTACAAGGACCTGCCCTACGATCCGCAGAAGGATCTCGCGCCGATCGGCCTGTTCGCTACGCTGCCGAATGTCATCGTCATCAATTCGAAGCTGCCGCCGAAATCGCTGAGCGAGCTGATCGACTACGCCAAGGCGCATCCGCGCGAGCTGAACTACGGGACAGTTGGCGTCGGCTCGTCGCAGCATTTGTCGGCTGCCTATTTCGAGCAGCTCACCGGCACCGAGCTTACGCACGTTCCCTACCGCAACATCGCCGCCTACACGCCGGACTTCATCGCGGGCCAGGTCCCGCTCGGCTTCCAGCTGTTGCCGAATGTCCTCGGCCTGATCAAAAGCGGCGATGCGCGCCCGCTCGCGGTTGCCAGCGACAAGCGCATGACGGCGCTGCCGGATGTGCCGACCGCGGCGGAGGCTGGCCTCAAGGATTACGAGAGCGCTGCGTGGCTTGCTCTGCTCGCGCCCACGAGCACGGGCAAGGCCGTAATCGACAGGCTCTATGCGGCAATGGTGGAAGCCGCGAACGATCCGAAGGTGCGCACCCTCTTCGTCGAGCAGGGTGCCGAGCCCCTGGTGATGGACCCACAAGGCCTGAGGGATTTCATGACCTCGGAAACGACGAAATGGGCCGGGGTCATCAAGAAGATCGGTATCGAGCCGATGTGACTCCCGGCTTTTGTGCAATCGTCAGCCCCTTCTGCACGATCCGCCGCCCCGCTCAACTCGCCAAAAGCACCTTCAACGATCGATCCCGACGTCGTTACGTTAACGTCGGGAGATGTGGCCGCTGCTGCTTAGCGGGTCCGTATCCCTACTGCGCCGGAGCAAGTTTGATCCAATTGAAGAATATTTTGTGCGGCACGACCTTGGGCCACCTCTTCTCGCGATAGCCGCCATAGAAGATGAGTAGTCAGGCAGGAAATTGTTCAACGATCACGGCAACGCTTGGCGGTGGATCACTTTTATGGCCTCGAAAGCTTGACGAATGCACCTAAGTTCCGGAGACGCAAGACGGATCCCGAGCCCCGCCTGCGCCGGCGCCGCGCTCGCTGCGCCATAGAGTCCGTGGATTCGCCCTAGCGCTGCTGTCAACTTCCCGTGGATATCCACCAGATCATGACCGGAGGGCAGCACCATGTATGCTGATCCGAAGGCGCTGTAACCGCGAAAAAGGCTGCGGTCTGGACGGCATATGCGCGTACGCTCAATCAGCAGCGGCTCGCCGCCCGACCTCCTCAGACAGAACGTTGATTCAAACTCGCGGAAGTAGCGACCTTCGCCGAGGTGGTCGTGCATCGTGAATGCATCGAAGATCAACGCGCAAGCGTCGGTTGCGCAGTCAAGTTCCATGGTCTGCGACAGTGCGGCATCGGGAAACAGGATGCGCGGCTCAGGAAGATATTCGAGACTGGCGCTGCTGGCGACATCAAGCTTCACGATCTCCACCGCGCGCGCCATGGGACCGGCGCGATGAACTGACGTCGCCCCCTGATTGGTCAGACGGACGGCAGTTCCGGGGCGAAGCGACAGACGCTGTGCAAGACTGTCCTCGCCGTGAACCGCTCCGCTTGCCGTTTGCACGATCACGCTGAGGCAGTCCGGTCGATATGGATCGACATGAAAACTGCGCGTGAGCACGAACGGCCAAGCGAACATCCGTCGGTCGATGACAGTACGGCCGGCACGACGGACGAAGCTCAGATCGAGTCGCGCGGCGTCCCACGCCGTTGCACTTCTCACGTTTTGAACAAGACCTCGCGCTCGAGGAGATCGACGATCGAATCGACGCCTTCGCCGCGCCGACAATTGGTGAGCAGCACCGGGCGATTGCCGCGGACGTTCAACGCCTCCCGATGCATCGCCTGCAAATCGGCGCCAACGTGCGGTGCCAGATCCACCTTGTTGATGACAAGTAGGTCGGCGCGAATGACACCTGGACCGCGCTTACGCGGAATATCGTCGCCTCCGGCCACGTCGATCACAAACATCCAGAAGTCCGTCAGGTCGCGTGAAAACGTCGATGCGAGATTGTCGCCGCCGCTTTCCAGCAGAATCAGTTCGACCCCGGGGAAACGCCGTTCGAGTTCATCTGCTGCTTCAATGTTAAGCGTGGGATCCTCGCGAATGACGGTGTGAGGACATGCGCCCGCCTCAACCGCCGATACGCGTGCCGGATCGATCAACCCAGATCGCCTGATTCGTTCGGCATCCTCAGCCGTGACGAGATCGTTCGTGATGACCGCGATATCGATACCCCGGTCGATGAGTGCTGGAATCAAGCACTCCACCAATGCAGTCTTACCCGAACCGACCGGTCCTCCAATCCCAACCCGCGCGGCCGCGATTCGTGGCTGGGCTAATCCGTTGCTGAGCGAGAGCTGGCTCATCGGAGCATATATCGCCTTGCCAGCGGCACCTTCGTCGCTGGCGGACACGTCAAAAGCTTTCCATCGGCACGAACCTCGAACGTCTGGGGGTCGACCTCGACATGTGGAGTCGCGGCGTTGCGCACCATATCCATCTTCCGCAACCTTCGAACATTCTTGATCTGGACGACGTCGCGTTCGAGGCCGAGCTTGCGGGTCACATCGGCCTCCACCGCGAGCTTCGACATGAAGTTGACGCCCAGTTTTTGCGGTGCGGCGCCAAGCGCACCCCACATCCGCTTCTGGATCATCGGTTCCGACAGACCGAGGCTACCGTTGCCGTCCCCCATTGCAGCCCAGACGACGAAGCCGTTCTTGATCACCATATAGGGCTTGATGCCGAAGGAAGCGCGTGGCCAGAGAACGAGATCGGCCATCTTGCCAGGCTCGATCGAGCCGACCATGTGGTCAATCCCGACCGCGATGGCCGGATTGATGGTGAGCTTGGCAATGTAGCGTTTGATCCGTTCATTGTCCGCACGCGTCGTCTTCTCCTCCGGCAGACGGCCGGTCCGATCCTTCATCACGCTGGCAAGCTGCCAGCACTTTGCGACGTTCTCGGCAAGGCGTCCCATGCCCTGCGTATCCGTGCCGAAGATCGATATCGCCCCCATGTCGTGCAGAAAATCTTCCGCCGCCATCGACTGGGCGCGCACCCGCGCCTCGCCGAACATCACGTCCTCGGGAGCATTGTAGTTCAGCTGGTGACAGATCATCGTCATCGGCACGCCCTCTTCCATGCCATAAGACGTGTACGGATTGGTCGGATTGGTGGATGAGGGAATGACGTTGTCCCACGACACAACCTTGAGCAGGTCCGGGGCGTGACCGCCGCCGGCGCCTTCCACGTGATACATGTGGATGGTGCGGCCCTCGACGACCGCCATTGTATCCTCGCAAAAGCCGTATTCGTTGATCGAGTCGGTATGGAGGTGAACCGCGAAATCGTTGCGGTCCGCCGCAATGAGGCTCTGATCAATCACCGCAGGAGCGGCGCCGAAATCCTCGTGAATCTTCACGGACATGCCGCCGGCGGCGACCGCTTCTTCGACCGCCTCGGGATTGGATCCCGCACGTCCGAACAAGGCAAAATTGAGCGGCGAAAACTCGATTGCCTGGAGGAAGCGCGCAAAGGTCGAAGCGGCGCCGCTGCCGACGTCGAAAACCGGGCCCGATCCGTTCCCGACCAGGGTGGTCGTCCCCCCGGAGAGCGCATGGTCGGATTGCTCGGGCGAGATCAGATGAGCGTGCGACTCGATGGCGCCGGCAGTGACGATGAAGGGACCACCGGCGATTGGCGCCGTCGTGTGGCCCACGACCAAGTCGGGATGCACGTCGGGCATCACGTCGGGATTACCGGCCTTGCCAATGCCGACGATGCGCCCGTCGCGGATGCCGATATCGGCCTTCACGATACCGGCAACAGCGTCAACGATCGTGGCGTTCTTGATGACCACGTCGAGAATCTTGTGCGAGGCAGTCCTATAGGCGTTTACCCCTTCGCCGTCGCGCAAGTTCTTCCCGGCACCAACCAGCAGTTCGTGTCCGTAGGTGGTGTAATCATGCTCGATCTCGGCAAGCAGACTGGTGTCGCCAAGCCGCACGAGATCGCCCTTGGTCGGCCCATAGAGTTCGCCGTAGCCACGGCGGGAGAGTGTGGCCATGGTCAGGCTCCCAAATAGCCGCGTGCGCGAGCCTGCTTCAGCGCATTGTCCCGCGCCAACGGCGCATCCAACGGACCGTTGACGAGACCGGCCTGGCCATGCACGACGCGATCACCTGAAATCGGCACAAGCTGCACTGACTTGGTAACGCCCGGCTCGAAGCGAACGCCCGCGCCCGCGGGCCGGTCGACCTTCATGCCCCAGGCCGCCGCACGATCAAATCGCAAGGCGCGATTGACCTCGAAGAAATGGGTGTGGCTGCGAACCTGAACGTCACGGTCACCGGTGTTGACGACATCGATGATGATCGCGGGCAGGCCCGCGAAACTCTCGATGTCTCCACCGCCCGCGATGATCTCGCCGGGGACGACATCGCCCACGACAGACGTGTCACTGGGTCCGATCGGCTCGAACAGCGCCATCACCTTGGTTCCTTCAGCGAACATGCACTCGATATAGAGCATCGGAATCATCGGCCCGACACCAGGCTCGACATCGTCTGATGTCAACAACCGACCAGCCATATCGCGGATTTCGGCATAAGGCATGTTGCGGCGCGCCGCGGTCATCACTTCGTCCGTGATGTAGGCGACCGCCTCCGGGTGGCTTAGCCGAACTCCGAGCGACCGATTGCGGCGCGCCATCTGCGCGGCATTGAAGATCACGAGGCGATCCATCTCGGTCGGCGACAGGTTCATCATGGGGAAGCAGCCTCTCTCATGTCGTGAACATGCGGACATGTCGCAGCGGTCCGCGCGAGACCGCGATGTCGATGAACGGCGTGAAGCTCGCGGGCAACGCATCGGTCGGCGGAGTTTCCGCAAGCAATCCCGCCAGCAATGCCCGCGCGGCCTCCTGGCTGCGCTGCGCCTCGATATGGCCGACGATCCCGAGCCGCACCGCGGCGCTGACGAGGCTAGTCACGAGCGTCCAGCCCGAGACAAGTTCGGCTGCATCCAAGCTGAGGCCCGCGTCCCGGCCGACGACGGCCTGGATAGCAGCCAGATGGCCGAGCCTGCCGTCTGACGACACCAAGCCGCGGTAAGCGACCGATAGCGGTCCATCGAGCTTGACCCACACCCCGAGCAGCGCCCTGCCCGCCCGCCGCGATCCTTCTCGCATTTCGGCCGAAAGTGTTGCCGCCTCAGCCAGGCGATCCACGCGAGCGACGGCGATACAATCCTCGGCCCGAAAGGCCTGGCGCAGCAGAATGCGATCCATGCTTGCCCAGCGGCGCTCAAGCTGATCCGCGATGATCCGATCCAGTTCGCCGCGATTGGCAAGCATGCCATCCGCCGCAAGTCCCTCCAGCCCCCAGGAGAACGCAAAGCCGCCGGCCGGGTAAGCACTATCCCCCAGCTGAAGCAAAGCCAGCGTCTGCGATCTGTCAAACAGCATCGCTCTCCACCACTTCGCCGGTTTCGAGCAGCGGCTTGATGCGCGCCCGATAGGTGTCGAGCGGCCCGTCCAGCAGGACCACAAGAAGGTCCGCCTCGAACCGAACCCGCCAATGTAGATTGCCGGCATTCCAGCCGAGCTTGAGCGCTGCCGCCTGGTCGGCCGGCTTCAATCGCCAACATTCCTGTTCGCCGAAGCGGGCAATGATGGCGCGATCGTGCGCGAGAAACAGCAGCGCCCCGTCGAGCAGCTCCTCGTCCCGGCCCAGGCTGACCGCACAATCGGTTCCACGATCGGTCGTCAGGCGAAAGCGCTTACGGCCGACATCGGACGGCGGCACGAACAGCAGCTCGATCCCGCCATGATGCTCGACGTGATGAAGGCGACCCGCATAGGCTGCGTCGTCGGATCGTCCGATGATGCCATGAAGCCGTAACGTCACGATGCTCTCCCGCAACAGACCGGTGGGGCGGCTTACCGGATTGTCGCCGACACCTCCGTCGAGGTTACCAACGTGACCTCTCCATCCAGAATGGGCTTGGCGATCCCGAAAAACGTCTCGACGACCGCTGAACCGTTATGGCGATCCATCGCGGCCTTGTCGGCAAATCGCTCGTACGTTGTGAACACGCAGGGATTATCTTCACTCTGCGAGATGAAAAATCCGATCGTTTCCGGCTCGTTCGCCGCGACATTCGCGGCGACGGCCATGAGTGCGTCGCGCATCGTTACCTCGTGCCCGGACTTTGCCTTGATGACGGCGGTGATCGTGATCATCAGAATTTCTTCCAATCGCCGTCGGCTTCGAAGGCGCTAGCCGCCTGATAGATGGTCGCCTCATTATAGTCCTTGGCGATCAGCATCAGCCCGACCGGCAGGCCGTCCGAGAGGCCGCAGGGTATGCTCATCGCGGGATGACCAGTGACGTCGAACGGACTGGTCGTGGCCGTCATCTCAAAAGCGCGCTGGACGATCTCGGAGAGCGGCGCTTCCTTGGCCGGGATCGGTGTGGCGACACAGGGCAAGGTCGGCATCAGCAGCAAGTCGTAGGAGCCGAACACCGCATCATAGGCAGCTTTGGCGGCGATCGCGATGTTGCGCGATTTGGCATAGTAACGACCGCGATAATGGCTGACACCCCACTGCCCGACCAGCATAGTGAGCTTGAGCGTCTCCGACAGGTCGTCGGCCCGCGTGCGCCAACCGGAATGGGCGTCGAGCAATCCGACGTCATAGAGGCCCTTCCAGTTGAAGCCCATACCATTGCCGATCATCATTTGGACCAGAAAGCCTTCCAGCGTGATCGGGTTCCAGGCAGCGGTTGCATGAAGGTGTTCAGGAATGGAAACCTCCGACACGCTGGCACCGAGCTTTGCGAACCGCTCCGCACCGGCTTTCACCTTCGAGGCCACTCTTTCCTGCATGTTCGCAACGGCAAATCCTTCCTTGAGGATGCCGATCTTCATGCCTTTCACGCCCTTGCCGAGCATCTCTGTGTAGCTCGTGACCTTCGGCGCATATTGGCGCGGGTCGAGCCCGTCGGGGCCGGCTAGCACCTCCAGTAACAACGCGTTGTCGGCGACGTTGGCCGTCATCGGGCCGGTGTGGTCGATGGTCGACTCGATCGGCATCACGCCCGTATACGGCACGAGCCCGTGTGTCGCCTTCATGCCATAGATGCCGCAATAGGATGCTGGGATACGGATCGAGCCGCCCTGATCGCCCCCGATCGCCATATCGACCTCGCCGGCTGCGACCAGCGCGGCGCTTCCCGACGAGGACCCACCGGCCGAATAGCCCATCTTGAGCGGATTATGAACCGGTGCAGGATGGGAGGTATGGCTGCCGCCCGACAAGCAGAAATGCTCGCACACGGCCTTGCCGACGATGGTGCCGCCGGCATCGAGAATGCGGGTAACGATCGTCGCGTCGGCGGCGGGGATGAAACCTTCGAGCGTGGTCGAGCCGTTCATCATGGGGACGCCGGCCAGGGCCACGTTATCCTTCAAGACGACAGTGCGTCCCGCGAGCTTGCCGCTTGCTGCGCCCTTGACCTCGGTCTTGATCGCCCAGGCGCCGTACTTGTTGTCCTTCGGCATCGGCTTGGATCCGGGCACGCGAGGATATTTGACCGGCGGCAACGGGTTCGGCAATTCGTCGACGACATCATAGGCGTCGAACATCCCGCCCATCAGCGAAAGATATTGTCCGGCCTCCTCGACGTTCATGTTCATGTGCAGGCTTGCAGCGAGCTCGGCGACGTCTTCGGCAGTGGGGCGTTTGATGGACATGAGTCATCCTTTCTTGTGAGGACAAGCTGGCAGTAACGAAGTCAGCGATTGCAAAGGTCGGCGCCGCCGCGCCGGAATTAGAACCTAGGTCGGGTGCATGGCGCTGTCCCGAACCAAAAGGATTTCCCGGTCGAGCTCTTCCGTGATGCGCCCCTTCTGGATATTGAGAATCCGGTCCGAGAGGGATGTGATAAATTCGAGGTTCTGCTCAACCACGATCAGCGACATATTCCACCGCTTCTTCAGTGCGAGCAGGGTCTCGATAATCTCCTCGATGATCGACGGCTGAATCCCCTCGGTTGGCTCGTCCAGCAGGATCAGCCGAGGTTTCGTGCAGAGACAACGCGCCAAGGCCAGCAATTGCTGCTCACCGCCCGACAGAGCGCCCCCGCGCCTATCGAGCAGTCGCACCAGGCGCGGAAACTCCTGCAGCACAGCATCGATGACCGAACGGTCCTCCTTCGGAGCTGCCGCGAGGCCCATTCGCAGGTTCTCAAGGACGCTCAAGTCGGGAAATATCTCGCGTCCTTGCGGCACAAGCCCGATCCCAAGCCGGGACCGCTCGTGCGGCTTGAGATGGGTGATCGTCTTGCCCGCAAACGCGACGGTACCGCCAGTCGTCGGCAGATGCCCCATCAGCGCACGCAACGTCGTGGTCTTGCCCATGCCGTTGTGGCCGAGAATGCCGAGATACTCGCCATCCTGAACCACCATGTCGAGACCGAACAGTATCGGAATGCGGCCGTAGCCGGATCGCAAATCACGGACCTCGAGAAGCGCGCTCATGCCGCCACCTTCTTGCCGAGATAGACGTCGCGCACGCGCTGATCGGCCAGGACCTTGTCCACGGTGTCTTCGACCAACACCCGGCCCTGATGAAAGACCGTCACCTTCTTTGCAATCTGCTTGATGAACTCCATGTCGTGCTCGACGACGATGATTGCCCGTGTCTTGTTGATCTCGCGGATGATGGCAGCGGTGTGCAGGGTTTCCTCGTCGGTCATCCCGGCGGCCGGCTCATCAAGCAAGATCAGCTCCGGCTCGGCCGCGAGTACCATGCCGATTTCGACCCATTGTCGTTGGCCGTGTGACAGCGTCGCCACGATGCGGTCGGCGTGATCTATCAACCGAATCATCGCCAGCACGGCATCGACCGCGGGCCCCTGGGAGCGCGGCGTCGCCTTGCGACGGACGGCGAGCCAGATGTTCTCTCGAACCGAGAGACCGTTGAAGACATTCGGCACCTGGGTCTTGATGCCGATCCCCATACGGGCGATCTCGTGAGAGAGCTTGCCGGCAATCGGCTGCCCGCGAAACGCGATCGCGCCCGAAGTTGGAACCAGCTGTCCGGTCAAAGTCTTGAAGAACGTGCTCTTTCCGGCGCCATTCGGTCCGATCAGGCAACGCAGCTCCATCTCTTCGAGAGTGAATGTGATGTCGTCGTTGGCGACCACTCCGCCAAAACGCATCGTGAGGTGCTCGGCCTTGAGCAGGGGGACGAGGTCTGCCATGGTCATTCGGCTCCGGCCATGTGGGACGCGGTCACCGATGGCGGCAGCTGCTCGTCTGCGCGTTGCACCTTCGGTTTCGCCGCGGGCGCGAGCCGCATCAGCAGATCGCGCGCCGTCGGCACCAGTCCCTTGGGCAGCAGCAGCACGAATAGGACCAGTACGGCGCCGAGTACGAGGTTGGAATTCAAGGCCTGCTGCGAGCCGATATAAGCAACGATGTATTCGATCAGCACGCAACCAACGATGGGGCCGAGCAAGGTGCCGAGCCCGCCCACCGTAATCCAGATGATGATCTCCGCCGACAGCGACAGGCTGAAGATAGTCGGCCCGACGAACGCTCCCCAATTGACGTAGAGCGCGCCGGCGAGCCCCGCGATCGCGCCGCTCAGGATAAACGTAAGGAGCTTGACCTTGCGCGGGTCGTAGCCGAGCAGCGAGGCGCGAACCTCATTCTCGCGCACCGCCACGACGACGCGGCCGGCCGGAAGAGATAGCAGCAGACGCAGCAGCAGGAATATCCCGAGCAGCGTCCCGCCCGTTACCCACCATGACTGCTCGGGCGACAGGATCTGGTCCGGATAGAAAGGAACGTTGAAGGTGGGGACCGCCGGCATGCCGTTGAAGCCGCCGAGCAACGCCTTGCCGATCCTGTACTCATCGCCCGAAGTCGAGTTGACGCAGTTGAACAGGATGAGTGTCACGGTGAGCGTGATCACGCCGAGATAGACGTCGGAAATGCGACCGAAGAAGATGAAGTAGCCGAGGATCGCGGCGAACAACGAGGGAACGATGATAGCGAGCAGGATCGACGGCGTCGAATCCTGGAAATTAACCGCGGCGATCGCGTAAGCATAGCCGCCAAGGCCGAAGAACGCCGTCTGCCCGAACGACAGGATACCGCCAAAGCCCCAGATGAAGGCGAGGCTGAGCGCCAGCACAGCCATTGCCGCGAACAGCGTCAACTGCATCAGCGCGAAGAGCTCGATCACGCTGGGGATGAGCGCTATCGCGATGATCGAAAGAAGGACGGCAACCGCCTGAGCCGCGAGGCGAAAGCGGGCGGACATTACAGATTCCCCTTGAAGAAGCGACCGGAAATCCCCTGCGGCAGCAGACGGATCAGGACGATCGCCGCCGTGAACACCAGGACTTCGCCATAGACCGGCGTGGTGAAATAGGCGCCGATCTGATTGACTGCGCCAAACAAACTCGCCGCCGACATCGTGCCCGACAGAATGGCGGCGCCGCCCCCGACCACGGTCATGAAAGCCTTCGCGACATAGGCGCCGCCCATGCCGGGCGTGATGCCCGAAACCGGCGCCAGCAGGCCTCCGGCGAGACCTGTGATGGCCGCCCCGACCGCGAACGTGCTCATGTAAACCCGCGCCGGATTGACACCGAGCGTGGCCGCCATCGCTGGGTTTTGCATCGTGGCGCGGGCGATCAGGCCGAAGCGGGTGTAGCTCATCACGCCGTAGACCAAAGCCATCATCGCGATCGCCATGCCAGCCAGGAACAACGTGTAATAGCTCGACTGATACGCCCCGATCGAGAAGCCGCCGAGCGGAGTCGGCACGCCCTGCTGGGTATTGCCGTAGATCGTGGTGATGATCCCGATGATCAGAAGGCTCAGCCCCCAGGTCGCGAGCATCGAATCGACGAGCCGCCCATAGAGGAAGCGAATGAGACAGCGCTCGATGACAAGGCCGACGAGCCCGACGAAAAGCGGAGCAACGACCAGCATCGCGATCCATATGTTGACCCCGGCATTAGCCGATATGACAGTCGCGTAGGCGCCGAGCATGATGAACTCGCCATGGGCGAGATTGATGATCTTCATCATGCCGAAGATGATCGCCAGTCCGAGGCACAACAGGAACAGCGACGATATTCCATTCAGGACGTCGAGCGCGACGATGAGGTAGATCGCCATTCTTGGATTCTTTCGGTCCCTCGATGCTGCGGGCCCCGCCGGCGGGCGAGGCCCGGCCGTGTCAGAGATTGATGATGTACTGCTTGGTATCGTTCGGGTTCTTGACGAGATCGCAGACACTCGCAGTATCGGCCGGCTTGACGTCGGAGTAGCTCTCCAACACCGACCATTTACGGTCCTTCACTTCGGCGAGAAATGCGTTGCGGGTTGTGTGATGGGTCGGCTTATCCAACGCAACCTTGCCGCTCGGGCCGTCGAAAGCGATCCCATCCTCCAGCGCGGCAATTACCTTCATGCGGTCGATGCTGGCGGCTTTCTTCACGCCGGCGGCCCAGAGCATGACGCCCTCATAGGTGCAGGCGGCCAGCTCGCTGACATAAGGTGAGTCGGGATGGGCCTTCTTGATCTTCTCGACGAAGCTCTTCGAGGCTGGCGTGGTGAGCTCCTCGAAGTAGCCGTAGGAACCGAGAATGGAGTCGCTTTCGGCCGCATCGAGTGTGGTCGGCTCGTTGACGAGACCGAAAGTGGTCGACGCGATCGGGATCTTGCCCTTCATGCCGGCCGAGGTCCATTGCCGGTAGAAAGCGGTGTGATTGCCGCCGACCAGCGCCGACAGGACGAGGTCGGGCTTCGCCGCCTGGATCTTCGAGATGGTCGTACCGAAGTTGGTGACGTCAAGCGGGAAGAAGTCGGTCGAGAGCACTTCGCCGCCATTGTCCTTGACGTACTTCGTCATCCACTTCGCGGTAATCTGACCGTAATTGTAGTCGGCAGCAATGATGTAAGCCTTCTTGCCCGCTTTCTTCATCGCGCTCGGGACCAGCTTTTCCACGGTCTGCGCGGGCGTCGTGCCGGTGCAGAAGGTGTTGCGATCGCAGACGCCCCCCTCGTAGAGCACGTTGTAGAAGTAAAGCACCTTGAAGCGATCGAAGGTTGGACGTACCGCCTCGCGCGAGGCCGAGGTGATGCCGCCATGAACAACATCGACCTTGTCTTTCACCGCAAGTTGCTGTGCAAATTGCGAGTACATCTGAATATTCGACTGGGTGTCGTAGTGGATCACCTTCAGCGGCCGCCCGAGCAATCCGCCGGCAGCGTTGACCTCATCCACCGCAAGCTGCAGCGCATAGACCATTGGCGTGCCGGAGGCTGCGATCGGACCAGACTGGTCATGCAGGCTGCCAACGACGATCGGATTTTCTGCACCGAACGCGCCGGAGCGGAAAACTGCAGGTGCAGCAATCAACGTCGTCGTTGCAATAGCTGAGCGCTGCAGGAAGCGACGGCGAGAGAAAGTCATAAACGTCCCCATCAGTTCTTGATATGGAAAATATTAAGAATACAATATTTGAAAAAGCAAGCGTTTTATCGCCGCGCAATGATCGAGAAATCGTACCCATCGAGCTGCGCCAGATAGATGGGATGGCGGCCGCCGACCACCGATTGCGCCAAGTCGCCTCGTGCCGTGCGCCGCTGGAACGTCCTTCCGTACAGGCGCGTCAATTTGCGCGCATCGAGACTGGCCGCCTCCTCGATCAAGGACGCAAGCGAGTAGATGCCTTCGTAGCAGGACTCACCAAAGGCATTCACGGGAGGCGGACTATCGCCGAACGCCGTATGATAGCGCTCCAGAAACGCACCATTGTTGCGCGACCGGATCGATCCATAATAGCTCGATGCGGCGTAGAGATTCTCGGTCTCGTTCGAACCGAGACCGTATGCTACGGTCTCGTCGACCGCCGAGGAAAATCGCAGCACGCGCGAACTCAACCCTGCCGCGTAGAAGGCCCGATTGAATGCGATGCAATCGCCTCCAAGGAAATACGGAAGAACGACGTCCGAGCGCGTTGCCTTGATCCGCTCCAGTATCTCGTCGAAGTCATGTTGGCCAACAGGCAAATAATGCTCACCCGTCACCGTGCCGCCAATGCGGGCGATCAACGCACGCGCAATCTGAAGGGATGAGCGAGGCCATACGTAGTCGTTGCCGCAAAGAAAATAGCGGCGCGCACGCCTCGTTTCCGAAAGCCATTGAATCGCCGGAGCAAGCAACTCTTCGGCTGTCTCGCCGGTCGCCATGACGTCCAGCGTCGACGAGCGGCCCTCGAACTGCGGGGTATATATGAACGGAACGCGATCACGGGCCGCGCTCGCCACGAAATCGCGTGCGAAGCTCGGCAACATCCCGACAATGCCGTCGACACAATCGATTTCAATTGCATCGCGCGCGGCCCGGCCCGCGCTTGGGCCGGTTTCTCCGGCGTTCACGACGTGCAATTCGACTGGACGTCGCAGGACTCCGGACGTTACGTTAATCTCATCGACGGCCAGGCGTCCGCACGCCTCAGCTGACGGGGCCCAAAGCCCCGCAGCGCCGTTCTGCGCTATGAGCAAACATATCCGGACGCTTCGCAACGGTGGTGTCTCCGCACTTTCCATGTACAGAACACTCACGAATCGTGCCAACAGCAATCCTGTGCCGCCGGAGCCAGTTTGCCTGCGAAAACCCTCGATCTGGAGAGCAACCTGCCCTTTTTTGCGGCGCCAGCTGATGCATTAGCCCCTTCGCTAGGCATTTGCGCACAAATCTGCTTTTCGCTTGCTCCCCTTTGCATTCCAAGGCAAATGTTGAAATGTCAAATAATTTCGCTGAGGGTGTAACGTGGACCTCCCCGAACTCATCCGAGGTGTGAATCGCCGGCTTGAGCAGATGCTGGAAGCGGAGCTCAAGCCACGAAGCATGTCTCTTCACCAGTACCGCGTGCTCGAGGCGCTGACCGAAGGAAACGGGCTGCCGATGGGCGATCTGGCAACCCGCCTCTTCGTCGACGGTCCAACGCTCACAAAGATTATCGATAGAATGGTCGAGTCGGCACAGGTCTATCGCGCTCCCGATCCACATGACCGGCGCAGGGTCCTGATTTTCCTCTCGCAGCGAGGAGCGGCGCAGTTCAAGGATATCGGTCCGCTCATCAAGTCCATTCAGCAGGACGTTTTGAACAGGCTAGGCGCATCGGATGCCGCAGCTTTGACGAACCTGCTTTCGGAGCTGCTTAGCGCGCCCGTTGCGCATCCGTATCCTGTTCGCGGGCGTGAGACACTGAACTACGAATGACGGCTCTCGCTCACAGGCAGCTTTGCAGCCGCGGCATGCAATCCGACTCCACTAACCCCGGTCTTCAACATCGTGATCACCAAGGCCACAATGGCGTCAGCGGCATCTGCGATGGCGAGGCCGCCATTCCTGATATTCGATATGCAATTGCGCCGTGAGTCGGGAGTTCCCGTCTCCGGTCGATAGGTCAGGTATGCTCCGAGGCTGTCCGCTGCAGACAGACCGGGGCGTTCACCGATCAGCATGATCGAGACGCGCGCCTTGAGCTGCTCTCCGATGGGATCCGCCAGCGCCACGCGGGCCTGAGCGGCGAGGATCACCGATCCAACCGAGATTTTTGCTTCGTCAAGCCGTTTCACGACTGCTCGCGTGAGGAGTGCGCCGTTGATCGTGACCGCACTAGCCGACAAGCCGTCCGCAAGTGCGATCACGACGTCCCGCTGCTGCGGGAGGGCCTCAAGACGGTGCATGACCTTAGGAGACAATCTCCGCCCAAGATCCGGTCGTCGGACGAACACTTCGCGATTTTCCGCCATACTCTCAACATCGGCGACAGGGACGGTCAGATCGGACAACTCTAGGCGGAGCGCAGTTCTGTCCACCTCAGACCACACCGCTTGCCGTGCACGCGCGTGATCGAGTTGAAACGACTGGACGGCCCGCGTCGGAAGACCCGCACCGAACCGGCCCAGCAGCACCCGCGCCTGCGTCAGTTCGCGCAGGTCGGGTAGTTCGCGTCTGGGCGGCTCAGGTTCGACTCTTGTCATTTCACGCCCCCAACAGCGGAACACTTGCCATTCCGTTGATGAGCTTCGGAGGCGGCGGCAGCAACTTGCCCGAGCGATCGGTGAGGCCGACCTCGACGAGCCATTGCTGGAACTCCGGCGCCGGCGGCCGGCGGAGCGTCTCCCGGCAATAGACCGCGTCGTGATGCGCGAGGGACTGATAGTTCAGCATAACATCGTCCGAGCCCGGCACCGTGATAACGAAGTTGACATTTGCGGCGCACAGCAGCGTCAACAGCGCATCCATGTCCTCCTGGTCGGCATCGGCATGATTTGTGTAACAGACATCGACTCCCATCGGTAAGCCCAGCAGCTTTCCGCAGAAATGATCCTCGAGTCCGGCCCGAATGATCTGCTTGCCGTTGAAGAGATATTCAGGTCCGATGAACCCGACGACGGTATTCACGAGCAACGGCCTGAATTCACGCGCAACGGCGTAGGCGCGCGCCTCCATCGTCTGTTGATCGACTCCGAAATGGGCATCCGCCGACAGCGCAGCGCCCTGTCCCGTCTCGAAATACATCAGGCTTGCATTGGCCGGACCGCGGCCCAAGCTGCGAACGGCGTCATGCGCCTCATCGAGCAGCGCGAGACTGATGCCGAATCCTTCGTTGGCCTTCTGCGATCCGGCGATCGACTGAAAGACCAGATCGACCGGGGCCTTCGCAGCGATGGCCGCGATAGCCGTCGTCACATGACCGAGACAGCATGTCTGCGTCGGAATTGACAGCCGTCCCCTCAGATCATCGAGAAGCTCTACGATCCGGACGTAGTCGGCAAGGCTGTCTGTCGCCGGATTGACGCCGATCACAGCGTCTCCCGACCCCATGAGAAGCCCATCGATGGCGGAGGCTAGGATACCCATCGAATCATCGGTCGGATGGTTCGGTTGGTTTCGCGTCGAAAGCCGGCCGTGAAGTCCGATAGTGGAACGAAACCGGGTGACAACTTCCCGCTTTGCGGACACCGCGATGAGGTCCTGCAGGCGCATGACCTTAGAGACCGCGGCAACCATCTCGGGCGTCAGCCCGGACGTCACCGCTTCGAGTTCAGCCTGCCCCGTTTCCGGCTTCAGCAGCCATTCACGGAACTCCCCCACCGTCTGCGAGGCTATGGGCGCAAAGGCGAGCGTATCGTGGCGTTCCGCGATCAGGCGCGAGACCTCGTCGTCTTCCGACGGAATGAGCTCTTCAGACAGAAACGTCTTCAACGGCAGGTCGCCCAGCGCCATCTGCGCAGCCAGCCGTTCGACGGGGCCGTCCGCAGCCAGGCCCGCAAGCTCGTCACCTGACCGCCGCGGAGTAGCTTTGGCCATCAATTCCTTCAGATCGGAGAACCGATAGACCGTCTGTTCGACAGTTTTGGTGTAAACCATAATAGCGCCTAACGGTTGATCAGACGTAGTGCCTCGTCGTGCAAGATAGGCGTCGCCGAGGCGAGGACATGTCCGTCGGACGCTGCCGACAGCGAGGCGCCGCGCCAATCCGTGATCCGCCCGCCCGCCTCCTCCACGATCGGTACCAGCGCCATATAGTCGTAGGGCTGCAGCCCGGTCTCGAGGACCAGATCGCAATGCCCTGATGCAAGCAGCCCATAGATGTAGCAATCGCCGCCGAACCGGCGCAATCCGACGGCTCCCGATAGTCGGTCGAGGCACTCGCGATCGGCGTTTGCGAATGTATCGGGCGTCGTCGTGTAAAACCGAGCGTCTGCGATGCGCCGGCAATCGCTGGCTCGAGATCTGTGACCTGCAAATGTCGACAATCCCGGACGTGCCATCCAGCGCTCGCCTGTCACTGGAATGTCGATCAGACCACAGAACGGACGTTGATCGTAGGTTAGCCCGACCAAGGTGCCGAAGAGCGGAAAGCCCGTGATGAAACTCTTGGTGCCATCAATGGGATCGATGACCCAGGTAAACTCGTCTCCCGCCTTGACACCCATTTCCTCGCCGTAGATGCCGTGCGAGGGGAAGCGCGCCGAGATCCGCTCGCGCAGTCGCGCCTCGATCAGGCGATCAGCGATCGTGACCGGACTCTCGTCCTGCTTCGTGGCGACCTGCAAGGGGGTGCGGAAATGCGACAACGCGATCGGCCGGACGTCGTCGGCAAGCTCGGCCGCGAACGCGAGGTAGGCCTCGGCTTCATCAGTTGCGATGCTGGAAACGGTCATTATAGCGTCTTGAGAAAGAGCGGCCAGCGCGGATCGTAGATAATCGAACGTGCACGCATGTGCTTCCAGATCCCGTATTTGTAGAAATCGAAATCGAGCGTGGAGATCCGGTTCTGCACCATCGCCCAGGTGCTCCATTTGATATCGGCGAGAGCCTTGTGGACGATGAAGCGCGCGTGAGCACGCATGTCGTAGCGACCAAGATATTCCTCGATGATTTCCCGCTCGATGTCCTCCGAAAAGAAGTGCTCGCTGCTCCATATCGCGAGGTCATAGAGCCGGTCATTGTTGGAGGCATATTCGAAGTCTATCAGCATGATTGACTTGTCCTCGCCCAGCAGAAAATTGCCGGGCATCGGGTCGTTGAAGCACGGCACAAGATCGAGCCCCGACGCTTCGAGCGCCGCCCTCGCCTGCCGATATTGCCACGTCATCCAGTCGTGATCTTCCGGCTGAAATCCCTTGAGCTGTTTGACCTGATCGTAGTGCTCTTCGATCATGTCGAACACGGTCTTGGTCAACGGCAAGGGCGGTGCCTGATGAAACAGGCGGTAGAGACGAACCGTCTCGGCCCGGATCGCCGGATCGATGAAGTCCAGATGTGTCGAGGCGCGCCGATCATCGACGAATTCAGCGATCTCGATGCCGGCATGGTCGAGGTAGTCGAACGTCTTCGGCCCTACACCGATCGTCTCGGCTTGACGGCTCGCGGCGCGGGCAGCGTCCCGGTCGATGAACATCTCGGTTCCGCGACCGGGAATCTTAATAAAGAAATCGTGCGACGAGCCTTGCACCTCGACACGGAAATTCGTGTTGCTGATGCCGCCCGACACGGGGCGATAGCGCATATTCCGGCCCATCCAGTCGTCGATCTGGACAATCGCGCCTTCCAGCCTGCGCTCTGCGTCGTCTCGAGCTGTTCCCATCTCTTTCATCTGCGTGCCCGCCCCTAGAGTGTTCGCAAGCGTTCTTCGAAACCGGGTTGCCCCAGCAACATCCGGCATCGCAGGAAGCGCCACGCTGCGTATTTGAGGAATTCAACACCCTGTAATTGTGATCGGGCGGCGAGCAGGAGGCTTCGCAGCGCCCAGTAGAAGTCGTCAGCCGCGGCGTAGATGCGACAGCGGCTGAACGCCGCCTCGTCGAACCGGCCGTCGTGCATCTCGAGCACCAGCTTCATCTGGCTCTCGAACTGATACAGTTCGTTCATCTGCACGCCGAGCTGATAGTAGGGGTCGATATCGCCTGCCATGTCGAAATCGACCAACGCCATCGCTCCGTCCGGCCCGAGCATGATGTTGGACGAATGCGGATCGCCATGCGCAGGCCGATGATCGACGCCTGCGGCCCTGATCGAATCCGCCATCCTGGCCATCCAGCCGCGCATCCAGTCGGTATCACCGGGCAACGGCACGCCGGCCTTCGGCAACAGAGACCAGATTGCCGCAATGCCGTCGAAGACCGTCCACACTCTCCCGAAGGCCTCTCCCGCCGCCATGGTCTTCTGCATCACGACTAGGCGCGCCACGGCATCCGGTGCGATAAGATCGTCGATTTTTGCGCACTTCCAGCCCGGGCCGAGGCGCGTCACGAGCAACGCACGCTCAGCGGAATCGCATCCGACCAGTTCGGGCGCAAGACCGAGGCTCGCGGCCCGGCGGGCTGCCGCGAACGCGACCTGGTCATCGACCAGCTCTGCCACCTCCGCCGCACCAAGGCGAAGAAAGAGCGTCATGTCCGTTCCGTCCGGAGCGACATGAAACGAGATCGATTCCACGGCTTGGTAGGATGGCGAAGCGACCGGCAACGCCGCGGCCTCGTAGGCGATCTTGTCCGTGTTGGCAGGCAGCAAGCTTCGAAGCGCGCGCTCTGCGCGGAACTCGTCTGCAGTTTCGGCCTGGCCCAGCAGCTTCATTCGGCAGCCTCCTCCGGCGAGATGACCTTCAGTCCGTCGCGCGCGAGCGCGTAGAGCATGTCCGCCAGGATCTGGGTGCCCGCGGCGTGATCTTCGGAGCTGGTGTATTCGGTCGGGTGATGGATCACGCCGTCCTTCGACCGCACCGCCATGACGATCGATGGGCAAACCTCGGACATCGCGACGGCATCGTGGCCGCCGATCGTATCGAGGCGACGCGCGGTTTCGCCGCGCTTGGCCGCAACGCGTTCGGCGAGCGTGATCAGGCCGGGCGCGAAGCCGCCGGCGCGGCGGCGATCGATCGATCGGACCTCGTAGCTCACGCCGGCTTTCTTCGCAGCAAGCTCGATCTGCTCTTTCATCTTGCTTTCGGCCTGCGCCAGCACATCGGGCGAACCGGAACGCAGCTCGATGAACAGCACGGCTTCCGACGGCACCGTGTTCGGCGAGTTCGGGAACACTTCGAGCCGGCCGACCGAGGTGTGAAGCTCCAGGCCGTACTCGCTCGCGAGCTGCCTGAGATCGGACATGAGATAGGCCGCCGCGAGCAAGGCATCCTTGCGCTGCGCCATCGGGGTCGGTCCGGTATGGGCCTGCTCGCCCAGGAAGGCGAGCCGGTACTTGGTGGCTCCCCAGAATCGCGTGAAGACCCCGAACGTCTCGTTGGCTGCGAACAGCTTGCCGTCCCCCTCGATATGCAGCTCGATCAACGCGTCGGGCCGTTCGACCTTGGCGGTGCCGGCATAGCCGATCTCGGCAAGAGACTGGCGCACCGTGATGCCATCGCCATCCTTCCTGTCGAGGGCCCATTCGAGTTCAGCCGACCCGGCGAACACGCTGCTGCCGAGCAGGCTCGGCTGAAAGCGCGCGCCCTCCTCGTTGGTCCAGTTCACCACCTGGAAATTACAGGCGGCCAGACGGCCTTCGGCCTTGAGCCGCTCGGACACCGCGAGTACGGCCTCGCACGCCGAAATGACGCCGAGCGCACCGTCGAAACGTCCACCATTCGGCTGGCTGTCGATGTGCGATCCGACCATGACGGTCGGCGCATTGGCGCCGGCAAGCGAAAGCTTTCCGAACTGGTTGCCGATGGCGTCGATCTGCTGCTCGAACTGGTGATCCCTGAACCACCCGCCGAGCCAGTCGCGCGCCATTCCGTCGGCCTTCGACAGAGTGAGCCGCGTCATGGCGCCGTTCGACTTGCCGCCGAAAGTCGACACCTTCTCCATCATCGCCTCCAGGCGGGACGGATTGATCGGAGCATCGGGAGAAGCGGCTTCAGGCATGGATAACGTCCACTTTCAATTGACGGAACTGGTCGGCGAATTCGGCGGCAAGCGTGCCGCCGGTAATGACGGCATCGATGTCGCCCAACCCGAACGTGTGGATCGAGCCGAGCCTGCCGAACTTGGAGCTGTCGGCCACGATGACGGATCGCTTGGCCTGCGCACGCGCGGCGCGGCGCAGGATGGCTTCGTCCTCGCCATAATCCATGAATCCGCGTTCGGCATGGACCGCGCTGATCGCGATGATCGCGAGGTCGAAGAAATGTTCCTTGATCGCGGCAACCGCTTCGGGCCCGAACGTGGCCTGGTAGACCGGGCGCAACCGTCCCCCCAACACCCGCACGTTGACCGTCCCTTGATAGAAGAAGTGCGAAGCGACCGCGAGCGAGTTGGTGACGATGGTGAGGTCCTTGCGCGCCTCGATGTATTTCAGGCAGGCGAGCGCAGTGGTTCCCTCGTCCACGAAGATTTTCATGCCGTCCTTGACCAAGGCACCCGCCGCCTCTCCGATCCGCATCTTCTCGCGACCACCGACGCGCAGGCGCTCGGCAAAGGGCTGGTCGCTCTCCTGGCGATCGATCACCGCGCCGCCGTAGACGCGCCGCGCGAACCCCTGCGTCTCCAGTTCGCGCAGATCGCGTCGGATCGACTCCTGGCTGACCTTGAGCTGGTCGACCAGTTCCTTGACATGGACGCGCTGATGCTGGCGCAGCAACGTCCGGATCATCTCCAACCGGCTCTCGGTGAAGCTCATGGGACGCGTCTCTCTGACGAGGCGTTACCGATAAGATGGCAGGCGGCAAAGTCCTGCTCGTTCCGCACGGTCAGCACCGGATGCACACCGCTGCAGATATCCATCGCGCGGGGGCATCGCGACTTGAAGCTGCAGCCGCTGGGAATGGCGAGCGGGCTCGGCGGCTCGCCTTCGAGCAGGCAATCCTCGGGCTTGTATCGCTTTTCCTCCAGGGTCGGCATCGCGCTGAGCAGCGCCATCGTATAGGGATGTCCGGGATCGAAGAAGAGGCGCTCGTTCTCGGCGAGTTCGAACACCTCGCCGAGATACATCACCGCAACCCGGTTGCAGACCTTTCGCACCATCGCGAGGTCGTGCGAGATGAAGATGTAGGTGAGGTCATATTCCTTCTGCAGCTTCTGAAAGAGATCGAGCAGCTTGAACTGCTCGGCCTGGTCGAGCGCGGACAGCGTCTCGTCCATGATCAGGATGGTCGGCTCCAGGACGAGCGCGCGCGCGACATTGACGCGCTG
Organism: Pseudomonadota bacterium; assembly: GCA_023435725.1. Classification (GTDB taxonomy): domain Bacteria; phylum Pseudomonadota; class Alphaproteobacteria; order Rhizobiales; family Xanthobacteraceae; genus Bradyrhizobium. Next base: position 55,362 of record JAEYRD010000057.1, on the reverse strand, counting down.
GCGCTGGCCGGCGCTGAGCCCGAGCGGCAGCTCGTTGTACAGTTCGGCCGCGAGACCGACCTCCCCCATCACCTTCAGGACACGGGCGCGCATCTTCAACTTGTCGTTCCAGCCATGTGTCCGCAGCGGCTCCTCGAGCATACGCCCGATCGAGGTCCGGGGCGGCAGCGATCCAAACGGATCCTGAAGCACCATCTGCAGCTGCGCCCGGAACGCCAGCAACTCACGCCCCTTCAGCGGAGCGATATCCTTGCCTTCGCACAGGATCTGGCCGGAGCTGGGCAATTCCAGCCGCGACAGCAGCCGCATCAAGGTCGATTTGCCGCAACCGGACTCGCCGACGATCGCAAAACTGTCGCCCCGCCGCACGTCGAAGGTCACGTTGCGCACGGCACGCACCAGGTTGACGCCGCCGAACCCGCTCCTTTTCCTGACCTTGTAGATTTGAGAGGCGTCGCGCAGGCTGAGCACGACCTCGCGCTCGGCGCGTAACGCCGGCAGCGTCTTGGTGTCGAGCCAGATCTTCGGCGTCTGGGACACGAGCTCGCGCGTATAAGGATGCATCGGCTTGGCCACGATGGCCTCGGTCGGCTGCTCCTCGACGATGCGACCGCGATCGATCACCAGTGTTCGCGAGCTCGCCTCGCGCACCATCGGTAGCGAGGACGAGATGAACAGCACGGCCGTGTCGAACTGGTTCGTGAGTTCCTTGATCAGGCGGATGACCTGGGCGGCCACGGTGACGTCGAGCGGCTGGGTGACGTTGTCGGCAACCAGCAGTGCCGGGTTCGTCACGAGCGCGTCGACGATCAGCGCACGCTGCATCATCCCGCCGGAGAATTGCGACGGATAGTCGTGAAACCGGTTGCGCGCAGACGGTATCCGCACCGCATCGAGGAGTTCGATGACGCGCGCTTCCGCTCGCTTGCGCGACGTTCCCGGCACGACCGTGCGCATCTTCTCGACGATCTGGGCCCCGACCGGCAGCGTCGGATCGAGCGCGCCCATCGGGTTCGCTCCGACATAGGACACGCGCTGTCGCAGCGCGCGCATGTCGGCTTCCTTCATCGCATAGATATCGCGGCCTTCGAACAGCACCGTCCCAGTTCGGCGTACGAGCGGTGGCTCCAGCCAGTTGACTGCGGCACGCGACAGAACCGTCTTGCCGGCGGCACTGGCGCCGACGACTCCGACGATCTCTCGCGGCTCCAGTGAAAATGAGATGTCCTCGAGGATGATCTTTGCAGACTCGGAGCGGCCGACGGCGACCGTCATGTTCTTCAATTCAAGAAGCGGCGCCATTACTCGCCTCCGGCATGGACGGCGTCGCGCGCGCGTTCGAGCGCGGCCCCCATCAGATTGATGCTGGTCAGAGTCAGACCGAGGAAAACCCCGGGCATAGTCGCGATCCACCAGGCGTTGAGGAGATACTTTCGACCGTCGGCGATGATGTTGCCGAATGTCGGGGTCGGCGGCTGAACGCCGAGACCGAGAAAGCCAAGGGTCGATTCGAAGATCATCATCCGCGCCACATCCAACACCGAGGTGAAAAGTACCGAGGGCAGCAGCAGGGGCAACAGCAGCGTGATGATGATTCGCAGATCGGTTGAGCCGCCAATCTTGGCCGCCCTGACGAACTCGCGTTGCCGCTCCGTCATGACGACGCTGCGCATGATGCGGGCGTAGACGGGCCAGTTCGACACGCCCAGCACCAGCACGATCGAGGGAATCGTCGGCCGCGACACCCCCAATACCGCGATGGCGAGGATGATCATGGGAATGGAGAGCTGCGCATCGGTCAGGCGCATGATGATCGCATCTATCCGCCCGCCGAAATAGCCGGCGATGGTCCCGAGCGCGCAGCCGATAACCAGCATGACCACGACTGACGCGATTCCGATCAGAAAGGAATATCGCAGTCCGACGAGGGAGCGCACGAGCATGTCGCGGCCGATCTGGTCGGTGCCGAGCGGATGCACCCAGCTCCATTTGTCCCCGGCAAACAGCGGAGGCAGGAGCCGCGCCTTGACGTCCATCTTGATTGGATCGATGCCGCTCAGTTCGGGATACAGCGCGGTCGCGACCGCGAGGACGATGAATATTCCGATCCCGACGCGAAAGCCCGGGGTCGCAACCGCCTTGTCGAAGACGCGGCGCGCAACCGAGCGCGAGGCAAGCGGGATGGAGGAATGTGGGGCCATGATGGACGTAACCGACATCGGAATGGGACCTCGAACGTCGCGGCTCAGTACTCGAGCCTGGGATCGATCGTCGTGGCGACGAGATCGACGATGATGTTGATTACGACGAAGATCGCGCTCGTCACGATCGCGATACCCTGGATCAGCGGGAAGTCGCGCTGCAGCACGGCGTTGATGGTCAGCAGCCCGAGCCCCGGATAGTCGAAGATGTATTCGACGATGATCACCCCGCCCAGCAGGCTGGAGAACTGGATGCCGAGCAGATTCAACAGCGGCACCGACGCGTTGCGCAGCACGTGGTTGGCCACGATCCGGGTGCGGCCGAGGCCACGCACGCGTCCGACCGAGACATAGGCTTCGGCCATCTGCGACGACACCGAGCCGACCAGCGTCCGGATCAGCACCGGCGACAGCTCGACCGCGAGGACGATCGCCGGCAGGATCGTGTAGGCAAAGCCGTTATAGCCGATCGCCGGCAACCAGCCGAGCTTGACGGACAGCAGCAGCGCCAGCACAATTCCGAGCCAGAAGTTCGGAAGCGAGATGAAGACCGACGAGATGTAGAACGCCAGCTTGTCGGGCCAGCGGCCGGGGTTGAGCCCGCCGGCAATCCCGACGATGGCCGAGAAAATCAGCGTGATCACGAGTGCGACGGCTGCGAGTTGCAGCGTCATCGGCAGCGCCTCCAAGATGAGCGTCAGGACCTTTGCGCGCTCGCCGCGGGTCGAATCGTTGAAGTTGGAGCCGCCGGTGGCGGCCCCGTTCGCCGGCCGCACGAAGGATTGTCCGAGATCGCCGCGCAGGACCGAGCTCATGTAGCGGCCGAACTGCACGATGATCGGATCCCGCAGCCCCATGTCCTTCGCGATCTTCTCGATCAGCGCCTCGGGCGCCATGCCGCCCGCCATCAGTCGCACGGGATCGCCCGGCACGACGCGCAGAAGGGTGAAGATCAGGAACGAAACGAGGCCGATGATGACGGCGCCCTGTGCCAGGCGCCGGATCAGGAAATTCAACGTGAACATTCGTCAGCTCTATCGCGAAGGGGAACTGCACCTCCGGAAGGAGGTGCAGCTTGGCTCATGTCAGGCCGCACTCTTCGAGGCGTCCATCGACCCGTCTGGGTAGATGAAGAGGCCCGCGAAGTCCTTCTGCATGGCGTGGATCATGACCGAGGTGAAGAGCGACAGCGCCGGCATCTTGGAGGCGATCAGCGGCATCGTCTCGGTCTGCAGGATCTTCTTGCGATCCTCCAGCGTCGGCGCGCTGCGCTCCTTGTCGAGCGTCGCGTCGATCGCGGCATCCTCGATTCCGCAGATGCGATGCGACGACGAATGGAAGTGCGTGCGCAGGATCAGATCGGGCTCCGGCGAGCCGGTCGACCAGCCGCAGTCGACCATATGGCCGGGACCGCCGCCGGGCCGGTGATACAGCCGCTCGTTCCAGGCCGCAGGCTCCAGTACGGTCAGGCTGACGTTGAAACCCTGCTCGTTGAGCATGGCGGTGAGGACCTCGCCGTACTCCTTCGTCTTCGGATAGAAGCCAACGGACGTGATGTATTCGAGCGGCGGCAATCCCTTGCCCTTCGGAAAGCCGGCCTCGGCGAGCAGCGCCTGGCATTTCTCGGGGTCGAACTTCGGATAGTTCGGCAGGTCGAAATAGCCGAACTTCACCGGCGAGATGAAGTTGGTGGACGGATGGCCCGCACTTCCCAGCACATCGAGAATGACGTCGCGATTGATGGCGTGGCAGGCCGCCATACGGACGCGTACGTCGTTGAAGGGTGGCTTCGAGCAGCGGAACCAGAGATATTTGTTTTCGACCGAGACGACCCGGTTGATGTGGATGTTCGGATTGGCCTTCACGGTATCGACCTGCTCGGGTTCGAGCCGCTCAACGATCGAAGCCTGGCCGTTCATCAGAGACAGCATGCGGGTGGTCGAATCGCCGACGAAGGTGAAGTTGATGCCGGCAACCATCGGCTTGCCTTTGAAATAGCCGTCATTGGCCGTCATCACCGTCGTATTGCCGCGCTGCTCGACGAATTTGAACGGGCCGGTGCCATTGAGACGCTGCGACAGCACGCCGCCTGGGCCGGCCGCGATGTCCTTTGCCGACATCATCGGCAGGAAGGAGGCCAGGAACATGAAGAGGTGAGCCGGATAGCCGCCCTTGGACGTATCGACGATGACGGTGTAATCGTCGGGCGTTTCGACCTTCAGCGTCTCGGTCGGGCCGGGATACCATTGCGCCGGTCGATCAGGCCGCGAGCCGTACTCGAACGTCGCCTTGACGTCCTCGGCCTTGAACGGCTTGCCATCATGGAAAACCACGCCCTCGCGCAGCTTGATCTGCAGACGGTTGGGATCGAGCAGCTTGATCTCGGTCGCGAGCTCGTAGACGACCTCGTCGGGCTTCTCGAGCTTCATGGGCGTCCGCGTCAGGAAGCCCATCACAAAACCCTGGATGTTGTTTTGCGACAGCGTGGTGTGCGCGGTCGGATCCCAATTGCCCGTGATGTTTTCAGCCGACAGGAACGTCAGCGTCTTTCCGGCCTGGGCGAAGGCCTTGGAAACGAAGAAGTCCGGATCGATCTGCAAATAGCCCGCCGCAGCTGCGGCCGCGGCACCTTGCAGAAAGTGGCGGCGGCTAAGTTCTGAACGCATCGACATCCCCTGTTTTACGAAACGAGACCAGTGATCGGCCAAAACGGTCATGCAGGCGCCGTGCCACAATGAAAACTTCAATAGATTCAATAAAACTTGTTCGACACCATCATGTTGGTTTTGACCGATTTGCGGGCGAATGGTGCCCAACCAAGCAAGCGGCCGCCTCTTTCGCGACCACCTGCGAGGAGATCTAGTCGACGATCACATTGCCAATTCCGCCGGACTTCAGCTCCGCGAGACGGTCCTTTCGGACCGATCAATCCGCCACCGGCGTGTCGATCTGCGCGCTGTCGCAGACATGCACATGGCTTGTGGTCTGCCTGCAGCAAGGGGGCGCGCGCGTTCAACCATCACCTTGGCGAACTCCGCTTCGACCAGATGAAAGTTCGCCGCGCCTTCGGCGCCGTTGGCCAGCAAAACCCGGGCGATCTCGCCGGAATTCGTCACGACGCAGACGTCGGCAGGCCGGCAAACGCCAGCGCCGTCGTTCCGGAATCGATTGCGATCAGCATGTCGGCTGGACTGGCCCCTTTATGGGGATGGACGCCGCGCGGGCACAGGCTCCCCGCCAAGATTCCTCTTCTTCCTGCCAAAATACTCGCCCGACCTGAACCCGATCGAGCAGGTCTTTGCCAAGCTCAAACATCTGCTCCGATAGGCCTCCGCCCGAACCGTCGATGCCGTCAGCGCCGCAATCGGCCAGGCACTAAATGCCTTCAAACCTGATGAATGCGCCAACTATCTCAAGAATGCAGGCTATCAAACCTAATGCCATCACGCTTTAGCCAAGCGATTACAAGATAGGCCAGAGCATCTATGGGCGAGGCCACAAGCCTCCTTCGGACCAGGCTTCAGATTCACCAAGCGACAACGGGTCGGCGCCGCCGCCGGTTCGTATCGGATCGGTGTTGAGCCAACGGCGCAACTCGAGCTTGCCAATCTGGTTGCGATGGACTTCATCGGGACCATCGGCCAGCCGCAGCAAGCGCGTCGTAGCGAGCGCGGCCGAAAGGAAATGGTCGTTGTTGGTTCCACCTCCGCCGAAGGCCTGCATCGCCCAGTCAACAATCGTCTGCGCCATGTTCGGCGCGACAACCTTGATCATCGCGATCTCCTGTCGCGCGGCTTTGTTGCCCACCGTGTCCATCATATAGGCGGCTCGTAGAGTGAGCAGGCGCGCCTGCTCGATCTTCATACGAGCTTCGGCCACCCGCTCAAGCGTCACTGTTTGCTCGGCCAAAGGCTTACCAAAAGCGACACGCTTCAGCGCTCGTCGGCACATCCGCTCAAGCACCCGCTCAGAGAGACCGATCAACCGCATGCAATGATGGATGCGTCCGGGTCCCAGCCGTCCCTGCGCGATCTCGAATCCACGCCCTTCCCCGAGTAACATGTTGGCCGCCGGCACGCGTACATTAGTGAACATCACTTCGGATGCACGATCCGGTACGCCGTAGAATCCGAGCACCGGCAGCGAACGGACGACGTTCACCCCGGGCGTATCCTTCGGCACGAGGATCATCGATTGACGCTTGTGACGGTCCGGATTGCCCGGATCGGTCTGACCCATGAAGATGATGATTTTGCACCGCGGATCAGTTGCGCCCGTCGTGTACCACTTGCGGCCGTTGATCACGTAATCGTCACCATCACGCGCGATCGAACTGGCCACATTGGTTGCGTCGGAGGAGGCAACGTCGGGCTCCGTCATCGCGAACGACGAACGAATCTCGCCTGCCAAAAGCGGCTTCAGCCAGCGCTCCTTCTGCGCCTCCGTACCGTAGCGCAAGATTGTCTCCATATTTCCCGTGTCCGGGGCACTGCAATTGAAGACCTCGGGTGCAAGGTGCGAACGTCCCATGATCTCGCACAGCGGCGCATATTCGAGATTCGTCAGCCCGTCCTCATGAGCCGGCAAAAACAGATTCCACAGACCAGCCTGTCGTGCGAGCGGCTTCAGCTCCTCAACAACCGGGTGCACCGCCCAGGGGCCAAGCCGCTCGGCCTCCTGATAATATCGGCGTTCATTCGGGTAGATGTGCTCCATCATGAAGCGCTGGATACGCGCGGCCAGCTGCTGGCTGCGTTCGCTTTGAGTGATGTCCACGTGAACTCTCCTTACCGGCTGCGTAGGCCGTCCCTCAGTGTGTTTCGGGTGATTTTCCCGGACTCCGTCTTCGGCAGATCCTGCAGCACGCGAATGTCGACGGGGCATTTGTAGGCCGCCAGTCGCTCGCGGCAAAACCGCGAGAGCGCGGCGGGGTCGATCGCGACGCCGGGTTGAGCGGATACGAAGGCCACCACCGTCTCTCCTCGATAAGCATCCGCCGCGCCAACGACGGCTGCCTCGCGCACGCCAGGAAAGCCGTAGATCACGTCTTCCACTTCGCGCGGCCAGACCTTGAAGCCGGAGGCGGAGATCATGTCCTTCTTGCGATCCACGAGATAGAACCAACCGCTCTCGTCAAAGAAACCGACGTCGCCGCTATGCAGCCAACCGTTCGTCAGCACCTCATCGGTTTCCGCCGGCTTCCTCCAGTAGCCGGCCATCACGCCCGGGCCACGCACAACCACTTCGCCATGCTCGCCCGGTCCGAGCGGTCGGCGCTCGTCATCAACCACGATCGCGTCGACGCCCGGCGTCGGCCTGCCGATCGACAGTGCGCCCGACTCAGGATCGACCGGGATCAGACCCTCGCTGGGCGCCAGATGGCTTGCGGACGTCAGTTCGGTCATTCCATACGAACTACGGATTGCTCGTCCAAATCGTCCGGCAAAGGCACCAATGACCGACGGGGCAATCGGCGCGCCGCCGGAATAGATATGCACGAAGCTTTCGAAGTGGCGGCTCGTCGCGTCAGCCTGGTTCATCAGCGCGATGTAGGCGGTGATGGCACCGACGATGAATGTCGGCCGCCATTCAAGGAAGGCGTCGAGTGCGACCTGCGGCTGGAAGCGATAGGTCAGCACTATCGCCGCGCTCGCGGCAAAGGCCGTGACCATCTGGATTTCGAAACCGGTGATGTGGAACAGCGGCGCGACACCGAAGATACGCGACACGCCGTTCAGCTCAAAATGATCGCGACAGATCAGCGCGGTCGCCACCAGATTGCGATGCGTGAGCATAGCCCCCTTGGGAACACCCGTGGTTCCCGACGTGTATAGGAGAAGGCCGATGCCATCGGAGGTCAGAAGCGGTGGCGTCGGTGCTGGTACATCTTGGGCGAAAACCGTCGTCAACGCATGGACCTGCGGTGCCGTGCCCGGCTCCGGCAGCACGCGGACATCGTTTCGCAGCTGGAATTCACGAGCTGCGGTCCAGAACACCAGTTCGGGATCGACTGAACCGGCAGCGGGGAACACGTTGTCCCATTGATCGTCATGGCAGATCACCGCCTTCGGTTCGCAATCCTTGAATAACTTCCGAAGCTCCGGCGTGCGGTACATCGGGTTGAGGCTGACGACGATCGCCCCGACCTTCCAGGCCGCCACGCTAGCTATGAGGAACTGCGGCACATTCTGGAGAATGACGGCGACCCGATCGCCGCGCCCGACCCCTTTATGCGCAAATAGGCCAGCGAGCCGGTCGCTGAGCCTATCAATATCGGCATAGGTCTGCGTCGCATCGAAATAGAACACAGCCGGTGCCTCGCGCGGCGCGGCACGAAACAGATCGAGCGCCGTCAGTTCTCCGGGCTTGGGTGGAGTGACAGACGATTCGCCGATTCGCGTTCGCAGCTGGTCTGCGGCTTCCTCGTAAGCGCGCACACGCGATGCGGAATCCGAGCCGGCAGTCATAGCCTCTTGCCACCGCTGTCGTAACGATGCCAGCCGCGTCCAGCCTTGCGACCATTATAGCCGGCGGCCACCATCTGGCGCAGCAGGGGCCGCGGCAAAAAGCGCTCACCGTAAGCCTGATAGAGGATCTCGTGCACGCTGAGTGACAAGGAATTCTGCGTGTTGTCCAGCAGCTCGAATGGACCGATCGGATGTCCGAGGCCCAGCTTGCAGGCAACGTCGATATCCGCCGGCGAACAGACGCCTTCCTCGACGAGGCGGATCGACTCGAGGACGAGTGCGTGCAACAAGCGATTGACCGCGAAGCCGACCACGTCTTTGACGCGGATCGGTGTTTTCCCGATCGCGACCATCGCTGTCATGACGGCATCAACAAATGCCGTATCGGTGTCTGCGGCTGGGATAACCTCGACCAGTTTCATGCGTGACGCCGGCGAGAAGAAATGCGTGCCGATGAACCGCGCGCGCCGCGGCTCAGCCACCGCTGCGCTCAGCGTGGCTATCGAGATCGACGATGTGTTGGACGCCAGCCCAGCTTCCGGCGTCAGGATCGCATCCAATTTCTTGAACAGGTCACGCTTCAGCGTCTCGTCCTCGAACACCGCCTCGATGACAAAATCACGATCGGCATAGGCATCGAGGCTATCGGCGACCGAAAGCTGGCGGCGCGCGGTCGCCGCCGCCTCTTCGGTCCAAAGGCCACGCGGCAAACCACGATCGAGGACCTCGTGGAGGCGCGCCACGGCCCGCTCCGTGGCCTCCCGCGACGCGTCGCTGAGAAGCGTCGAATGGCCCGCCAGCGCGAACATCAGGGCGATCTCCGAACCCATCATGCCGGCGCCGACAACGCCGATCCTCTCGAAACTACTCATTGGTACTTTTTCCTCGATAAACCGAACCGGGACGAGCGTGCGGAATCGTGCCCCGCCTCGCAATGGGCGGTTGAGCCGCCCCGTTCTCAGTCGCTTGAATGACTACGCGCGTCCGACGGATGTGGAGCCGCACCAACACCTGTGCGGCTTCGACGTCGCGTGCCCGGATCGCATCCATGATCAGAACATGCTGGGGATCAGAGAACGGAAACCCATCCTTGGCGTAGGTTTTACTCACGAATTGGCGCCGGAAGTGTTGTGTGCTGTTCCAGAAGCGTTCGACCATCGCCAGAAGTTGCGGCATCCGCGCGCGCGAATAGGTGCGCAGATGAAACTCCCGATCAAGCTGAATATATTCCTCGAGCGTAGTTACGTCCTCAAGCTCGCGCACAATGCGGTCAAGCGTCTCAATGTCTTCGTCGGTCAGATTTGGAACGCTCTCTCCGATGGCGAGCGGCTCTACTGCTTCACGAATCTTGTAGATCTCGATCGATTCTTCGGAGTTGACGTCCGCAATCCAGGCGCCGCGGTTCGGCGCCATCACCACGAGCCCTTCGTTCTCGAGTTGCTTCAGTGCCTCGCGCACGGGAATACGGCTCGCTCCGAAATGTGCAGCAAGAAGCTCTTGTCGAATCCGCGTGCCCGGCCGCATCTCGCCACTCAAGACCGCGCTGCGAATCTCGCTTGCGATCCGTTCGCTCATCAGGCGACCTGCATCTGGGTCGTCTTCATTCGCGTCTCGCGCCACTTCCTTCCAATGGGGAGTCCGTTGATAGGAACTCATGAGAGGCCCTCTTTATCAATGAATGGCCGCGTACATGATCTTGTCCTCGGTCGCATCAGCCCGTGCCATTTCCTCGACGATACGCCCGCCACGAGCGACCAGGATACGATCTGAGATAGCCAGAATCTCCGGCAGATAGGAAGAAATAACGACCACCGCCTTGTTCTCGGCTGCCAGCTTCCGAATCGCCTCGTGGATTTGTGGAATGGCGCTGACGTCGACACCTCGCGTCGGTTCGTCGAAGATCACCACCGTAGGCTCCTGGGCCAGAGATTTTCCCACCACAACTTTCTGCTGATTGCCGCCGGAATATTCGACAATCTTCAGCGTTCGCTTCAAGGCCGAGATCGAGAGCGCTGAAATCCACTGATCGGCGATCCGCTTCATCTCGCGCGTGGAGTAAAGAAACCGCCTGACGCGCGGCGATGACAGATAACCAAGATAGATGTTCTGATCCACCGTCATCGTTTCGAAGAAACCGTCGACCTTGCGGTCCTCGGTGATATAGGCAATCCCGTCGCGCACCGCCTGCCGCGGCACCCGGTAACGGACCGGCTTGTCCCGCAGATAGATCATCCCGCCACGCAGGAAGTTGCGCTTGCGCGCGCCACTGACGATCTGCGCGATCTCGGAACGTCCCGCCCCAACGAGCCCGAAGATGCCAACGACTTCTCCGTTGAACACCGAGAACGACATATTCTTGACGATGCTCCCCATCGTCACGTTCTCGACCGAAAGCACCTTTTCGCCGCGCGGTGAATGGGGCTTCGTCGCATCCGGATCTGCGCCGTGGGTTGCGTACTGCGCCGCCGTTTCCTCACGGCCAACCATCATCCGCACGAGCGAGTCCCGGCTGACATCCTTCGCGGGTACGGTGGCGACCAGCTTGCCGTCCCGGAGCACCGTGATGCGATCGGCGATGTTCAGCGCCTCTTCCAGTGCGTGCGAGATGAAGATGATCCCCGCGCCCTTCTCCTTCAGGGTGTTGAGAAGATGGAACAGATGCTGCGTCTCTTCAGGGGTAAGCGATGCGGTCGGCTCATCGAAGATGAAGACCTGGGCATTATGGCGCACAGCACGCACGATCTCGACCATCTGCCTCTTGGCCGTTCCGAGGTTCTCTACCAGCACGAGCGGGTCGACGTTGAAGTTCATCGATTGCAGCGACTGGGTCGCCGCAATGTTGATCTTGCTGTAGACCGTGACCCACTTCTCCATGCCGAGTTCCAGGTTCTGCGCCACCGTCATCGAGGGCACCAGACTGGATTCCTGGTAGACCATCGCGACGCCACCTTCGAGCGCCTCCTTTGGCGAGGCGAACGAAACCTTGCGCCCCTGAATCAGGTAGTCGCCGGAGGTCAGCACGATCGCACCGGCAATCGCCTTGCAGAGCGTCGATTTTCCCGCGCCGTTCTCGCCCAGCAGCGCGTGGATTTCGCCGGGCCGCAGGTCGAAATTGACACCATCGATCGCGTGAAGACCGCCGTAAACCTTGCTGCCATCGACGATCTGAAGCAGCGAGGTCCCCGCTTGTAGTTCGACCGACATGGCGTTCATCCTTCTTGCGCGCCGCGATCAAGCGGCAGTTCGACGAGACAATCGCGCCCCTTGCATACCGCCAGCACACGAGAGCCAATCGGGCGGACGGCGATGACTCCGTGGACCCGACCATCGACGCGGCTATGCAACGTCTCCGCCGCCGCTCCGCTGGCGTCGAGCCTCGCAACAAGACCATACGAGCGCGGCGGCGCCCACGGCTTCTGGATGCCAAGCTTCTTGATGCGGCCGATCTGGGTCGGTTCTCGCGGATTGAGGCGACCATCCAGCGCCGGTCCGATCCACAGCTCGGACGGCACCGTCCGCATCATCTCTTCGCAGAACGCCCGTTCGCGCAGGACGAACTCGGTCAACTGCGTGCGAAGCGCGAGAAAGGCCATCCAGACCTCCCCGTCCGCGCCTCGGGCGAGGCGCGCCGGATAGCCACTATAGTTCTTGACGATCACGCGCCTGTCATCTCCCGCGCGTGAGAAAGCGGTCAATCGATGCGACCAGGATTCGGCGACCCACACCTCCCTGCCGTCACCAGACACGACCACGCCGAGTGGCCATGCGAGCTTGTCCGCCCGCACGCTCGCACTGCCAAGCGCCGAATTGCAGGCGATGAGACGACCCGACGGGGCACGGTTCTGCATCAGATCGGTCAGCCAGAGTTCAGGCCGGTTGTTCCGTGAGCCATCGGTCAAGTAAATCGCGCCATCCGGCGCAACAGTCACCGACAACGGGCAGGCAATCCTCTCGCCGCCGACGCTTTCGAGCTTGCCAACGATCTCGCCAACAGGTGAAAGCGCCAGCAGACCCACGCCGGAGACACAAGCGAGCAGCCGGCCGTCCGGCGCGCAAGCAAGCCCGCCGACCGGACCGCTGAGCGTCGCGAACACCGCTCGCGTTTCAAAATCCTCCCCGGTACAGCGCAGGATGCAGTTCCCGGTCGAGACATAGAGCGCGCCGTCCTGCCCGAGCGTGATGTCGTCCGGCCGCTCGATCTCATCGTCGAGCCGGCGAGCCTGATCGAGCCGCTGGTTCGGAGAGAACGCGCCGTCGAGCACCGGAATGCCGTGAATCTCCCGGTTCGGAAACAACACGCGATCGACAATGTCGCCAAGCAAAGACATGGCTCACGCCCCTCCCCAATAGGACTTGTGCGCTTCCCAGGTCGGATCTGCGTCCTGCAGACGGATACGGCCGATGCGGTTGTTTTCGAGACCGCCGATATAGAGATAACCCTTGTGTTCGCGGACCGACGTGATGGTCGGATGCGAGAGCCCGCCTGGGTCCCAAAGGGATTCTGTCACGACGCCGTTGTCGTCGAACTTCACCACGCAGCCGTAATTGATGCCGGGGCACAGCCACTCGTCCGGCGGGATTTGTTTGACCATGCGCGTGCGGAAAACAGGGTTGCGCATGGCGAGGTCATAGACCGGCGTGCGCAAGCCGACGAAGGCGAGCCAGTACTTGCCATCGGAGGCGCGGTTGATGTTGTCGCAATAGCCCGGGAGGTTGTCGATCAGGATCTCGCTGGTGCCCGCCTTCGGTCCGGCGATCCAGTAGCGGTTGATCTGGCATAGCCAGGTGCTGGCCCACAGCACCGACTGACCGTCATGCGAGATACAGATGCCGTTGGGAAACGTCAGGTTCTTGAGGACGGTCTTGGTCACGCCGGTCTTCGGATCGTGGCAGATCAGCCGACCGTTGCCACGCCCCTCAAAGCCGTCGAGCGCCCAGTCGGTCAGTTCATAGCGGGTCGATGCTTCGCTGAAATAGATTCTTCCGTCGGGCGCGACGTCGAGATCGTCCGCGAGATAGAGCCGCGAATCGTCCTTGAGGCGCGTACGTGTGCGCGTGGTGCGGTCCGTGACCTTGAAAACCGAGCGATCGGGCTTCACGCCATACACACCCATGCCCGCTATGCACACGAGGAGGTTCTGATCTCGATCGAACGCCAGCCCGAGCGGCCGGCCGCCGATGCGGGCGAATTCCTCGCGCACAGTGTAATCGGGTGCGAGAAAGCGGATGATCGAGCCGTTGCGGTTGACGGTGTAGAGGTTGTCCTTGCGGTCGAGGATGATGTCCTCCGGGCCCTCGATCATGTTGAGCGCGATCGCTTCCGCGTTCTTCAGGCGATCATTCTCCGCGAACGGCGTGCCGCTACCACGCTCGACCGACGGCGGCGGCTCGAAATCAACCCAGCTTGGGGTGACATAGACCTTTTGCAGCACTTTGCTCTTGTTCTTGACCCACTTCACGTTGAAGCCGACCGCGAGCAGCAGAATGATGCCGATGATGGCGGTCGTCAGATTTCCGGAGATGCCCAGCCGCACCATACCGCTGGTGAGCATGAAGATGATCGACGCGCCCATGACGGCGCGCGCGATGGTGCCACGGCCGCCGGAAAGGCTGATGCCGCCAAGGACCACCGCGGCCAGCGCATTAATCTCCCAGCCGACGCCGGTGTCGGTACCCGAGCTGCTCTGCCGCGCGGCATAGAGGATTCCCGCCAGTGCCGCGATCGATCCTGACATCACGTAGGCCGAGAACAATACGCGCTTGACATTGACGCCGGCGTGGCGGGCCGCCTTTCGGCTCGACCCGACCGCCATGATGTGGACGCCGGGCTTGATGCGGGTAAGAAAGAAGTGCGTCCCAACGGCGAGCAGAGCCAACACCAGCATATTGAAGGGAATGCCAAGAATTCTGCCGGATCCCATGAAGTCCCACGCGTTGGACCCGCTGTCGATACTTGCGAGTTCGTTCGTGAACGCGACTGTCACCTTGTTATAGGCGGCGCGAACGATGATGAGGACGACCAGGGTCGTCAGGAACGGCCGGGTCTTGCCGTATGCAATCAGGCCGCCGTTGATCGCGCCCATCGCCGCGCCGAACAGGATGACCAGCACGATCGTCACCGGCAGCGGCAACCCGACGATGAGATACAGATAGAGCGCAAGGAAGTTCGACATCGCGAACACCGCACCCACCGATAGGTCGATGCCGCCCGACAGCACGGAAAAGGCCATCGCGACCGCGACCATGCCTTGCTCCGCGAAATTCCGCATGAGCTCCTGAAGGCTGCCCGCCGTCAGGTAGCGCGGGATCATAACCGCGAAAGCTAAGAAAACCGCAATCGTCAGCGTGAATGGAATGATCGGCTCCATCCACCGCTTCTCAAGCAGTTCGCCCAGGAACAGCTGGGGGGAATGGCGGTGCCAGGCTCGTTGCAGGCTTTTCATCAACAGACTCCGGCGGGCTCGGCGCGGACGCGGCCGAACGGCGGGACGACGCAGGGAATGAGGATCGGCAACTCCGGCCTGCCCGCGCCGCAGTGGGCGCGGGCGCCGGAACGATTTACTTCGCGCCCTTCGGGATGCTGAAGCAGTACATGCGATCGTCCTTCGACTTCACCCAAGCGGGGGTGGTGTAATAGGCGGTGTTCTTCGAGCCCGGCTTGTCACCACCCTGCAGGAGCGCGATCACCGCGTCGGCGATGGTCTGCCCCTGCACGTCGGCGCGATACGACAGGTTCGCGGAGAATGCGCCTTGCTCCAGAAGATCGCAATCCGCCGGCTGGCCATCGCTGGCGACGAACACCTTCACCTTGTCGCCCATGTTGGCTGCCTTGAGCGCCTGCGCGGCGCCCGCCGTTTGCGGTCCCCAAACGCTGAGGATCCCACACAACTTGGGATGCTGCTGCAACACGGTCGTCGTGATATCACCGGCCTTATTGGCGTCCCAGCTTGTCGGCTGTGACGACACGACCTTGATCGACGGATCGGTCTTGAACACCTCCATCGCACCGTTCTTCATGTCGAGCGAATAGGCCGCGGTCGCCTCGCCTTCGAGGATCGCGACCTCGCCCGAGCCCTTGCCACCGCCACACTGGTTGATAACCTCGCGAGCGATCTTGGTGCCGAGATCCTTTGCGTCAACGCCGACATAGGCGTCGGTCAAGGTATTCGACGCCATATTGACCTGCACGACGTAGATGCCCGCGTCCATGGCACGCTTGAGTTCCTTGGCGAGCAGCGTGACGTTCGGATTTTGAACGACGATCACATCAGGCTTTTCGTTGATGTAGTCGCTGACGGTCTGAAGCTGGATGTCGGACTTCATATTGGCGTCGCGCGTGATGAGCTTGATGCCGTAATCGTCGAAACGATCCTTCATCACGCGCGTCCATTCGGATTCCAGAACTCCCATCCAGACCGGCGACCACGCCACCGTCTTGCCTTTGAGAGCCTTATCGAATTTCTCGCGCAACTGGTCGCGCGGCCCAGCCGCCTGCGATGGCGCGGCGACCAGGGTCACGGCTGCCACCATCGCCACCAGCCCGATGCCGGCGAGCGCCTTCCTATACGGAGCTTTCGTCATGTCTCTCCCTCCCTTTTATGTCGGCCGCCTGGTGCGGCCTCTTGATCGATGCAGAGCTTCAATCGCCCTGCTTCGACGTCTCCTCGTCGCGCGGATGCAACCGTGAATCGAGCAGGATCGCGATCAGCAGCACGATCCCCTTGACGATGTTCTGGGTCTGCACGTCCATGTCCATGATGGTCATGCCGTTCAGCAGCACGCCGATCAGCAGCGTTCCGGCGATGACGCTCATCACGTTGCCGCGGCCGCCGACGAGGCTGACGCCGCCGAGCACCACGACCATGATGACGTCGAAAATGATCGTCGATTCCGCGACCTGGAGATGCATCAGCGCCGTCTGCGCGACCATCACGACACCCCCGACATAACCGATCGCGGCGCACAGCGCGTACTCGATCATGGTCAGCGGACGGGTCGGCAAGCCGGTCTGACGCGCGGCGTCGGGATTGTCGCCATGAGCGTAGACGAAGCGTCCGATTACGGTACGCGACAGGAAGAGATGCACGACGACCGCGGTCGCTGCGAAGATCAGGATCGAGATCGGGACGCCGCCCCAGACGTTTCCGCCGAGTCGCAGGAATTCGTCATGTCCCTTGGAGAGATAGACGACATAATGCTGCACCGCAGTGGTCCGTACGATCCCAAGCACCGCAAGGCTCGAGGCCAGCGTCGTGAGCAGCGGCGGCATCTCTATCACCGAGATGAGAAACCCGTTCAGGATGCCGATGCTGATCGCCATCACGAAGCCGATCAGCAAAGCGACCGGCGTCGCGTAACCCGAATTCATCAGAATGATTGCGATCGCGGTGGAGGCTGCAAATGAGGCGACTTGCGAGAGATCAAGTCCACGCCCGATCACGACTACTGCCATGCCGAGCGCAAGAATGCCGAGGATGGAAATGTTGCGCGCCAGCGCAAACAGATTGCCGAGGGTCAGAAAGCCTTTCAGGAAGATCGAGAAAGCGACGATCAATACCGCGCACATCACCAGCACGGCCGTCGTCTGCGTCAATTTCGGCCCGCGCGCGCCCAAGCTACCGCTCACCGGGTCCTCCCAAGATTGATTCTTCTTATGAGAGGAACTTGAGGACAATGTATCCAAAAGTCAATGTCCGTATCCAAGTCCTGCCTTGATGATGGTTCCGCTCAATGAACCCCTTCAATTCAAAATCAAGATTATACGAGCTATTATAAATAGTTATTCGAGTTATGCGCAGATCGTCTGGGAGGCATCTATCTCAACGCCGAACAGCACTGCAAGCCGCAAGATAAGATTGGATACATTTCGACGATTGGTTACCTCGGTTCCCATACGGGGGATCTGGCGCCCCAATAAGGTAAGCGGATCTCGATCCGTCTCTATGGGCCGAAGGCGGCCACACTCGGTAGATGTGGGAGCACGGCATTCTGGCCGCCGAAGCCCCGCGAGACTCGATCACCTTCATGGTCGAAGCGACGTAGGGCGCAAAGGGACACCTTGACCTTAGATTGCCAGTTCCGGCACCCGAGATCAGTCGCGCATCGTCGGATCAGGCCTGATCGACCGATGGTCGTCGCTACTCCGATGCGATCGGGGAGACGAGGTCATGACCGAGCCGAAGGCACGACCAGAACCGCGCGAATACTTCATGGAGCGACGGCGGACGGACTTGGAAAGTTCGTCTGCCGAGACAGATCGCGCTCCAGGATATCGATCGCGAGGAGCGCACCGGGCTACTGCGTCACCTCCGGACCGGAAATGCTTTCCGAAAGGATCGAGCTTTGTCCGTGTCCTTAGGTGGTGAGTGCCTCGAGCCAGATAGCCGGCTCGGCTTCACCGGAATGGAACCGCAGCCGGCTTGGACCGATACGACACGGCTCTCCGAGATCACGCCGCCTTTGCAGCCCTAGCCGTCGACGCCGTGTCCATGGCTCGTATGTAGGGATCGAGCGAAGATTCTCGCTCCTCGCGCTCGTCCTGATCCTGCTTTCGCAGCTTGATGACGTAACACGCTCATCCAAAGTCGCAGGCCTATTCAGCCCTGTTCTGACTGAGCATCTTGCGCACAACGTGCCGGCGCGCTCCCTTTCGGCCAACCAGCGCATATCCTGCCTGCTCGAAAGCGGACACGTAGCCTCCAAAGCGGTAGCTCGGCGAATCCGGATCAACCGGATACCCTTCGAGCAGGGTCGCTCCGTTTCTTGCTGCGTGCTCTTCGGCAGCCGAGATCAACTTCTGAAATACCCCTTGTCCACGGAAGGGCCTCGGCACGAAGAAACATACGATCGACCAGATCCTTTGCTTCTCGTCACCCGGCATCACATCGCTCATTGACGCGCGGTATGTATCCCGGGGCGCAATCGAGCACCATGCGACAGGCTCTGAGTCAAAGTAACCGAGCAACCCGACGGGTTCTCCGGACGATATGCGTCTCTTCATCTCGAGCTTTTTGACGGTGGCCGGCTGCCTCGCCGTCGGGAGCGCCTCCACCGTTCGCCATACCGTGCACCAGCACGATTTGGGGCCGCCCCGGCTTTCGAAGAGCTTTTCAAAATCGTGCCAATTCTCCGAGGTAACTGGCCGAAAGGCTATTTTATCAACCATCCAATACCTCACTCGGCGAGTATTTTGGTTCGACTCATTACGCGCTGATGGCGTCGGGCCGGCGAGCGGACCAAGGATCAGCACCTCGTTACAGCGGAGCCGATCGCATGCGACATCGATATCAGGCGGCTGATCGTACCGGCTGACGAAGAATGGTCTTCATCTTCCCTACAGAAGTCTTTCGCGGATCGGAGAGATAGATTTCGTGATGGTGTCCTGCTTCAACGAGTCCCTTGGCGGGCAGAAAGTCGTCGTGCAGTGTCTTGAGGATCGCGCCTTCGTCATCGTAAGAGCCTATATGAAGTGTCTGCACGACTTGACCTTCATCGAGATGGACAAGGCGCAAATTCGACAGCGCAGGCAATCGCTTCTTCTCCCCGGCGCGTGTGATGGCCTCTTTCGCGATAGCTTCCCGAATGAAATCTGGGACCAGAATCATCATACGCCAGCGCCAGCGATCCTTTCGGCGCGCAGTGAAGTCAGCCATGTCGTCGGCCCACCAAAGTCCTTCAAGCGGCGGCACGACATAGTCCCGCTTCAGGATCTCCTTGCTCATGAATTTGAGTGTGTAAGAGGCGGCATAAAGCGCCTCGACGGCAGCCGTGTATTCGGGCGCAGCATTCGGATCCCCCACGCCATCAACCGAGAAATATGTGAGGGGCGGCAGATCAAGAATGATAAATTCGCCAACCTGGCCGCTATATAACGTCTTGTAATGCTTTTTGAGATCGATCTTTTCCACGGAAGACTCCCAGAGCAGAGAAGAAAAACAGCGATGACGATCGGAAGCGATCGTTGCTGGCTACATGCTGCAACATCTTCGATTGATAAGATCTCAACTCGCGCTCGCCAGCGTAGGCGCTAGTCCAAGAATGATCAGAACGATCGCAGTTGCCATCAATATCCAGCTTGGATGGGGGCGACGAACTGCCCAAAGAGCGCTGAGGGCGCCGCACAGAAAAGAGCTGGCCGCGAAGAGGCGGATCGCGAGCCGTTCATGCTGATCGAGCCAGATCGCGGCAGCGATCAAGGCGAGCCCGCTGAGGAGCCAGTTGAACGTGGTGAAATGCATCAGCAGCGTCGCCAGTCTCCACATCGGCGCGGATATCCCGCCATCGGCGGCAAACAGCGCCCCGATTGGCCGCACCACTATGCGTTGCAGTAAAATGCCATGAATCAATGCGGTCCCCCCACCCACTCCTCCAGCTGTTGCCAAGGCCAGCGCCACCTTCGTTGGGATGTGCGAGGACATCCCTGCTATGAGTGGCACCGTATAAGCTCGCCAACACATAGCGTTTGCCGCCTAGCAGAACTGATGACCTACCGACATGAGGGGAGGATACGCGACATACCTGTCAGATGCTGTCAGGTATGGCCGACGTTCAGGGGAATAATTGGCTTTGACGGTATTGCGATGGAGAAATGCCGAAGAGCCGGCGAAAATCTTGTGCCAGATGTGCCTGATCGAAATATCCGAGTTCAGCGGCCAGCGCAGCGACTTGCAAACTCGAATCTGCAGCGAGGAGAACAGCCGCGTCTTGGAGGCGATACCGCTGGATGACCCACTTTGGGGAGGCCCCGACATATTCGCAGAACAGCCTCTGCAGCGCGCGCAAGCCCATCCCGAACTCCCTCGCCAACGCCTCGGCCCGCCTTGCGCCACCTTCGCGACGAATTGCCGCGACGATCGAGCAAACGAGATCCACTATGTCGTCTGGTTTGGGGAGTTGAGGTTCAAGCAAAGCCTCGGCTGCGCTGACCATGCTCCTGTGGGAGCGATGCGCCAAAAGACTGGCTTCGACAGCAGGCGAACTCCGGCCGGTCAATTCATCGATGGCAATCCGCCGTCCCGTGAGCGCAGCCATCGGATGATTCAAGAACGGTCGAAGACCGCCCACGCGGAACCTCATTCCATAGGCTCGGCCTTGCCCTTGCAGCGTTCGCTCTTCCAGGCCGCGCACCACTCCGAACAGCGCGGTTTCTCCCGGGGAGACGACCAAATGCGCGTGTGGAGATGGAATGACGCGCTGAGACTCGCCCGCTACGTCGAGCAGATCCCATTCGATGATCCAATGGTGGTCAATGAAGGGCTGAAACCTGGCCGATGGCGCATATCGCCGGACGCGGATACGCTGTGCTGAACCACGAGGGTCGATGATGCCGCGCGGCAAGGCTAGCTCGCCGAGCACTGCGCTGTCGCATTTTTCCAAGTCGCTCTCCGTTAGACATCGTAGTCTGACGATCGCGGGGCGTTTACCCCTTCGATCGAAATCACTAAGGTTATCTACTTCCATGCGAAAATTGTGGCCATGGATCGCCGGCGCTGTGTTCATCTGGGCCGCGTTCGTTTTCGTAAACAACTCCAATCTTCTTACGGGCGGCAAATCAGGTGCCCCGACATTGTTGGCACACCGCGGCATTTCCCAAGATTTCGACAGGGCAGGTTTGCAGAACGACACCTGCACAGCCGCTCGCATGTTGCCCCCCGCACATGCCTATCTCGAAAATACGATCGCCTCCATGCGGGCGGGCTTCGAGGCCGGCGCCGACATCATCGAGTTCGACGTTCACCCCACCACGGATGGCCAGTTCGCGGTCTTTCATGACTGGACCTTGGATTGCCGCACTGACGGTCACGGCGTGACCCGCGAGCGTTCGATGACGGAGTTGAAACAGCTTGATATCGGTTTCGGCTACACGGCCGATGGCGGGCGAACATTTCCCTTTCGAGGAACGGGCGTCGGCCTGATACCCTCATTGAACGAAGTGCTGGCGGCGTTCCCGAAGGGGCGTTTTCTCATCAACATCAAAAGCAACGATCCGAACGAAGGTCGCCTGCTCCGCGCGGTTTTGCGAAGGCAGCCCGCCGAAGCGACAGGCAGGTTGATGGTCTATGGGGGAGATGCTCCGATCGCCGTGTTGAGAAGTGAATTGCCGGGCATCACGGCGATGTCCCGCAGCACGCTGAAGTCCTGCCTCCTGGCCTATGTCGGTTATGGGTGGACCGGAATGGTGCCGCCAGCGTGTGATCGCAGCGTCATCTTCGTGCCGATCAATATTGCGCCGTGGCTCTGGGGATGGCCCAATCGCTTTCTCGATCGCATGGCGGGCGCGGGAAGCGCTGTTTTTGCCGTCGGCCCCTATAGCGGGGGCGACTTTTCGTCGGGCATTGACACTTCCGATGATCTTCGTCGCCTGCCGAGCGGCTACTCGGGGGGAATCCTGACGAACGAGCTTCAGAAGATTGCCCCGGCTTTTCGGGCGCCGATCCATTAGCCCGATGTGCCCCGTCAGGACCGCGTCTGCTGGTAGCGTCCCGCGAGATCCGACGCGACGTTCGCGCGGGCGGGAGGCCGCTCAGGGTTGGCCCCCTGTCTTCGACTTTGGCGCAAACGCAGAAAAGCAGCCGATGAGAGATGGCCGCGCTCCCGCGAGCCGGCGGGCACAGCGAGACACACGAAGTGCCGTCAAGATCGATAGGACGCGATGGCTCGCGCATTCAATCCAAGGAGGCTCTTGATCCCCGAGCCCTTGCCGTGAACCTTACGATAAGCGTTACATAGAATGCCTTCGATCTCGGTCAAGGCAATTCTAAGCAGCCGCACGGCGTCGGCTTCCGCGAAGGATTTCAGCGCCGATCCGGAACCATGAAAATCCGCGCGCAGCTTGTCCGCATCACTATCATTCGCACACGGAGCACAGCCGAACTGAACCGACGCATCCAGCTGCAACGATCTAGAACTGAACCCCGCGCGTCAGGGCGCCATCGACGACGAGGTTCGTTCCCGTGATGAAGCTTGCGGCGCGGCTGGCGAGGAAGACGGCGGCGTTGGCCATTTCCTGCGGCGTGCCCATCCGCCCCGTCGGATTGAGGGCCAGCGCAGTCTTGTAGAGCTCCGGATTGTTGTCCTTGATCATGTTCCAGACCCCGCCATCGAAGTAGGTATTGCCGGGCGAGACCGAGTTGGCGCGAATGCCCTTCCCCGCGAGCTGATTGGCGAGTCCCTGGGTGTAGTGGATGATCGCTGCCTTGAAAGTGCCGTAGGGACCAGCCGCGAAATCGACCTCGCGCCCGGAGACGCTCGATATGGTGACGATCGCGCCGGCCGCGCTCTTCTCCAGATAGGGCATGGCCGCATTCACCAGCCGAACCGTGCCCATCATGTCGGTCGAAAACTCCTTCTCCCAGCTTTCGTCGTCCTGTCCGATCGCAAGCGCGCTGACATTGGCGACGACGACATCGATACCGCCGAGCTTTGCCGCCATATCGGCGACCCAGGCCTTCAGTACGGCCGCATCGGCGACGTCGACCGCACCGCCGTAGGCCGCGACGCCCTTGGCCTTGAGCGCAGCGACCGTGCTCTCGACTTCGGCCAGATTGCGCGAGCACACACCGACATCGGCGCCTTCAGTGGCAAATGTCTCGGCAATCGCGCGACCGATTCCCTTGGTGCTTCCCGTGACGAGAACCTTGGCGCCCTTGAGTCCCAGATCCATGGTCGGTTTCCTTTTCTTGCTTCAGTAATTGTTCGCGGCAGCCTTGACCAATCCACGATAGCTGTTCGGCATCCGCATCGAAACCAGATCCTTTCGCCGCACGACGTTGGTCGGATAGACGCTGTCGAGATTGGTGGTGTCGACCTGCGCGGTTGCAAGGCCCGTGCCGCCGGCCGCGATCGCCTCCCTCCGCGGAAACGCGAATGTGTCGGGACCGAACACGCCGCTAAGCCCGGGATAGCCGCGTTCGGGATCGATGACATTGGCGAAGGCAAAGAACACGTTGTTTTCGCCGGCGCGAACGCGGAAATGGTGCCAGTGATGCGGATCCGGACCGGTCGGAATCGGCTTTGGCTGACCGACCTCAGTGCCGGCATGCGACGAACTGAAGCGTCCCCTGATCGCGGCGGGACACGCGATGAGATCGCAGCCACGCAGCGCCAGCACCCGGCCTGCTTCCGGGAAAGAAGCGTCGTGACCAATCAACAGCCCAATGCGGCCGATTGGCGTGTCCACAACGGTCCAGACGTCACCGGCCGTGGCCCAGCTTCGCTCGTCGGCGCCGAGATGCGTCTTGCGATAGACCGAGATATCTCCATCAGGCGCGACGAGGCAGGCGCTGTTGTAGATCAGATCGCCATCGCGCTCGGCGAGGCCGCAGACCAGATAGAGGTCGAGCTCCTCCGCAAGCTGGCCGAGGCTGTCCGTGGCCGGCCCCGGTATCGGTTGTGCCGATGTCGTGGGATCGACCAGTCCCGTCAGGGCAAGCTCCGGAAAGACGACAAGCTCCGCGCCCTCTGCCCTGGCCTTGCGCGCGAGTGCTGCGATGTCCGCAAGATTTTGACTGGTGTCATCGCGAGGCGCAAATTGCGCAACACTGACCCGCGACGTCTTTCCGGCCGGCCAGGGCTCATGACCATAGAGGCCGAAGAAGTCGCGCGGATTCCAGCTGAAGGTGTCGGTGAGCAGTTCCGGATAGAGCTCCGGCCGTCGCTGCGTGAACACGGTCTCGCCGAGCACGCGGCGTGCGCGCGCAGCTTCGAGATCGATCTCGGTGAGGACGATGCCATCGCCCTTGTCGAGCACGGCCGTCACCTGCCCGTCCGGCGCAATCACGCAGCTGCCGCCGCTGAACTGCACTGTGCGTTCGAGGCCCCACCGATTGCTCTCGATGACATAGCAACCGTTCTCGAACGCGCGGCTGATCCAGTAGGGCGCCGGTGTGCGCTCAGCCAGCCAATTCGAGATATGGCAGATGACGTCAGCGCCGCCCAGTGCCATCAGCCGCGCGGTTTCCACGAAATGGATATCCATGCAGATCAGAAGCGCGATCCGCCCGATCGGCGTCTCGAACACCTGATTGTGCAGGTCGCCTGCCGCCGCCCATTTCGGCTCGGAGATATAGGGATGGGTCTTGCGGTGGCGGCCGACGATGCCGTCGGGCCCGATCAGGACGGCCGTGTTGAAGTAGATGCCGTCCTCGTCGACCTCCGGCATGCCTACCACGATGTAGCAACCATGCTTGCGCGCCAGCGCCGCAAAGCGGTCCGTGGTCGGCCCCGGAATCGTCTCGACGAAGGGCGCGACCTCGGCACGGTCGAACCAGCAATAGCCCGTGGTTCCCATTTCCGGCGTGACGATCAGCTTTGCACCGGCCTCCGCCGCCTGCTCGCAGAGTTCGAGCAGGCGCGCGATGTTGCGCTCCTTCTCGAACATGGTCGGCTCGAACTGGACGGCGGCGACTTTATGCTTGGTGGACATGATCCGGTCAGCCTCAACCAAGATAGGACTTCTTGATAGAGGCGCCGAGCGTGTATTTGGGATCGACCATGTTGCCGAGGCGGATACGGCCAGCCTGGGTCAGCAGCATGTAGGCGTCGATCTCCTCGAAGCCGTAATCTGCCGCCATCCAGCGGCAGAGCTCACGATAGGCGATGCGGGCTGCATCCTCCATCGGCCGCGCCGAACCGATGGTCATGATGAAATCCTTGGTCTCAAGCCGTGGCCAGGCGATGGTCCAGTTCTTGATGAGGTCGATCTGCACCGTTGTCACGGTCGGGTGCTCGATGGCCACACCGCAGAGCTCGCCGTCGCCCTGCGCGGCATGGCAGTCGCCGAGATAGAGCAGCGCGCCCTTGGTGTTGACGGGCAGATAGATGACGGCGCCGACGCCGACATCCGGCAGGTCCATGTTGCCGCCGTAATAGTCCGGAACCAGCGAGGAGATCGCCTCGATCTCCGGCGAGGTGCCAATAGTGCCGATGAAGGGCTCATAGGGCAGCGTGATCTTGTCGTTCCACTTCGTGCCCGTCTTGGCGTCGATCTCGAGCTTCTTCACCCGCTCCGGCAGCGCCGGATTGAGCAGCGCCGTATTCCCCGTACTCACAAGGCCGCCAAAGTCCGGCATGATCACCGTGGTTCCGCGCGGCTGTGGCCCCCGCGGTACGATGCTGTCGATGTAGACCGCGAGCGTGTCGCCCTTTTCCGCACCGTTGACATGGATCGGCCCGTTCTGCGGATTGAGGAACGGGAAGTTGAGGATCTTCGACGGACTGTCGGTCTCCTTCTTGATGGCGCCTTCGAATGCATCATGCGTCTCGGCGGAGACGACGGCGCCAGGATCGACGGTGAGCACCGGCTTCACATAGGGGCCATAGACATAGTGATACTTGCCCTGCTCGGTCTCCGTGATGGTGTATTCCGTGCCGCGCTCGCCCTTGGCGACGCCCTTGCGTGCCATGATGGAATTGTCTTGCCAGGCCATTGCTGTTCTCCTTTGTTGTCGGCGCCTTCTTCAAACCGCGAGATGGCGGCGCATCTCCGCTTCGTCGTCGAGCGCTGAGCGGTCGAGACTTGCGACGATGCGCCCCTTGTCCATGACGTAGCAGCGCTGCGCCATGGCGCGGATCATGTCGAGATTTTGCTCGACCAGGATGATGGTCACGCCGGTCCTGCGGTTGAGCTCGACCATGTTGCGTGCGATGTCCTGGACGATGTTGGGCTGGATGCCCTCCGAGGGCTCATCGAGCAGGATCAGGTTGGGATCGGCGATCAGGACGCGCCCGATGGCGAGTTGCTGCTGCTGACCTCCGGACATGGTGCCGGCCCGCTGATGCCAGCGCTCGTCGAGAATCGGAAACGCCTCGACGATTTTGCGCCGTCCTGCTTCGGGAATACCGCCGCCCTTGATCGCCGCGCCGACCGCGACGTTCTCGCCGACGGTCAGGCGCGGAAATACGTCGCGCCCCTGCGGCACAAAACCCATGCCGAGGCGCGCCCGCTTGTGCGCCGGCAGCGATTCCACGGCTTCGCCGCGATAGACGATCGAGCCGCTCATCGCCGGCACGAGCCCGATCAGGCTCTTCATCAGCGTCGACTTGCCGACGCCGTTGCGCCCGATGACGGCGACGATCTCGCCTTCCCGCACCTCGATCTCGAGGCCTTGGAGCACGGGCTTGCCGCCATAGCCGGCGCGCAGGCCCAGCGTGGAGAGGATGACTTCCTTGCGCGGCATGTCAAGCATGGGCCTGCCCCAGATAGATCGCCGCTACCCGCTCGTCGGCCACGATCTCGTCGATCGAGCCCTGCGCAAAGACCTGGCCGAGATGCAGCACGGTGACGCGCTGGGCAACCTGGCGCACAAAAGCCATGTCGTGCTCGATCGCCAGCACTGTCATGCCGTCGGCGTTGAGCCGCTGCACCATCTCGCCGGTCATGTGCGTCTCCTCCGGCGACATGCCGGCGGTCGGCTCGTCCAGCAGCAGCAGGCGTGGCTTCAGGCTGATCGCCATGCCGATCTCCAGCCATTGCTTCTGGCCGTGGCTGAGATTCCCAGCCGTCTGCCCCTGCTCGGATTCGAGGCCAAGGAAGCCGAGCAGACGATCGATCTCGGCTTCGAGCTCGGCGCCGCGATGCCGGCTCTGCAAGGCGATCTCGAGATTCTGGCGAACGGACAGGCCCTTGAAGACGCCGGGCACCTGGAACTTGACCGACAGGCCACGATGAATCCGGGCAAAGGACTTTAGCGACGTGATGTTCTCTCCGGCGAAGAGAATCTCGCCGCTGCCGGGGTGATGCTCCCCCAGGATCAGCCGGAACAGCGTGCTCTTGCCGGCGCCGTTCGGGCCGATCAGGCAATGGATTTCGCCAGGCTCGAGCGTGAGGTTCACGGCGTTGGTGACGTGCAGCCCGCCAAAATGCTTGTTCAGTTCGCGCAGCTCGAGCAGCGACATCAGCCGGCCCTCTGAGTGAATCGCGTCGCAAGGCGGCCGAGCCAGTTCATGACGCCGAGCACGAGGCCGTTGGGCGCGATCAGGACCGTGAGCACCAGCAGCACGCCCATGAAGACGAGCGCATACTGGCTGCCATAGATCGTCAGCGCCTGGAACGCGGCGAGCACCACCAGCGTGCCGATTACCGTCGAGGTCAAATCGCTGCGGCCGCCGACCGCGACCCAGATCAGCGGCAGCGCCGCCGCCGTCATGCCCATGCTCGATGGCGTGATGTACTGCCCCCACACCGTGTAGAGCACGCCCGACAGCCCGGCGAGCGCGGCGCCGATGACGAAGGTGATGAGCTGGTACTTGCGGATGTCGTAACCCAGCATCTCCGCCCGCTCCGGATTCTCGCGGATCGCGACGATGACGTTTCCGAACGACGAGTTCATCAGGATGCGCAGGCCCAGATAGACGAAAACCAGAAGGCCGAGCACGAGGTAATAGAGCCCGACATCGGCAAACAGCACGATCGGCTCACCCGGCCAGGGGATGGTCAACGGCGGCATCGCGCTCATGCCGTTGAATCCGTTGAGCCGCGCGCTGCCGATGTGCCACTCGGGCCCCGCGGTCTGCGCCATGAAGCGCTCCAGCATCAGGGTCACGGCGAGCGTGACGATGCCGAGGAAGACGCCGGCAATGCGGCCGAAGAACATGAAATAGCCAAGCAGGACCGCGAACAGCGCGGCGATCGCCACCGCAATGATCAGCGCCACCAGCGTGAAGCCGTAGGCCGAGCCGAAATTGATGGTGAGGACACCATAGCCATACCCCGCGATCCCGAAGAACGCGGTCTGCCCGAATGACAGCGAGCCACCATAGCCCCAGATCACGCAGAGGCTGAGCGCGATGAAGACCCAGACGAAGAAATAGACGGTGTTGCCGACGGTGTAGCCGTCGCTGAACATCGGATAGAAAAGCGCAACCACCAGCACGATCGCAAACAGGCCCCAGAAGGCCGGCCCGCGACCGACGGTCTGCGGACCTTCGAGACGGCGAAACAGAGAGAGGAGACCGGTCACGATGCCATCACTCCGTCAGGTCCGCTCGCGCAATACGAAGCCGGAGATGCCTTTCGGCAGAACCCGGACCACGATGATGACGGCGACCAGCAGTCCGATCTGACCGAACAACTGTCCTTGCCACGACGTCATCACCGATTTGACCACCGCGAGCACGCCGCCCGCCGGCGCCGTGCCGAGGAAGACGTCGGCACCGCCGATTACCACGGTGACGAACGCTTCCATGATGAAGGTCGCCCCCATGGTCGGGACCAGCGTCATCGTCGGCGCGTAGAGCCCGCCGGCAAGTCCGGCGAGCCCCGCGCCGCAGGCGAAGGTGAGGCTGTAAATCAGGCGCGTATCGACACCGAGCGCAGCCGCCATATGCGGCACCTGGATGGTGGCGCGCGCCAGCACGCCGAAGCGCGTCCAGTTGAACAGCGCATAGAGTGCGGCGAGCACGCCGAGCGCGGCACAGAACAACACGATGCGGTAGACCGAATAGGAATAGTCGCCGACCTGAAAGCTCCCGAACGGTGTGCCGACCCCCGCCATGGTCGAGCCGACCATGATCAGCGTGCCTTGCGTCGCGATGAGGCTGAGCCCCCAGGTCGCGACGATGGTGTCAAGCGGGCGATCATAGAGATGGCGGATGACCGCGAGTTCCACCACGACACCGACCAGCGCCGACACCACGGTGCCCGCCAGAATCCCGAGCGGCAATGGCAGGCCGGCATGCACGGTCGCCGCCGTGACATAGGCACCGCACATGATGAATTCGCCATGGGCTAGATTGATCACGCCCATCATGCCGAATATTACCGCGAGCCCGCAGGCCGAGAGCACCAGGAACGCGAAGGCGTCGCCGAATTGATAGAGCGCCGAAAAGACGTGGGTCGCGATGTCCATGAACCAACCAATATGTGGGAAGACGCGACGCTCGCGTCGCAGGTGTCCGTGATCGCCCCGGCCCGCCGCAAGGGCCGGAGCGATCAGCCGCCGGTCAGGGTTTCGGCGGGGGATTCGATGGCGTGTACTGGGCCATCGGATCTTTCTTGGTGAGATCGCAGCCGGCTTCACCCAACCAGTACGGCTTGATGTCCTCCCAGACCTTTGGGAAGGAGATCGAGTGATCGGCACCGACCTTGGCGAGGTAGATCGTGTGCGACATGTGCTGGCTCTTCGGGTCGATGCAGACCTTGCCTTCCGGCGCGTCCATGCAGACGTCGCCCATCGCGATCACCTTGCGGATGTCCTCGCGCTTGGTCGACTTCGCCCGCTCCACCATCTGCTTGTAGAGATAGACCGCGAGATAGGAGTTTTCCGCCTCCTGGTTCACATAGGGCTCGCTCGGGAATTTTGCCTTGAACTTGGCGTAGAAATCCTTGCTCTTAGGGGAGTCGATCTCCTCGATGTAGTTGGTCGTGACGTACATGTCCTTCAGGCTCGGCGGCTTGAAGCGCTTGTGCTCGTAGCCCTGGCCGACATTGACGGAGGATGCCATCGGCAGGTTGACGTTGGCGGAGGCCGCCTGCTCGTAATATGAGGCCTGTGCGGTGCCGACCAGCAGGGTCACCACGAAGTCGGGCTTGGCCTTCTGGATGTTCTGGATGCTCTGACAGAACTGCGATACGCCGAGCGGAATGAACTCCTCGCCGGCCATCTTGCCGCCGTTCTCCTTGACGATCTTGCGCACCCATTCCGCCGAGATCTGGCCGAAATTGTAGTCCGCAGCGAGCGTGTAGACGTTCTTTCCGTACTTCTCCATCATGTAGGGAATAAGCGTCGAGAACTGCTGCTCCGGCACCGCGCCGGTGACGATCATGTGGCCGTCGCAGACGCCGCCTTCATACTGGTTGTTGTAGAAGGCGAAGCCGTTGAACTGGTCGACGATCGGGCGGTACGCCTCGCGCGAGGCCGAGGAGAATCCGGCGAACACCACGTCGACCTTGTCGCGCTGGAGCACGCGGCGCATGAACTCCTGGTAGCGCGTGTTATCGGACTGAGTGTCGTAGGGGACGAGCTCGAGCGGCCGGCCCATGATGCCACCGGCCTTGTTGATCTCGTCCGCGGCGAGCTGAATGGCGTGGACCTTGCCGATCGTCGCCGCGGCGAAGTCACCGGACTGATCCTCCAGCACACCGAGCTTGATCGGGTTCTCCGCCGCCAGTGCCAGAGTTGATCCGAGGACAAGCGTCCCCGTGAGGGCTGCGGCACGCAGCCCCCGCAATACAGACTTGCTCATTTTGCGTCTCCTAGATGGCTTGCTTGTTGCCGCCTTGCAGCATGATGCCGGTCGTGCGGCCAGTCGTGTCGGGCGGCTTCGCCCGCTTGCTTAGAAACTCCTCGCAGTAGAGTTCCATGTTCTGCCGCGCGCGCATGCTTTCGCGACGGAGCTGGGAATAGGCACTCTCCTCGTCGAGGCCGCCCTGCTGCATCAGCAGGATCACGGCCCGGATCACCGCACGGCGGCCGCGTCGGCGTTCCTCGAGGTCCTGCAAGCGTTCGCTCATTTCGGCGCGTAGCAGGAACTGGTTGATGCCCATGAACAATGAAGTGTAGACCGCGCCGCCATGCACCGGCTTGCGCAGGAACGAGGTCGCACCGAGATTGACGAGCGCCTTCAGCCGGCTCGGCGCCTCGACGCCGACGAGGCCGATCACGGGCACCGGCGGCAACCGCGAGGCCGGATGGACCTCGATCGCGACGGCGCCTTCGAGATCGCCGTCGACAAACAGGATGTCGCGGTCGGCCTGGAGGCTTGCGACATCGATCCGCGCGCGGCCATCGATGATCTCCGGATATTCGGTAGAGACTCCGAGTTTTGCGAGCGTCGCTTCGAGCGTGCTCTCCCATCCGCCTCGCCGCGTCACGACGATGGCACGGCCGCCTTTGAAGTTCTGTAGCAGTCGAAAGCTCATGATTGCACCACCTTCAACAGCGGAGAGCGCATTGCGCTGGCAAAGCGCGGCGACGACTGGACGAGATAGGGATCCGGCGCGATCGGCTCGCGAGACTCCAGCAGGACTTCAAACTGTCCGTTGGCGGCCGAGCGGCCGATCCGCGGCGTGAGCCAGGCGTGAAAGGTCTGCCGGTCGATACGGACCTCCCCTTGCGGAGCGCGAAGCCGCTGATCGGCCACGGCAGCACGCACCGTGCGCGCATCGTCGGCCCCGGCCTGAGACAACGCCGCCGCGAGCAACTTGACGGCGATGTAGGACGACTCGGCGTCCGCCGACGAGACCGGTCCGTCCGGAAAGGCTTGCGTATAAGCATCGATGAAGGCGGCATTCTCCGGCGAACTCAATGACGAGAAATAGACGCTCGACGACAGATGTCCGTCGACCGCATCGGGCCCGATCTCCGGTAGTTCCGGCTCCGACAGCGTGCAGCTCGCAACCGGGATTTCCGCGGCCTGATCGATACCGCGCGCGCGGCAGGCAGCCCGGAACGCTCGAAAGAACGCATAGGCACTGGTGCCGATCAGATTATTGAAGACGAAATCCGGCCTCTGCTCGATGATCGCCGCAATGACTTGGTCGACCTCGGTATCGCCAACCGAGAGATAGCGTTCGGCGAGCACGGTGCCGCCGCGCGCTATCAGCGCCTCGCGGAAGATGCGGTTGTTCTCCCAAGCCCAGATGTAGTTGGAGCCGATGCAGAAGGCGCGCGAGCCTACCCGGGATGCCAGATAGTCGACGAGCGGCAGCACGTGCTGGTTGGGTGCCGCGCCGGTGTAGATGACGTTATCGGAGCTTTCGAACCCCTCGTAGTGAGACGGATACCACAACAGCCCGTCGAACTTCTCGAAACACGGGATCACCTCCTTGCGGCTCGACGAGGTGTAGCAGCCGACCACCTGGCGGATCCCGGAACCGAGGAGTTCGAGGCTGAGCGCACGATAGCGCGCGAGGTCGCCGGACGGATTGACCACGACCGGCTCCAGCTCGATGTCGGAGCTGCTTGCATTGACCTCCTGAAACGCGAGCAGCGCGCCGTTGAGAATCGAACGCGCGACAACGCTGTAGGAGCCCGTCGTCGAGAACATCACGCCGATCCGATAATGCCTTCGTGTCATCACTCGATCCAAAACAAAAAAGCGCCCGCCGGCTGTGAAGCCGAGGGCGCCCTCGCCGCCAACCGAACACGCGCTTGCGCGTGGCGTTGGAAATGGTTTGAACTTACTGCGTTGACGGGCGGCCTTGCCCGACGCTCGTGTGTTACGGTCGTTGAGATCGAATGCGATGTCAAGCGCGTTATTGCAGCGGAAATTGCCGCAATTCATATCGGCCTGTAGCAAATCTGCTCAAGCAAGCGGCATACTCTGCTTCGCGCGCGGTTTTGACGCAATTTGGCAATCGCATATCCGCGACCGCTAATCGACCCGATCGACGACTACGTTGAAGTAATCACCGGAGACAGAACGACACTGCACGCCAAGTCGTCGAGCATCCGATGAGTATCCGTGCGGACCCGACGCGGAAAGACAGAGAGATACGAGCTCCATCATGCTCCACGCTTTCTTTGCTTTCACTAGAACGACGAGCGAGCGCTGTGATTGAATGAATGGGCGCAAAGGACCTTTCCGGCTCATCTTTCGAGTAGGCGCGATGGTTCGGGGCTGCGCATGGTGACAAGCCTGCCGCGCTTGATCTTCTCGATCCTCTTCTCCGCGAGCCATTCATCGACCCATACGCCGAAGCGGCGCGCAACTGCCTGGCGATGCCGGTCGAATCGCTTTTCGATCGAGGGACAGATCGGCGGATCTTGTGCGAGCAGAGCCTTTGCGGCGTCCCGTTCTTGGTGGGCCATGGCGAGCAAGACGGTGCCATCGTTGCCGTAGGCCCCGATGGAGTAGGTCTTCTGCGTGCCGTGAAAGCGATGAGCCATCTGCCAGAGTTTGGAGCCGGCCCTTCCGGGCCTGTTCAGGTCCGGCGTGATCAAGAGATAGAGACGATCGCCAGTCACGTCGGAGATCTTGGTGGCGTTCCACGCACCGTTCTTAAACTTCGGTAGGACGGCACCGCAGTCAACATCGGTCCCGATCTGCTCGGGGGTTCTGCTGCTTTTTCTCGTTGCGAGCGTCTTAGACGATCATGAATAGGGCCCTGTCTTACCCGCGAGGTAATCGAATTGGGCCTTGGGCGCGCGCATCTTCGGTCGCAACAGGAGATGACCATGATCGGGCTGCTGCTCTACCGGACCGTCGCTGACCGCCTTCTGCCCTGGAGCCTGAAGTTCGGCGCCAGAATGCTGGCGCGCAGCCTCAGCATGCCGGAACCGCTCGTGCACTCGACCGGCGACTACGTCATCGCGCAGGTCGTGACGTTCGAGCACAGCGTCGGCAAGAGCCTGTGCCCGTTCCGCCTCGCGCGCCTGCTCCGCGTCTGGTGGCGCCCCCTGTCCTGATCCCCAGACGTCCAACCAAGGAGAAAGACGATGATTGACGCCTCCACGTTCCTGCGCCGCGCGCTGCTTGCCGATGCCGTGTTCAGCGGCGTCGCGGCGCTGGGTTTCACCTTTGGTGCCGGCGCATTTGCCGCGCTCTTCGACCTGCCGGAGGCCCTGTTGCGCGAGACCGGCCTGTTCCTGATCGCCTACACCGCGCTGGTTGGCTGGCTGGCCTCCCGCAGCGCGGTGCCGAAGGTGCTGGTCATGCTGGTGGTGTCCGGCAACGCCGCATGGACGCTCGCGAGCATCACCCTACTGTTCTCGGACGCGGTGTCGCCTAATCTTCTCGGCGAGCTCATGGTCGTCGCGCAGGCGATCGCCACTGGCGTGTTCGCGGAGCTGCAATATGTGGGATTGCGCAAAAGCGGCAGCGCAGTGACCGCGTAACGACGATCGCCACCCTCTTTTGTCGGAAGTGACCGCCCGGCCCAGCAGGGCGGCATTGCGTCAACTCAGTACAACTGCGGCAATCATTCCAACCAGCGTGAGCACCAAACCGACGATGAGCATCGGCACAAGGCTGCTGCCGGAATAAGGGTTGGCGGCGTCCTTGCTCGTTACGGCCTGTGTCCGGTGCATCATTGGTGACCTCCTGCCTGCTGTCGTCGAAACCTTTCGCCGCGCCCTAGAAAGACGCCTGTCCCGGTGGCGATGCCGAGTTCGAGGCTTGTTGCAATCCGCCGCGCCCGTTCGACGAAATGAGCCTCGGCTTCGGGCGGACATAGTTCGCGGGCTGTCGTCTCGAACAATGCGAGCCATCGGTCGAAGTGCTCGGCATCGACCGGCAGCGGCATGTGCTTGACCATCGGCGTTCCATGATAGCGGCCCGACATCAGCGCGACCGAGGACCAGAAAGCACACATCTGCTGCAGATGCGGCTCCCAGTCGTGAATGCGGGCTTCAAAGATCGGCGCCAGCACGGAGTCCTCACGGACCTTCGCATAGAAGGCGTGCACCAGACGCTCAATCATCGCTTCCGTTATCCCGGTCCGCTCCCAGATCTCCGCCGTGATTTGCTCGCGCCGTTCCGCTCCCGTCACGACCTCCTCCTTAAATATGCATTTCAAATACCTATTTATAGCGCTATAGAGGATTTGCAAGCGAATCTTGCCGAGGGTCTCATGCGCCTGACATCGTTCACGGATTTTGCGCTGCGCGCACTCATGCGTCTCGCAGGAGAGCCTGCGCGATCGTTCGCGACCAACGAGATCGCCGCCGAGTTCGGCATTTCCCGCAATCACCTCGCCAAAGTGGTGCGCGACCTCGCAGGCTTCGGTTTCATTGCCACCCAGCGCGGCGCAGGCGGCGGCTTCACCCTCGCCCGGCCCGCCGAAACGATCACGTTGGGCGAGGTCGTACGCGCGCTGGAAGGCCCCCATTCGCTCGTCGAGTGTTTTCGCGACGATGGCGGCGCCTGCGTGCTCACCCCGCGCTGCCGGCTGAAGTCGAAACTCGCGGCTGCGCGCGAAGCCTTCATGCGTGAACTCGACGGCACGACGCTCGCAGAGTGTGCCTACCCCGCACGGCCACGGCGCAGCCCCGCGGCGGCATGATCCGGTCCAGCAAGCAGAAGGTGCAATCGTGAAATCCGTCCAGCTCAAGAACGACGCCTTTCAGATCGATGCAGCCATCGTCGCCGAGGGTCTGCGCGTTTCACTGAACTCGCTGCGCGAGGAGATGCGTGCAGGCAGGATCACCGGAATCGCCGAACGGGGAACCGGCACTGATGCCGGACGGCACCGCCTGAGCTTCCTGTCCGGGCATCGGCGCTTCCGCGTCGTCATCGACGACAAGACCGGTGAGATCATCCAGCGCTCGTCGATCGCCTTCGAAGGCTCGTCCTTGCCGGGATCGGCCCGTAGATCTGGTAGCTAGAAGTCAGCTCAGGCAGATTTGCGAGCGGTACCGTTTGCCGCGTTGCCGTTGACGTGCTTACCGTTGAGCTTCTTCTTTTTGACGCCCTTCGCGCCCGCCTTCTTGGCCTTGCGCTCCGTGCTCGCCTTCACCTTGGCGCGTTCGGCCCGCGCCTCGGCGCGCAGCTTCTTGCGCTTGTTCTCGCAGGAGGCGCACTTGCAGCCGATCGGCTTCAGATAGGCTTTGAAATAGTCGGTGCCGTAGTCGTAGTTGATCTCGTCACCCGGCTCGATGTTCTTGATGGCGCGGATGAAGACCTTGCGCTCGCGGGGCCGGACGTCGGACTCGGCATTGGGCCGGCAGGAATGGTTGATGTAGCGTGCGAGGTTCTTGCGCGCCGAACCATCGATGGTCCAGCGGCCATTGAGCTCGAACAGGTACTTGTTCTCGATCTCGTCCTGCTCGGGAATCCGCGAATCCAGGATCGGTCCGAAATAGCGGATGATCCGGGTCCCCTTCTTGATCGGTTTGGTGGCGAAGAGGCCGAGCCCGGTTTTCGAGCGGCCGACGCGATAGGGTTTTTGCGAAGAGGTGGCTGGCATGATCAAAGGAACGAGGACGCGAACGAGGCTTATGGGCCCAAGCGAAGCCATTCTTCTAGAACGATTCCTCGCCGCTGTCAGGTGTCTGGCAACTCTCTTTGAACCTTGCCCACAATGAAGACGTCTGAATGAAGGAGTTCCCGTTACATCAAAGCTTCATAGAGCCTCATGATGAACCGCCTTACCGCCTCGTGCCTTGTTGTGTTGCTGATGTGGAGCGGCCTGGAGAGTGTCGCCGCCCAATCCATGGGCAGCACCTACACCTCGACGGCGCCAAGGGACTGCCGCCCTGCCGGCAAGCCCAACGAGCTCGACGGGAGCACCACGCGGGTATGCCCAGGCAAGGACGGCCTCATGGTGCTGATAGACGAGGACGATCTTCGCGAGGTCGTCTCGGTCGGCCGCAGTCGCAAGGCGGCAGCCGGGGAACCTGCGGCAAAGGCCTGGTTTGCCCCGTTCAATTCATCCGAGAGTATCATCGAGTGGCGTGCGGCGGGCACCAAACCGTTTGCGATCATCCAGCGCTGGCACATCGCCGATGGCGCCGATCCCGACAAGCAGGGACGGCCGAACACCAAGGCCATGCTCGTCGTGACACGGCTGCCGCCGGGACCGGTCTGCCACGTCGCCTATGTCGACGCCATCGCCAACCCGAACGCCAATGAACTTGCGCGCAAGGCGGCAGACGATTTCGCCCGCGGGTTCACTTGCGGCAAGGACGAGGTGAAGATCATCGGCACGCGCGGTCGTGCGGTCGAGCTTGCGACGATGCACTAGGCCATCGCGCTAGGCTTTGGAACTAGGCCGCCGGCAGCTTTCCCGGCGCGGACGACTTCAGCATCGCTTCCAGAAGCTGCTCGGCCGTCGTGCCCTTCGGCAGCCGCTCCAGGATGTCCTCGAGCCGGCCGTCGAGCAGCAGCATGGTGAAACCGTGCACCATCGACCAGGCGCGCGCGATCGCCGCGGCCTGATCGAGCGTCATCGTGTCACGGCGGATCTCCTCCTGCCGCATCGCGCCGATGGCGTTGGCGAGCCCGGCAAAGGAGGCTTCGGCAGCCTCGTGCAGCGAACGCCTGGAATAGTCGAGCCGCTCGGTGCGGAACATGATGCCGTACATGCCGGGATGAGCCTGGGCGTAGGCGACGTAGGCCTTGGGCCGTGCCAGCGCACGTTCCACCGGCGTCGAGGCGGCGTCGCAGGCCAAGCCCATAGCCGCGTTGAACTGGCGGAAGCCGACGGCGGCGAGCTCGCTGACGAGACCGGTCAGATCACCGAAATGATGGGTCGGTGCGGCATGCGACACCCCCGCCTCCCGCGCCACGGCGCGAAGCGTCAAACCGGCGAGCCCGTCACGCTCCAGCACGCGCTCGGCCGCCAGCAGCAGCGCCTCGCGCAGGGCACCGTGATGATAGGGCGCTTCCGCCTTCGCGCTTTCCACGCCGCGCGCCGGCCGCGGCCGTGCGGTCGAAGTCGATGAGGAGATTTTCCGGGGACGGGAGCGGCGGGCTGTCTCTGTCTTGGCCATGAGGGCGTTATATGACGTCATTTTGACAGTGTAAAGATTTCGCTTGACGATCGCAGGGCTTGCCCCTAGCGTATCTTTACGATGTAAAGATAAGGGAGGATCGTCATGCAGCAGGACGCAATCGGCCGGCCATCGAGCAATCGCGGGCCCATTCCGTTCGAGGCCGATGCGCCGTTTCTCAAGATCGTCGGCGAGCTGCCGCGCGAACTGAACGGCACGCTCTATCGCAATGGTCCCAACCCGCAATTCGACGCGCCCGACGCCCATTGGTTCGTCGGCGACGGCATGCTGCACGCCTTCCATCTGGAGAACGGCCGCGCCTCATATCGCAACCGCTGGGTCCGCACGCCAAAATGGCTCGCCGAGCACGACGCCGGCCGCGCGCTGTTCGGCGGCTTCGGCCGCAAGATGCCGGACGCGCCGGCGCACGTGACCGACGGCGGCGTCGCCAACACCAACATCATCTTCCACGCCGGCAAGCTGCTCGCGCTTGAAGAAGGCCATCTGCCGACCGAGATCGAGCCGGGCACGCTTGCAACCCGCGGCTATTACAACTACCAGAGCCGCATTGCCGGCCCCTTCACCGCTCATCCGAAGATCGATCCGACCACCGGCGAGCTGGTGTTCTTCGGCTACAATGCAAGCGGCCCGCTGACGCCCGCCCTCTCCTACGGCGCAATCGACGCAAGCGGCAAGGCAACGCGCTTCGAGCGTTTCGAAGCGCCCTATGCCAGCATGGTGCACGACTTCATCGTCACCGAGAACCACGTGCTGTTTCCGATCCTGCCCATCACCGGCAGCATGGAACGCGCGATGGGCGGCAAGCCGCCTTACGCCTGGGAGCCGGAGAAAGGCGCCTATGTCGGCGTGATGAAGCGCAAAGGCACAGCCAAGGACATCATCTGGTTCCGGGCCGCGACCTGCTACGTCTTCCACGTCATGAACGCCTGGGAGGACGGCAACCGCATCATCGCCGATGTCATGCAGTTCGAGGAAGCGCCGCTGTTTCCGCATCCCGACGGCTCGCCCACCAATCCGGAGAAGTCCTACGCCCGTCACTGCCGCTGGACCTTCGATCTCGACGGCAATACTGACGGTTTTCAGCAGACCTATCTCGACGACATTCCGGGCGAATTCCCCCGCGTCGACGACCGTCGCGCCGGGCTGAAGACCAGCCATGGCTGGTACGCCTGCGCCAACCCGAAGCTACCGATGTTCGGCGCGCTGTCCGGTGTCGTGCATGTCGACGGCACGGGGAAGCGCCTCGGCCAATATTTGCTGCCGGCCGGCGACACCATCTCCGAGCCGGTGTTCGTCGAACGAAGCAAGGACGCGGCTGAAGGTGACGGCTGGCTGCTCGCGGTGGTCTGGCGCGCTCGCGAGAACCGCAGTGACCTCGCCGTATTCAACGCCACCGACGTCGAGGCAGGCCCCATCGCGCTGGTGCGGCTTGGCCACCGCGTGCCCGATGGCTTTCACGGCAACTGGGTGGGGGCGCAGTAGCTCCCTCTATCCGTCATCCCGGGGCGGAGCGCAGCGAGGAACCCGCGATCCATTTCACCGCACGTGATGCCGTACAATGGGTTCCGGGCTCACGCTTCGCGTGCCCTGGAATGACGATCCGGGGAGAGAAAGACGCCCCCTCACACCATTTTGACAGCGTAAAGATTGCCCTTGAACCTTTCCCTCGCTTCCGCTACAAATCTTTACATTGTAAAGATAAGGACCGACCGAGGCGGCCCATGACGATTTTCCTGATCCTTGCGCCCTACGGCATCTACACCTTTCTGATGCTGGTAACCTCGGCCACCGTGAGCGTGTTTGCGGCAGCCGCGGCCTGCCTTGCAACCATCGCGATCGACGTCGCACATGGCCGCTCGGTCAAGATTCTGGCCGCAGGCTCCGCGATCGTGTTCGTCTTGATCGGCCTCGCCCTCTTCTTCCTCGATCCGCAGCTGGGCACGCTTGCCGTCAAGCTCTCGGTCGATGTCGGTGTCTTCGTCATCTCGCTCGGCTCGATGCTGCTGCGCCGGCCGTTCACCCTGCAATATGGGATCGAATCCGTACCGGCGGAAATCGCCGCGATGCCCGGCTTCCTGCAGGCCAATTACATCATCACGGCCGCATGGACCGCAGCGGCGCTTCTCATGATGGTCTCCAATCTCGTGCTGCTCTACGTCCCCGGCCTGCCGCTCTGGTCCAGCCTCGCGGTCGCTTTCGCCGCCCGCAACAGCGCGATCTATTTCACGAAATGGTATCCCGAGCACTGCAGGATGAAGTACGCTCAGTCCTCGCAGGCACTGTCTCACTCGCATTGACCAGGACAGACGATGAAAAACGTATTCGCTCGCCTCGCCTCCGATTTCCTGTCCACCATCGTCTTCCTGATCGTCTATGTCGTCACCGACAACGTCATCCTCGCGACCTCGGTGGCGATTGCGGGGGCGATCGCGCAGGTGATCTATGCCCGCGTCAGGGGCATGTCGCTCGGCTACATGACCTATGCCTCCCTTGCGCTCGTCATCGTGCTGGGGACGGCGACCATCCTCACCCAGGATCCGCGCTTCGTGCTGGCAAAGCCCTCGATCGCGCATTTCGCGATCGGCGCGATCATGCTCAAGCGAGGCTGGATGCTGCGCTACATGCCGCCGCGCGTGACCGAGGTCATTCCGGAATACGTCACGGCTGCAGGCTACGCCTGGGCCGCACTGATGTTCGCGCTCGGCGCCGGCACCATCGCGGTGGCCATGACGGGCGATCTCAAATTGTGGGCTTTCTACGTCTCCGTCGTCGCGGTCGGCGCCAAGATCGCGGCCTTCGCCCTGCAATACGTGATCTTCCGCGTCATCATCACCAGCCGCCTGCGCGCCGGCGCCCGCGCCTAAGCGTCGCCTCCAAAGCGTTAGGCAGGCGGAGCAAGTTGAGTTATATGCTCCGCTCTGGAGCGATCGCGAACCACGCGGTTCGCCGGGACAGGATTG
The DNA here is from genome assembly GCA_023435725.1 of Pseudomonadota bacterium. GTDB lineage: Bacteria > Pseudomonadota > Alphaproteobacteria > Rhizobiales > Xanthobacteraceae > Bradyrhizobium. The sequence goes on along the minus strand of JAEYRD010000057.1, from coordinate 14,344 downwards.
GGAGACGGGAATGGCCGCAGACGGCAACTGGAATCTGACGATGACGACGCCGATGGGCGAGCGCAAGGCGACGTTGAGCCTGAAGACCTCTGGCTCCACGCTGACGGGCACGCACGGCGCCGAAGGCAATACGGGCGAGATCTTCGACGGCACCGTCAACGGCGACAACGTCTCCTGGAAGATCTCGATCACCAACCCGATGCCGCTCACGCTCGACTTCACCGGCACGGTCTCCGGCGACACCATCAGCGGCGAGATGGGCATCGGCCCGATGGGCAGCTTCCCGTTCACGGGCGCGCGGGCGTAAGGCCGCGCAACCATCATGCGCCCGTTCCATCTTATCGCGGCGGCGATGCTATGCGTCGCAACACAGGGCGCGGCCTGCGCGGATGACACCGAACCGGCGTGGCGCGCAAGCGCGCTCGCCATGGTGCCGGCGGGTTACGTGGCCGGCACTGCTTACCGAACCGATGGTTCGACGGGCTATCTCGCCGTCTACCCGGCGACATCGAACGATCCGAAAACGCCTGCCAGCGTGTTCGCCGCGCGCCAGTCGCTCGTGGTCACGCTCACACCGGATGCGACGCGCGCCCTCTCCGTCGCGTTGAAGCCGCGCACCGAGCCGGATCCGGACAACGACGACACCGATTTCGCAAAACTGCACGCCGACCTCGCCGCCAAGCGCGCAACGCTGCCCGAGAGCACAGAGCCCTGCGACCTCAGTGGCTGGTCGATCGACAAGGACCCGGCGGGCCTGAACGTGCGCGCCGAGCCTTCGACAAACGCCGCCATTCTCGGCAAGCTGCCCCCGCCCTACCACCTGAAGATGGGCGGTCTCGAGAATACGCCCGAGGGCGGCTGGCTCACCGAGTTTCACATCATCGGCTACAAGAGCGGCTGGTTCCTGATCGAGGGCGCGACTCCGCCGGGAAAGAGCTACGAGGACGAAACGCACTATCCGCGCAATGCGCCGAAGCCCTATGCCGGCCGCGGCTGGGTTGCGGCCAGCAAGGTGGGCGCTGCTTTCGCCAATGGCGCAACCCGCGAAGGCGGGCTGTTTCAGGCACCGCACATCGACGCCAGATGGACGCCAGCGAAAGGCGTCAACGGAGGGGATTCGCCGAGTCGCATTTTCGCGTGCAGCGGATTTTGGGCGCTGATTGAAGTCGATGGCGTGCGCGGCTGGTGGCGGTCGCTCTGTTCCAACCAGGTCACGACGTGTAGCTAAAACGCTGAGGCTTCCGCATCGTCATGGCCGGGCTAAACACTTGTCCCGGCCATCCACGTCTTCTTCACGGTACCAAGCACGTGGATGCCCGGGACAAGCCCGGGCAGGACGATCTTTCGTAGGGGCACGCGCATAATCGCCCGCACGCAAGCGCGGGTCAGGCAGCTAGCCCAGGTTCAACTCCTTGAAGAAGTCGTTGCCCTTGTCGTCGATGATGATGAAGGCGGGGAAATCGACGACTTCGATGCGCCAGATCGCTTCCATGCCGAGCTCGGGATATTCGAGCACCTCGACCTTCTTGATGCAGTGCTCGGCGAGGTTCGCCGCGGCGCCGCCGATCGAACCGAGATAGAAGCCGCCGTACTTCTTGCAGGCCTCGCGCACGGCCGGCGCGCGGTTGCCCTTGGCCACCATCACCATCGAACCGCCGGCGGCCTGGAACTGGTCGACGAAGGAATCCATGCGGCCTGCCGTGGTCGGGCCGAACGCGCCGGAGGCGTAGCCTTCGGGCGTCTTGGCGGGCCCCGCGTAGTAGACCGGATGGTTCTTGAAGTAATCCGGCAGAGGCTCGCCCTTCTCGAGCCGCTCGCGCAGCTTGGCATGTGCGGAGTCGCGCGCAACGATCATGGTGCCGGTCATCGAGACCCGCGTCTTGATCGGATATTTCGAGAACGTCGCCAGGATGTCCTTCATCGGCTGGTTGAGGTCGATCTTGACGACCTCGCCGCCGAGCGACTGCTCGACCTGCGGCAGATACTGCGCCGGGTTGTGCTCGAGCTCCTCGAGATAGACGCCGTCCTTGGTGATCTTGCCGAGCACCTGGCGGTCGGCCGAGCAGGACACGCCAAGTCCGATCGGGAGCGAGGCGCCGTGACGCGGCATGCGGATCACGCGCACGTCGTGGCAGAAATACTTTCCGCCGAACTGCGCGCCGACGCCAAGCGACTGCGTCATCTTGTGGATGTCCTTCTCCATCTCGACGTCGCGGAACGCATTGCCGTCGGGCGAGCCGTGGGTCGGTAGCGCGTCGAGGTAGCGTGCGGAGGCAAGCTTCACCGTCTTCATGCAGAGCTCGGCGGAAGTGCCGCCGATGACGATGGCGAGGTGATAGGGCGGGCACGCCGCGGTGCCCAGCGTCAGGATCTTTTCCTTCAGGAAGGCGAGCAGCCGGTCCTTGGTCAGCACCGAGGGCGTGGCCTGGAACAGAAAACTCTTGTTGGCGGAGCCGCCGCCCTTCGCCATGAACATGAACTTGTAGGCGTCGTCGCCCTCGGCGTAGATCTCGCACTGTGCCGGCATGTTGTTGGCGGTGTTCTTCTCCTCGTACATCGACAAGGGCGCGACCTGCGAGTAGCGCAAATTGCGGCGCAGGTACGCGTCGCGCGCGCCTTCCGACAGCGCTGCCTCGTCGTCACCGTCGGTGATGACGTTACAGCCCTTCTTGCCCATGATGATCGCGGTGCCGGTGTCCTGGCACATCGGCAGCACGCCGCCGGCGGCGATATTGGCGTTCTTCAGGAAATCCAGCGCAACGAACTTGTCGTTCGGGCTCGCCTCGCTGTCCTCGAGGATCGCGCGTAACTGCTTCAGATGGCCGGGGCGCAGATAGTGGTTGATGTCGCCGAAAGCTGCTTCCGACAGAGCCCGCAGCGCCTCGCGCGACACCACCAGCATGTCCTTCCCCAGGACTTTCTCGACCCGGACGCCTTCGGACATGATCTTCTTGTAGGGCGTCTCGTCTTTGCCCAGCGGGAACAGCGGGGTGTGCTTGTAGGGCGGAACGGGCTTGGACTGGTCGGGAAAGGCGGTGGGAGCGTTCATGGGGGGCGATCTCGGGTTCTGGAGCCCTCGCGCGGGCCCTCGTCGTAGAAGCGTTCTAAGCTTTTTTGCCGTAAAGGGAAGGCGCTATGGCGCGGTCGGGGCATCCCGATTCGGTACCGCCGCGGCCATTTTTCGGTCGCTGCCCGCCAGAGACAGGGGCATCATGGAGTCCGCCCGGGCCCGGCAGCGCCCCTTGCGCTCTGCGCGTGCCAACGATTGAATACGCGTTCTAAGGGGCTTTTCATCATGACATTGAACTCGAACGTCCGCGGCGCGATCCTGGTCGTCGCCGCCATCACCGGCCTTGTGGCTCTCGCCTCGCCTGCCCGCGCGGACCAGTGCGACGACATCGCAAAGCAGCTCGCGAGCGGTATCGATAAGCTGAAGGTCAACTTCAAGGCCGCCAACATCATCTACCTCACCCACCCGGCGGCGAAGGAGCTCTCGCTCGGCTGCCGCGCGCAAGGAAAGGCCTATTCCAACGAGCTCTATGCCAAGGGCGATCGCAAGCCGACACCGCAGTTCTTTGACCTGGTCGGATCAGCAGCCGCGATCATCTTTACGGTGACGAAGGACGACACTACGACCGGCTCGACGCGATGCCTGAAGCGCATGGGCCTGCTCCGCGGCGACAAGGTGACGATGCGCTACAAGCGCCTCAACATGGAATGCACGCGTACCAAGACGGAATCCGCGATCGCGATCACACGGCCGAAGGACGAGTAGGCGGGCACTCACCACGAACTCCGTCATTGCAATGACGAGGAGAGGCCCGTCGTCTCCCTGGCACCGCGCGATGAGGCACGAAAAGCGCCTCCTTCGCCGCACCAGATCGCTCGCATTTTAATGATTGCCTTGACGGAAGTTTCGCCCCTGACGGAGCAGGGTCGATTGTTTCCATGTGTGAGGATTTGTGGATGAGCGTTTCAACCGTTGCGACGCCGCCGATCGCGACCGTGATGCCCAGCTACGACGCGACGACGCGGCTGAACGATCAGGCCGAGACCAAGGACAGCGACCCGACCTATCAGCCGCCGCCGCCCGCGCCGCTGCCGCCGGGACAGGGCACGCGGATCGATCAGCTCGCCTGATCCGGCCCATCGAGGATGAAAGCTCGATCCGGTTGATCGGGCCTTTCGCGCGTCCGGCCGCATCTTCGCCGGATAGCGGGACCAGTATCGTGCGCAGTTGACTCGGGACCTGCGCATGATCGCAAAGCTGCTGTTGCAGAACACGATCACCACCATCGCAATCGGCGCGCTGCTGTTCGTGTCCGCCGGGACCCTGCGCTGGCCTTCGGCCTGGCTGTTCCTCGCGACCTCCGCCCTGCTCGGTCCGCTCTGCGGCTGGTGGCTCTATCGGATTGATCCGGCGCTGCTCGCGGAACGTCTGCGGCCGGTACTGCAGAAGGATCAGCCGGCCGCCGACAAACTCTTCATGATCGTGTTCATCGGCGCGATGCTGGCCTGGCTCACCGCGATGGGGCTCGACCGCCGCAATCTATTTTCCCACATGCCGGTCGCGCTACATGCGCTCGGCTTTGTCCTGTTCCTGCTCTCGATGCTGTTCATACTCTGGGTGTTCCGCGAGAACTCGTTCGCGGCGCCCGTGGTGAAGCTGCAAGCCGACCGCGCACAGCGGGTGATTTCGACCGGGCCCTACGCGCATGTGCGCCATCCCATGTACAGCGGCATGATCCTGTTCTTCGCCAGCGTGCCGCTGGCCCTGGGCTCGTGGTGGGGACTTGCGATGACGCCACTGTTCGTCGCCCTGTTTGTGATCCGCATCCGCATTGAGGAGCGCACGCTACGCCAGGGCTTGCCGGGTTATTCCGACTACGTCGCGCGCGTGCGCCACCGCCTGCTGCCGGGCGCGTGGTGAACACGTTTGAGCATGATCTCTTCGGAAAACCGCTTCACACTTTTCCGGATCACGCTCTAGCCATCCAGTTCGCGATAGCGGCGGAAGATGCCCTGCTCGTTGAAGGGAATGCGGCGTTCGCTCGCCAGATAGGCCTTGATGTTCGGCCGCGCGGCGACGCGGTCGTGCAGGCCGACGAGGCCGGGAATGTCTGCCTCGAACGCCTTCATGCGCTTTGGGAAGGCATAACGCAGTCCGTCGACGATCTGGAACAGCGAGAGATCGACATAGGTCAGCCTGCGGCCCGTGACATAGCTGCCGCCATTGCCGGCAAGAAGCTCCTCGAAATAACCGAGATATTTCGGCACGCGCTCGCTCCAGAAGTCGGCCGTGCGCTTCTTCGCGGGTGGTTTCTGGTCTTCGTAATACATCGAAGGCCCGAGCGGATGATGGGTGTCGTGGATCTCGACCACGAGGTCGGTGATGGTGAGCTGAAGCTGGTGCACCCAGAGTTGGCCAGCTTCCGCCTTCGGAGCGAGGGCGTGGCGTGCGCCGAGATAGAGCAGAATGTTGGCGGTCTGGCCGATGACGAGCTTGCCGGCTTTGAGGAAAGGCGGCGCAAAGGGCGGCGTGCCCGTGCGCGCATCCATCATCCTCATCATCGCGCTGGTGCCGCGCGGACCGCGCGCGACATCGACGTAAGCCGCCCCCGCCTCCTCCAGCGCCAGCCGCACATATTCGCCGCGGCCCTGGATCTCAGGCCAGTAGTAGAGCTCGTATTTCATGGGAGGGGTCCGTGAGCGTGGAAGCGTCAGGACCAATATAGCACGCGCTGCAAGGTTCCGTCAGTGCGGATGGACTCGACGCTCACGCCACATACTCCGTCATTGCGAAGCTCTCAACGGAAAGACTCTGGATTGCTTCGTCGCAAGGGCTCCTCGCAATGACGGGTGGAGGGAGCGCGGGCCGCCAAACAAAAAGGGCGCCATGCCGAAGCACGACGCCCTTCTCGCTGTTCTCTTCGCGATCAGTTGGTCTGCTGAATCGCCGACAATTCCCAACCGCCGCCCGGGCGGCGGGCGAAGGTCCAGACTTCGGTGACCTCGCCCGGCTGCTCGCCGCCGGCGACAACCGCGCCGGTGTTGCGATCGAGCGTCTTGTCGGTGAGCGCGAAGCGCAGCGCCACCGTGGCGTATTCGGTCTCGCCTTCGCGCCAGGCTTCCGCAAGGTCGCCCTGCAGCAGCTTGACGTTGGTCACCTTGTTCACGACGTTGCGCGCGCGGTTCTGGCCGAGGTCCTGCTCGAAGTACGAGACCATTTCCGGCGTCGCGAGCGTGTGCAGCTTGGCCACGTCCTCGTTCGACCAGGCGGTCTGGATCTCGCCGAGCAGGCGCTCGAACGCCTCATAGTCGGCGGGGCGGATTTCGAGCGGCGCGTTGTTGGCACCGAAGCCGAAGCCACCAAGGCCACCGCCAAGTCCACCACCGAGGCCGCTGCGATGGTTCAGCTGCGGTCCCGGACCGGCGCCGGCATCGGCATTGGCATTGGCATTGGCATTGGCGTAGGCCGCCTGCGGGGTGTGGCGGCGCTGCCACCACGACATCGCCAGCCGCACCACGAACACCACCAGCACGATCTGGATGATCAGGCCCAGGATCGACGACAGGCCGCCGAGACCGCCGAACAGACCGCCGCCGAACAGCATGCCGAGCAGGCCGGCGCCGAGGAAGCCGGCCGCAAGGCCGCCGAGGAAGCCGCCGCCGCGGCCGAACAGGCCGCCGCGCGCGGGCGCGGTGGCCGAATTCATGCCTGCACCCGGCTGGGTGTAGGTGCGGTTGAACTGCGAGGTCGAGCCCGGCGCGGTCGTGGTCGACGGCGGGGCCGAATAGGTCCGCGAGCCGCGCGAACCCGACGAGAAGCCGCCGCCGACGCGCGCGTCAGCGGACGAGATCGCCAGAGCCGTCGGCAGTGCGAGCGCCAGCAAGACGGCAATCGTCTTGAAAAGACTGCGGCTACGTTGCGAGAAATTCATGTGCGTTTCCCAAATCCCCGGCATGGGGACGTGCCCCCTAAGATGGGCAGACTTCCCGAAAAGTGAAGTCGGTTTCGAAACCTGCGGCTGCGGCCCTCAGTCGCGGGGATGTGGCAAAAGCCCATATTTGACTGGGGGTTGGCCGGGAAGGCGCCGGAACCGTGGTCTCGGGTTACCGGCGGCCTTGGAGCAAAAGCTCCGCTTTTTCCCTGTCATTGCGAGGAGCTCTTGCGACGAAGCAATCCAGAGTGCCTCTGCGGAAAGATTCTGGATTGCTTCGCTGCGCTCGCAATGACGGTGGTGGCCCTTACCCCGACTTCGTCATCGTCTCCTTCACCGCCGCCACGAGCTGGCTGAGCGTGAAGGGCTTCGGCAGGAAGTCGAACTGCTGGCCTTCCGGCAGGCTCTTCTCGAAGGCGTCCTCGGCGTAGCCGGAGACGAAGATGAACTTGATGTCGGGATTCTGCTCCCGCATCGCCTTCAGCAGCGTCGGACCGTCCATCTCCGGCATCACGACGTCGGAGACGACGAGATCGATCGCGCCGCCCTGCTCTTCCAGCACCTCCATGGCCTCGACGCCGTTCTCGGCCTCGACCACGGTATAGCCGCGCGAGCGCAGGCCGCGCGCGTTGAGGGCGCGCAGGCCTTCTTCGTCCTCGACCAGCAGGATGGTGCCCTGGCCGGTGAGATCGGTGCGGGGCTTCGCCTCCACTGCGGCGGGCGCCGCTTCCTTCGCAGCGCCATTGGTCGCGGCAACCGCCGCCGCGGGTTGCTCGACCTGCACCTCCGGCTCGGCGTGATGGCGCGGCAGGAAGATGTGGAACGAGGTGCCCTGCCCGGGTTCGGAGTCGACGTAGATGAAGCCGCCGGTCTGCTTGACGATGCCGTAGACGGTGGAGAGCCCGAGGCCGGTGCCCTTGCCCACTTCCTTGGTCGAGAAGAATGGCTCGAAAATCTTGTCGCGGATGTCGGCGGGAATGCCGGTCCCGGTGTCGGCAACCTCGATCCGCACGTAATCCGCCGCCGGCATGCCCTTGTAGGCGAGCTTGCCTGCGTCCTCGGTGGTAACGTTGGCGGTGCGGATGATCAACTTGCCGCCGTCGGGCATGGCGTCACGCGCGTTCACCGCGAGGTTGACGATGACCTGCTCGAACTGGGAGACGTCGACCTTCACGGGCCAGAGGTCGCGGCCGTGGATCAGGTCGAGCTTGACCTTCTCGCCGATCAGCCGGCGCAGCAGCATGGTGAGATCGGAGAGCGCGTCGCCGAGATCGAGCACCTGCGGCCGCAGCGTCTGCCGCCGCGAGAACGCGAGCAATTGCCGCACCAAGGTGGCGGCGCGCGTCGCGTTCTGCTTGATCTGCATGATGTCCTGGAACGACGGGTCAGTCGGCTTGTGCGCGTTCAGCAGGAAGTCATTCGCCATCATGATGGCGGAGAGCACGTTGTTGAAGTCGTGGGCGATGCCGCCGGCGAGCTGGCCGACAGTCTCCATCTTCTGCGACTGGTTGATCTGGTTCTCCAGCGCGCGTCGCTCGGTGGTCTCGAGCATGTGCACGATCGCGGCTTCCGCCTCGTTCTCCGCCGCATCGACCGGCGTGACGAAGAACTGACCCCAGCGGTCCTTGGTTCCTTCCAGGGCCACCTCGACCGGCGCGATGTCAGCCCGGCCTTCGGCGGCCTGGTTGATGGCCGCAACCAGCAAATGGCGGTCGCGCGCATTGACCGCGCGGAAGATCGACTTGTTGGCGCTGTCGAGCCCGAGGGCCTGCCCGAGCTTGGCGTAGCGTGCATTGGCGCGCACGACGTTGCCGTCACGGTCGACGGTCGCGATCGCCATCGGCGTATGGTCGAAGAAGCGCATGAAGCGCACTTCGGCGGCGCGGTCGGGATCGCTGCGCTCGTCGCGGGCACGGCTGATCACCAGCGTGCGCGAGGACCCAGGTGTACCGTCGGCGCCGAAGGCCAGCTTGTGATAGAGCCGCACCGGCATGGTCTTGCCCGTGCGCATGCGCAGGTCGATGTCGAAGACCTCGGTCTTCACCTCGCCCGGCACCGCCACGATCGCAGTCAACAGCGAGGCGCCATCGCCGGAGACGATGTCGGTGAGCTTCAAGCCGCCCGAACCGATCTCGGCGAGGTCGTAGTCGAGCCAGTTCGCCAGCGTTGCATTGACATAGGCGAGTTCGCCGGCCGGATTGACCGAGAAGAAGCCGCAAGGCGCATGATCGAGATATTCGATGGCGTGCTGGAGTTCCTGGAAGACGTCTTCCTGGCGCTCGCGATCGCGGGTGATATCGGCGATCGACCACACCGCATACTTCGCCTCGCGCTTGCCCGTGCCGAGCGGACGTACCCGCATGCGCAGCCAGCGGCCCTGGCTGCCGTCTTGGCCGGAGATGCGCACCTCTTCCTGCTGCCGCTTGCCTTCGCGCGCCGCTTTCAGCAGGCGGAACACCGCTTCGGAGACATCAGGGTTGCCGATGAAGACGCGCTCCACCGGGCGCACATCCTGCGGGCCGGCGGCGCCGGTCAGCGTCAGATAGGCCGCGTTGGAATAGACCACATGGCCGCGCGAATCGGTCACGGCGAGGCCGTCGAAGGCGTGATCGGAGATGCGGCCAATGATGGGATCATCGAGATTGCGGTCGGCGAAGCGGATGATCCCCGCCGCGAAGGCGAACAGGTTGAACAGGCCGACCATCGCCAGCACGGCGAGGATACCGAGGATGTAGGGCTGCGCCTGCGCACGCCCGAGCGTCATCAGCCCGACGGCGACCGCGACGAGGCCGGCGGCCACCAGCAGCACCAGCGCAATGCTGCCCGAGCGCGGCGACGGCTCGTGCGCCGCAACGGGCTCGCGTGTGAGGTCGTGGTCGGTCTCGGCGGTCATCTCAAGCTGGCGCAGCCTGTCGGCAGAAAACGGACGCGCTCCCGCGCGCAACGGGCCTTCCCTGCCTGAATCGGACCCGCAGACGCAAGGGCGGCAAGACTGAAACCTACGCTGATTCCCAGATTACGGCCATTTCCGGTACTTTTCGGGTATTTTATCCCCGCCCGGCGCCGAATCCGCGCTTCAGCCGCATGACGTAACCGATGACTTCGGCAACCGCATGGTAGTGCTCGGTCGGGATTTCCTGGTCGATTTCGACCGTGGCGTAGAGCGCACGGGCCAGCGGCACGTTCTCGACGATGGGAATATCGTACTCGCGCGCGATCTCCCGGATCTTGAAAGCGAGGTTGTCGACGCCCTTGGCAACGCAGATCGGCGCCGTCATGCCGCGCTCGTAGGACAGCGCCACCGAATAGTGGGTCGGATTGGTGATGATCACGGAGGCCTTGGGAACCGCCGCCATCATGCGCTTCTTGGAGCGCTGCTGGCGCAGTTGCCTGAGCTTGCCCTTGATGTGCGGGTCGCCTTCGGACTGCTTGAACTCTTCCTTGATCTCCTGGAGCGACATCTTCTGCCGCTGGAACCAACTGCGATACTGGAAGAAGTAGTCGCCGATGGCGATGATCGCGAGCGCCGCGACCACCGCGCCGAGCAGATGGATGGTCATGCTGGTGGAGGCGGCCAGCATGGCGGCCGGATCCAGCTTGACCATCGCCTCCATGCGATGCCGCTCCGGCCACAGGATCGTGGCCATGACCGCGCCGAGCACGAGCAGCTTGCCGAGCCCCTTGAGGAAATTGGCGGCGGCCTGCTTGCCGAAGATGCGCTTGAAGCCGGCAGCGGGCGAGAGCTTGCTGAATTTTGGCTTGAGGGATTCGGCGGACCAGACCAGGCGATGCTGGAGCATGTTGCCGGCGATCGCCGCCAGCACCAGCATCAGCAAGGGTACACCAATCGCCGCGAGCACAGCGAACTCGATCTGCTGCATCAACGCGAGCAGGTTCCCGCCGTCGGTCTTGATCATCCAGGAATTGGCGAGCAGGTTGCGCATCGGCGTCACCAGCCCGCTGCCGACCGAGCCGGAGAAGGTCGAGACCACCAGCGTGCCGCCCGCGATCATGAACCAGGTGTTGATCTCCTGGCTCTTGGCGACGTCACCGCGTTCGAGCGCCTCGTCGAGGCGTTTTTGCGTCGGGTCTTCTGTTTGACTCTCGGGATCGTTGTCTTCCGCCATGGATCCCCCGTCACCTGAGCGGCATCATCTGGTGCATGACACCGATGAAGTAGTCCAGATACGTGCCCATCATCGCCGTGATCACCACGCCGAGCACCAAAAAGCCCGCGAAGATCGACAGCGGGACGCCGACGAAATAGACCTGCATCTGCGGCATCAGCCGCGCCAGCACGCCGAGCCCGATATTGAAGACGAGGCCGAACACCAGGAACGGTCCTGAGAGCTGCAAGCCGAGGCGGAACGCGGCGGCGAAGGCGCGTGTTGCGAGCGAGGCAACATCGCCGCTCGATACGGTCTCGCCGGGCGAGAAGATCGAATAGCTGTCGTTCAGTGCCGCGATCACCAGATGATGGCTGTCGGTGGCAAACAGCAGTGTCACCCCCAACATGGTCAGGAAGTTGCCGACCAGCACGCCCTGCTGTCCCTGCGTCGGATCGACCGAGGTGACGAAGCCGAGCCCCATCTGCTGCGCGATCACGGAACCCGCGACCTGGAGCGCCGCCAGCGTCACGCGCGCGGTCGCGCCGAGCACAATGCCGATCGCGATCTCATGCAGCATCAGCACCAGCAGCGGCGCGAGCGAACCCATGTCGACGTGGTAGGCGTTACGGTGCAGCGGCAGGATGATCAGCGTGAGCAGGAGCGCGATCGACAACTTCACCCGCGTCGGGATGTTGGTCTCGCCCAGTCCCGGCAGCAGCATCACCATCGCGCCGACCCGGGCAAAAGCGAGCATGAAGGCCGCGGCGAGCGCCGGCAATAGCGAGACGTCGATGCGCATAATGGGCGCATTGTGCCTCAGCCGCCGATGATTCGCGACGATATCCGCAACATATGGGCGTGAAGCGAGTCGGCCATGAATGGCAGCGCCAATAGCATCGTGGCAAAGATGGCCAGGATCTTCGGCACGTAGATCAGCGTCTGCTCCTGGATCTGCGTCAACGCCTGGAACAGCGACACGATCACGCCGACCACGAGGCCGACCAGCATCAGGGGTGACGACACGATCACGATGGTCCAGATCGCATCACGCGCGACGTCGAGGGTTTCGGGTCCGGTCATTGCAAACTTCCTTTGTTCATTCTTGCCTCCCCACCGCGTTCGACGCGATGCGAAGCCCTCTCCCCGTCATTGCGAGCGTAGCGAAGCAATCCAGACTGCCGGCTGCGGGAAGATTCTGGATTGCTTCGCTACGCTCGCAATGACGACGGAGACCGAAAATCAGATCGGCATCTTCATGATGTCTTCATACGCCGCGATCACGCGGTCGCGGACCGAGACCAGCGTGGACACCGCAACGTCGGTGTCTGCAACCGCCGTCACCACGTCCATCACGTTGGCCTTGCCGGCCGCCATCGCCACCGTCTGTGCGTCGGACTTGCGGCCGGACTCCATGACGCTGCCGACAGCATCTTTCAGGAGTGACGCGAAAGATTGCCCGCTCGCCTCGCTGCCCTTGCCGGCGCCGCTGTTCTCCAGCACGCGTGCGAGGTTGGCATAAGCGTTGGCGGCGATTGTCGGAGATGCCATGGCTTAAGTGTCCTGTTCAGCTCTTGAGGATGTCGAGCGTGCGCTGAATCATCCGGCGCGTCGCACTGATGATGTTGAGATTGGCCTCGTAGGACCGCTGCGCGTCGCGCATGTCGGTCATCTCGACCACCGAGTTCACGTTGGGATATTTGACGTTGCCGCTCGCATCCGCCGCCGGATTGTTCGGCTCGTATTTGACGCGGAAGTTTGACTGGTCCGGCTTGATCTTGCCGAGGGTGACGACCTGCGCATCGAGCGTGCGGTCGAGCGCGGAGGAGAAGGTTGGCACCTTGCGGCGGTAGGGATCGCCGCCGGCCGTCTGCGACGTCGAATCCGCGTTCGCGATGTTCTCCGAGATCACCCGCATGCGCCCGGCCTGCGCGCGCAGGCCCGAGGTCGCGATCGCCATCGAGCGGGCAAAGTCGCTGCTGTCATTCGCCATGATGCGCGTCCTCCAGCTCTAGCCCTTGCCGATCGCGGTCTTGAGCAGATGCAGGCTCTTCGAGTAGAGCGAGGTCGCCGCCGCATAATCCATCTGGTTGCTGGCCGCCTTCATCATCTCCTCTTCGAGGTTGACGGCGTTGCCCGCGGGGCGGGTTTCGAAGCCTGCATTCCTGTTCTGGTCGAATCCGGAGGCCGAGCCTGATGGCGTCATGTGGGAGGCGCTGGTGACGGTCAGCGCAAGCGGGCCCATCGAGCCTGTGACGGCGCCGGCCTTGTCGAGCTTCGGCTCGACCAGGTCGCGCGGCCGGAACTTGGGCGTATCGGAATTGGAGACGTTTTCGGACAGGACGCGCTGGCGCTCCTGGTGCCACTGCATCTTGGTGCGAAGCGCCGACAGCACGGGGAGGTCGTTGATGGACATCGTTGCGGTTCCTTCCGCCTCTCGGGACCCCTTGGGGTCCGAAGCTAGGCAGAATTTGCCGCGTGTATGGTTAACAGGTGGTTAAGGATGCCATTGACGTATGTCCCCGACCGGGACACGACTTTGCGATCCCGTGATTCTACGTCCCCGAAAGCGGCATTAACCGAACCGCTTGGCGGCGCATGCACAGGCCAAGAAGTCGTTTTGGATCGAGCGATTCATGGGTTATTAAGAGTTGGGGACGGCAAAAACTGCCGTGGGACGTTAAGAAATCGCAGTTTGGGGCATCCCACGCCGGTGGTTGGCGCATCTGACCATGGGCACGAGAAAAGCGCCATTTGTCGGGGACAAGTATGCAAGGCAGCCCTATCACCTTCATCGTCGCGTTCATCGTCGTTCTGGCGTTGATCGGCGTCGCTGCGTGGCTGGTTCGCCGATTCGCCGGCAGCCGGCTCGGTGCCAACACCCAGCGCGGCAGGATGCCCCGGCTTGCCGTGATCGATGCCGCCGCGGTCGATGGCCGGCGCCGCCTGGTGCTGGTCCGGCGTGACAATGTCGAGCATCTCCTGATGATCGGCGGTCCCACCGACATCGTCGTCGAACCGAACATCGTGCGTGCTGCGCCCGGCCGCGACCAGCTTCCGCAACGTCCCAGCGCCTCCGAGCCGCCGCGTCTCGCGCCCATGCCGGACACCGGGGCCTGGGCCGACGAAGCACCACGGCCCGAACTGCTCGATCATCCCGAGCCGCAAATGCCCGAGCTGCCGCAGCGGCCCGCGCGTCCCTCTTTCGCCGACGAGGTGCGCCGGCCCGCCCCCGCTTTGGCTGAGCGCCGCAGCGAGCCGCCACCGGCAGGCTTCACGCCCGAGCCGCTCGCGCCG
>JAEYRD010000224.1 GCA_023435725.1 Pseudomonadota bacterium | reverse complement strand
GAGCGAAGCGTAATCCGGGACATCCGCCGTTAGTGGCGCGACCCCGGATTGCGCTTCGCTCCATCCGGGCTACGGACTACCGCCTGAGCACCGCGATCGTCCGGTTCGCAAACGTCAGTCGCTCGGCCATGACGGACACGAAGTAGGTCAGCAGCTTGTGGCTGAGCGCGGGGTCCTCGTCCTTAATGGCGTCGAACTGGTGCGTGTTCAGCACGTAGAGCACGCTGTCGACCTCGGCCTGGATCGTCGCGCTGCGCGGCGTGTTCGACACCAGGCCCATCTCGCCGATCGTGGTGTAGCGGCCGAGGCTGCGCACGCGCGTGGTGCGGCCGTCTTCGGCGGGGACCATGATGCCGACGCGGCCGTCGAGGATGAAATGCATGGAATCGGCAGGATCACCCGCCTGCACGATGACCTCGCCGGCCTCGACCTCGATGCGCTGGCAGCGGCGGATCAGCTTGTCGGCATCGTCCTCGCTGTCGAGAAGCCCCGCGAACCAGTCGTGCAGGCTGGCTTCTTCCTGCGCCAGTCCCTGATGCTGCGAGATAATCTCGTTCTCGCACCATTCCAGCGCATGATCGAGCTCGGGAATGATGGTGACGCCTTCGCCGACGAAGTCGCTGGAGCGCAGCACTTTCTCGGCCGCCGCCGACAGATGCACCAGGATCAGCTCGACGCCGAGGTCGGCGGCGCTGCGCTTGATCTGGGCGAAGCTGTAGGCGGCTGAGGAGTCAACACCGGTGACGAGCTTGAAGTCGAACAGCAAATAGCGGCACTCCGGGCGCTCCTGGAGCAGCTGCTTGACGTGCTGATAGAGCCGGTTGGCCGAGCCGAAGAACAGATAGCTCTGCAGGTTCAGGCCCTGGATCTTGCCGCCATGGGCGAGCAGAACGTCCTGGTCGTCGCGCGAGCGGTCGAGCGAGGAGCGATATTCCGAGCCGTCAAAGCTGTATTTGATCGATTCGACCCGCGCCGCGCTGAAGGCAAAGGTGGCGCAGCCGATGATCACGCCGATCAGGATGCCCGGCACGAAGCCCCAGACCACGATGATCGCGATGATGGCGATCAGCGAGAGGTATTCGAGCTTCGAAAGCCGCTTGCGCGATTCGATGATCCATTTGTGCAGCTGGTCGGCGCCGAGATAGAGCAGCAGGCCGCCGAGCACGAATTTCGGGATGAATCCGAGCAGCTCGGGTGCGACCGCGAGCATCAGGAGCGACAGCGCCGAGACGGTGAGCCCCGACAGGCGTCCGCGGCCGCCGCTGCTGAAATTGAGGATCGAGCGGCTGATCGAGCTGCAGCCGGGGTAGCCGCCGAGCACGCCGGCCACGATGTTGGCTGCTCCGGTCACGTTCAGCTCGCGCTCCAGATTGGCTTCGCGGTGCGAGGCTACCTCGATGCCGGTGGTGTTGAACAGCGTGCTGGATGCAGTGACGAAGATGACCGCAACGAGGTTGCCAAGCAGGTCCGGTACGGCGAACCAGGGATAGTTCGCGAGATCGTCGATGTGCCAGGGCACCATGAAAGCCGCTGGCGGCGGTGGCTGGAACGTCCAGCCCATCGCGCGGGCTTCATCGAGCGAGACACCCGTGATCCAGAACGCCAGATGCGCCGCGAGCACGCCGCCGATCAGGATGATCGGCAGTCCGAACGGGCTGCGCGAACGATGCCAGGTCAGATACAGCACCAGCGCCATCGCGCAGGCCGCACCCAGCTCCGACAGCGCGATGCCGTTGGCGAGGCCCGTCAGCGTCGCGAACTGCACGGGATGATTGGTGATCACGCGGACCGCCCCCAAGGCGATGAGGAGTCCGGTGGCGCCGAGGAAGCCGCCGACCACGGGATACGGCACGTAGCGGATGGCGCGTCCCATCCGCGTCAGGCCCAATCCGCACAGCACCACGCCGGTCAGCACCGTCGACAGGCCAAGCGTGATCAGGACCGGCGAGAGCAGCGGCGCCGACGGATTGGCCGCCTCGATTCGTTCGACCAGCGAGGCCGCCAGAATGCCTGTTATCGCCGCGGTCGAGCTGTCAGGGGCGGCAATCGCAAAGGGCAGGGAGCTGCCGAGCGCGACGATGGCGGCAAGCACCGCCGAGCTGATGAAGGTCGCCGCGATCCCGTAGGACAGGTAGGGCGAGAGCGGGCCGGCGAAGATCAGCAGCGCATAGGACAGGCCGAAGGTGAGGGCCAGGACGCTGGCTGCGCTTCCGCCCAGGATGTCATTCAGCGCGCGCTTGAGGGCCGGATTGAATCGAGGAGCCGGACTGAAAGTAATTGCTGGATCGGTCACGCCCTTGCGCTCGCCCCTGAAAAGTCCCGTCCGAGACGTAGACGACTACACGCTTAGCGCAACAGAATTCTCGTAATTATGAAGTATCCAACAGTTCCGCAGCGATCCGGTGAGGATGCGGTTCACGGCGTGTGAACGGCTGATCACCTGCGGCGGGCGGATGGTCGAGACACGTGGGGCCCCTCCGCGTCATTGCGAGCCAACGGGTCCGCGCGAAGCGCGGCCCGATGACAGGCTCCGCGAAGCAATCCAGAATCCTTCCGCGGAGGCAGTCTGGATTGCTTCGTCGCAAGAGCTCCTCGCAATGACGGAGCGAGAGGCGACGGCCGGGCTAGATCTTCAGCTCTGTCCCGGTCACGCGCCGATACGCTTCGAGATACCGCTTGCTGGTTGCATCGACGACGCTGGCGGGTAGCGGGGGCGGCGGAGCGTCGCCGTTCCAGCGGCCGGCGCGGCGCTCGACGTCGAGATAGTCGCGCAACGGCTGCTTGTCGAAACTCGCCTGCGGCTGGCCGGGCTTGTAGGCGTCGACTGCCCAGAATCGCGACGAATCCGGAGTCATCACCTCGTCGATCAGGATGATGCGGCCGTCCTTGTCGCGGCCGAACTCGAACTTGGTGTCGGCGATGATGATGCCCTGCTCGCGTGCCAACTCCTCGCCGAGCGTGTAGATTGCGCGCGTCATGCTCTCGAGCGTGTAGGCGACCTCGTCCCCGACCACCTCTCGCATCCGCGCGATGGTGATGTTCTCGTCATGGCCGGTCTCGGCCTTGGTCGCCGGGCTGAAGATCGAAGGCTCAAGCTTCTCGCTCTCGACGAGGCCGGGCTTCAGCTTCTCGCCCGCGAGCGTGCCGCTGGCCGCATACTCCTTCCAGGCCGAGCCCGAGAGATAGCCGCGGATCACGCATTCGATCGGGAACACGGTGGTGCGGCGCGACAGCATGGCGCGGCCGAGGATCTCGGCGCGGTGCGGTTTCAACGCCGGCACGGCGGCAATGATCTCGTCGGTGTCCGCGCTGATCATGTGATGCGGTACCACTCCTTCGAGCTCGTTGAACCAGAACGCGCTGATTTGCGTCAGCACCGCGCCCTTCATCGGGATGGTCTCGCCCATCACGACGTCGAAGGCGCTGATGCGGTCGGTGGTGACGAGCAGCAGGCGGTCGTCGTCGACGGCGTAGATATCGCGCACCTTGCCGCGCCCGATCTTGGGCAGGGGCAGGTCGCTGGAGAGCATGGTGGTCATCGGCAGGGCTTTCGGAGACAAGTCCTTCGGACAGGAAATCCGGCCGCGCCTGAAAGCGCGGCCGGACACCGGATTAGCCTATTCCGGCAGCGGAATGAACTCATGTTCCTGCGGAACCGCCGCGAAGCGGCCGGTTTTCCAGTCCTGCTTGGCCTGCTCGATCCGCTCCTTGCTGGAGGAGACGAAATTCCACCAGATGTGGCGCGGGCCTTCCAGCGCATCGCCGCCGAGAAACATCATCCGCGTCGGCCTCACGGCCTTCACGGTGATGCGGTCGCCGGGGCGGAAGATCAGCAGCCGCGGCCCCTCGTAGCGCTCGTTCGAGATCTCGACCTCGCCGTCGACGAGGTAGATCGCGCGCTCCTCTTGGTCAGGATCGAGCGGCACGCTCGCGCCCGCAGCGGCCGTGACCTCGGTGTAGAACCACGGCGAGACCATCGAGACCGGCGAGGTGATGCCGAACGATGAGCCCGCGATCACCCGTGCGGTGAAATCGCGCTCGGAGATCATCGGCAGGTCGCCGGCACCGTAGTGCTGGAACGACGGCGCGATCTCTTCGGATCCGGCCGGCAGCGCGATCCAGCTTTGCAGGCCGAGCATTTTCTGGCCCGAGGCGCGCTGTGCATCCGGCGTGCGCTCGGAATGGGCGATCCCGCGCCCGGCCGTCATCAAATTCATCGCACCGGGCTGGATCTCCTGGAT
Source organism: Pseudomonadota bacterium (assembly GCA_023435725.1). Lineage (GTDB taxonomy): Bacteria > Pseudomonadota > Alphaproteobacteria > Rhizobiales > Xanthobacteraceae > Bradyrhizobium. Next base: position 77,040 of record JAEYRD010000224.1, on the reverse strand, counting down.
GTTGCCCTCGCTGTCGCGGTGCATGATCGCGCCGTCGAAGAGATAGGTGACGGTGGCGAGCCCGATATGCGGATGCGGGCGCACGTCCATGCCCTTGCCGGAGACGAACTGCACCGGTCCGAAATGGTCGAAGAAGATGAAGGGACCGACCATCTGCCGCTTGCCATGCGGCAGCGCGCGGCGCACGGCGAAACCGTCGCCGAGGTCGCGGGTGCGCGGCACGATGACGAGATCGAGCGCATCGCAGGACATGGGATCGCCGAGCACGGGATCGTTGGAGGGCTGCCAGCTCATGGGAAACTCCTTCTTTCGGCGGCGATCGTAACAGGATTTGATCGGGACGTCGCGCCGGTCGCGGCATCGGCGCAATCGTCTATTTGCCGCCGCCACGGGATGGCGGCGAGAGCAATGTTGGAAACCGGGGCGGGCAATGGTTTCTGCGATCATGCCGGGTGCCGACGCGCGACCGCTGGCGACGGCAAGGTTCTTGAAAAAGCCGGCGGGAGCGACGATGTTCGGCGGATTGCAGCCTTCGACCGGTCGCGCTGACTAATGACTCCTGCCACCCTCGAACTCGCTTTCCGTGCCGCAAGTGTCGCGTTGCTGCTGGTGCTGGCGGCGTCGCTGCTCTCGGACTTTCGCAACGTGCTGGCGGGGCGACTCGGTGCTGCTCTCGCACTGGGCTTGGCCGCGCATGCGGTGAGCTATTCGGTTGGTGTCACGTCGCGGATCCCGGTATCGCATGCGCCGCTAGTTGCGCTATCGACCGGCAACATCGTGGTGTTCTGGCTGTTCACGCGCGCGCTGTTCGACGACGAGTTTCGCTTGCGCTGGTGGCACGGATGGGTCTGGTCGCTGGTGACGGCGTTCAGCTTCGCAGGCTGCGTCTGGATTGCGCCTGGCGGCTACGTGCGGTTCTCGGTAACGGTGGTGAACCTGATCGTGCTCGGCTTCATCGCGCTTGCGATCGGGCAGACGATCGCCTCGTGGCCGGCCGACCTGGTCGAGCGCCGCCGCCGCGTTCGCGTCTTCATTGTCTGTGCTGGCGCGCTCTATGGCGGGGTGAATGCGCTGCTTCAGATCTCCGTCGCGGGTTACCGCGTCGGCGATGCTGCCGATACGATCAATGCCGGCGTGCTCGCCTGCATCGTCGCGGTCATCGCCTATGGCATGATGCGCGTCGATGCCGCCGATCTGTTTCCGGTCGCCACGAAGGTCGCACCGGCGGTCATTTTCAGTCCGCAGGCCGTTGAAGACGCCGCCGACCAGAAGCTGATCGACGCCCTGATGCGGCTGATGGCGGACGAGCGGATCTACCGTCAGGAGAACATCACCATCGGCGTCCTGGCGGGCCGGCTGAAAATTCCGGAATACCGGTTGCGCCGGCTGATCAACCAGCGGCTCGGCTACCGCAACTTCAATGTGTTCCTGAACAACCACCGGATCGAGGAAGCCAAGGCCGCGCTCGCCGACCCCACCCAAGCCGAGGTTCCCGTCATCACCATCGCCATGGATGCCGGCTTCCAGTCGCTCGGCCCGTTCAACCGCGCCTTCAAGGCGGTCACGGGTGTGACGCCGACGGAGTATCGGCGGCTCAAGGTCGACGCGGCCTAGACTTTTAGGTCGTTGAAATCACGTGAGAATTCCAGAATCGGCTAGCCTTGATCAGTTTCAGCAACGCCATTTTCGAATCCGGCGAGCGCTTCTCGCCTGGGTTCGGCTTTCTCTCCGGCACACGTCCCCGAAACCGGAGAAAGCCAGTGACCCGCCGCGGCAAGATACTCCTACTCTCCACCGTCATAGCCTGTGCCGGCCTCGCGCTCGGCGCGGCGCGCGCCCGCGATGTGCCGAAGGTAGCGACCGGCTTCATCGCCGACACAATCTGTTCGGAGACCTTCGTCTCCGGCCTGGATCCCGCCCGCAACCTCGCCGAGACCACTGACGCGATGCCGGGCGTGGGTCTGTTGACCTGGGCAATGGATTTTCAGGTCGACCGCGCGCGCAAGGATGTCACGGTGTCGCTGTTTGGCGTCGGCCGCAGCCATGCCGTCTATCGCGAGGGGCTCGGCTGTACGCTCGAGCATGGCCGGGGGATCACCGATGTCGCGTTGCCGGCAGATGACACGCAGCCCGCGCTGCTGCCCGAGATCGCCGGCCCGGGAATCGTGCCGCCGCAAAGCGAGGGGCTCTCCGCCGCGCTCGACCGCGCCTTCGCCGAGCCTGCGCAGCCGCCCTATCGGCGCACCCGCGCGATCGTCGTCATGAAGGCCGGCCGCATCATCGCCGAGCGCTATGCCGATGGCATCGGGCCGGAGACGCCGCTGCTCGGCTTCTCCATGACCAAGTCGGTGACCTCGGCGCTGACAGGCATTCTGGTGCGCCAGGGCAAACTCAAGCTTGACGGGCCAGCGCCGATCGCGGCCTGGCAGAATCCGGATGATCCGCGCCACGCCATCACCGTCGACCAGTTGCTGCGTCACACCGCAGGCCTCGCGCTCGGAAGCTCGTTGCAGGCTTCGCTCGGCTCTGTGCTCGAGCCGGTCAACACGATGAAGTATGGGGAAAACGACATGGCCGCCTTTGCCGAGCGCGCGCCACTTGCGACCGCGCCGGGCACGGCCTGGAATTATCACGACGGCAACTTCGTCATCCTCGCGCAGCTGATCCGCAATGCCGCCGGCGGCAAGCCCGCAGATGCGCTCCGCTTCGCGCGTCGCGAACTGTTCGCGCCGCTCGGCATGGTCAACGTCACGCTTCAGCTCGACGGCGCCGGCACGATCGAGGGCTCCGGCGAGATGCTGGCGTCCGCACGCGACTGGGCTCGGTTCGGTCAGCTTTATCTCAATGACGGCGTCGCCGGCGGCAAGCGCATCCTGCCGGAGGGGTGGGTGAGCTATTCGGCGTCGGCGACGCCACATGCGTGGGTCGGCATCGGAGCCGGCTTCTGGACCAACCAGGACGACAGTTTTGGTGCAAACTTTCGCGTCGAACACGGCTGGCCGCGCGATGCCTTCTTCGCCAAGGGCACGATCGGGCAGTACACGATCGTGATCCCGTCGGAGCGCCTCGTGATCGTGCGTCTCGGCCGCTCACCCAACGCACCGCCGAAGGCGGATGGCGTGTTCGATCTCGTGCGCGATGTGGTCGCAGCGACGCGCGAGAAGGGGAAATTGGCGGGGGTGAATTGACGACAGCAGAGCGAAGCGTCGCCTCTTCGCCCTTCTCCTTGTGGGAGAAGGTGGCGCGAAGCGCCGGATGAGGGGTCTCTCTCCGCGAATCTGACTGTGTGAAGGTGTTCGCGGAGAGAGACCCCTCATCCTGTCTCGCCGCTATCGCCATAGCCAATGCGAAGCATCGGCGTTCTAAGGACGGTGGCCGCAGGCCGCCTATGCCACCCTCCCCCACAAGGGGCGAGGGTGCACCGCTCGTGTAGTCTGAATCTACTACCTTCCGAGCTCCGTCGCCTTGGCCACGCGGTCGAAGCGCTCCAGCGTCATGATCGCGTCCGCGAATTTCTCCGCGCGCGCGTTCAGCACCGGGCGCGCCAGCGTCAGGAACTTCTGCTGCATCGCCTGCGCGTCGGGGAAGGAGGTCGGTTCGCCCGAGGGGTCGGCATAGAGGCGCTCATGCACGCCATCGTCGGTGGTGATGCTGACGCGGGCGCCGAACGGATGGGTGCGGCCGACCTCGAGGCGGTCGTCCTGCACTACGTCGAACTTGTCGGCGAGCGCGTCGATCGCGGCGTCCCCAAGGCGATTGTAATCGTCCCAGCCGAATGAGCCCTGGTCGAGCGCGAGCGCGCCGGTGAAGAACATCGAGAACTGGCCGCCCACGATCGAGCGCGGATGACGCTTGGTCGCGGCATCGCCGGTCAGCGTGATGCCGTTGCGGTGCAGCCCGATCTCGACGCGCTTGACCTGGTCGGGCGTCAGATTGTGCTCGCGCCGCATCGCGATCAGCGCGTCGATCGCGGCGTGGGTGTAGCGGCAGCTCGGATACGGCTTCACGCCGATCTTCATGGTCTCGTAGGTCTTGCCGAGCTCGGCGACCGCCTTGTCCGGATGCGCATCATCGGTGTAGCCGGCGAGCAGGCCGTGCTTGCCCTCGACCGATTCGGTCGAGCCGACGAAATCGTTGCGTGCCAGCGTCGCGGCGATCACGCCGTTCATCGCGGCGGCGCCGACCTGGTAGCGCTTGTTCCAGGCGCCGTTGACGAGGAATTGCAGCGAGCCCGCGGCCTGGCTACCGGAGACGCCGAAGGCGGCGATGATCTGCTTCTCGGAGAGGCCGAACAGCTTGCCGGCTGCCGCCGCCGCGCCATAGGTGCCTGCGGTCACGGTCGGATGGAAGCCGCGCGCATAATGCGAGGTCGGGTCGAGCGCATTGCCGAGCCGGCAGCACACCTCATAGCCCGCCACGATCGCGGTCAGCACGTCGCGCCCGGAGGCGCCGACCATCTCGCCGACGGCGAAGGCGGCCGGAACGACCGGCGCGCTCGGATGCAGCGAGGAATCCGCATGCGTATCGTCGAAATCGAGGGAGTGGCCAAGCGCGCCGTTGAGGAGGGCCGCAACCGCCGGCGTCCAGGTCTTGGTATCGCCGAACACGGTTGACTCGCCCTTGGTGTCGAGCGCGAGCGCTTCCAGCATCTTCAGGATCGACGGGGTGGATTCCGCCTCACGCCTCGCCCGGATGGCGCTGCCGAGAAAATCCAGCGTCAGCACTTTTGCGCGATCCAGCACTTCCGCCGGAATATCCTGGTATTTCAGATTGACGACATAGGCGGCGAGCGTTGCGGTTTCGTGAGCCATCGTGTTTCCTCGTTTTGGCGCGCAAATTAGGCGGGCTGATTTGGCCTTTCAAGCGGCCTTGGGGCCGCGGGCATCAGCTATGCTTTTGCCTGGCTTTACGAGGATCGGACCGGGACATCGACGATGGCACGCGCAAAGGAGCTGTTCGACCGGATCCGGTCGCGAAGGACGCAGCTGGGGCTGGCGATCCGCGTCACGGTGGCGGCGACGGCGGCCTATGCGCTCGCGACCGCGCTGCATCTGCTGCTGCCGCTCTGGGCGGTCCTGACCTCGCTGATCGTGACCCAGATGAGCGTCGGCCGCTCGCTGAAGGCGACGCGCGACTACATGCTCGGCACGATCGGCGGCGCCATCTATGGCGGGGCCATCGCGATCCTGCTTCCCTACCACAGCGAAGCGGGGCTGTTGGGGCTGCTGGTGCTGGCGGTCTCGCCGCTCGCCTTCATCGCCGCGATCTATCCGACCCTGAGCACCGCTACCGTGACCGCGGTGATCGTGCTCCTGGTCCCGGCCATGCAGCATGCCGATCCGCTCGCGTCGGCGATCGACCGCGTCAGCGAGGTCTCGGTGGGCGCTATCACCGGTCTGCTGGTCTCCTTCCTGGTGCTGCCCTCGCGCGCGGTGCGGCAGATCCGCGCCAGCGCGGCGATCTTGCTCGAATTGATCGCGGACGCCTTCACCGAACTGCTTGCGGGCCTGACGCGCGGCCGTGACAACGACGCGCTGCACCGGATCCAGGACGGCATCGGCACCGCGATGGTCGGCATGAATGCGATCGGCGCCGAGGCCGAGCGCGAGCGCGCCGCGCGGCTGTCGAGCGGCCCGGACACCGGCCCGCTGCTGCGAACGATCCTGCGGCTGCGCCATGACGTCGTGATGATCGGCCGTGCCACGGTGGTGCCGCTGCCGATCGAGGTGCAGACCCGGCTTGCGGCCCCGCTGACGGAAGTCTCGACCGTAATTGCGAGCTTTCTCCGCTCCGCCGCCGCGGCTTTGCGCGAGGGCGCCGGCGCGCCGCCGATCCACCCCGTGCACGTCGCGCTTCAGCGCTACGCCGAGGCAGTCGCCGGCGTCCGGCAGGACGGCCTGATTCGCGGCCGTCCCGGCGACACTGCGGAGCGCTTCTTCGCGCTCGGCTTCTCGCTGGAGCAGATGCACCAGAATCTCTGCGATCTCGACCGCGTCGTCGGCGAGTGGTCGGAAGCAACCGCCGACAAGCCCGCGCGCGTGGCAAAGTGAGCCGGGACGTCGACTCATCAACATCGGCTTCCGACGGCAAAGCGGCTCGGCTGTGATTGGCGGCTTGCGCCACCGAGCGGAAGCCGTGCTGATCGTTTGATCTCTGGTGGTGGCAGTGATGCGCTCTCGATAAATAGGGTCAGCCATTTTGACGATTCAAACGAGCTTGCAAGCGCGCAAAAGCAACGGCTCATCGAGATGCAACCGCCTGAAGACAATCTCGGTGCTGCGACAACAGGACGCGTCACTCTCTTTTAGTTGATTGAATTGCAAATGGCAGGACTGGACAGATTAGGCGAGGGCAGCACCAAACGGAAAGGGCCACAGTCATGAGGACCACTGTCGTTGCCACCGCCGCGTTCGTGATTTCCTTCGCGTGCGTTGGAATCGCTTCAGCAGACTCGGTCACGATCACACGGACCGGAGTCGATGAGTTCGGCAATAATCGAAGAGTCACCCAGAGCGTGGATAATTTCGGCAACCGACGTACAGTCGTCCAGAAAGAGTCCGACAACGGTTTCGTCCGTTGCAAGACCGTGACCCTTCGCAGCAGCAATGCAAACGGCGACTCGGCTTCCCGCACCATGCGTCGCTGTGCGCCTGATTTCTGATCCATATGGATCTGCGCGGCGGGATCTGAAGTTGAGACGGCGACGTGCGCGTCTTACCGTCGCGTCAGGCCCTTGCCCTGCATGCGCCAGACCAGGAGATCGATGCGGTCCTGGCCGAAGAACGGCTCGTTCTCGAACACGAAGGTCGGTACGCCCCAATGGCCGGAGGCGGCGTGGTCCTTCTCGTTCTTCGTGATCACCTGCTCGTAGCGATCCGCGTCCGCGGTGATCGCGGCATCCATCGCGGCGAGGTTGAAGCCTGCCTTCTCGGCGGCACGCGCGAGATGGTCGCCCTCGTTCCAACCCGCAACCGAGCCGTCCCAGAGCACGCGCGCAATCGCGTAAGTGAATTCGAGCGAGCGGCCTTCGAGCTGCGCCATGGCAGCCAACCGGGTCAGGCGGTGGATGTAGGGTTGCTCGGCCGCGACGTCGAGCGTCGTCATGTCCTGCACGATCGGATCGGGCCGCGGAAAGCGGAACGGAATCCCCTCGTGCTCGGCGACGCGGCGGGAGTCCAGCACGATGTAGCGGGCGAACTGCGGACTGGCCTTCTTGAAGAAGCCGGGCACGCGGACCGCGAGCGGATAGACCGGCCGCAGGTTCACCGCGAGATCATACTGTTCGACGAGCCTGAGCGTCTTCGGGAGCGCCAGATAGCTGTAGGGACTGCGGAAAGAGAAGAAGAGGTCGACGGACAGCGTCATCGGGCCGGCTCCACGATGCGTCCCATCATGCCGCGGACCACGAGCTTGTGGAAGGGCATGATGAGGGTGAGGTAGGTCCGGCCGAGGAGATTATGCGTCCGTACCAGCGTGGTCGATGTGACCTGGCGGTCCGCGGCGTGACCGGTCACGTCGATCACGACGCGAAAATCGAGGTGACGGTCATCGAAGCCGGCGACCAGCCGCTCCGGCGTCTCGCTCAGCACCGGAAACAGGCCGATCAGGCCGCCGGGCGCCGGCGAGCCTTCGCCCGATGTCTTCAGCCCGAACGGTGCGACCGCGATGTTGCGCAGGCGCAGCAGCGCATCGATCCAGCGCGGTCCGTGCAGCACCATCCTTGTGCAGGCCTCGCGGGCATTCACCGGTGTCGTGCCGATCTCGACGCGAAACGCGTCGATGAACTGCGCGCCGGCCAGCAGCGCGCCGGCGTCGATCTCGGGGGTGACTTCGCGAACCGTTCCGGTCATTCCGCCAGTCTGCGCGTCAGCATCCTGAAGCGCAAGATCAGCAGGCCGGCATAGACGAACGATCCGATCGACAGCCCGATCCAGACGCCGACCGCGCCGAGATTGGCGTGGAAGGCCAGCATCCAGGCAGTGGGGAAGCCGACGCACCAATAGCCGATCGCCGCGAACACCAGCGTCATCCTGGTGTCATTGATGCCGCGTAGCGCGCCGCCCATGATGGTCTGCAGCGCATCGGCGATGAAGAAGGTCGCACCGACCAGGAGCAGCGTTGCGGTCAGCTCGACGGTTGGCGCGCTGGCCTCGCCGCTGCCGAAGAACAGCCGCCCCAGCTCATAACGGCCGAGGATGATCGCGACGGTCAGCGCCGCGACGAGTACGATCCCAAGCAGCGTCGCCACGAGGCCTGCGCGCCTGACGCCCTCCGGCTGGTTGCGTCCGAACGCATGGCCGACGCGAACGGTCGCCGCCATGCCGATGCCGAGCGGCACCATGAACAGCACGGCCGTGACCTGGAGCGCTATCTGGTGCGCGGCGAGCGCCGTGGTCGAGATCAGCCCCATCAGCAGCGCCGCCGAAGAGAACAGGCCATACTCCAGCAGCAGGGAGAACGAGATCGGGGCGCCGATCGCGATCAGCTGACGCATCAAGGGCCAGTCGATCCGCCAGAGATTGGCGAGCAGATGATAGTCGGCGAATGGCTTGCGCCACGCCGCGATGGCAAGCGCGGCGACGAAGGTGCCGAGATTGACAAGGGTGGTGGCAAGCCCTGCGCCGAGCAGTCCGAGCTCCGGCAGGCCAAACAGGCCGTGGATCAGGCAATAGACCAGCGCGACATTGGCGGGGATCGCCGCGATGGTGATCCATAGCGGCGCCTGCGGCCGGTTCACCGCGCTCATCATGCTGCGCAGGGCGATGAAGCCGAGCGCCGGCGCGATGCCCCAGGCCAGTCCGTTCAGATAGCGCTGGGCGAGCGCGGCGGAGTGCGGCGCCTGTCCGAGTGCAAGCAGGATGTGCTCGCCATAAAGCGGCGAGGCCATCATCGGCAGCGAGATCAGGAGCGCGACCCACAGGCCGACGCGTAAGGAGTGGCGGATGCGCCTGAAATCGCCGGCGCCAAACGCTTGCGCGGCCAGCGGTGACACCGCAGCCATCAATCCGAGCCCGAAGGTGAAGCTGACGAAATAGACCGTATGCGCAAGGGCCGCCGCGGCGACCGCATCCTCGCCGAGCCTCCCGATCAGAGCGAGATCGCTCGTGATCATCGCGATCTGTCCGAGCTGCGTCAGCATCATCGGCACGGCCAGCCGCAATGTCTCGACGAATTCTTCGGCGAGATGATTGGGCGGCACGCCGGCTTGCGGCTGCGGACGAGGCTGGACGGTATCGAGCATGGCCGGTCAATAGCACAGCCACACGTCGAAAACATGTCCCGCGCTTCTTCTCCCTCGCCCCGCTTGCGGGGAGAGGGGCGGGGTGAGGGGGAGTCTCTGCAGGGGAGGTGAGAGATGGACTCGCGGAGAGCCCCCCTCACCCGCCGCGCTCCGGACGATGCTCCGCATCGCTCGGCGCGCGTCGGCCTCTCCCCGCAAGCGGGGAGAGGCGAAGAGTCCTAGCTCTTCCGCTCGGGGACGCGCTTGATCTTCGCGCCGAGCGCGTTCAGCCGCTCCTCGATGCGCTCGTAGCCGCGCTCGATCTGGTCGGCATTGTTGATGGTCGACGTACCCTGGGCGCAGACCGCGGCGAGCAGCATCGCCATGCCGGCGCGGATGTCAGGTGAGGTCATCACTGCGCCGTGCAGCCGGCTGGGCCCTGCGATGATGGCGCGGTGCGGGTCGCACAGCACGATGCGCGCGCCCATCGCGATCAGCTTGTCGACGAAGAACATCCGCGATTCGAACATCTTCTCGAACATCAGGATCACGCCATCGCATTGCGTGGCAGTGACGATCGCGATCGACATCAGATCGGCCGGGAAGGCCGGCCAGGGCTGGTCCTCCAGCTTCGGCACGTGGCCGCCGAAATCGTCCTGGATCTTCAGCGTCTGGTTCGAGGGCACGATGAGATCGTCACCCTCGACGCGGCAGACGATGCCGAGCCGTTCGAAGCCCATGCGGATCGAACGCAGATGCTCGACGCCCGCGCGCGTGATGCGGAGCGGCGAGCGCGTCACGGCGGCAAGACCGATCAGTGAGCCGACCTCGATATGGTCGGGCTGGATCCTGTAGGTCGCAGAGCCCAGCGTCGCCGGGCCATGGATGATCATGGTGTTGGTGCCGATGCCCTCGATCTTGGCGCCGAGCGCGACCAGGAAGTTGGCGAGGTCCTGCACATGCGGCTCGGAGGCCGCGTTGCGCAAATAGGTGACGCCGTCGGCCGCGACGGCCGCGACGAGCGCATTCTCGGTCGCGGTGACGCTCGGCTCGTCCAGGAAGACGTCCGCGCCGGCGAGCTTGGCCGCACGGAATTCGAGCCGGTCCGTCGCGGTGACCTTGGCCCCCAACTGTTCGAGCGCGAGCACATGCGTGTCCAGACGGCGGCGGCCGATGACGTCGCCGCCCGGCGGCGGCAGCATCACCTCTCCGCAGCGTGCGAGCAGGGGACCTGCGAGCAGGATCGAGGCGCGGATGCGCACGCACAGCTCCGGATCGAGATCGGCGGAGCGAATGCTCTTGGCGTGGATGTGAAGCGTATTGCGGGCGCTCCATTCGGCGGACGCACCGACCGAGCGGACCAGTTCCACCAGCGTCTCGGTGTCGCGGATGCGCGGCACGTTCTCGAGCGTTACCGGGTGCTCGGTGAGCAGCGCGGCAGCGATGATCGGGAGTGCCGAATTCTTGTTGCCGGACGGCTCGATCGAGCCCGAGAGCCGGTGACCGCCCTCGACGATGTACTGAATGGGCGCCACGGAGGTCTCTCGCTGTCCTGTTTCGGTTGGCCGGGCGGCTTCTGCGAGGCTACAGAGGATTTCGGGCGATATCAATTTAGCCGCCGACCGGGAGCGCATCCCCCTGTCGAGTCGGGGCGCATGTAAGCCTGACTCTGTTGCCAGAAGTTGTGCAATAATATCAACGGCGACTAAAATCAATCCAACATAAATCTCTGCCCCGAACAACGTAAATTCCTGGCTGCAACCTCCGATCTAACGTGCAATCCTGACTCTGCATCGCGCGGCGCCATTTTGTGTTTGTATTGGTGGCGGACGGCGGTCGTTGGCGTCGGGAATTCATCTAGCGCGTGCGGCTTGCCGTGACGCGCTGTTGCGGCCCCCGGCCGGCACCTCGCCGACAGTCCTCAACCATACGTCAACGCTCCAGTCACGCGCGGGCGACGGGTTTGGGCCCTTCGAGCGTTGGGCGAACATTGTTCGGTTGGCTCAGCAAATTTGGGCGACTGCCGCTGCTCGGATAAGCCTGTGGGAGCAGACTGGCTTCATGGAGATATCTGGCTGCAGCTGACGGCACTATGTAGCCTATGACAAAGCCGAGACTTCCCGAGAGCAAAAGGAAGCTGGCTCTCACCGCCACAGGGGGACTGGACTTCGGTAACCAGCCGAGCCAAGGCGCAACGTGGAATATAATGGTTTGAAAGGTAATGGTTCCCGCGAGCATAAGCAGTCCAATGACCAATCCGTCACGAACCCGCCGTCGCCGAAGGTGATCGAACCGCGACCGAAGATGTCGATCAATCAGCCAACTGACCCCAACGGTCATGTACAGGAAGGAAAGCGAGCTTACCAGGGTTGGCAATTTGACAGGGAACGCCATTGGCACAGTGATCCGGAAGATAAAGAGCATTGCTGCGCCACTCAAATACGATGCGATTCCGTAGACAATATAGGACGGCCATGGGAGCGAGTACAAAGAAGGTCGTGCAAAATTCGACGCGATCTTTGGACAGATCGCCCAACTGATTGCCACCGTCTGCGAGATGGCATGGACGCAGGCAAACATGGTAAGCGGTGTAGTTGGTATCGGGGATGCGCCGCCAGAAAGCGGCGTGACCAGGATTGGAACCGAGAATAGGACAAAGTCCAAAACGAAGACAGTGATCCATGGTCGAATTGGGAGCGTGGGTGGAAGCGATGCTGAGTACCCGAACGACCTTAGGATCTTCTCCTCTCTATCCGAATAGGGCTCACTGAACAGCGCGAACTCGGCAATCAAACGGCGGTAGCGAGTGAGTACACTGTCCGATTCCTCGACCACGAAATTCGAAACTGCAATGGCTACGCCCTCGGCCTTTTCGGAAGCCTGCGCAGCGGTGTCGTCGATCAGGAGCAACGCTCGCGCGGATCGACGAACGAGCCTTCGAAAATCTGTCTCGAGTTCCGACCAGACTTTGCTGCGCCCGCGCCAAAATTCATACTGTCGGCGTTGGCTCGCGTATCCGACGAACACGCGCTCTGATATGCGAGCCCAGAGGGTTCTCGGGACTCGTGATTTGTCAGACAGCTTCTGCAATCGTCGCCGAACCAAACACACTTCGGAAAGCGACTGCGTCGCTCCCTTCGAAAGAAAGGTTATCGCATGGGAAGAAACGCCATAGGAGGAAAGCTCTTTGGCAATTTCGGATTCCGCAGCGTGACTAGCGCTGAACCCGCTGACCGCGAGGGATGCGACTACCCGCTCGCGGGCCTCTGGAAATCGTGCCAGTCTGTGTGCAAGAGACTGCATACTCTCTAAGATGAGTCGCGTTGGCGCGAGGTTCGGCATCAAAAGCCTAACGCTCAATGCAGATATGAGGGCCGCCCAGATAATGGCCTGCTCGTCCGCGCTGCAATCCTCTCCGCAACTCGGACATATCCAGCACTTGGCCATGTCGTTGGGGCCGTACTCGATCACCATCATGAGCGGATATGCTGAAAGCAGGAGAATGACGTATATCGCAAGGATCCCGCAGATATGCATCGACAAGGACCAGAAATAGCGCTGCGGCGATACAGCAAGGCGGATCGTCTCAACCTCATGAGGTGCGTGGAAATGCAGGTAAGCCCAGGCAGCAACTAAGGTGCCGAGTCCGACTGCGACAACAATTGCCTGAACAAGTTCTATTCTCATTTGCGACCCCTTAGGATCTAAGCGTGGTGCGGCCGCACGACTACGCCATCCTTGTTCTGCATGTAGAGAACCGGTGTTATCCACTCGGAAAAGCCGAGGTGCTGAAGCTTAAGCCTGGTGAGCAACATTGCCTGGTGAAGAGGAACTCCGAGCGTTAAATTGTTGAAGAATGCGGGGCTAAACTGGGTCGCCATAACGTCGCTGACGTCAAATTGCATCGCTACAACTCCGGCGATGCTTCCGCCCCGCACCAGGTTTTCTGCCGTACTTGCAAAACGATCGCCGTCTTGAACGTGGGCTCCTCTGCATGAGTTCAAGATGACGAGTTTAGGACCCAAAGGTTGCGTGAGGAGGCCCTTCAATATATTCGCATGGAGTAGTTCGTGGCCGTTTCCTCCATCCTCTTCGAGTACGATATGAGATGGGAGCCCATGCCCAATGAACAGAAAGACATCCCATCGAGCGCCATTGTCTCCCTGCGCTAGTCGTCTGTTCAACTCTCTGTACGTGCCCGCAGCAGTCCAGCACAATTTCACGTCGCTGGTGGATCGCAAGGCTTCTTCCAGGCCAGCTTGTTCCGCGTCGGTGTCCAATTCGTCGGGCGTCCCCACGAACTCCTTTGGCGCCGAGACCATTCCGAGAACGCGGATAGGCGGCTTATCGTAAATGTGAAGGTCTTCGTCCTGCATCGTTGCGGCACGCGCAAACGGGGTTGCCCCAAACAAGCAAAGATGGAAATTGCCACGTTTGTCGAACAAGGTTTCCCATGGAACGTAAGCGAGTTCGGGCGGTTCGACGAGGAGCTTGATGGGTAAATTCGCGCCTGAGATGCGCTGCGCTTTTGCAAGAGAGTCCCTGTAAAGGGCGTACACATCTTGCTGAAAGAGGCAGTCGAACAGCTTCGTGCCGATCTCTTGAATGTTCTTGACGTCTGCGCCTGCGGTAAAGCCGTAGCCGCCACCCCTGACTGCTAGTGCGGGCTCGCCAGGATCCAAAACAGTTTCGCGAACCGGCGAGGAATCCATGCCCGTCAGCTTCGTCCGAGCCGATAATCGACTCCTGAGGCCCTCTGTCGTCGTCAGGATTGATGTCTGGAGGGGCTGGAGTTTTTCGCGAAGATCGTCAGGCAGCATGCCGAGATCGGCATCGGTGACGTCATTGCCAAGCTGGGCAAAGACTTTGTACGCACCCGGTCCCCCGGTGATGCGTAACTTCAATACTGGTGAACTCATAGCAACCACCTTGATGTCAGTCGCTAGATTCGTTCTCTCGGCTAAAGTGCTTCCCTATTTGCTTGGATTGCCGAAGTCACCTGTACAAGTAAAGCATGCTAACACAACGCGTCGCCGGAAGTGTGACTTGCTTCACACCGACGCTATGTTGTTTTACTCGCACTGCGTTCCGCTGCGCCCGCAGTCGGCTCTGCTCGCAGATGTGTCGGTCACCATGACGTTTCGCCAGGAATGAAAGCGTTTTGCGGCCAACATAAATGGATGCTGGCCCGGAACTCACGACACTGGAGCTAAGGGGCGCATCGCCGGATTCATCGTCACCGACCCTGCGATCATCCGCGTGGGGCCGTACGCCGATCGATAGGCACGCACCAAGGCGTTCGCCTATTCGCGTCGGCGGGCGGCGTGAGGGGCGTCTGCGACAGACGAGAGCCGGCTAGATATCGATCGTCGCGCTGAGGGAGTGTTCCTGGATGAAGTCGCGGCGCGGCTCGACCACGTCGCCCATCAGCTTGGTGAAGATGTCGTCGGCCTCGTCGACCTCCTTGACCTTCACCTGCAGCAGCGAGCGCACCTCGGTATCGAGCGTCGTTTCCCAGAGCTGCTCCGGGTTCATCTCGCCCAGACCTTTGTAGCGCTGCAGCGTGATGCCCTTGCGGCCGGCCTCGGTCACCGCTTCGAACAGGTCGACCGGTCCATGGACCATGTGCTCGCTGTCCTTCCGCCGCAGCTTGCCGGAGCGGGCATAGACGTCTTGGAGTTTCGTCGTGTACTCGTCGAGCTTGCGGGCTTCGGCCGAGCCGAGGAACGCATCGTCGATGACAGCCGCTTCCTTGACGCCGCGCACCGTCCGCTCGAACATGAAGCCCTGGCCCTCGACGAATTGTCCGATCCAGCCGCGTTCGACCTCCTCGGCCTGGTTGTCCAGCCGGCTCGCGATGTATTGGGCGGCTGCAGCGGCGTTCTCGGGATTGCCATAGATCGACTTGTTCAGCACGCCGGTGATGGCGGCCTGCTCGATGACGTTGCGATTATAGCGGCTGTGCAGATTGCGCAGGATGCTGCGGACGACGCGGGCGTCGTCCACCAGCGCGCGCAAATCGCGGCCGGTGCGGTCGCCGCCGGTGCCGGGGACGAAGACGCAATCGTCGAGCCCGGCGTCGATCAGATACTCCTCCAGCGCCCGCTCGTCCTTCAGATACTGCTCGGACTTGCCGCGCGAGACCTTATAGAGCGGCGGCTGGGCGATATAGAGATAGCCGCCGTCGATGATGTCGCGCATCTGCCGGTAGAAGAAGGTCAGCAGCAGCGTGCGGATGTGGGCGCCGTCGACGTCGGCGTCCGTCATCACGATGATCTTGTGATAGCGCAGCTTCTCGACCGAGAACTCGTCACTGATGCCGGTGCCGAGCGCGGTGATCAGCGTGCCGATCTGCTCGCTCGACAGCATCTTGTCGGGGCGGACGCGTTCCACGTTGAGGATCTTGCCGCGCAGCGGCAGCACCGCCTGGAATTCGCGGTTGCGGCCCTGCTTGGCGCTGCCGCCTGCCGAATCACCCTCGACGATGAAGAGTTCTGATTTCGCCGGATCCTTTTCCTGGCAGTCGGCGAGCTTGCCGGGCAGCGAGGAGACCGAGAGCGGGCTCTTGCGCGTCAGCTCGCGCGCCTTTCGCGCGGCTTCGCGGGCGGCGGCGGCCTGGATCACCTTGCCGACGATCATCTTGGCCTCGGACGGGTGCTCCTCGAACCAGGCCTGGAGCGCCTCGTTGAGGACGTTCTCGACCACGGGACGCACTTCCGAGGACACCAGCTTGTCCTTGGTCTGCGACGAAAACTTCGGATCTGGCACCTTCACCGACAAAACGGCGGTGAGGCCTTCGCGGCAATCGTCGCCGGTCAGCGCGATCTTTTCCTTCTTGGCGTTGGCCTCGGCATAGCCGTTGACCTGGCGTGTCAGCGCGCCGCGGAAACCGGCCAGATGGGTGCCGCCGTCGCGCTGCGGGATGTTGTTGGTGAAGCACAGCACGTTCTCGTGGTAGCTGTCGTTCCACCACAGCGCGGCCTCGACGCCGATGCCGTTGGCCTCCGCGCGCACCATGATCGGTGCCGGCACGATCGCCTTCTTGTTGCGGTCGAGATATTTGACGAACTCCTCGACGCCGCCGGAATAGTGCATCTCCTCGCGCTTCTCGACCGCGTGACGCATGTCGGAGAGGGCGATGTTGACGCCGGAATTGAGGAAAGCGAGTTCGCGCAGCCGGTGCTCGAGCGTCGCGAAATCATATTCGATGTTCTTGAAGGTCTCGGTCGAGGCGAGGAACGTCACTTCCGTGCCGCGCCGGCCCGGCGCATCGCCGACCACCTTGAGCGGTGCAACGGCATCGCCATGGGCGAATTCGATGTAGTGCTCCTTGTCGTCGCGCCAGATCCGCAAGCCAAGCTTGCTGGACAGGGCATTCACGACGGAGACGCCGACGCCGTGCAGGCCGCCGGAGACCTTGTAGGAATTCTGGTCGAACTTTCCGCCGGCGTGCAGCTGGGTCATGATGACCTCGGCCGCCGAGATGCCTTCGCCCTTGTGGATGTCGACCGGGATGCCGCGGCCGTCGTCGCGCACCGTGACGGAATTGTCGGCATTGAGCACGACGTCGACGCGCGTGGCGTGGCCCGCCAGCGCCTCGTCGATCGCGTTGTCGACGACCTCGTAGACCATGTGGTGCAGGCCGGAGCCGTCGTCGGTGTCGCCGATATACATGCCCGGGCGCTTGCGGACGGCATCGAGACCCTTGAGCACGCGGATCGATTCCGCGCCGTATTCGCTCGCGTTGGAGGGCTCGTTTTCGGCAGCGGGCTGCCGAGCAGGTTCTGTCATGAGAGGCCTTCGAGAATATCGCCGAATCAGCTGCGCAAAAGGCGCTGATTTGCAGCTATTTGTGCCATGAAAGACGCATCGCGCCTAGCGCAAAGTATCTCCTGGCAACCCTTTGAGCAGATAGGGTTTTTGAGCCGCTTTTCAAGGCTTTTTAAGGCCGATTTGGGAGCTCGAAAAAAGCACGATTCGCAGGCCCGTTTTGGCTCTCTCGGAGGCGTGGTTTTTGCGGATCCCGGAGGGTGGTTCCGAGGCGCGTGGCGCCCCGGAACAGCCCCTTGGACCTCAATACATCTGCAGCGGCAGCACGTCTCCGTTCGGCCCAACCATGAGGCCCCAGGCATCGCCTGCGGCCACGGTGAGGGTCTCGGTGCGGGCAGGGCGCCCAGGCAGGCGCAATGCGTACTCATACTTGCCCGGCGGCAGATCGAGCATCGGGCCTTTAGGCGATTGCGGGCTGCCAGCGCCGGCCGCGATCTTCACCGTTTGATTGTTGATCGTCAGCGAAGCTTCCTTGGGCCCGATATTGCCGAGCATGAGCCTCGCCTGTCCCGGCTTCGGCATGATGTCGGCCTTGGCCGCGGCCTGCGGATTCCGCAGCACCAGGCTGACCGTGGTCTCATTCCCAGCGCGGCCGAGCTTCAGCACGGCCGGTCCGTCCGGCGAGGTGAACGCCAACTCTGCCCGCTCGGCCGTCAGGAGCGCGCCGTCGGTCCTCTCCTGCCAGCCGCGCTTGGTCAGCTCCGCGCGATAGAAGGCGAGGACGTCACTGAGTTCGGCGGGGATACCGGCCTCGAGCTCGGTCCGGAACGACTGGTCGCTGCCGGGCAATTTCGTCGAGCTGATCCCGGACGAGCTGTGCTGCGTCGGCACGGGCAGGGCCGCATTGGGATCTGGCTTAAGCGGCTCGGTCGATTTGGCCTGTACCGAATTGGCTTGTGGCGGCTTCGCCGCAGCGACGATGAGGCCCGAGCCGTTGGCGCTGACATTCACCTTCGGGCCCATCTGCATCACGGTCATCGATATCGACTTGCCGCCCTTGGAAAACTCCATCACCGCCATGCTCGGCTGGTTGATGACGGAGGGCTGCTCCCTCCAGCCGGCTGGCTTCAGCGCTGCGCGATAAAACGCGGTGAGCGCCTTCACGCTCGACGTGGACGAGAATTCAAGCCGGCCGGCGTCGCCTTCGAACTTCATGCCCTCGGCGTTCTCGGGCACCGGCACCGGCGTCTTGCTGTCGGCGAGCGCATTGAGCGGCGCATCGGACAACGCGGCCGCCTGCACCTTGCGCCTCGCTTCGTCGGCGGCGATGACCTGCCTGGCCGCGGCCTCCGCATCGCTGAAGAATTTTTCGTCGGCCTCCTTCTTCGCCTTGGCGCGGGCGGCAAGCGCCGATTCCTTCACCTGAGCGGAGAGGCTGACCATGGTGAAATCATATTTGCGGCCAAGCCGCAGCACGCCGGTTTCCTCCGCCGTGGAGATCTTGATCGCGACCTCGTCGCCGGGCGCGAGCGGGGAGCTTCCATCCTCCTGCCAGCCACGTGCGGCGAGCTCGCGATGATAGAAGGCGAGCACGGCGGGCAACTCGGCCATCGCGGCGGCGCTCATCTCGCGCTTGTTGGAGCTTGCGCTGCCGAGGCTCTTGGCCGTCTTGGTCGGGCTCGGACGCGGCAGGCCGGCAAGATCGCCATCGGCCTTGAGCTCGCTGGGCAAGGCGAAGGGCGCGACCCGGATGTCGACATTGGTGCGGCCGTCGTCCCGGCGCGTCAGCGTCAGCATCACCGGCTTCTGCTTGTAGAAGCCGGCTGTCTCGCTGTCCGGATGGTCGTAGAAGGCGCGAACACCGTTGGGGACGGTTTCGTCGAGGCCGGCATTGGTCCAGCGCGTGGCGGTTTCTGCCGTGAGCTTGCGCCAGCCGATCGCTTTCATCTGGCTGGTGTAGAAATCCGATGTCGCATCGAGCGCGCCGGGTGCGATACAGCCGAGATAGGGCCTGGTCCCGTCGAACACGATGTCGCTCGCGCCTTCGGGAAACGGCACGTTCGAATAGATCCGGTCGGTCGTGTAGGTGATGACGGACTGGTCAGGCCGGCCCAGGGCTTGCGTGAAATAAACGGAAAGGCCCTGCCGTCCCTTCCTGAACTTCAGCGTGGTGCTCTTCTCCTCCAGCGGCAGCACATACGGCACCCAGCCGTTGGCGCCGAGCAGTTTGCGGACTGCGGGCAAGGTCGCCGCCGGCGGCGTCGGCACGCGATATTCCACGCGGTAGGGGTCGGGGCGCGAGGTGTCCTCCACCGCATCCTCGAGTTGCGGCAGCGCGTGGACATCGACGATACCCTCGTCGGCGCCGGCCGCGATCGAGCAGCTCGCCACCAGGAAGAGGCCGCATGCAAGCAGCCGCCATCGTGCCGGGACTCTCGTCCCGCGCCGGATCATCGACATTCTCAAAACTCCTGGATTTCGCGCGGGTCTTCATCCCTCGCGCGTGTGCAGACTGCGACACCGTCGGCGCGGCCTCAGACCAGAAGTCGCGGCAGGAACCGGGCAGGTTCAAAGGCTCAATAGAGCTGGATCGGCGACCACGGATTTCCGTCGGGTCCGACCGTGACGTCCCAGGCATCGCCAGCCACGAGATCGATCGTCGTGTCGCGATCGGGGCGGCCTTCGACCTTCAATGTGTAGGGGTATTTGCCCGGCGGCAAATTGAACAGCGGCGCCTCCGGGCGTTCCTTGCCGGCGCGTGGAGGAAGCGTGACGATCCGGTTGTCGATGGTGAACACGACTTCCTTGTCGGCGAGATTGGTGAACATCAGCGCAGCACGGCCGGGCCTCGGCATGATCTGCGCCCTGGTCGCGGCATCCTGGTTTTTCTGCACCAGATTGACCGAGGTGTTGCTGTCCTTGTCCTTGCGGCTGAGCTCCAGCGCCGCCGGACCGAGCGGGGAGATGAAGGCGAGCTGGACGTGATCGGCCGAGATCACGGCGCCATCATGCTTCTCCTGCCAGCCGAGCTTGCCGAGCTCGGTGCGGTAGAACGCGAGCACGTCATTCAGGTCCGCGGGGATGCGGGCGATCAGCTTGGTCCGGAGCGGAGCGTCGACGTCGAGCATGGTGGTGATGCCGGTCTCGCGATAGCTGTAGCGGGTCGGCGCGGGCAGCTTGGCGTCGGGGTCCGGCGTCAGCGCCGTTGAAAACAGCGGCGACAGATGCGGCACCCAGGCGGCAGCGCTTGCCGCAAGCATGCAGGTCGCGAGCAACAACAGGCCGCACGCAAACGCCAGCCATCGCGCCGGGGCTCGCGCCCCGGTCCTTACCGTCAGCATCTCGCTTCTCCAGGGATATCGCGCGTGATGTCATCGCGCCGATAGCAGCGGCAGCGCCGTCGTCGCCGCGGCCTCGAAAAGCTAGTCGCGAACGGAAACAGTCGGGTTCAACGTCGAGGCCTAGCGCCGGGCCGATACCCGTCCGCTCTCGACGTCAAAGACCTCGCCTCCGGCGCCGATCTCGGCAAACGCGGCCGGGTCAGCGCCGGTCAGCCAGACCTGCGCGCCGAGCTTGCGCAGCTCATCGAACAGCGCCGCGCGCCGGTTCGGATCGAGATGGGCGACGACCTCGTCGAGCAGCAGCAGCGGCACGATGCCGGTCATCTCGGCGACCAGCGTCGCGTGCGCCAGCACGAGGCCGATCAGCAGCGCCTTCTGCTCGCCGGTCGAGGCATCGCGCGCCGGCATGCTTTTCGGCGCATAGATCACCTGGAGGTCGGTGAGATGCGGGCCATCGGTGGTGCGGCCGGCAATCGCGTCGCGCGGTCGGTTGTCGCGCAGGATCTGGCGATAGCGGTCCTCGACCGACGTCGCGGTCTCGGTGAGCAGCGCGTTCTCCATCCAGCCGTCGAGCGCAATTTGCGCCGAGGGAAAGGCGGAGGCCTGTGCGCGCGCATTCAGCATGCCTGTCAGCCGCGCTGCGGTCTGGCCGCGCGTTGCCGCGACCGCGACCGCAAGCTCGGCGGTCTCGCGTTCGATCGCATCACACCAATGGTCGTCGTAATTGCGCGTCTCGAGCAGGCGGTTGCGCGAGCGCAAGGAGCGTTCGAGCGCGGAGATGCGGCTGGAATGCTCGTTGTCGATGGCGAGCACCAGGCGGTCGAAGAAGCGCCGCCGCTCCGAGGCCGCGCCCATGAACAGCCCATCCATCGCCGGCGTCAGCCACACCATGCGGATGTGGTCGCCGAAGGCGGCCGCTGAATTGACCGGCTCGCGGTCGATGCGGCAGCGCCGGCTGACCGCGGCATCAGTGCGCGGCGCGTCGATGCCGGTACCGAGCGTGGCGAGTCCGAGCGCGCCCTCGACCTGCGCCGAGACCGCCCAGGAGCCGTCGCCCTGGTTGTCGGCGACGTCTTCCAGCGTGGCGCGCCGCAAGCCGCGTCCCGGCGACAGGAACGAGATCGCCTCGATGCAATTGGTCTTGCCCGCCCCGTTCGGCCCGACCAGCGCCACCATGTCAGCCGCCGTCTCGAGCCCCGCCGCCCGGTAATTGCGAAAATGCGTCAGCGTCAGGCGATGAATGCGGGAGGGGGTCATGAGATCCGCTTTTCGTCATGCTCGGCCTTGTGCCGGGCATCCACGTTCTTGCTCCGAAGACGTGGATGGCCGGGACAAGCCCGGCCATGACGGATGTAGTCAATGCGTGGAGGGGCCGGTAGGTCTCACACCCGCATCGGCATCAGCACGTAGAGGGCGCTCTTGTCGTCGCGGTCCTGGACCAGGGTCGGCGAGCCGGGGTCGGCGAGCTTGAGGGTCGCGACGTCGCCTTCGATCTGGGCGGCGATGTCGAGCAGATAGCGCGAGTTGAAGCCGATATCGAGGGCGTCCGAGGCGTATTCGACCTCGAGCTCTTCGGTCGCGCTGCCGGAATCCGGATTGGTCACCGACAGCACCAGCTTGCCTGCCGACAGCGACAGTTTGACCGCGCGGCCGCGCTCGCTGGAGATGGTGGAGACGCGGTCGACCGCGTTCTCGAAATCCTTCTTGTCGACGACGAGTTCCTTGTCGTTGCCCTGCGGGATGACGCGGCCGTAGTCGGGGAAGGTGCCGTCGATCAGCTTCGAGGTCAGCACCACATTGCCGATGATGAAGCGGATCTTGGCCTGCGACAGCTCGATCGTCATCTCGGCCTCGGTGTCCTCGATCAGGCGCTGCACCTCGCCGACGGTCTTGCGCGGCACGATCACGCCGGGCATGCCGGCCGCTCCCTGCGGCTGGACCAGGTCGAGCTGGGCGAGGCGGTGGCCGTCGGTGGCGACGCCGCGCAGGGTCGCGGCCTTGGCGGTGCCTGCGGCATGCAGATAGATGCCGTTGAGATAATAGCGCGTCTCTTCGGTCGAGATCGCGAACTGGGTGCGGTCGATCAGCCGCTTGACGTCCTTGGCGGCGAGCGAGAACGAATGCGACATGTCGCCGGCGGCGAGGTCCGGAAAATCATTCTCCGGCAGGGTCTGGAGCGTGAAGCGCGAGCGGCCGGCGCGGATCGCCAGCACGGCGCGGTCGCCGTCGGCCTCGAGCACGATCTGCGAGCCATCCGGCAGCTTGCGCACGATGTCGTAGAACATGTGTGCCGGCACGGTGGTGGAGCCCGCGGTCGCGGTTTCGGCGGCGAGCGTCTCCGTCACCTCGAGGTCGAGGTCGGTCGCCTTCAGCGACAATTTCGCGTTCTCGGCGCGGACCAGCACGTTGCCGAGGATCGGAATCGTGTTGCGGCGCTCGACCACGCGGTGGACATGGCCCAGCGACTTCAGGAGTTGCGCGCGTTCGACCGTAACCTTCATTGCACTACCCGCCCGATCCCCAAGATGGAAAAGCGATGGAAAAGCCGGGCGGCCGAAAGCGCGCCGCGGCACCGAAGACCCTGGAAGGCCGGATCATGCACCCGATATGACCAAAGCCGCCGAGGTCGCGCAAGGTGGCGCGGAAAGCCACCGGTTTCAAGGGATTGGGGGGCAGTTCCCCACGATTTACGGGCTATTTCCGTGTCGCCACGGCGAAGCTGCGCTCCCTCGTCCCGCTCTTGTCCGCCGAAGCCTCGGCGAAGGCGGATGCGGGGCCGCGACGAGCTTCGCTCGCGCTGAGAGGGTTGGGGTAAGGGGGAGCCCCCGCGGGGACGGCGAGAGTTGGATGCGCGGAGGCTCCCCCTCACCCGAATTCAATCTGCGATCGAATTCGACCTCTCCCCGAGTGGGGAGAGGTGAAACAGATAGGCGCTTATTCCTGAAGCTGGCGCTTCAGCGACTCGACCTCTTCCGACAGTGCCGTGTCCTTGGAGACCAGGGACTCGATCTTGCGCACGGCATGCAACACCGTGGTGTGGTCGCGCCCGCCGAAACGGCGGCCGATTTCCGGCAGCGAGCGCAGGGTCAGCGTCTTGGCGAGATACATCGCCACTTGCCGCGGGCGGACCACGTTGGCGGTCCGGCGCGAGGACAGCAGGTCGGAGCGGCTGACATTATACTGCCGCGCCACCACGCGCTGGATGTCCTCGATCTTGATCCGCTTGGGCTCCTGCGGCCGGACCAGGTCGCGCACCTCGCGCTCGGCCATCTCCAGCGTCACGGGCTGGTTGTTCAGCTTCGAGTGGGCAAGAAGCCGGTTGATGGCGCCTTCGAGGTCGCGGCCGTTATGGGTGATGGTGCGTGCCAGATAGTTCAGCACCTCCTCCGGTGCGTCGAAGGTCGCATGATGGGTGCGGGCGGCGGCGACACGCGACTTGAGAATGCCGAGCCGCAGCTCCTCGCCGAGCGAGCCCATCTCGACCACGAGACCGCCGGCCAGCCGCGAGCGCACGCGATCATCCAGGCTTTCGAGGTCGGACGGCGGACGGTCGGCCGCGATAACGACCTGGCGGCCGGCGTCGATCAGCGCGTTCAGCGTGTGGCAGAACTCGGCCTGCGTCGACTTGCCCTGCAGGAACTGCAGATCGTCGATCACGAGCACGTCGATGCCGCGCAGCGCTTCCTTGAAGGCGAGCGCCGTCTGCGTCTTCAGCGCGGCGACGAAGCCGTACATGAATTTTTCCGCGGTGAGATAGAGCACCTTGCGCTCGTTGCCGGAGTTGCCGGCCCAGGTCACCGCCTGCAGCAGATGCGTCTTGCCGAGGCCGACACCGGCATGGATGTAGAGCGGATTGAACATCACGGGATCGCCGCGACGTCCTTCTGCCACCTGGCGCGCGGCTGCATGCGCCAGCGTGTTGGAACGGCCGACGACGAAGCTTGCAAAGGTGAGGCGCGGATCGAGCGGCGAGCCGCCGAGCGCGTCGTGATTGGCCGAGACCGGTGCAGTCGCAGTCGAGCGCAGCTCCGGTGTGGAGACGCGTCGCGTCTCGACCGGCACCGGGGCTTCCTTCGGCTGCACGACCGGGCGTACCGCCGAACGAACGGTGAGATCGATGCGATGCACCTCCGGCATCTCGGCCTGCCAGCACGACAGCACGCGCTCGGCATAATGAGCCTGAATCCAGCTCTTCAGGAAGCGCGTCGGAACCGAGAGCCGCACGCTCTCGTCCTGCACACCCTCGAGATCCATGCGCGCAAACCAGCTCGTATAAACGTCTTCACCAACGCTCGAGCGCAGCCGACCCTTCACGCGCGACCAGCGATCCTGTTCCGATGTGTTCATCGTAAAAAAACTTCTCTTGAGAGATAAGGTTGCGTTGTGAGCGCCATGCAGGGTTCCTGCCATCAGGGGGCCTGTCATGGCGCGACCTCAAAGCGAGTCCATCGTCAGGCATGGCTCACCGTTCGGCGGAAACGCCGCGTCCGATCAGCGATGTCAGAGATGGAGGGGTCGCGAGGTCAGCGCGTACTCGGCGCTCCGTCACACGCCGGAGGCTGGAGGTCGGACTGATCTAGAACGGCATCGTTGGAATAGGAAGTGTGATTCAATACCGCGTTGAGTCCGTTAGACATGATACCTCCCCGTCCTGCCGTGATCGCTCACGGCAAGGTACTACGTGTCCTGAAGACAGCCGCACCGGAAACTCCGTTACGGATGTCCTGCCCGTCTGCACTAATCGTTCACCCGGCTTCGCCATCACGCGCGTCGGGTAGCTTCATTGTGTCTCTCACTTTCCCCCTTTTGCGCTTGGCGCGAACGAGATGCGTAAGATCTCGCTTGGAGACATTCAGACAAAAAGCTACCGTTCCCACATTGCTATGGGTTTTGTATCGACAATCGCTTGTTGAAGCGTCGCCAACGTGCACACCGCCGCCGATTTGCACGCTCGCCCCGTTTCCAAAACCGCGCTGGTCTCAAGATCGTGGGCGCCGCGAACGCCTTAAGAAATACACTATGCCGAAAGACTCGCAACGGAATTGATTCAGACTCGCGGCATCAAAAAACTTGAACTGCGTTAATGCCGCGCGCGACTTGTACACAAGCTTGAGAGCAAGTTTTTGAATCCGTGCACAGATTCGAAAACCAAACGCGCTGTGTGACAATTGACGGGCGGCAGCCAAAAATATTTTACAAAACCTTCACGCACGTCCTGCGCGAGGTCATTTTCCAAATGCTTGGCCTCGCTATGTGGATAAGTGATTATCCAAACATCGTTTTTCGAGTCTCGTTTCACAGGGTAACTCCACCGCTGAACGCGTTCCGGTGAACTACGGTGTGAACAACGTTCTTGCCGATCGATTGCATTTGTGCCCGTGCCGCAGGGGTTTTTCGCAGCGCAGTGAAAGTTTCCGCTGTTGCAAAATAGCCCGCGGCAAAACTACCGGACGGATCGTGGTGCCGGCGATGCAAATCTTCCAATCGTTGATTGGCCGTCGCGCGGCTGCTCTTGCGAATATGACAGGCAACAAAAAAGCCCGGCGCGATGCCGGGCTGATTTGACGAGCGCGATGTTCGATCCGTCGATCGACGGATCAGTTCGCCATTACTTGGCGAGCTTGGCGATCTGCGCAGTGAGCCGCGAGACTTTGCGGCTGGCGTTGTTCTTGTGAATGATGTTGCGCTGGGCGGCGCGCATCAGGGCGGGCTCGGCACTCGCCAGCGCCTTGACGGCGGCGGCGCGATCGCCGGTCTTGATGGCTTCTTCGACGTTACGAACGGCGCCGCGCATCTGGGTGCGGCGCGACTTGTTGACGGCGGTGCGGCGGGCGATCTTGCGCGTCGCTTTCTTGGCGGAAGTGGTATTGGCCATGGTCTCAATGTCCTTTGCGGTACCGGTCGCGTTTGGGTCGGGTAGCGCCGGCTGCTTGACCGCTTAATCGACGCTCGGATTTAGGGTGTTCGATTGCTAGGCTGTCCCCGGAACATGAGCGATGGACTTACGGCCATCTCTGAGGCTCCAAGGAGCTCTTAAGCTCAAGGTGCCTGCAACTGCTCAAAGAACAGCGGCGGCAGGATTGCGCCCACCGCCAGTTGGCGCCCTTATAGAGAGGGTCTGCGGCACCGTCAACGCTTTCCAGGCCCGGAAAACGGGCCCCAGGCGGGCTGGATGCACTCCGTAACGCCCTGAAGTGGTTGAATTTCTGCCGTTCTCCTTGTATTGGCTGGCGACGTCTTTCGGGTCGTCCGTTCGGACGACCATATAGGTGAGGCATGATCCGCGGCTTTTTCCGACTGATTGGGCTGTTGCTGCTCGCCGGCGGGTTCATCTTCATGGTCTATGACGGCGCCCGCTGGGTGGCCGACCAGACCCTGCGGTTCACCCGGTTCGGCCAGTTCTGGAACGACATCAACCAGGCCAGCCAGTCGGCATTCCGGACCTGGGTCGAGGCCAAGGCCCCCTGGCTCTGGACCTCGGTGATCCGCCTGGTGCTGGATCAGCCGGTTTTCGCCGTCCTCGGCATTCTGGGCATCCTGCTGATGATCCTGTTCCGGCCGCGCAAACCCCTGATCGGCTATTCCCGGGATTGAACTTTCAATTCCCGGGATTGAGCTTTCAATTCCCGCGACTGAGCCTCGCGCTGACGGGAGCTGTAACAGGGCTGCCTCCTGCTGCGTATATGCCTATATTCACAACTGATCGCGAGCACGCCGCCTGAGCGCCTGGCTCACGCGATGCGGCAGCTCGTTCCCGGAGATCCGTCCATGCTGTTCATGCGCAAGACCACCGCATTGCCGAGCGCAGCCGAAGCGCTGCCGGGCCGTGCGCAAGCCATTCCGACCGCGACCATTCATTTCGTCAACGGCGCGAAGTTGCAGCCGCCTTATCCTGCAGGCCACGAGCAGGCCGTGTTCGGCCTCGGCTGCTTCTGGGGCGCCGAGCGCAAATTCTGGGAGCTCGGCGACGGCATCTACACGACTGCTGTCGGCTATGCCGGCGGCCACACGCCGAACCCGACCTATGAAGAGACCTGTTCGGGACGCACCGGCCACACCGAAGTGGTGCTGGTCGTGTTCGATCCGAAGAAGATCTCCTACGAGAAGCTGTTGAAGACGTTCTGGGAGAGCCACAACCCGACGCAGGGCATGCGTCAGGGCAACGACGTCGGCACGCAGTACCGAAGCGCGATCTACACTTACTCTGACGCGCAGAAGAAGGCGGCCGAGGAGTCGAAGGCGCTCTATCAGAAGGCGCTTGCCGCCAGGGGGCTCGGCGCCATCACCACCGAGATCGCACCGGCCGGCCCGTTCTATTACGCCGAGGACTACCATCAGCAATATCTGGCAAAGAATCCCGCCGGCTATTGCGGCCTCGGCGGCACCGGCGTGTCCTGCCCGATCGGCGTTGGCGTGAGCGCGTAGCTGTAAGCGTCTAGCCGAGCGTCAGAGGCAGGAAGCTCGCCTGCGGCCATCCTTCGAGACGCCCGCCTACGGCGGGCCCTCAGGATGAGGTCGCGTTTCGCGGCGGGATATCCGACCCTCATGGTGAGGCGCCCGCCGAGCGGGCGTCTCGAACCACGCAGGCCGAGCGGGTTCGGCAGCTTCAAACCGCCACATGCGATAGCCCTGCTCTCCAGGGGAGGGTTGTCGCCAGAGGTCTCCCGCAAACCCTTTATTAACCATACCGGGTGCAAGACTGAACCTGTCTCCTTTTCAGGGATGAGCTCAAGTGCCGGTTGCACGCGCGTTTCGATGGTCGATCTTGGCAGCGTCCGCCGCGCTGGTCCTTGGCGGCTGCATGCAGACGGCTGGCCCCGTCGCGATGGTGCAGCCGCGCCCCGATCTCGACTCCATGGCTTATGGCCAGCCCTACAGCGCTCCGCAGCCGGGTGTCGTTGCCAATGGCGGCGCGACTGGCGCGCTGCGCAATTCCTTTGCCTCCTCGCCTGCGCCCATGCCGGTCGGTTACGGCGCGCCGATGGCTGCGCCGGTCCGCCACGACGCCTCCTACCATCTCGATGCCGGCGACAAGCTGCGCGTCGTGGTCTACGGCCAGGAAGGTCTCACCAATAGCTACGCGATCGATGCTGGCGGTTCGATCACCATGCCGCTGATCGGCACGGTGCCTGCACGCGGCCGCACCACGGCGGGCCTTGCCGGAGAAGTCGCCGCACGCCTGCGCAACGGCTACATCCGCGAGCCGTCGGTCGCCGTCGAGATCGAGGCCTATCGCCCGTTCTTCATCCTCGGCGAAGTCACGGCACCCGGACAATATCCCTACGTGCCGAACATGACGGTCGAAAGCGCGGTCGCCATCGCCGGCGGCTTCTCGCCCCGTGCCAAGCGCGACGTGGTCACCGTCACGCACACCGAAGCCGGCGGCTCCATGCGCGCCGTCGTGCCGCTCGGCACACCCTTGAGCCCCGGCGATACCGTGTTCGTCGGCGAGCGCTGGTTCTAGCGTTCAGCCGAACTCTCTCCCCTCGTCATTCCGGGGCTCGCGAAGCGAGAGCCCGGAATCCATTTCTCCACCAATTCTGAGGCACGATGGATTCCGGGCCTGCGCCTGTCGGCGCATCCCGGAATGACAGCGGAGAGATAGCCCCGCGCTATTTCAAATGCTTGGCGAAAAATTCCATGCTGCGCGGCCAGGCGATGTCGGAGCTGGTCTTGTCATAGCTCGGCCGCTCGTCGCAGTGGAAGCCATGCTGGGCGCCGGGATAGATGAAGACCTCCACTTCCGGTCGCTTCACCTTGATGGTCTCGACGTCGGTCAGGGGAATGCCGGCATCCTTCTCGCCAAAATGCAGCTGCGTCGGCGCCTTCGGCGTCTCGTCCGCAAAGCGCACGACGGCGCCGCCGTAATAGCCGATCGCGGCCTTCAGGCCGGTCAACCGCGTTGCCGCGACGAAGGCGACGCTGCCGCCCAGGCAAAAGCCGATGATGCCGACCGGCCCGACGTTCTTCACCGCATCGATCGCCGCTTGCGTGTCGCGCAGCATCGCCGCCCAATCGGGATTGGCGACGAATTTGCGCGCCTCGGCGATCTCATCGGGCGTATAGCCCGACTGGAAGTTCGGCGAGGTGCGGTCGAAGATCGACGGCGCGATCGCGACATAGCCTTCGCTAGCGAGGCGGTCGCATACCGAGCGGATGTGGTGATTGACCCCGAAGATCTCCTGGATCACCACCACCGCGCCCTTCGGGGCACCTGCGGGATCAGCGCGATAGGCGCCGAGCTGGAAATTGTCGGAGGCCGTCAGTTTGATGTCTTGTCCCACGCGGGTTGTCCTTCTTGGTTGTCGATCCGAAATTCGCGCTCTCACTCCTCATTCTGAGGAGCGCGTCTCGAAGGATGAAGGCCGAGCTGGGAGAGGCGGGCCTCTATGGTTCGAGAAGGCGCGGAGCCTGCCATCGGGCCGCCCTCCGGGCGGACCCGTTTGGCGCCTCCTCACCATGAGGATTACTCCCACATCCAGTTCTCGCCGTAGTCCTCCTTCCATCCCGCCAGTCGACCGTGGCGGAATTGCAGGAACAGGCGGTGGCGGTAGGGGATCAGTCCGCTGCCGCCGATGTCGCGCAAGGCGAGGTACATCTCGTTGCCGGGACGCCCGCGAACGTACTGCAGCGGTTGCCCCAGTGCGCGCGCGGTCTGCTCGGCGTCCATGCCGAAAGCAAGCGGTGTGTTGTTCGACAATGTCGCGACGAAGGGCTTGCGAGGCGTCACAGTGTTGAACCGCTCGGCCTGCACAGATGCAGAGAGAAGCGTCGCCATCACACCTGCAGCCAACATCGCTCGCTTCATTGCCTGCGTCCTCATCCAGCCAGCCTAGCGCGGCAAGTTCTTCAGGAAAGGCAGTACCGCGTCAACAAAAGCCTGCGGCTGATCGATGTTGACGGCGTGGCCGGCGGCCGGGATCACGACCTTTTGTGCGCCGGGGATCTTTGCGGCCATGTAGTCGGACGCCGCCAGGAACGGCGCGTCGTCGGCGCCGACCACGATCAGCGACGGCACCTTGATCTCGGGCAATAGCTCGATCACGCGCGCGTCGCGCTGGGTCAGCATGCCGCGCGCCGCAAGCGCCAGTCCCTTGGCATTGCGATGGCTCGCGGTGGCACGTTCGCGCGTCGCCGCTTTCAGGACCTCGAGGCCTTCGTGATCCAGCTTGTCGGCGGTGGCGAGCGCGCGCGCGTTCCAGGCCTCGCGCGCGTCGTCCTTCTTGAAGCCCGGCCCGGTGTCGATGATCAGCAGCGCGCGGGTACGCTGTTGATGGGCGCGGTAGAAGGCGAGCGACATGTAACCCCCGAGCGACAGTCCGCCGATGATCGCGCGCTCGGCGCCGACCGCATCGAGGATCGCCGCCATGTCGCCGACGGTCAGAGCTTCGCTATAGGCTTTGGGATCGTCGGGATAATCGGACTGGCCGTGGCCCCGCATGTCCCACAGGATGAGCTTGTGGTCCCTGGCGAGCGCATCGACCTGGCCATGCCACATCGCCGAGGTCGACGAATAACCGTGGGTCAGCAGCAGCGGTGGGCCGTCGCCACGAACCTCGTAATAGATGCCGACGCCGTCTCGATCGATCCTTGGCATGTCTCCCACCTCTTCTGTTCGTCGTTGTTTCGCGTTGATCCTAGCCCGCCGGGTTACCTGGAAGAAACTGCTTGAACGCGATGGCATGCATGCCTCGCCGCGAAGTCTGCCGCTGTTTGTTGCGTTCAGTCGCTGCGCAAGCGCTGTTGTCGCAACGCACAACGAATAGATGTCGAGATAGTTTCGATCGATTCCAAATTGCATTTGCCACGGCACGTGAACGCGACCATTCTTGCTACCAAGGCGGGCGCCGGCCCGGTGGGTGTCCGCCACACAAGTTGCCGCCGTAAGCGGCTTCATGCACCGGCAGGGGAAGATGCCTATGCCAACTCTCACCATCAACGGGCGGAGTCTGTCCGTGGATGCGGCGAACGACACGCCGCTCCTCTGGGCAATCCGCGAGCAATTGCAGATGACCGGCACCAAGTTTGGGTGCGGTGCCGGGCTGTGCGGCGCCTGCACCGTGCACGTCAACGGCGAAGCCGTGCGCTCGTGCCAGACCATGGTCGGCGATGTCGCCGGCAAGAAGATCACCACCATCGAAGGTCTCTCCGCCAAGGGTGATCATCCCCTGCAGAAGGCGTGGTTCGCCGAGCAGGTGCCGCAATGCGGCTACTGCCAGTCCGGGCAGATCATGCAGGCGGCCTCGCTGCTTGCGAAGAATCCCAATCCGACCAGGGAAGAGGTCGTGGCGCATATGGACGGCAATCTCTGCCGTTGCATGACCTATTCGCGGATCCAGAAGGCGATCATGCGCGCTGCAACCGAGATGCGCACCGCATCTGCCTCCGGCAACGAGCGGAGGCCCACATGAATCAGCACGTGAAAAACGTCGCTCCTGAGACGACCGATCTCAGCCGCCGCTCCTTCCTCGTCGGCACGGCCGCGGCCGGCCTCGTGCTCGGCTATGCCGGCGTGCCCGGCGTCGGTGCGGCGCTTGCTGCCGCGCCCGCTAATTTCGAGCCGAGCGTCTGGTATGCGATCGCGCCCGATGGCCTGGTCACCGTGACCTGCGGCAAGGCCGACATGGGCCAGCACATCGCCTCCACCATGGCGCAGATCGTCTGCGAGGAGCTGGGTGCGAAATGGAGCGACATGCGCGTTTCGTTAGCCTCCAACGATCCGAAGTTCAACGACCCCGTGCTGGGCGCGCAGATCACCGGCGGAAGCTGGTCGACCATGATGAACTTTGACGCCATGAGCCGGGCAGGCGCCGCGGGCCGCATGGCGTTGACGGAAGCTGCGGCCGCTTCCATGGGCGTGCCGGCCTCGGAGCTCGTGGTGCGCGATTCCGTGATCTCGCATCCGAAGTCGAAGAAGCAGACGTCGTTCGCCGACATCGTCAAGAGCGGCAAGGCGACGAAGACCTTCACGCCGGACGAGCTCAAGGCGATCAAGCTGAAGACGCCGGATCAGTACATCATGATCGGCGTGTCGGTGCCGCAGCTCGACATCCCCTCCAAGACCAACGGCACGGCGAAGTACGGCATCGACGTGATGCTGCCGGGCATGGCCTATGGCGCCGTGGTCACGCCACCGGTGCGCTTCGGCGCCACGGTGAAATCGGTCGACGACGGCGACGCGAAGAAGGTGCCGGGCTTCATCAAGGCCGTCACCCTCGACGACAAGACCCAGACCACGTCGGGCTGGGTGGTCGCCGTCGCCAGCACCTACGCCAACGCCAAGAAGGCCGCGGCGGCGCTGAAGATCAGCTATGACGGCGGGCCGAACGCAAAGCTGTCGAGCCAGTCGCTGCTCGATGAAGCAAAACGGCTGCAGGGCCTGGATGACTCCGGCCAGTTCTTCGTCAAGGACGGCGATCCCGCGGTTGCGTTCGGTACGGCCGCAAAGGTGCTGGAGGCGGAGTACACCACCAGCATCAACATCCACGCGCCGATGGAGCCGATGAACGCCACCGCGGAGTTCAAGGGCGACATCCTGCACATCTATTCCGGCAACCAGTTCGCGACGCGCTCCGGCGCGATCGCAGCGGGCGCCGCCGGGATCGATCCGAAGTTCGTGGTCATGCACCAGATGTGGCTCGGCGGCGGTTTCGGCCGCAGGTTAGACGCCGACATGATGGTGCCGGCCGTGCAGGCGGCAAAGGCGGTCGGCAAGCCGGTGAAGGTGATCTACACGCGCGAGAACGACATGACGATGGATTTCTCGCGTCCGCTCACCTACCAGAAGGTGAAAGCCGGCGTGGACGGCGACGGCAAGCTCGTTGCACTCAGCCACGACGTGGTCTCGGCCTGGCCGACCGCCCGCTGGGGAATTCCTGACTTCCTCACGCCCTCGGTCGACAAGAAGGGCCCGCTCGACTCCTTCACGGTGAACGGTGCGGACTTCTTCTACACCGTGCCCAACCATCATGTGCGCGCGATCAAGAACGAGCTCGCGCACAACGCGACGCCCTCGGGCCAGCTCCGCTCGGTGGCGCCGGGCTGGACCTTCTGGGCGGTCGAAAGCATGATCGACGAGATCGCGGCTGCGGCCGGCAAGGACCCGGCGCAGTTCCGCATCGCGTTGCTCGACGGCAAGGGCAAGAACGATGGCGGCGCGCAGCGGCTGCGCAACACGCTGCTCGCCGCGATGGGGCTCTCCGGCTACGGCACCAGGCAGTTGCCGAAAGGCGAGGGCATGGGCGTCGCCTGCGTCTCGTCACAGGAACGCGCAACCGCGAGCTGGACGGCCTGCGTCGCCCATGTCGCTGTGGCGCCGTCGGGCGAGGTGACCGTGAAGAAGCTCACGGTCGCAACCGACGTCGGCACGCAGGTCCATCCCGACAACATCCGTGCCCAGGTCGAGGGCGCGGCGCTGTGGGGCCTGTCACTGGCGCTGTACGAGAAGGCGACGCTCAAGGACGGTGGCATCGAACAGACCAACTTCGACAGCTACAAGCCCTTGCGCATGAGCCAGGTGCCGGAGGTCGCGATTGCCGTGATCGCGAATGGCGAGAAGGCCACCGGCGTCGGCGAGCCCGCGGTGACGGTCGTCGCCCCCGCGATCGGCAATGCCATCTTCAACGCCTCCGGCGCCCGGGTACGGTCGCTGCCGATCACGGCTGAAGCCGTGAAGGGAGCGATGAAGGCGTAAGCCGGGCTGAGATCGTGACGTGAAATGATTCGCCGGAGGGCAACCTCCGGCGGATTTTTTGCGCATTTGCATCCCCACCTCCGCTGTCATGCCCCGCCACCGGGTCTCGCCTTCGGCGAGCCCGATGACAGGCTCCGGCGGGGCATCCAGTACGCCGCGGCTTCTCCGTGTCCCACAGACGTCTCGGAGTGCTGGATCGCCCGGTCATCAAGCCGTGCGATGACAGCGGAGGTTGGGGCGAGGGCGCCCAAAATTCTCCTTGTGCATCAATGCCCCTCCTACTGTGCATGGGGTTGTTTTCACGGTTTTTGATTGGCACCGCCTCAGCGGGCAAATCCGTAAAATTGCGCCCAATTCCGCAGGGTTCCATTGAGCACGCCTCTTAAGGCCCGGAGAACCTGATCCGGCTTACGCTGACGCCAAGTACACTCCCGTGTCTTTGGGGAAGCCATGAACGCCTCAGCCAAACCCGCAGCCAAACGCCGGCTTCTGCTCGCTTCCGACCGGGGCGATGCGAGCAGCGAGCTCGCCAGCATCCTGAAGGCGGTCGGGGAGGTCTCGACGGTCGCGACCCATGACATTCCCGAGCAGCCGTCGCGCGATCTCTCCGGCATCGTGGTCGACATCAACCTGCGCTCGCCCGAAAGCGTGCAGCGCGTGCGCAACAAGCTGCACGCCGACGCCTATCGCACGATGCCGCGGCTGTTCGTGCTGGCAGACGCCTTGCACCACGGTACGATGCAGGCCTGGGCGCTGGGAGCCACCGATACGATTTCGCGGCCGTTTCAGCCCGACGCGATTCTGCAGCGCATCCGCGCTGCGTTCCCCGACACCGCCACCTATGACGCGACCGATCGCGGCAAGACGCTCAACCGCGGCGTCGAGGCGGCGCATGCGGTGCTGACGAAGATGTTCGAGAAGCTGCCGCTCGGCGTGCCCCTGACCTTCGACGACGTCATCGCCTCCGAGAGCAAGATCCTGAAAGCGATCAAGCACTCCTCGCTGCGCGAATGGCTCACCACGGTCGGCTGTCACCACGTCGGCAGCTACCGGCACTGCCTGTTCGTCACCGGCTTTGCCGTCGCCTTCGCGCAGCATCTCGGCATGCGCGAGGACGACCAGCGCCGCCTGACCCGCGCCGCGCTGCTGCACGATGTCGGCAAGGCCTTCGTTCCCACCTCGCTGCTCGACAAGCCGGGCAAGCTCACCGACGAGGAGATGGCCGAGGTCCGCGAGCATCCGCGTCGCGGCTATGAGGCGCTCGCCGAGCAGGGCGGCTTCCCGCCGGAGATGCTCGACGTCGTGCTGCATCACCACGAATTCCTCGATGGCAGCGGCTATCCGAACGGCCTCTCTTCGAACCAGATCAGCGACATCGTGCGGCTGACGACGATCGTCGACATCTACGCCGCCCTGGTGGAGAGGCGCGCCTACCGCATGCCCTTCACCCACTCCCGTGCCTTCACGATGATGGAAGGCATGGGCGGCAAGCTGGATCAACAGCTGCTGCAGGCGTTCCGGCCCGTGGCGCTAGGATCGTTCTGAGCGATCTGCCCAGCCGTTAGACGCAAGCCTCACACGTCCCGCCCGGGTTAGCTGCGCCGGCAAGCTGCACCTGGGGCAAACGCATGAATGCGACGGCTTTGAGCGGCGATCTCGACATCCCCGCCGATATCGCGGCGACCCTGGTCAATCCGGCCGCCTATGCCGATGACCGTATCCACGACACCTATCGCTGGCTGCGCTCCAACAATCCGCTCGGCATTGCTCGCCCGGAAGGCTTTGATCCTTTCTGGGTCGTCACCAAGCACGCGCACATACAAGGCATCAGCCGGCAGAACGAGCTGTTCCACAATGCCGACCGTCCAACCACGCTGACAACTCGCTCGGTCGAGGAGCGCGTGCGAAAGATCACCGGCGGGCCGAACCTGGTGCGCTCGCTGGTGCAGATGGATGCGCCGGATCATCCAAAATACCGCGCGCTGACCCAGGGCTGGTTCATGCCCGCCAATCTCGGCAAGTTCGAGCCGCGTGTCCGCGAGATCGCACGCGCCACCGTGGCGCGCATGTTTGCGCGGGATGGAGCCTGCGACTTCGTCGAGGACGTTGCGCTCGGCTATCCCTTGCATGTCATCATGGAGATCCTCGGCGTTCCCGAAGCCGACGAGCGGCGTATGCTGCGCCTGACGCAAGAGCTGTTCGGGCCCCAGGATCCCGACACGGCGCGCATCAAGGAGCAGCTGTCCGCCGAGCAGTTCTCGATGATGATGCAGGCGGTGGTGCAGGATTTTTCCGCCTACTTCCGCAAGATCACCGAGGACCGGCGCGCCAATCCGCGTGACGATCTCGCTACCGTCATTGCGAATGCCAAGATCGGTGGCGACTACATGCCGGAGCATGACGCGACCAGCTACTACATGATCGTCGCGACCGCCGGGCACGACACCACCTCATCCTCGACCGCCGGCGCGATCTGGGCTTTGGCGAAGGACCCTGCCGAGTTTGCGAGGGTCAAGGCCAGTCCGGAATTGATTCCAGGCCTCGTTGATGAAGCAATCCGTTGGATGACGCCCGTAAAGCATTTCATGCGCGCGGCGACGGCGGATACCGAGCTCGGCGGGCGCAAGATCAGGAAGGGCGACTGGCTGATGCTGTGCTACGCCTCGGGCAATCGCGACGAGGAGGTGTTCGAGGAGCCGTACCGGTTCAGGTGCGACCGCAAGCCGAACCGCCACGTCGCGTTCGGCTATGGCGCCCATCTCTGCCTTGGCCAATATCTCGCAAAGCTCGAGATGCGCATTCTGTTCGAGGAGCTTCTGCCGCGGCTGAAATCGGTCTCGCTCGACGGCGACGTGAAGATGACGCAGGCGTACTTCGTCAACGGCCCGAAGAGATTGCCGGTCAGGTTCGAGGTCGAGTGAGTCGCCGTAGGGTGGGTTACGCCTTCGGCTAACCCACCCTACGGCACATTACCCCACCATCTTCCGCAGCTCCGCCTTCGCCACCTTCTCCAGTGTCGAGCGCGGCATGTCGTCGACGAGCCTGATCTCGCGCGGCACCTTGAAGTCGGCAAGGCCCTTGCGGCAGGCCGCCATCACGCTGTCATGCAGATCGGGCAATGCGCCGGCGACGCCGCGGTGCGGGATGATGAACACGACCGGTACCTCATCCAGCATCGGATGTTTCTTCGCCACCACCGCGGCCTCGCGCACGCCGGGAACGACCGCGATGACCTGCTCGATCTCGGACGCCGCGACGTTCTCGCCGCCGACCTTCAGCATGTCCTTGGCGCGGTCGCCGAAGCGGATGAAGCCGTTCTGCAGCCGCACGACGCGATCGCCGGTGATGAAGAAGCCGTGCTCATCGAAGCTTTCGCGCGTCGCTTTCTCGTTGTGCAGATATTCGGCGAACAGCGACAGGCCGCGAATGCCCTTGATCGAGAGATTGCCGGTGTCGCCGACCGCGGTCGGCCGTCCGTCATCGTCGGTGATGCGGATCTGGTATTCCGGCGCGGCGCGACCGATGGACATCGGGATGTTGGGCTGGTCGACCTCGCCGATGATGCCGTGGGTGATGGTCTCGGTCATGCCCCACCAGCCGATGATCTTGACGCCGAACGCGGCAAACGCCGGCGGCTCGTTGATGGCGGAGCCCCACAGGCGGAACTTGTGATCCTTCGGGATCTCCTGCTCGAGCAGCGCCTTCATGCAGAACGGTATAGTCGAGGTCCAGGTCGAGCCGTGCTCGCGCGCGGCGCGCCAGAACCGGCTCGCGGAGAAGCGCGGCTGGATCACGCAGGAGCCGCCGACCCACAGTGTCGCCAGCATCGAATAAGCCAGCGCATTGGTGTGGAACAACGGCAGATAGGTCTGGTGCACGTCGCTTGCGTGCAGGTCCTCATGCGCGGCATTGATCTTGGCGCCCCACAGCGCGTTGGCGTGGGTCCAGAGCACCGCCTTCGGGCGCGACGTCGTGCCGGACGTATACTGCACGCTGCACGGCGCAAACGGATCGGTTGCGCGTCGCGGCCGGTCGGCGCTGTCGGCGAACAACGACTCAAAGCTGTCGCCGCGCGAGACCGCTTGCGCGGGTGCCGCGCCCGCATCGTGCGAGGTCACAGCCATCCAGCGGATGTTGCGGCAGTTCTGCGCGACGATTTCCGCATAGGCCGGCTGCGTGATCGCGGCGACCGCGCCGCAGTGATCGGCAAAATATTCGATCTCGGCAGGTGCGGAGCGGGTGTTGGTGGTCACCGCGATGGCCCCACACTCGACGCAGGCAAACCAGGCGAGCAACGCCTCGATGCAGTTGTCGAGATGAATGAGCACGTATTCGCCCGGCTTCACGCCGCGCTTCGCCAGCCCCGCCGCGAGCGCGCCGACCCGCTCGTGAAATTCGCCATAGCTCCAGTGCCGCGCCGGCGCGTCGAACGGTGTCCAGATCAGGAACGGATGATCACGGCGCACCTCGGCCCGTATCTTCAGCAGCCAGGGCACATCGAGCCCGTCAAAAGGGCCCACGATTCCCGCTGCGGTCTGTTGAATAGGCATGTGTCCTCCCGTGCAGCCCGCATCTTGATGGCGGCTGCTTTTGGATTATTGCGTCTTCCTGCCATCGGATGGCGCGGGGAGCAAATCGCGGGGCGCATGCGGCGTATTCTCCTCCGTCATTGCGAGGAGCTCTTGCGACGAAGCAATCTAGGCTGTTACCGCAGAGACAGTCTGGATTGCTTCGCTGCGCTCGCAATGACAGCTACTGAGAGGGGTGGCCCTGCCGGCCTCAATCCTCGTATGACGAGATCTCGATCAGGCTGCCGTCCGGATCCCTGCAATAGACCGAGCGCAGCGTGCCGCGGGCGCCCTGCTTGGGAATCGGGTCTTCCTCGATCGCGACGCCATGTGCCTTCAAATGCGCCACCACCTCGTCGGGCGCAGCAGAGGTGAGGAAGCACAGGTCCTCGCTGCCGGCGGTCTGGTGGTCCGCGGTGAACCACTCCACCTTGTCGGCGTCGCGCGGCCGGACGTTTATCTTCTGGTTACCGAATTGAAGAGAAGTCCGCGGCGCTTTGCCGCCGCCGGGGTCGAACACCTTGACTTCCATGCCGAGGATCTTGCGATACCACTCGGCGGTAGCCACAACGTCGGCGACGTTGATCACGAGATGATCTAGGGCCTCGACCTTGACCGTCATGCCTTATCCTTTCGTCGTGATGCGCCCCGCGCACTATCCGCCTTTGACGAGCTTTGTTACAACCGCGCCGACGCCACATTCAAGATTTCTGGCCTTCAAGAACAACACGTTGGGAGTACCCTTGAGATGATCACTCGCCGTACCGCGCTGGGCCTGCTCGCCGCCAGTCCGCTTGCAGCCAGCCCGTTGTCCAAGGCATTCGCCGCCGACTATCCATCCCGGCCGGTGAAATTCGTGGTCGGCTATCCGCCGGGCGGCGCCACCGACATTCTGGCTCGCCTGATCGGCCAGCGGCTGTCGGAGCGGCTCGGCCAGCAATTCGTGGTCGAGAACAAGCCGGGCGCCGGCAACAATATCGGCACCGAATCCGTCGTCAACGCCGAGCCGGACGGCTACACCGTGCTGCTGGTCAATCCGGCCAACTACATCAACGCCACGCTCTACGCGAACCTCAAATTCAACTTCGTCCGTGACATCGCGCCGATCGCCGCATTCCAGCGCGTGCCGAACGTGATGACCGTCAACAAGGACGTGCCGGCCAAGACCGTCGCCGAGTTCATCGAATATGTGAAGGCCAACCCCGGCAAGGTGAACATGGCCTCCTCCGGCAACGGCACGTCGGTGCATCTGTCCGGCGAGATGTTCATGGCGATGACCGGCTGCAAGATGCAGCACGTGCCCTATCGCGGCGCGGCGCCCGCGATCACCGACATGCTCGGCGGCCAGGTGCAGGTGATCTTCGACAACATGCCTTCGATTATCCAGCACATCCGTTCCGGCTCTTTGCGCGCGCTCGGCGTCACCACCGCCCAGCGCTCGCCACAGTTGCCTGACGTGCCCGCGGTCGGCGAGACCGTGAAGGACTACGAGGCGAGCGCGCTGTTCGGCATCGGCGGGCCGAAGAACATGCCAAAGGAGATGATCGCCAAGCTCAACAATGAGATCAACACGCTCATGAAGGAGCCCGACATGACCAAGCGACTGGTCGAGCTCGGCGGCGACCCGCTGGTGCTGACGCCGGAGGCGTTCGGCAAGGAGGTCGAGGCCGAGACCGCCAAGTGGAAGAAGGTCGTCGAGTTCGCCGGCCTGAAGGTCGAGTAGCGATCTTGTGATGATCGGGAATGGAGCCCTGCTGTCTGGCAGGGCTTTTTTCTTGCGTGGTCTGCCCCGTTGATCTGGAATAAAAGGCGGCGACGAAACCTGATGATAGATGGCGCCGTATCTCGTGCCATGAAGAGAGGAGTTCGGATCATGCGCAAGACGCAATTGGCCCTGCTGACGTTATGCGCGACGGTCCTTGCCGGGTTCGTCACTGTCACTCCTGTTGCCGCGGGCGACTATCCCTGGTGCGCGCAGGGCGGCGAGTATGACTATCCCGGTGAATGCGCCTACAGCACCTATGGGCAGTGCCAGGCCAGTGTTTCCGGCCGGCTGCTGTACTGCGGTCCCAATCCGCGTGTCGCCTATGGCCAGGAGCCGCGGCCGCAGCCGCAGCCACGCCGCCGCACCCGGCACGTCGCGCCATACTAGTTGAGCTCGCGCTCCACGAAGCCATCGCCATGCCTCGGCGGCGGATATTCGCGGGATCGCTCCGGAATAAGATCGGTACCGTAAACCTTTCTCACTGTGAGGTCGCACTCGCGCGGCGAACATGGGAGGTCGGTCATGCGCAAGGCGCAATTTGTGCTGGGCACGATAGCCCTTGTGTGGCTTGCTGGCGCTGGCCCGGCGCGTGCGGACGACGCGTGGTGCATTCAGGATTCGGAATACGGCTATCCCGGCGACTGCTCCTATCAAACCCGCGGGCAGTGTCTGGTGAGCGCGTCCGGCCGCAAGGGGTTTTGCGCCCAGAATCCAGCCTACATGGTCACGCGGCCACCGCCTCCGCCGCCACTGCGCGGTCGGCATGTTCCACGGTACTGACCGGGTTTCACGCCCCATATTGACCGCTGCCCGATCACGCAGTCGTGCAGATGCGCGACCGCAGGTTCCCGCTTGACGCCCCTTCGCTCGCGCCTATACTAAACCAAATGGTTAAGTATCAAGACGAGACACTCGACCGGACCTTTGCGGCGTTGTCCGACCCGACGAGGCGCGCACTGCTCGCGCGTCTCGGCGAGCAGGACAGCCTGTCGGTGAGCGAGCTGGCTGCACCGTTTCCGGTCTCGCTGCCGGCGATCATGAAGCATCTCGACGTGCTCAGGGATGCGGGCCTGATCGTGCGGGAGAAGACTGGACGCACGGTCTCCTGCCGGCTCACCGCGCAGCCCATGGAGCAGGCGATGAACTGGCTCAATCGTTACGCCCAGTTCTGGTCGGAGAATCTCGACCGCCTTGCCGCCTTTGTGGAGGAAGAGAAATGGCCAACCCAGCCGTCAACGCCGATCCCCGCACAGCCGCTCCGCCAATCGACCGTCCAAGCCTCACGCTCACGCGCCGGCTCCGCGCGCGGCCGGAAAAGGTCTACGCCGCCTGGACGCAAGCCGAGCAGCTAGTGCAATGGTTCGGGCCGCCGAACATGAAGCCGGCGACGGTTCAAGCCGAGCTCGACGTCCGCACCGGCGGCCGCTACCGCATCAGCTTCACCCGCGACGACGGCGAATATTTCGAGGCGGGCGGCACGTATCGCGAGGTCGTGCCGAACGAGCGACTGGTCTTCACCTGGGCCTGGCACTCGACCCCGGAGCGCGAATCCCTGGTGACGATCGCGCTGAAGCCGGACAGCGCCGGGACGCTGATGGTCTTCCATCACGCCCAGTTCTTCGACGAGACCGCCCGCGACAATCACCGGCGCGGCTGGAGCTCGTTCCTCGACAAGCTCGACGCCTTTGTTGCCTGATTTCCGTCAGAGGAGAGCAATATGCAGCAACATCAGATCGTCTCGCGCGAGCAATGGATTGCAGCTCGCAAAATCCATCTGGAGCATGAGAAAGAGCTTAGCCAGGTGCGCGAACGCCTCGCCGAGGAGCGTCGCGCATTGCCCTGGGTGAAGGTCGACAAGAGCTATTTGTTCGATGGGCCGAACGGCAAGGTGACGCTCGGCGATCTCTTCAAGGGCCGCCCGCAGCTCGTTGTCCAGCACGTGATGTTCGCGCCCGACTGGGACGCCGCCTGCAAGAGCTGTTCATTCTGGGCTGACGGTTTTGAACGCATGGTGCCGCACCTCGCCGCGCGCGACACCACCATGGTCGCAATTTCGCTGGCACCCGTCGCAAAGCTCGAGGCCTTCAAGAAGCGGATGGGCTGGACCTTCGACTGGGTCTCCT
This sequence comes from Pseudomonadota bacterium, assembly GCA_023435725.1. GTDB lineage: Bacteria > Pseudomonadota > Alphaproteobacteria > Rhizobiales > Xanthobacteraceae > Bradyrhizobium. The sequence goes on along the minus strand of JAEYRD010000224.1, from coordinate 34,560 downwards.
CGGGGAGCAACGACTTCAATTTCGACTACGAAGTCTCGTTCACGCAGGAGCAGATCGACAAGGGTGTGCCGAAGTACAATTTCGGCACCACGCCGTTCTATGGTCCGGAGCTGCCCGGCATCAGCGTGTTCTACCGCAGCGAGGCCGGCGAGATCTTCCACACCTATTCCTGCTTTGCCCGCGGTCTCGACATGATGAATGCGGCCTATCAATATCTCGATCTCACCCCGCTCGGCCGCCACGAGCAAGGTCTGCCCTATCCGATGGACTGGGTGCGCCTGCGCGACGAGTATAAGCCGCAGGCGGCGAAGGACGCGTGCTGCCACGGGTGAGGGGGCGCTAACGGTGTCATCGCCCGGCTTGCGGGGAATGACAGCAGTGATCGACGGGCCAGCCCGTCCTACCGCTTTGCGTCGGCCTGCTCCGTGCTGCTGCACGAGATCAGCATCGTATACGGCCGCGCGTTGCCGGCGATGTCGGTGGTCTTGAGCTCGCCCTTTGGCTCCGCGGTCTGGTAGGGCACCACGGAATTGTCGAGAAAGTCGCGCAATGCGCCGGTCTTGATGGCGAAGTTGATGTTCTCGGGAATGTTGCCGGTTGCTGCGGCGATCCGTAATCCGTCAAGCTTGCCCGTGACCACGCCCACGATCTGTCCGGCGGTGTCAAACAGCGGGCCGCCGCTATTGCCGGGCTGTACCGCGGCGCTGATCTGCAGGAAGCGCGAGTCGTTTCGGAGGCCGCTGAGCGAGCTCACGATGCCTGTCGTCACGGTGAAGTCCGAAGTCAGCAGCCCGTGGAAAGGGAAGCCGATCGCGATGACGGAATCGCCGGAGCGGAGCGAGCGGTCGCGGATACGCGCAAAGTCCTTGAACGTCGTCGTCGACGGCGCCTGCAACAAGGCGAGATCATTGTTGGCGTCGCTCGAGACGAGGCGCAACACCATCGCGGCCTCGCCGGTGAGGTTCCCTTTGATCTCGCCAACACAACCGTCGATCACATGATTGTTGGTGACGATGTGCCCGTTGGCGCTCACGACAAAGCCGGTGCCGCTCTTGGTTCTGGCAGATTTGCGGCCGGCCGGCGGTGAGGCCTGCTTATCCGGCGCGGCCTGCGGCTTCGCTGCACCCTTGGTGAAATCGCCGGCCTTGCTGAGCCCGTCGGCTTTCACTCTCGTGACGCAATTGGCCAATGCCGCGATCACGGGCCCGGTCGAGGTCAGGTCGAAATTCAGGACGGTGCGGCCGCTCGTTGCGACCATCAGGCTTGCCTTCTGAAACGTTCGCACGACGTTGGCGGGCATGACGGAGGTGAGCATGTTCGGCTGATTGGCGGTGGCAAACAGCCTGGCCTGCTCCTGTCCGTCAAATATGACGTCGATTGCTGCGTTCTCGCCCTGTTTGAATTGGTAGCTGGGACTCGCAAAGCTCAATATCCATGAGCCGGCAGCATTTTGGCCGACGACGAGAATGACGCCATTGGCGTAAGGCGCCGTCGCCGCGCAATGGGAGAAGGCGCCGGTCTGGTCATTGCTGAAGGCGCCGCCGATCCAGTTGCCGACATTGACGGAGCCGAACGGCCCCGCCGCATGCGCCGCTCCGATGACACTTACTTGCAACAAAGACGCAATGACCAATGACTTAAGCCGCATATCAGCCCCCGGAGCGCTTTTGGATTCATCATATCCGTGGGAGGAGGCGCCGCGCAACCGGCAGTTGTTCGATCCAGATCGGATCTCCTCGGGCGGCTTTCGGCCTTGCCTTTACTTTGTGGTACGATATACTTTGCGATACAAAGCAACGGGGCAAAACGGGGCAAGCAGTCCTGAAGGCACGGGGAGAGCGAGGTTTTGGCGTTGCCAATGCGTGATCTCGACAAGGCGCTGGCCGATATCGTGACGATCCGCAGCCAGATTGCTGCGGGCACGGCGTTCCGCGGCTATGGCCCGGCGACGATGGCCGCGACCGGAGCCGTCGCACTGATCACGGCGATCCTGCAATTCTGGCTGCTCGGCGATCCCACCGGTGAGCCGCTCGGTTTCTTTCTCGGTTGGTTCATTGCCGCCTCGCTCTCCGGGTTGATCATCGGCATCGAGATGCGCCTGCGATCGCGCCGCCATCACTCGGGTCTCGCCGATGCGATGATCCACCAGGCGGTCGAGCAGTTCCTCCCTGCAGGTGTCGCCGGCGTGCTGCTTGCGGTGGTGATGTGGAAGTTCGCCGCCGAGACGCTGTGGCTGTTGCCGGGACTGTGGCAGATCCTGGTGTCGCTTGGCCTCTTCGCCTCGATTCGCTCGCTGCCGCGCACTGTCGCGCTAGCTGGCGCCTGGTACTTTGTTTCGGGCTTTGCCGTCGTGGTGCTGGCGAGCCGAACCCATACTCTGTCGCCATGGACCATGGGCCTGCCTTTCGTGATCGGCCAGTCGGTGATGGCGGCCATTCTGCATTTCGCGTCCGGAGACAATGATGCCGAAGACTGACAGCGCGCCGTTCTCATATGAGGGGCTCGACCGCGTGATCCACGAGAAGGCGAGGCTCGGGCTTCTGACCTCGCTGATGGCGCATCCCAAGGGCCTGGCGTTTGCCGATCTCAAGCAACTCTGCGGCCTCACCGACGGCAATCTCAGCCGGCATCTCGCCGTGCTCCAGGAGGCCGGTCTCGTCGAGGTGACCAAGGGCTATGAGGGCAATCGTCCGCATACGACTTGCCGCCTGACCAAGGCCGGCCGTCGTCGCTTCCTCGATTATCTCGCCGTGCTCGAGCGGCTGGTGCGCGACGCAGCCAGGGCCGCCGGCCGCGAGGCGCCCCCGCTCGGCCGCCTCGGCATCGTCTCGACCTGATCCCCCTTTTTTGACTGGAGACTTTGCAATGCAAAGTGATGTCACCTCCCGCGACGACAAGCTTCATGTCGGCATCATCATGGACGGCAACGGACGATGGGCAACGCGGCGCGGCCTGTCGCGCTTGCGCGGCCATGAGGCCGGCGTCGAGGCGATTCGGCGAATCGTCGAGGCCGCGCCCAAGCAGGGCATCGGCACGCTGACGCTCTACGCCTTCTCCACCGACAATTGGCGCCGGCCGAAAGCCGAAGTCGCCGCCCTGATGACCTTGCTGCGCTTCTACCTCGCCAACGAGGTCCAGAGCCTGGCGAAGAACGGCGTGCGCCTCACGGTGATCGGCCGTCGCGACCGGCTCCCGGACGGCATCGCCAATGCGATTACGCGCGCCGAAGACGCCACCGTTCACGGCAGCACGCTCAACCTGCGCATCGCCGTCGACTATTCCGCGCGCGACGCCATCCTCAACGCCGCAGCAAAGGCGGCCGCGCTGACCAGCCTCACCCGCGAGGCGTTCTCGCAACTCGTCACCGGCGAGGCCGGCTTGCGCGACGTCGATCTCATCATCCGCACCAGTGGCGAGAAGCGGCTGTCGGACTTCCTGCTCTGGGAAGGCGCCTACGCCGAGTTGCACTTCACCGAGCGGATGTGGCCCGAATTCGACGCGAGCGATCTCGCCGCGGCCCTGGCTTCCTTCCACGGTCGCGAGCGTCGTTTCGGCGGCCTGCAGGCCATCATGCCCGAAGAGGTGCCCTCACTCTCCCGTGTGTGACGCGCGGTACAGGGAAATGAGCTGTTCGTTTGCGGCCGCGTGATTGACGCAAATTTGAGCAAGCGCGCGATGTGGATCGTGCTCTACTGTTTCCCGTGACGGGAGCTTTTCAGCGATGCGCGCAGTCCTGGACTATTGCAGCGGCGGAACGGAGCGGCAGGTCAAGGCCGGCACGCTCGTCGTCACCGAGGGCGAGACCACCGGCCATCTCTACGTCCTGATGCAAGGCAAGCTCGAAGTGCTCAAGGGCGAGATGGTGGTCGCGACCGTCGCCGAGCCCGGCGCGGTGCTCGGCGAGATGTCCGTGCTGCTGGGCCAGCCGCACACGGCGACGGTGCGGGCCTGCAGCGATGCAGTGGTCTACGAGTTCGAGGATGCTGCCTCGTTCCTCAAGCAGCAGCCTGAGGTAGCGCTCCTGATCGCGAAGATGCTGGCGCAGCGGCTCAACGTCGCCAACACCTATCTCGCCGATCTCAAGCGGCAATATGCCAGCCATGGCACGCACCTCGCCATGGTGGGCGAAGTGCTCCAGAGCATGATCAACCTGCCGCCGCTCGAGGTCTCGCCAGGCTCGGATCGGCAATCTGATCCAAGGATGTGAGCCAGTCCGGCGGCGCCTCGATTGGAGTCGCGGGCCGCTTCAGCGGTGCCTTGAGGTCGATCCACTGCGCCTTGCCGGCGGCCAGCCAGAACGCCTTGTCCGCATCGAGATCCAGCACGATGTGGGTCGGTGGCCGGCCCGGCTGCAGGCCGGCGTTGAACACCCAGCTCTGGCCCAGCCGGTCGAACCAAGAGCCGTCCGTGATGAAGGGCGACTGGTGTACGTGGCCCGAGATCACCATCGACGGCTGATACTGCATGATCCACTGCACCAGCTCGACATCGCCGAAGAAGCGCTTGCCGCCCCAGCTCGTCGGCGAATTCGCCGGTGGCGCATGATGCACCCAGATCCATTGCTGCGGGCGGTGCATGGCTGCGTCGCGCAACTGGTCGGCGAGGCGCTGTTTGACCAGCGGACCATCCCACCACGGGCACACCGTGAACAGGGTGTCGCCGATGGCGAGGCCGTCGCCGTCGCTGGCGACGCCGAGCTCACGCACCTCCGAGATCCAGCGTGAAACCTTTTCGCCGTCCGCATTGCGCTCGTCGAGATCGTGATTGCCCGAGCAGAGAATCACGCGGGTCCGGGCGGTCAGCAGCGCAAGATACTTCTTGACCACCACGATCTGCGCGCGAAAATCCACCATCGAGCCGATGTCGAGCGCATCGCCGGCGAAGATCACGAGGTCGAATTGCGACGCCGCGCTGACCAGCCAGTCGAACTGCGGCAGCGAGTAATGCAGGTCGGCCACGACCAGGCAACGCATTGAAAATCCGTTCGTGAGCTGAAAATGTCGGGGAATTCCGCAATTTCATGAAGCAAGAAGCGGACCAGCGGACCCGCTCAGCCGCCCGGGCGCCGCAGGACTGGACCGGACCATCGAATTCTGATGTCGTGGCGTGCCTCAACGCCTGTATCCGCATGACCTCCTTCAAGACCATTCGAGCCCGCGCCGAGAAGCGCAAGGGCGGCGCCAAGGCGCTGGACAGTCTGATGCCGGCTAAGCCCGACCTGCAACGGCTGGCGAAGCTCGGCGACGACCGCATCCTCGCCGAGATGACCAGGCGGGTGTTTTGCGCGGGCTTTGCCTGGAGCGTGATCGACAATAAATGGGACGGTTTTGAAGATGCCTTCCTGCGCTTCCAGCCGGCCAAGCTCACCTTCCAGCCCGAGGACTATTGGGAGGGCCTGTTGCGTGACGCGCGCATCGTGCGCAACGGCGCCAAGATCATGTCGGTGCGCGACAATGCCGCCTTCGTCCAGGAGATCGCGAAGGAGCACGGCAGCTTCGGCAAGTTTCTGGCGAAGTGGCCGTCGTCCGACGAGATCGGCCTGCTCGGGCTCCTGATCAAGCGCGGCAGCCGCCTCGGCGGCAACACCGGCCAGATGCTGCTGCGTTTCGTCGGCTGGGACGGTTTCGTCACCTCCAGGGACGTCGTCGCCTGCCTGCGCGATGCCGGTCTCGACATCGCCGAAGAGGTCAAGTCGAAGGGCGATCTCGCCAAGGTGCAGGCGCAGTTCAACGCCTGGGCCGAGGAGACCGGCCTGCCCTACACATATCTGTCACGCATCTGCGCGCTCTCGGTCGGTGAGGTCAGGAGCGAGTAAGCGCCGACGCGGCGTATGCGAGCCCGACGGAGATGGCGCCGACCGCGACATCCGGATCGTCGAAGCCGACGCCTGACCCCGCGCTCGCCGGCGGATCGTGTACATCCTGTGACGATCTCGTGCCATGAACACGGCAGATGCAGCGCCCGATCACGAAATACATTTTGCAGGAACATTTGTGCGCAGCGCCCGTTCGGGAGTTTGAGCCAGGCGAATAACGGCGCAGGGAACGCTCGCGTTGGCTCAACTCAATGAAACCCGACGCGACAGAAACGGAGCAGCTCATGAAGCTCACATCCGAACAGGTGAAGCAGACCGTCAACCAACTCGGCGCCCAGGTGCTGCCCGACGAACATCCCGCCATGCCGCAGCTCAACAGCATGTTCGGCGAGCATACGTTCTTCGTGGACGAGGTGGGGCTGAAAGTCCTCGAGCCCACCCCGTCGCTCGGCGCGGATCGCCAGACCGGCGAAGTCGTCAGTCTCGCCGACTGGAGCGATTCCGACCTGACGCGCCTGATGGCGCACGAACCCGAGCCGACCGGCGTGATCGTCGTGTTCGAGCACGTCAAGCATTGATTGCGAGTGGGTGCAGCGATCCCGACAGCTCGCTCTCGCCATACTGCCGAAGCGGCAGTATGGCGAATTGCTGCGATGATACGTCGGACGCCGCTTTGAACGTGTCAGTCCTTGCGTGTCAGTCCCGGGCGGCGATGGTGGTCGCGGGACCGAAGTCGAACCTGTAGTTCACGCCCATCTTGAACAGGTCGACAGACTGCCGGACGGAAATGCTGGCGTCGCTGACGACGGCCACCGTCGGGAACGGCACGCTCCTGGACGGCAGGCCGATATGGTCGTATTCGGCGAACGTGGTCCAACGATTGGTGAGCGCGTATTCGAGCCCGACCCCGGCGGTCCAGCCCCACGCCGTGTCGTGCGTGCTGCCATCACCCAGCCTGACGCCAAAGGTGTCGCCGAACAGGTTATAGCTCGTATCGATCCAGGCACCGCCAGCCTTCACGTAAGCGAGCGAACGATCGAAGGTATAGCCGGCCCGGCCGGTCACGGAGCCGAGCGAGTTGACGACGTGCTGGCAGTTGAGACCGCCAAGGCCGGAGAAGCAGGTGTTTTCGCCGCGCAAGTCCGCAAGGCTTGCTGCAACTTCGCCGCCGAGTACCCAATGGCCGGTCTGCCAGTTGCCCCCGATCTGACCGCCGCCGAGCGCACCTGGCGCACGGGTCTTGTCGCCGAATCCCGCGACGTTGACGTTGCCGAAGGGATCGACTGTCGAATCGAACGGGTCGGACCAGCCTATGTTGCTGACGCCGCCACCCAAATGTCCACCGACATAGAAGCCGGTCCAATTCACCGGACCCGCAGCGAGCAGGGCGGGCGCCTTGGTCGGCATCCCCGCAGTCCTCGGCGCGTTCGTCTCGCCCCAATGGTAGGCGGTCTGCACGAAGACGCCGTAGCGCTCGGCGCTGTAGCGCGATGGTTGAACATCGACAGGGGTGGGCGGCAGGGAGAGGGAGTCGAATCCCGCGGTACCCATATCCATATTCCAGGCCCAGTAGCGGCCGCCGACGCCGACGGTCCAGTTGGGCGTGACGTAGTAGTCAACCATGGCTTCCAGCATCATCCCGTTGCCCTTGTTCGAAGCGTCGGGGCCGAGAAGCTGGCGCCATAGATGGTTGTCCAATCCCTTGTAGTTCACCGCTGTCAGGTAGGCTGCCTCGGCAGTGAGCCTGAGCCGGTCGCTCAGCATGACCTGAGATGCCAGGCCGATGCGCAACGAGTCGAAGTAATCGTATTCGGTGATACCCATGGTGTTCGCGGGAATCCCGAATGAGCAAGTCGCATCGCCCGCAAGTTGGGTGCATCCGTACGTATTGATGCCTTGCTTGTAACGATTGTATCCGACGAACGCTCCGAGCCTGGCGCCCGGCGCGTTGAAGACATCGTAGCCGACGTCAATCGTTCCGTAGGCCAGATGTCCGGATGCGCGCGACAGCGTGTTGGAATAGACAACGCCCGCCGGAAAGTCCTCGTCGTTCATATGGCCGTTCGAAAGTGCGCCAGCGCCGAGGTTTCCCTTGATGAATAATCCGCTGCCATGATCGGCCCTGAAGAAGGTTTCGCCGGAGACACCCTCCAGCCCTCCGTAGACGAGGCGAGAGGCGAGAGTGAGCGGAGGCGCATTGAACAGCGGACCCTCCTGCTCCTGGCCGTTGCTCAACCACAGTCGTGCTCCGGTTTCGAACTGCCAATTCTGGAAGATGGTCGGCGCAGACGATACGGGCGGCGCCTTGAGCGGCAAGGTTGAGGCGCCATGCGGCCCCGGGTCGGGCGCCCAGAAGTGATAATTCAGCCCGGCGCGAACCATGTCGGCCGACAGCGAACTCGAATGACCAAAGGTTTGGCTTGGCGGGACGCCCATGGCCGCAATTTCAGCGTTGGCCGCGTTGGGAAATGCGACGTGAAGATAGTCGGCCTTGATGCTCAGCCGATCCGTGAGGGGCGCCTCGACGCCGCCGCCGACCGCGTAGCCGGCAACAAGCTTGTTGATCCGGCCCGCCTCTCCGATGCTCAAGCTATCAACGAGCGTAAAGTCGGTTTGCAACCGGGTCAGGGCGAGGCCGCCCGTGGCGTAGAAGAGCCAGTTGCTGGGCCCCACGAAACCGATGCGTGGCCGCGCAGTGAACAGCCAATCGGTATTGCCGTAAGCGGTGGTGGTGAAGACGTTACCCGGCGTGGTCGCAGATGGGACCACTGTGTTATCGACCACGCCGTTGAGATGGATGGCTTGCAGATCGGCTTCGATGCCCAGCAAGAAATTGCCGATCTGCCAATTGTAGCCGCCTTCGAGGCCGGCCGCGAAACCGGTCGGCTTGATCGTTCGAACGCTGGCCGCATTCACTGCCGCGATGTCTTCTGAGCTCAGGAAAGTGCCTGATGTCGTGGTCTGCGTCTCGTAGCGGCCCCAGGCCGCCCCCGTGACGAAGCCGCCATAGAAGCCATTCCAATTATACCGGCTGGCGGTTGAAGCGGGAGCGATGTCGGCGGCGTGTCCTGAACCGGCACTCAGCAACGCCGCGACCGCGGCGCCGCACAACAGACGCTTCTTCAATATCCGCCCCCAAACCACAAAATGAATCGCTCCAGAGTGTCTAGCATCGACCGCGCACCGCTCAAGGAATCCAGGACCGCACACCACAAATCGTCTGGCGTGTGGCGCTCAGGCCACTACGACACCAACCGTCTTCGGTTGGCAGACCAGTGAATTGCTCCCGATCATCGCGATGCGGTACATGCCACGTACGAAGAAGGCTTTGAGCGACGCGCCATGAACACCACGACCTCCGAAGAGATCCATCGCCTGTGGGACGAGCTGTCGGATTTCGAAGCTGGTCAAACCGCACAGGCCGTCGCTCACTTGATGGCCTTCCTCTGCGATCAGGGCGACGCGTGGAATGCGACCTGGGCCGGCGCCATCCGCGTCGGTGGGAATGGCGATGACGATCCGCTGAAGGGGTGGCGCGTCGCCGCGATGAATTCACTCCATCCGGTCGCTCCACATCCCGACGACGAACATTTCAAGGACATCCTGCAGCTCTGGGATCAGCGGAAGATCGATCCTTCCTTCCTTCTCCCCTTGAGCGCCGTCGGCACATTCAGAAGCTATTCGTTTCGGCGCGAATTGCCGCCGGAGTGGTTCGAATCGCCGTTCTACAAGCGCCACTACGACTCCATCGGCACCCACGATGCGGTCTTTGTCGCATTCCCCCTCAATGAGGACGCCGAATCGCATTTCGGATTCTATTCCCGCAAGACCTTTACGGACGAGGAGATCGCGCGCCTCGCCGGCGCCCTGCGGGGAATCAAGTGGTTTCACCGCCGCCTCATGCTGAGTCATGGCCTGCTGACGGCATCCTCCCCTCTGACACCGACCGAGCGCAAGGTGCTGCGACTGCTGCTCACCGACGCCTCGGAAAAGCACATCGGCCCTCAGGTGGACATGGCGGAGTCCACCGCTCATCAGCACGTCGTCAACATCTACCGCAAATTCGGCGTCCGCAGCCGCGCGGGCCTGATGGGCCTCTGGTTGAACCGCGGCAGCTGATTCCGTCGACGTCCCGGCGAAGTCGACCCCTACTGTTTAGGGGATATGACGTTCCAGAAGCGCTCCGGTATTCACTGATTCAACCCGCGGCGATGGAGCCGGCCAACCAAGGCGTGTTTCGCGCCGGCGGGGGCGACGCATGTCGTCGAATTGGGCGGCACGCAATTCTTACAAATTATGAATCGCGCGGGGGCGAGTGGTGACGTTTGGAAGTGAAAAGACCGGGCTGGTCCAAGCCCGGCGCTATGCATCGTCAACCCAATCCCTGTTGAACAGCACTGCGCTGGTGCGTCTCTGCCGCGCCGGCGCGCTGGGCCTCGCGCTCTCTGGTACGTTGCTCACGACGCCTGCATTGGCCGATGGCGGCGCGGGAGGCAACGCCGCCGGGGGCGGAATAACGGGCGGCACCGGCGGAACAGGTTTCACAGGCAATCCAGGCGGACCAGGGACCACCGACTCGGGCTCGAACGGCGTCGGCGCCGGCGGTGGGGGCGGCGGTGCCGGTGGTGGCAAGGGCGGGAATGGCGGTGACGGGTTTCTTGGCAACAACCCCGCGAGCAGCATAGGCGGCGGCACCGGGGGCGCCGGCGGTACCGTGGCCAGTCCGGATGGACAAAACGGAGCTCACGGCGACATCGAGGGTGGCGGCGGTGGTGGCGGTGGCGGGTTCAATGGCAACGGCGCTGGCGCGGCGACGATCACCAACTCGTCAGCGCTCGCCGGCGGGAAGGGTGGCAATGGCGGTCTCGGCGACGTCAGCGGTGGCGGCGGTGGTGGCGGGGCGGGTGGTTACGGCGCCATCGTCACCGGCGCTGGCGCGAGCAGCAACACCAGTACGATCACTGGAGGCGACGGCGGGAATGGCGGCGGCTCCGCTGGCGGGGCTGGCCATGGGGGGAATGGCGGCGACGGTGGCATCGGGATTCAATTCACGGTCGCCGGCGCCACCTTCACCAATTCCGGCACTGTAAAGGGGGGCAATGGCGGGGCCGGCGGAAGCGGCGGCGGGGGCGCCGGTGCGCCGGGCAAGGGCGGCGCCGGTATTGTCGGCTCGGACCTCACTGTGATCAATAGCGGCAGCATCAGCGGCGGGCTCTCGGGCGATGGCGTAACGCGTGCCAACGCCATCACCTTCACTGGCGGCAGCAACACGCTCACACTGCAGAACGGTTCATCGCTGACCGGCAACATCGCGATCAACGGCGTCGGCAGCATCACGTTCAACCAGAGCACCGCTCAAACACTTGCCAACGTGATCACCGGCAACGGCTCGATCATTCAGAACGGCACCGGTACGCTTACGCTCTCGGGCGCCAACAGCTATCTCGGCGGCACGGTAATCGCCGGCGGCACGCTAAGGGCGGGCAACGATTCGGCGCTCGGCACCGGGGCGGTGGACATGACCGCGAGCGGGACCACGCTCGACCTCAACGGTCATACGGTCGGGGTCGGCGGGCTCTCGGGCGTGGCGGGGAGCACCGTGCAGTTCGGCAGCGGCAGTGCTCTCGTCCTAGATGTGGCGACCGCGACAAGCCATGGCTTCGCCGGCAACTTGGCTGACAACGGCAGCGCCTTCAACTTCGTCTTGAAGTCGGGCACCGGCACGCAGTCCCTCAGTGGCAACAACACGCTGGCCGGCGTCTTCGCCGTGCAGCAAGGAACCCTGTCACTGGACAGCGCCACGGCAATGAGCAGCGCCGCTTTCCTGGAGGTAGCGAGCGGCGCCCAGGCGAAAGTCAACGGCGTTGCCCTCACCATCGGCGAGTTGGTCACCACCGGCAGCGGCGACGGCACGGTGGATATCGCCGGCGGCAGCCTGACGGTGGCGCGGGCGGGCGCGGTCAATGCCTTCGCTGGTCATCTAACGGGTACGGGTGACTTCATCGTCAACGGCAGCGGCGGGCTGGTGCAGACCCTGAGCGGGACCAGCGACTACAGCGGCGCCACCAAGGTCGAGCAGGGCACCCTCAAGGCTGGCGCCAACGGCAGCTTCTCTGCCAATTCGGCCCATACGATCTCGAGCGGCGCCACCCTCAATCTGAATGGCTTCAACGAGACCGTCGGCTCCCTCGCCGGCGCGGGCTTGGTCAAGCTTGGCACCGGGACGCTGACCGCTGGCGGCGACAACTCCTCGACCACGTTCTCCGGCGGGATCGACGGCAGCGGCGGCTTCACCAAGACCGGCACCGGCACGATGACGCTCGCGGGCGTCAACAGCTATTCCGGCGCGACGATCGTCAATGGCGGCACGCTGCGCGTGAGCAGTGATCTCACGTCGTCCAGCGGCGTCATCGTGAACGCCTTGGGCACGCTCACCGGCACCGGCCCTGCAAGCGCTGTGCAGGTGAATGCAGGCGGCGCGTTTGCACCGGGCACCGGCACACCGGGTTCTTCAATGACGGTGGTGAGCCTCGCATTTCAGTCCGGCGCTTTCTATGCCGTGAACCTCAATCCAACGACATCGAGCTTCGCTAACGTCACCGGCACGGCGACGCTGGGCGGCGCAACGGTGGCGGCGAACTTCGCTCCCGTCGGCGGCTATGTCCAGAAGCAATACACCATCCTGAACGCGGGCAGCATCAGCGGCACATTCAACTCCACGGTGGTCAACACCAACCTGCCGTCGGGCTTCAAGACCTCGCTCAGTTACGACGCCGCGCACACCGAGGTCTATCTCGATCTGGCGCTCGACATTCTTCCACCGTCGACGAATGGCGTGAACGTCAATCAGCGCAACGTCGCCAACGCGGTCGCCAAATTCTTCAGCACCACGGGCAGCATCCCGCTAGCGTTCGGCAGTCTGACGCCGAACGGTTTGACGCAAGCATCGGGCGAACTCGGCGCGGGTTCGCCGCAGACCAGCTTCCAGGCGATGACGATGTTCATGCACCTGCTCACCGATCCGTTCTCCGCGGGACGTGGTGGTGATGCGAACGGTGGCGGCGCATCGGGCTTTGCCGACGAGAGCGCGGGCATGGCCTATGCAAGCCGCGCAAAGTCGAAGACCGCGCATGATGCGTTCGCTGCTTACACGAAAGCGCCGCCGCGCTCGGCGTTCGATCAGCGCTGGAGCGTTTGGGCGTCAGGCTTCGGCGGATCGCAGACGACCGACGGCAACGCCGTAGTTGGCTCCAACAATACGACCAGCAGCATCAGTGGTGCCGCCGTCGGCGCGGACTACTGGTTCTCGCCTGACACCGTGGCGGGCTTCGCGATGGCGGGTGCGGGCAGCAACTTCAGTGTCGCCAATGGCGGCACGGGACGTTCGGACATCTTCCAGGCCGGCGCCTTCGTGCGTCATAACTTCGGTGCGACGTATCTGACGGCGGCAGCAGCCTATGGATGGCAGGACGTGACGACGGATCGTTATGTTTCCGTTGCTGGTGTCGATCATCTGCGTGCGAACTTCAACGCGAATGCTTATTCGGGCCGCATCGAGTTGGGACATCGTTTCCTGACGCCATGGTTCGGTGGACTCGGTGTCTCGCCTTATGCGGCGGCACAGATCACCGCATTCGAGCTGCCGTCTTATAACGAGCGCGCGATCTCCGGTGCCAGTACCTTCGCATTGAACTACGGCGCGGATACTGTGACTGCATCACGCGCAGAGTTGGGGCTGCGCTCCGACAAATCTTTCGCGCTTGATGGCGCAGTGCTGACATTGCGCGGCCGTGCGGCGTGGGCGCACGACTTCAATCCGGATCGCGCCATCACCGCAACATTCCAGACGCTGCCCGGCGCATCGTTCATCACGAATGGCGCGGCGCTCGCGTCCGACTCCGCTCTCACCACCGCATCGGCCGAAGTGCGCTGGCTCAACGGCTGGTCGGTGGCGGCAACATTTGAAGGTGAGTTCTCGGACGTGACCCGCAGCTACGCCGGCAAGGGCGTGTTGCGCTACAATTGGTGAAACTCGGCAGCACGGCGCTGGTGCTGGCGGCGACGCAGCCCGGTGGCACAGTGCAGCATCAGATCACATACAATCCTCGGGAGGACTGAGTGAGGCGATCCACGGTCAGGCGGCACTTGTCATGGATCGCGACGCTAAGACGTTTCGCAACCACTTCGATCAGATGGTCATCGAGCCGATGAGGCGATCCTTCCGACGTGAAGATCCAGCCGTCGTGTTCCTCGCCGTCGGGCAAGACAAGCCCTATCTTGGTGATCCCGAAGCGCTCTCCTTTGGGATTGCTCGGATGCCAGGCCAGCGGCGGGGTCACGATGTCGGGCAGTCTGACTTGAAGTGCGATCTCGATCACGAAGTTGATCGTGCCGGGATAGCATGTGGAGATTTCAGGAAAGTGCGGCTTCAGCAGGGGAGTCAGCATCCTCACCGTATTGGTTGCCCTGCCGAGGCCGCTGCTGACTTCCCCAATGAAGTTGAATGCCATCTCACGCTCCTCATGCGAGCATCGAACGCCGGGCTCGCCGGAACGTCCTTCGCCAGAAACCGTGGCGAAAGAAGGAGATACTGGATCACTAAAGCGGCCATTCTCAATTCGCGGCCGAGTTTATCCTGATCAGCTCATCGTGCCCTCGTGTTCGCTGGATCGGGCCCCCGCCGGCTCCCAAACTAGTCCATCGGGTCCGCCAGTTCCCGCTGGCTGGCGCCTCTCCAACGAGCAAACTCGCCGATTATAGGGGGCAGACTATCTCGCCTTGAGTGGATCGCCCGCGGTCCGCGTCAGGCGATCCGCCTTTACCAATACGCGATCGTTAGCCGGCTGCGGCCGCAGTGAGAAGCTGACCGCGACAAAAGCGATGCAGAGCACTATGCCGACCGCCATGGCGCGCCGAAAAGTTGGCTTGTCAGCATTTTGAAATGAGGGGGTGCTACCCGTCTTTGCCAGCTGTTCAAATCCAGCTTGGGAAAGCTTCTGCAATTGTTCGGCTTCGCGATGCTCGATGGAAAGCGCGCGGTAGTGCGCGGCCATCTCACGATAGTGTTCTCGTGACAAAAGATCGATCGCTTCCGCAGCGCGTTTTTCAAACGCACGGGCTCGGTCGGCAAGCTCTTTTGCCTTTGACATCGGGCACCTCATTCTAAGGTGGTCCGCTGGACACCAACAGATTGGTCGGCCGGCGCGTCAATTCGGTTCAACGCTTGGACAATCTCAGGTCCACATTGGTGAGCCTGTCACGATGCACTTTGTTTGCGAACGAGCTGACTGATATCTCCAGCTTGGCGCTTTCGTCCAAGTGCCTTTCGACAAACTCATGTTCGAACTTCTGTCCCGCGCACCTTGCCACGCCGGTTCCCACCGGCAGGGTAGGACAGGAACTATGCCCCATCGCGCCGCAATAAATTCACAGTTTGAGGAGCCAATACCCATGCCCGCTGGGGGATCAGCGCATGGGGGAGCCATGACTGACAGCGAGTGGAAGGAGCGCTGGCACGAGGTCGAGCGCTTTCGATTGATGGCGCTGGAAACGACAGACCCAGTGGCGACGGCTCTGCTTCTCGATATCGTGTTGGATTTGGAAGCCGACCTGAATGAGTTGGTCGACGTAGAGGCCCAGCGGCTGCCAGGGCGTGGGGCCGCGGCATGAGTGCAGGCTTCGTCGATTGATCCAGCTGCGGGTCCGCGTCAATTTCGACCGTGCTCAAGCGGCCTTCTACTGACGATGCTCTAAGCAAGCGCTTTGACAGGAGCGCGCGCCAATTGGCACGTTTGAGCGAATGGTCTGGTCCAACAGCCGCGACAACGTCCATGGGCCGGCTTTTGAGGTCGCTTGCCTCCATCAAAGCGGCATCCTGAGCACCTCGCCTTGCGAGGCTGCGCTGGCGGCTTGGAGGCGGCGCTAGCGATCACGGTATAAGGACGGCAGCGAAGGCCATAGCTATGGGAAGTAGCCCGAGGCCGATCGCGCCAGCCCTGTAGGCCATTCCCTTGTCGAGCAGCGGTTTGGGTAGGTGACGCATGACCAAGCCTCCTCTCGGTCCCACCGAGGCCAGCATGCACCCGCTGAAGGAAATCCGCTAGGACCAATTCGTCGCAATCCTGGCGCGCACGATCTTCATCGAGCGTGTCCGGCGTTATCGAGGGTCGGCTCGACGCAGAGGCCGCCACCGGATATGTCCGGATCGCCTGGGACAAGCGGGCGGATGAACCTCCAGTGCACTACGACCGCGCGGCTGTCCCTTTTGGAGAGCTGGCCGTCCATCCGATGAATCGTCCAGCGATCCAGCCGATCAAACCTAAGAACGGTATGGGGGCGAGCGGCGCAAAGACAAGAGAACCAATGCCAGAGTCGGGATCAAGAAAACCCGGGTATGGACCGAACCAAACCGGCATGCTGAGCATGGCCTGAACAACGCCGATGCCTTGCCCCGCATCGAAGACGTTGGCAACCATCTCGGGAGCCAGGAAGAACAGCGGCACGTTGAGAAAAGACATCGCGGTTGCGGAAAGCCACATCGCAGACCGGGTCGATCCGAAGTTCGGTGACAGCCGGCAAGTCACGTACAAAGCAACAAATCCCCAGTTCATGAGCGCGAAATCAAGGGGGAGCTGAAAAATGAACGTTGAAAATCGATATCCGGATGGTCCGGCCTGCAACAGACCGGATTTGTAGCCAAGATAGATGAGTGTGGCGACTGCGCTTGGACCGATAGAAACTGTCAAGAACGCAATCAGAGGAACTTGAGTCCAGGCGAGCGACCGACCGTTTGCAGAGACCGCGTGTCGTCCCCTGTAGTATGCGAGCAATATCGCCAGCAGCATCACTGCGAGGGCAGAGTATTTAGATAGGTCGGACATCAGAAGCATTGTGTCGGACTTGGCTTGAGCTGGATCGAACCGTTTGGACACCGCCCAATATGCGGCTGCTACCGGAAATCATTAGTGGTTGCTTCGCCGAACGAGGTTCAACCAGCCGGCAGTCTCAGCTCATTGGTCGCAGCGGCGTGTGTCGACTAACGCGCGCAATGCGATGATCTCTACGACGACGCAGCGGCGCTCGCACGGCCTGTCCGGCGACGAGCGAAGCGCGCCTCGGTGATATTGGTGGTGACGGATGACTGGCCGGAAGACGTGCCAGTGACCGAGGCCGAGATCGCCGTGTTCGTGGTCTGGCGAGTTGTTCGACGAGCTATTTGGAAACGGCTGAGGGGACATCATCATGGCAGCTGCGGTTCGGGCGGCTCTACGCAACCAAGCCCGCGCTGACGCAGAGCGGGCCGAAGGTGCGCTTGATCGGGCTGGGCCGAGTATTATCACGCCCCAGGCACTCAAGCCCTTCGCCGACCAGGCCCGCAGGCGGATGCGGACGTGACCATCTGCGCGCGCAGGCCCAACGCGTCGAGGTGGACGCAAACGAAGTTCGCAATAAGGGTCGAAAAGCGCGCTCCTGCGCACCCTGGTCGCAGCGTCCGGCACAAAATCGGCAGGTTTTGGAGTGTCCAGTCTTGGACCGAAGTGGCGCACCCGACACGATTCGAACGTGTGACCTTTGCCTTCGGAGGGCAACGCTCTATCCAGCTGAGCTACGGGTGCAGCGAGGCCTCATTTAGCCGATTGGCGAGGGGCGGGCAACCGCTAGCTTTGGCTATGTGGGCTCGGTCGGACGGTTGCGTAACCCTCCTCAGGCAAAGGTCACACGTTCGAATCGTGTCGGGTGCGCTAGGAAAGCACGTGCCAAGTGCGCCGCGGCTGTGGCAGGCATCTGGAGGGGCAAGGGCGCGAACCTACCCCCGTTGGTTGCGCGCCTAGAGGCCGGCGCCCAACCAAACGGGTTAGGAGCCTTCATAGCCTCGTCGTAAGAGCTAGTCCTTGACGTCACTCATACTGAATTTTCTCGCCTAGCGGCGTCTGTGGCCGCATTGGTCTGAAAGCGAGCCCACCCAACATCCGTCCATTGGCCAGCTCCGTCGGTCCATCCGCCTCAAGCCACCGCACTCGCGTTAATCGCCTCTATCTTAGAGAAGATCTGCGTCACCCGCGCTTCATCGAAAAGCTGCTCCGGCCCCGTTGGTGCGATGTCCCGGAAGGGCGGCTCGTAGAGCAATGCAGGGTCCATCACGCCCTGGTGGGTTAGGTGTTCGATGATCATATCGATAAAGGCGATCTGGGTGGCCGACGCTGTTCCAGAGGAGAGGAAATCGCCAAAGGCTTCACTGACCGCGGCGCGATCGAGGCCGACCAGCGAGCGGACGAAGCGTCCGAAGCCCTGACTTACGGATCGGGCTCGCTCGATATCGCCCTGCTCGCCGACACCAGCGTCCAGCAACATCTTTTCAAGCTCGTCGAGGTCGGTCGGCGTCAGCGGACGGCCCTGCCGCAATTTGTGCAGCACGATATGGTCTTCATGGGCTTTCAGGAAATGGCGCGCCTTGGCTTTGAACCGGGCAAAGTCGGCCTCGCCAACCCGTGGCAGCTCGTGTTCGACGCCGTCGCCGATCTCGTCAGCAAAATTCGAATAAACCACCGCCTTTTTTGATTTTTCGATGTGTTGCACCAGATCGCGCAACCGCAGGCGCACTAGTTCGAGCAGGGGAACGGTGACGCCTTCCCACCAATGATCGGTCTGAATTTCCTCCAGCAGCAAGGCCCGATGGGCGATGGCTGGAATGCCAGTTTGGTCTTCGAGCGCTGAGGCAATTTCCATCAATTGTTTGCGCAACGCATCGAAGCGCTTCGATCCGTTGAGAAGCGCAAGCTGGAGCGAGAACATCAGGAGGTCGAAGCGCTTAGCCTCTTCGGTGCCGAAGCCGCGCGCCCAGGGCAGCGGCGCGATCTCGTCGAGCAGTTCCTGGCGCTTCTCCTCGTCGATTGTGTGCCAGGCATCTGGTTCGCGATATTTCTCAACTGCGCGGCGATGCTGGCGGACGACGAAATTGTCGGGATTGAGTCCTGCAATGGTGTCTTGCAGCGTCGTCAAGGCATAGGCGCGGATATCGCTCTCGCTTGGCGGCTTATCGCCCGCTTCGCTAGCCTCATAGGGCGCTTGTTCACCGGCGGAGAAGCCCCCCGCCTTTTGACGCTTCTTATCGAGGGCAATGACAAGATCGAGCCTCGCCGCGAACAGCCGCTCTGAGAGGGATTTCGCCGTGCTGGCTTCCTTGAACTCCGGGTTGGCGCCAAAAAATTCCAGGTTTTGGCAATAGTCGAAGACGCGGAAAAATTCCTTGTCCTCACCGGGGCCGAATAAGTCCTCGCACAGCCGCGTGCCGCGACCGATCATCTGCCAGAATTTCGTCTTCGAGCGGACCTGCTTGAAGAAGACCAGATTGACTACCTCCGGCACGTCGATGCCGGTATCGAGCATATCGACCGAGATGGCGATGTGCGGCGCCTTGGTCTTCTTAGAGAAATCGTCGATCAGCGTCTGCGCGTAGTTGGTCTGATGGGTGATAATCCGAGCAAAGTGCCCGGCCAGCGCCGGATAGGCGGCGTTGAACCGCTCGTCGATGAACTCGGCATGCGCCTGGTTCTTGGCGAAGATGATGGTCTTGCCGAGCCGGTCTACGGACCAGATTTTGACCCACTCCGCTTGGTTGATTTTTTCTCCAGCTTTCTTAGCAAGATGCTCATCGTATCTGAAAAGTAGGTATCGAAGCTCTTCCGTCCAGCCGTCGTATGAGTTGTAATAATCCTTCACGCCGGTCATAAGTTTCTGAATCGGAAACTCTTCACCGATTGAACGCATCCTTGACAATATTACATCCCCTTCCAGCTCGTCGGCGAGAATGTCGTAGGCGAGCCGGACGTACCGTCGATCACGTCATCGCGCACCTGATGACGAACGGTATCAAGGTGGAAGGTGGCGACCCGTCGAAATCAATCGAGCACATCAAGCCGCAGAGCTCTCAGGTGAAATATGTGCACCACATTGGAAACCTGACGATGCTGCCGCCGGGGATGAACTCTTCCCTGCAAGACAAGCCGCCCAAGCAAAAGTCCGCGAGTTATATGGAATGCGGAATTCGAGCGACCCGAGATGTAGCAAAGACGATCAGAGCAGAGACTTGGGACGAGAAGGCAGTTCTCGCGCGTGCGAAAAAGATTGAACGCTTCATTCTAGAAGAATGGGCGGATTGATGGGCGCGGCGAGATCCGAGCGATGTCCTTAGAAAAGGAAGTCTCAAGGTGCTAGAATCCCGAACGAGTATCGTGAAACACAGATTCTTAGAACATAAACCATGCCTAAGGACGGAAACGCTAATTATCGGGACTTTTAATCCGGAGACGCCAAGTAACAGAGCCGATTTTTTCTATAGCACGGGCCGCAACTACCTGTGGCGCATCCTTCCCGTGGCCTTTGGCGAGAATTCGTTGCAGCGAAGCGCTGCAATGGAGAAGAGAGAGTTCCCGCCGATGCGCTTCCTCATCGTCTAACCGTTTGGGGTGGGAGGCCAAGCCAGGATGTGGCCTTCCCGTGGGCGAGCGTGCCGCAGGATGTTTCAAGAGGCGCCAGTCTTAAAGGGAGACTTCGTTGCAACTAGCCTGGGGTGAGCAGCAGTCCGTTAGCTTGCGCCGCTACTGTGATGGATTGCGACTTCGAAGGCCGCTCGATGCCGGTTGTGTTTGAATATTCAAGGTAAGTTCAACGACAGAGCTTTGCTCTGCCAGAGCCGTGGTCCAATGTGGCTAGGCGAACATACGAAAGATGCTGACGCAAAGCACTGCAAGCGCGTGATAGACCGTGCGGCTGGGGTCGCTCGCGCGCCGGCGCGTAAAAATTTGAGCGCAACAGCACCTGTTGGGAGGTCGTAAGCCTCCTCAAGTCTTTCGAAGCTGTTCGAATGCTGCTGGTGCTGGTAGCATCAGTGGATCAGGTTGGGCGGGTCCATGCGGCGCCTTGCAGTGCCAATCAACCAAGAGTAGAGGTATAACCCTGCCGCATCTTTTGCCGGATTCGAAATCCGACCTAAGACGAATATAATTAGGGAGTGGTCTGCAGCCGGCAATTAAGGGAAAGGGGCGAGTGGAATCAGCCGAGCGCCTTGCCGCTGCTAGCCGCTAGCTTTTCGCAGAAAGATCTAAAGAGCGCACTAGAAATAGATCTTTTATAAGCTATTCTTACGCAAATCTCGATAGACGGCGCTCGGCAATTGATCAGCAAGCAGGAAGAATCGTTCGTTTTCTTTACTTCCCTTAGGAAGCCTACTGTATGTCCCAGCTCATCAAGATTGCGGACTGGACAGGACTAAAGAGGGGCAACGTTGTTTTTGTCCACGGACTGGGTGGACATCCATATGAAACGTGGTGTCGCTCGAATTTCCCAGAGGGGTTTTGGCCCCAATGGCTCGCCGAGGACGTTCAGGGACTCTCGGTTTTCTCCTTTGGTTATGTCTCGCCGCCGACAAACTGGATCGGCACGTCGATGCCTCTTCTCGACGAGGCGGCGCATACTTTGCGGGTGCTTTTGAGTAGCGACGATCTCCACGAAGGACCTATCGCGTTCGTTTGCCACAGTCTTGGCGGTCTGATCGTGAAGCAGGTGCTTCGCTCTGCTAACGAGCAGAGGCGGGCGCCGGAGTTCGGTAATTTTTTCGATCGAGTCAGCCACGTTGTTTTTATCGCTACTCCGCACACAGGAGCCGGCAAGGCTACGCTGCTCGAACGAGCAGGACTTATTGCGTGGGGCACCGAGTCCGCGCGAGATCTGGTGGCAAATAATCCTGAACTACGTGACTTAAATTTCGGTTATCGGGAGCTAGCCGAAGCAAGAAGAGACCAACTAAGACATCTCTCATACTACGAGATGGTCGATACACTACTCGGGCGAATCGTTTCTCCCGATTCGGCGGATCCAGGCCTTCCTAACTGCAGGCCGGTTCCAATTCGAAAGAATCACATCGACATTGCGAAACTTGAGCGGCGTGATGACCTAATTTATATTGAAACAAAGCGCTTTTTTTCGACACTCTCTCCAGCTTTAAGCAGCTACGGTCAATTGCGGCTATTCCCGCTTGAGCCTTTTAAGGTTAGTTGGTCGTGGACGAGCCTTATCCCGAAGGTGGTGAGAGCCCTCGCGATAGCTCTACTTGCTGTGGGGATATGGCAAGTCATTCCCCCGATTAGAACCGCATTCAGAGCAGTCTCTGATACCGAGATAGAGGTAAGAAATACACTTTCCGAGGTCGCGGAAGTAAAGCGCCTTGTCGCTGCGCTTGTTGCTGTCTCCCCAGCGCAAGCCGGACCGGCACAGGAACTCGCCCTGAGCGCGACTGTAGAGAGTGCACGTGATGGCGCCAATCAAGGGGATGAAAGGCTTAAACGTGCTCTCGCTCTTCTAAAATCTGAGAAGGTCTCAGAAGCCCAGGGGCTATTTCGCGAGGTTGCAGAGCAAAAGGCTTCAGAAGCGAAAATCAGCGGTCAAGAAGCTGCCGTTGCATTTCGGAATCTCGGTGCAATAGCGAATTTGCGCGATCCTAAGGGGGCGTTACAGGCCTACGATCGGGCTCTTGAGTTTGAACCTGAAGATCCAGAGTCCTTGTATTGGTCCGGTTGGCTTAACCTTCAGGCTGGAAATCTAAGCGCCGCGGAAACTCGGCTCGTTGCCCTTCTCAAGATTGGCGAACGTTCAGATAATCAACTTGCCCTCTTCCGATCTCATCTGAGGCTTGGAGAGCTTGCCGTTGAGCGCGGGGCTCTTGCCACCGCCTTGGAAGAAGAGAACGCCGCGCGGTCAATAGCATTATCCCAACTCAAAGCGACACCAGACGACGCCGATTGGCTGCGTAACTTGTCGGCATCATATGAGAAAATCGGCACAATTCTGGATAAGCAGAATAACCTCGTGGGATCCGTGGAAGCTTATAACTCCTCGCTCGAAATTGATAATCGGCTATTCAGGGCAGATCCGCGCAATGCTGCTTATCGACGCGATCTTTCGATCTCCGAAGAAAAAGTCGGTGATGCACTACTCAGGCAGCAGCAGGCCGACTCCGCAATTGAGAAATATCGATCGTCTCTGGCCCTTCGAAATGACTTGCTGAAATCGGATCCAAACAACGTAATCTATCAACAGGAGCTAGGTGTAAGCTTCGAGTGTATTGGTAACGCCCTGCGCGCGCAGCACAAACCGCTAGAGGCCTTGGAACAATACAAATCTGCAAAATCATATTACGAGAAGCTGGCGACCGCCAGCGATGCCAGCCCCAAGGTGCAATTTTTTCTAGGCTATATTCTCGAAAAGATTGGGTTGATATTGAGTGAAGAAGGACAAGATGTCGAAGCCATGGAGAATTACGAGGCATCCGTGCGCATTCGGGATAAGTTGCTTGAATCTGAACCCACCAACCTAGCAGACAGATTTGCTGTGTCGAACCTAAGGTGGAGAATCGGAAACCTCCTTATGAAACAAAATGCTAGGGGAGAAGCCCTCGCCACCTACGAATCCGCTCTAGAGATGTTTCAAAAGCTTAGTCAAGCGCAGCCAGAGAACTTGGACTTTCGTAATGGCCTTAGAGGAATGCGAAATTTGGTTGAAACGCTGAAGGCAAAGACCGCCGAGACTGGAGAAGAGAAGCAACCTCCTGTGACCAACATAAAAGCCAAAGCCACGCCTTCCGGATCGCATTCCAAATAGTCGAGACGACTACCAATTATCTGCGGTATCTTTCCGATACCTGAGCGCAACGGATTTTCGTAGACCACGGGCTGGGCTACCGTTTCAGTTGGCCGCCAACGAAGTGATGATGCTTGATCTCGTCTATAGTTAGCTTGAAGAGGCTTCGGAAACACTGTCTTGATGGACAGCAAGAAGCGCATCTGTTGAGGCTGGAATATGCCGCGTTGGGGATTGACCAGCGGAACGCGCTCCCCCCGAAAGAGAAAACCAGGCTTTAATTCTGCCGCGGTCAGATGGTCATGAATCTCATTCAGCCTTCGGACGCGCTCGAAGACAGACGTCCGATCAGCGTATCGAGACTTGGCGTTTCCATCCGGTCGCTTTGCGGCCTTTGCTGACATGTCAGGGGCAGCACCACCCTGACATAGTTCACGCAGGATTCGACGGCGCTTCGTTCAGCTCAATAAAGGCCAATCTGTCAACAGTCGAGCAGCGAATGAGCGCGTCCGAACGTGGCTCAAGTGTGCCTGGGAGACGAAAATAGCGCTCCGACGCTAGGATAGGCTTGGTTTCAAAGGGATTGAGCAGTTTGCCAGTCCATCTTCGGAGGGCAACGCTCTATCCAGCTGAGCTACGGGTGCAGCGAGGCCTCATTTAGCCGATTGGCGAGGGGCGGGCAACCGCTTCTCGCCGAGAGAACCTGGGCCGATTTGCCGGCGGTGGGGCCGCCAGGGACTGGAACGCCCACCAGCACGCCGTCCCGGACGAGGCCGGCGAGGCAGGGGCGCCTCGTCTCATGGAAGGACTGCCAGTGATTCGTGGTGCCGATCACCTCCGAAGCGGCGACGCCGGTCGACCGCTCGCAGGCTCTGTTTCATACCACGACGCTGCCCCCGGGGCCGGGCACGAAGGTCGGGACCACCAGATACTGCATCAGCCACACCGCACAGGAATCCGCAACGTCGACGGCTTTGGTTGGTTCGGCCATCTCAGGCCACCGCCGCCACCGGCATGGCGTTGCCCGGACCGAACAATTTTCTCACGTCAGCGGCCGGCTTCGGCGCGCTGAACAGATAGCCCTGCATTTCCGTGCAGCCGAGCGAACGAAGCATCTCGCGCTGGGCCGCGGTCTCGACGCCCTCGGCGACCGTGGTCATGTTGCTGGCGGCGGCGATATTCACGACCGCTTGAACGATGACGGGCGCCCCGCTCGTCTCCGCGATATCGGCGACGAAGCAACGGTCGATCTTGATCTTGTCGAATGGGAAGCGCTTCAAATAGCTCAGCGAGGAGTAGCCGGTGCCGAAATCGTCGAGCGCGATGCGCACGCCGATCGTGCGGAGCTGGTGAAGGATCGAGAGTGCGGACTCGTCGTCGCGGATCAGCACGGCCTCGGTGATCTCGATCTCGAGGCGGCGCGGATCGAGCCCGGAGGCAGCGAGCGCGCTGGCGATCCTGAGCGCCAGCGTGTCGCATTTGAGCTGCACCGGCGAGACGTTGACGGCGACACGCACATGTGCCGGCCACGTCGCGGCCTCGTTGCAGGCCGTGCGCAGCACCCAGTCGCCGAGCTCGTTGATCAGGCCGGTATCCTCGGCGATCGGAATGAATTCCGCCGGCGACACCATGCCGCGCTCGGGATGGCGCCAGCGCAGCAGCGCCTCGCAGCCGGAGACCTCGTTGGTGCGCAGATCGACCAGCGGCTGGTAGTGAACCTCGAAGCCGCCATACACCAGGGCCTGACGCAGATCCTGCTCCATGGTCAGGCGCGCCTTGGCGCTCGCGTCCATGGAGGGTTCGAAGAAGCGGTGGGTGCGGCGACCTTCCGCCTTAGCGCCGTACATCGCGAGATCGGCGTTCTTGATGAGCTGGTCGAGATCGCTGCCGTCCTGCGGCGCCAGCGCGATCCCGACGCTCGCGTCGGTGGAGAGCTGATGGCCGAGGCAGTGATAGGGCCGCCGGATCGCCTCATAGATGCGCGTCACGAACGACAGCACGTCGGCGGCGGAGCTGATCCCGGTCTGGATCACCGCGAATTCGTCGCCGCCGAGCCGCGCGATCAGATCGCCCTTCTTGAGGCAGCTACGCAGGCGTCGGGCGATCGCCTTCAAGAGTTCGTCGCCGACGTGATGACCGAGTGAATCGTTGATGCCCTTGAACTCGTCGACGTCGATATAGAGCAGCGCGAACTGTTCGCCGCCGGCGACCTTGGCCAGCTCGCGTTCGATCTGTTCGCGGAACAGGGCCCGGTTCGGCAGGTCGGTCAGCGCATCGTAATGCGCCATGTGTTCGATCTTTTCGTCCGCGCGCCGCCGCTCGGTGACGTCGTCGACGACATGGATGAGATAGCGCGGCTCGCCGGCGCTGTCGCGGATGCCGATCCGCGTCGAGGTGATGTAGCGCAGCCCCATCGCCTGGGTCTGCCAGGGATGCTCGTCCTTGAAGAGACCTTTGGGTGATTGCAGCGCCTTGCTGTCGTCCTCGGTCACCAGCGTGGCCGACGGCAGCGGGAAGATGTCGAACGCGGTCTTGCCGACGACGTGTTGGCGCGACTGGCCGAACTGCTGTTCGGCAACGCCATTGATCAGCAGATATTGCCGGGTGCGCGCGTCCTTCACCGTGATCTGCGAGGGAATATGGTCGATGATCTCGCGCAGGAAGGACTGGGTGCGGTCGCGCTCCTGCTCCAGATTGCGGCGCGCGGTGATGTCCTCGATGGTCGTGATCCAGCCGCCCTGCGTGAGCGGGATGTAATGTGCTTCGAACACGCGGCCGTCGTCGGACTCGAGGATGGTCTGGCCGGATTTTCCTTGCGCAACATCGCTCATGACGCGCGTGCACATCTCGTCAACGTCGTCCTTGAACGAGCCGCTGTCCTTACGGTGCTGGAGCACGTCGCGAAACGCGCAGCCGGGCTTCACCACGTCCGGCGACGCATTGTACATGTCGAGATAGCGTCGGTTGCAGGTGACGAGGTGTCCGGACGCGTCATAGAGCAGCAGCGCCTGCGACATATTGTTCAGGGCGGTGTCGAGCCGCAGCCGCTCCGCTTCAAGCCGCTCCTGGGCGTCGCGGCTCTGGCGGCTGATCTGGCGAATGATGAGGAAGAGAATGAGCGCGATGACCGCGGATGAAAGCGTCGCCGTGGTCACCATGAAGCCGGTCTGCTGCCGCCAGTCCGCAAGCGCGGCGGACATGGTGTTGGTCGCGACGATGACTAGCGGGAAATGCGTCAGCGACACAGCTGAGCCCAGTCGCTCTTCGCCGTCAACGGGACTCTTGACGCGAAGCGTGTGCTGGCCGCCGCTGATCAGCACCTTCTGCATCAAGGGCGCGTTCCTGTAGCTCTTTCCGATCCGGTCTTCGGCATGCGGATATCGGGCCAGCATCTTGCCTTCGCGATCGAACAGCGAGATGGCCGCGCCTTCGGCGAGCGCGACGGACGCGAAATAGCGCTGGTAGCTGCCGGGATCGATGCGCCGGACCATTGCACCGACGAAGGTGCCGTCGGGCAGGCTCAGCCGCCGCGCCACGATCGTGGTCCATTTGCCGATCAGGTAGCTGTGCACGGACTCCAGCTGCACCGGCTCCGACAGCGGATTCGACTTGAAGGCCTGGAAATAGGCTCGCGATGAAACGTTGATCTTCGGCAGCGGCTGCGACCGCGACCAGTTGATGAGTTCGCCGTCGGTATCGTAGATCGCGATGTCGCCGAGATGGGACACGGCGCTGACCTTGCCGCGCAGCATCTCGTTTGCCGCGGGTCCCGACATCTGCTCACGAAACATCGCAGGCGAGGTGATCTCCGCCAGTTTCATCTGCCCGATCAGATCGGCAGCGACGACGTCGGAATCCTCGAACTGCTGATCGAAGTGCCGCGCGATCAGTTGGATCGTGTTTTCCAGCTCTCGCTCGCGATTTGTCAGCGTGCGCTCGCGGAATTCGCCGACGGCCATGGCGGTCACGGCGAAGATGCCGGCCACCAGCAACGCGCCTGACAGCGTCAGCCACAGCACTGGGCCGCGCCGCATGGCCGCGTCCCGGCCGCTCTTCGCGGCCAGGAACATCGTATCTGCCATCCCTGAGAAGACCCGGCGCATTCCCACTCCCTGGAGGAACAGAAATACTACGGACAGATGGCCCAAAGCTTAGCAAAGCCGGTTACTTACGGCTTAAGTCGGTTGCGCAGTAATACGGATATCCAGCAACGCGGGAATCCTCGCGCGTCGCGCCAAGGTTGTACGGCGCTTGCCCTAAGCGCTGGGATTCATCGTTAATGGCCGCTTAATGCGAGGCGCCCGCGCTCTTGTCGCCGCCTTTGCGCAGCCGTCCGACCACGCCGGTCGGGAAGAAGTAGACGCTGGCGATGAAGAGCAGGCCGAGCCAGAGCAGCCAGCGGTCGGGATGCAACAGTCCCGGCAGCAGCGGCAGGCCGGCTTCCGACGCCGCGTTGGAGGCGACGCCCATCAGCGACTGCAGATAGTTCTGGGCGAGGATGAAGATGGTGGCGCCGATGATCGCGCCGTAGATCGTGCCCATGCCGCCGATCACGACCATCAGCAGGATGTCCAGCATGATGGAGAAGCTGAGCGAGGTGTCGGGGCCGGCATAGCGCAGCCACAGCGCGTTCAGAATGCCGGCGCCGGCGGCGACCAGCGCGGCGAGGCAGTTGGCGTAGGTCAAATGGAACACGGTGCGGAAGCCGAGCGCTTCGGCGCGAAAGCGGTTCTCGCGGATCGCCTGCAGCACCCGGCCGAACGGCGAGTTCACCACGCGCAGCAGCGCGAGGATCATCAGGGCCGAGATGGTGAACACCAGGTAGAAGGTCAGAATGCGGCCGTTGACCTCGAAGCCGAACAGGTTTTTCGAGATCAGCACCGTGCCGGGCCGCAGCAGTTCGGGCAGCTGGAAGCTGCGGCCGTCCTCGCCGCCGGTGAGCCAGGAGAGCTGCGAGGCCAGCACCTGGAAGGCGGAGGCGACCGCGAGCGTGATCATGGCAAAGAAGATCGCCGCCACCCGCAACGAGAACAGTCCGATCGCGAGCGCCAGCAGGGCCGCGAGCGGCAGGCCGACGACGATGCCGGTTGCGACCGCGGCCCAATTCGGACCCATCCCGTACAGCGCGATCGCGATGGCGTAGCTGCCGATGCCGTAGAACATGGTGTGCGCGAACGACACCGAGCCGGTATAGCCGAGCAGGAGATCGTAGGAGGCGACCAGCGCAGCGAAAACGCAGATCTTGGCCGCGACGTTCAATGCCTTGGCGCCCGGGAACAGGAACGGCGTCGCCGCCAGCGCGAGGATGATGAGGAGGAGAACGAGCGTGAGGACGCGGCTCTTCGGCGGATCGCCTGACAGGATCATCATCGGCTGGTCACCGCATAGAGGCCGCGCGGCCGCCACATCAGAATGGCGACCATCAGCAGGATGTTGGAGACGAGGGCGAGCTTCGGCACCAGGAAGCCGCCGTAATTGGCGACCATTGCCACCAGGATCGCGCCGATGAAGCAGCCGCCGATCGAGCCGAGGCCGCCGATGATCACGACGATGAAGATCAGCACGGTGAGGTCGTCGCTCATGGAGGCGTGGACCTGCTCGCGATAGAGCGCCCACATCACGCCGCCGAGCCCGGCCAGCGCCGATCCCGTCATGAATACGCCGAGGAACAGGCGGCGGATGCGGTAGCCCAGCGCCTCGACCATCTCGCGATTCTCGACGCCGGCGCGGATCAGGAGTCCGAGCTTGGTGCGGTTGAGCACGAGCTGGATGGCGATGAAGACGGCGAGGCCGATCAGCATCGCCAGCACGCGGTATTTGGCGATCGCGACGTCGCCGAGGATGAAGGAGCCGCGCAGCGATGAGGGCAGCGGCATCGGGATGATCTGCGGCCCCCACAGCGCATAGAGCGTCTGCTCGGCGACGATCAGGCCGCCGGTTGTCATCAGGATCTGCTTCAGGTGCTGGCCGTAGACGGGCAGGATCAGCACGCGCTCGACGACGAGGCCGAGCGCGCCGGACACCGCCATCGACAGCAGCGCGGCGGGCGCCAGCACCGCGAGGTTCATCCAGAGAGAATCCGCCTGCACCGAGGCCGCGAACGGCGCCAGCACCAGCGTCGCGACATAGGCGCCGACGGCGATGAAGGCGCCGTGGCCGAAATTGAGCACGTCCATCAGGCCGAACACCAGTGTCAGGCCCGAGGCCATGATGAAGATCATCATGCCCATGGCGAGGCTCGCGGCGGTCAGGGTCAGCCAGGAGCTGGTCGAGCCGATCAGCGGGATCATGAGAAGCGCGAGCGCGATCGGCAGCAGGATCGGCGCGATGTCGCGCTTCGGCTTCGGTAGCGGATCGGTTGCGGCAAGTTCAGTCACTGATGCGCCTCCAGGCTCAGGCCCAGCAGCCGTTCCTGCAGCGGCACGTCGGCGGCCAGCGCCGCCATCTCGCCGCGATGGACGATGGTGCCGTTGTCCATGACCAGCACGTTGTCGCCGAGCTCGCGGGCGGCGAAGAAATTCTGTTCGACCAGGAGGATCGTCGCGCCCTTGCGCTTGATCTCCTTCAGACACTCGATCAGCGCGATCACGATCGCGGGTGCGAGGCCCTTGGTCGGCTCGTCGATCAGCAGCAGCTTGCGCGGTTCGATGATCGCGCGTGCGATCGACAACATCTGCTTCTGTCCGCCCGAGAGGCTGCCTGCGCGCGAGAGCCAGAACCGGCGCAGCGCCGGGAAGAAGCCGAAGATCCAGTCGAGCTGGGTGTCGTCGAGCGGCCCGTCGCGCGCTGCCAGCACGAGGTTCTCCTTCACCGTGAGGTCGGAGAACACCGCCATGCTTTCCGGCACGTAGCCGACGCCGAGCCGGGCGATATCGGGCGTGGCGCGGCTCTCGATACGCTCGCCGGCGAGGCTGATCTCGCCGCTGGAAGCCTGCCACAGGCCCATGATGGTGCGCAGCGTCGTGGTCTTGCCGGCGCCGTTGCGGCCGAGCAGCATCGTGGTCTGTCCCTGCGGGACCGCGAGGTCGATGCCCTGAAGGATGTGATAGCGGCCGATATGGGTGTGCACGCCGGAGAGCTTGAGCAGGTCGGTCATGCTGCACTCTTCGGGGCAACGCCGAGATAGGCTTCCTGCACGATCGGCGAGGCGATGACCTCCGCCGGCGGGCCGTCGGCGACGAGCTGGCCGTTATGCAGCACGATGATGCGGTCGGCGAGCGATCGCACCACGTCCATCTTGTGCTCGACGAGGAGAATGATCTTGCTCTTGTCCTGCTTGAGCTCAGCGATCAGGTTCAGCACCACAGGTACCTCGTCGATGCTCATGCCGGCGGTCGGCTCGTCGAACATGAACACTTTCGGCTCGAGCGCGATCATCAGCGCCACCTCGAGCTTGCGCTGGTCGCCATGCGACAGCGCGGTCGCGGCGACGCCGCGGCGGCTGCCGAGCGCGACCTGGTCGAGGATGCTATCTGCGCGCGCGATCAGGTCGCGGCGGACCATCCACGGCCGCAGCATGTCGTAATGGGTGCCGTTTGCCGCCTGCACCGCGAGGCGGACGTTCTCTTCGACCGTCAGGTTCGGGAACAGGTTGGTGAGTTGGAACGCGCGCCCGAGGCCGGCGCGGGTGCGCAGCGGCGCGGAATGCTGGGTGATGTCGGTGCCGTCGAACAGGATGCTGCCGCTCGATGCGCGCAGCTGGCCCGAGATCAGGTTGAAATAGGTGGTCTTGCCGGCGCCGTTCGGGCCGACGATGGCGGTGAGCTCGCCCGGGCGGAAGCTGCAGGTGACGTTGTTGACTGCGACATGGCCGCCGAAGCGGATGGTGAGGTCGCGGGTCTCTAACGTCAGGGCCATCGGGGCAACTCTGGAATTAAGGGAGGATCCTCTCCCCGCACATGCGGGGAGAGGAGATTTGATATCAGCGCTTGTTGCGGACCGGAACGTCCATGTCCTCGATCTTCAGCTCGCGCACCGGCTCGAGCACGGCCCAGGCGACGTTCGGATCGACCTTGACCTTGAAGTGATACATGCTTTGTAGCGCCTGATGGTCCTCTTTCCGGAACGCCATCTTGCCCTTCGGCGTGTCGAACTCCAGGCCTTCCATCGCTGATATCAACTTCTCGGTGTCGGTCGACTTCGCCTTGGTGACGGCGGCGACGACGGACATCGCGGCGGCAAAGCCACCGGCAGTGAAGAAGTCCGGCGGCGCGTTGAAGCGCTTCTGGTGCTCGGCGACGAACCAGTCGTTCACCGGGTTCTTCGGGATGTCGTAGTAATAATAGGTCGCGCCTTCCATGCCGGGCAGGCTCTTATAGGCGGCGAGCGCCGGCAGGATGTTGCCGCCGGTCGACAGCTCGATGCCGTAGCGCTTCGGGTCCATGTCCTGGAGCTTGGCCAGCGGATTGCCGGCGCCGGCCCAGATCACCCAGATCACCTTGCGGCCGGGCTTGTCCTTCAGCGCGTCGAACAGGCGCTGGCCGACCGCGGTGAAGTCGGTAGTGTTGGTCGGGGCGTATTCCTCGGCGGCGAGCGTCGCGCCGGTCTTGGCGAGCGCCTCCTTGAAGGCGGCGACGCCGTCGCGGCCGAAGGCGTAGTCCTGCGCCAGCGTCGCCACGGTGACGCCCTGCTTGCCGATCGCAACCGCGTTCGAGATCGCGTCCTGCGACGAATTGCGCGCGGTGCGGAAGATGTAACGGTTCCACTTTTCGCCGGTAATCTGGTCCGCAACGGCGGGCTCGACGATCAGGATCTTCTTGTTTTCCTCGGCGACGGGGAGAATGGCGAGCGCGGCGGCCGACGATGTCGTGCCGATCGCGATGTCCGCCTTGTCGTCCTGATAGGCTTCCGCGAGCGCGGCCTTGGCGAGGTCCGGCTTACCCTGGTCGTCCTTGGTGATGACGACGATCTTGCGGCCGTCGAGCGTCATGGTGCCCTTGGTGGCGTACTCGAAGCCCATTTGCAGGCCGGTCTCGGTCTGCTTGGCATAGGCCTCGAGCGGACCGGTCTTGCCGTAGATCAGCGCGACCTTGAGGTCGTCGGCTCGCGCGGAGCTGCTCGCCGCCAAGCCGAGGATGGCTGCTGTTATGATGAGCGATCGACGCACGGTGGTTCCTCCCTGAATGAAATGCCTTGGCCACAGCGATTTGCACAAGTGTGCAAACATTGCAATTCCACCTTACGGCGGAGCTTGCGTGAGGCGCATGTGACAGTCTCTTGACGTGCGCGCGCCGGATCGTCGCAAGCCGCGACCAATTCGCGTTAACGATGTCCCGGGTTCATGCGCGGGAGTCGAACTGGCGAAGCCGCGCGATGCCACGTCTTGCATCAGCCCATGCGTTTCCTCGGCTTGGCTCAGAGCAAGCCCCGCGCCAGATGCGGCGCTTTGCGTTGGAATGGCTGAAAATGCGGCAGATCATCCGCAAACGCCGCCGGCCAGGGCCGAAATCGTGGTGTCAGGAGTCTGAGACTTCAGACAGGCGTCGTCTCGAAACTCAGACGAGCGGCGATCCCGACGCGAGGCCGAACTTGGCGAGCTTCTTGTAGAAGGTCGCGCGCGAGATGCGGAGCATGCGCGCGGCTTCCGCGATCTGGCCATTGCTCGCGGCCAGCGCATGCTCGAGCGTCTGTTTCTCGAACTCGGCCTCGGCTTCGGCATAGGGGACGACCAACCCGGTCATCCGCGGCGCCGGCACGGAGCCGGCATCCGCGCCGACCGGCAGGATATGAACGAAATCGTCTCCGGTCAGCCGTCCGGAATCGCTCAGGATCAGCGCGCGCTCCAGGATGTTGCGGAGCTCGCGGACGTTGCCGGGCCAGTCGTAGCGCGCGAGTGCGGCGAGTCCGCTCGGCGTGATCTTCGCGTTGACGAAGTCGCCGGAGACGCTGATGTCCTCGATCAGCCGCGCGCAGATGTCGGGCAGATCGCCCTGGCATTTGCGCAAGGGCGGCAGGTCGATCGAGAGCACGTTGAGGCGGTAGTAGAGATCGGCGCGGAAGGCGCCCTCGCTGACGCGCTTGCGCAGATCGACATTGGTCGCGGCGATGACGCGCACGTCGACCTTGGTGATCTTGTCCGAGCCGAGCGGCTCGATCTCGCGTTCCTGCAAGACGCGCAGGAGCTTGGCCTGCAGTTGCAGCGGCATCTCGCCGATCTCGTCGAGGAATAGCGTGCCGCCGTCGGCGATCCGGAATTTCCCCTCGCGTCCCCTGCGGTCGGCGCCGGTATAGGCGCCCGGCGCCGTGCCGAAGAATTCGGACTCGATCAGCGTCTCCGGGATCGCTGCGACATTGACGCTGACGAACGGCTTTTCCGCGCGTGACGAGGCGTTATGGATCGCCTGCGCCAGCAGCTCCTTGCCGGTGCCGGTCTCGCCGGTGAGGAGCACGGTCACGCTCTGTCGCGCGGCGCGTTTTGCAAACTCCTTGGCCTGCGCGATCGCCGGTGTCGTGCCGACGAAATCGGCGAAAGTGAAGCGCGCTGCGCGCGCGTTCGATAATTGCCGCCGTGCCAGCCGCAGATCGCTCTCGAGCTGGGTAACGCGGGCGAGCAGGGGTTTCAGGCTTTCGAGACGGTCATAAAGCACGAAGCCGATCGCGCCGATCACCTGCCGGTTCTCGTCCTCGATCGGCATCCGTGTGACCACGAGCTGCTCGCCGCCGAGCTCCATGATGTCGAGCAGGATCGGCTCGCCGGTCTCGGCCACATTCCGCATCAGGCTGTTCGGGATGATCTCCTCGATCGGTCGGCCGATCGCGTCAGTGGTCTGCTTGAGGCCGAGCGACGCCAGGTATTTCTCGTTGACGTAGATGACCCGCCCGCCGCGATCGATCGCGATCGCGCCCTCGCACAGATGCTCCAGCCGCTCGAACAGCGTCACCATCGCCCGCGCGCGGACATAGGCGGGATCGCTGGCATCGGAGGAGGAGGCGGACATGACATACCCCAGGAAGTCCGCCTGTGTATTACCAAAAATGCAGCAATTTCAAAGGGAAATCGGGCCGCCCCCCACCCCTCGTCATGTCCCGCGAAGGCGGGGCATTCCAGTACGCCGCGGCCTCCCGATGGAATAAATGGCGTCTCTGGAATACTGGGTCGCCCGGCCAAGCCG
>JAEYRD010000200.1 GCA_023435725.1 Pseudomonadota bacterium | reverse complement strand
GCTGGATTTGGTGCGCTGTTGTTGTGCCCCTAGCGCCGATAGCCGCTCGCGCGCGAATAGCCCTGCCGGTTCTGCTGCATCGGGCGGCTGGCCACGTTGGCGCGCGCTTCGCTGGAGGCCGGCGTTGCGAGCTTCAGTTCCTCCAGGAAGATCGGGCGGGAGAAATAATAGCCTTGTGCGTAGCGGATCTTGGTCGCGGCCTGGAGATAGGCGAGCTCTTCGTAGGATTCGATGCCCTCGGCAATTACGGTCATGCCGAGCGCTTCGCTCAAGGATTCGATGGCGCGCAGGATGCCCTGGCTGCGCGGACGCTTATGGATGTCGGTGATGAAGGACCGGTCGATCTTGATCTCGTCGGCGGTGATGTCGGCGAGCGCCGAGAGCGAGGAATAGCCGGTGCCGAAATCGTCGATGGAGATGCCGACGCCGAGCTTGCGGAACATCGGCAGGATCTCGGCCTGGAAATGATTCTTGGCGACGAAGGCGTCTTCCGTCACCTCGATCATGAAGCGCTTGGGAAAGCCGGTGCCGTCCAGCGCCTGTGCAAAGGTACGCATGAACTCGGGATTGCCGGCCTGCTTGGCCGCGACGTTGATGCTGATGGTCGCGTCCGCGCCAAACGTCTCGTTGATGAGGTCGATCGATTTGACGATCTCGGCGAGCACGAGATGGGTGAGCTCGTCGATCAGCCCGAGCTCGCCGGCAAGGTTGATGAACGAGCCCGGCGCCTGGATCACGCCCTCGTCGTCGCGCAGGCGCACCAATGCCTCGATGCCTCTCACCGCCTGGGTGCGGATGTCGACCTTGGACTGGAATGCACAGCAGAATCGCTTTTCCAGGATGGCGAGCCGCAGCGACTGCTCGATCTTCATGCGCGCGAGCGCCTCGCGCTCCATGCTGGAATCGAAGAAGGATGCTGATCCCTTGCCGTTGTTCTTGATGCGGTACATCGCGATGTCGGCGTTCTGCCGCAGCGTCTCGAAGCTGGCGCCGTGATCGGGATAGAGGCTGACGCCGACCGAGGTGGAGGCGAAGACTTCCGAATTGTCGATGAAGAATGGCGCCGTCAACCGCTCCAGCGTCGACTTCATGAATTCGGCGACTTCCTCCTGGCTCTGGATGGGCGACAGCAGCAGCAGGAATTCATCGCCGGAGATGCGCGACAGCATGTCGGTCTCGCGCAAGTCGCGTCCGAGCCGCTTCGACAGCTCGACCAGCAGCGCGTCGCCAACCGAATGGCCGTAATAGTCGTTGATGTGCTTGAAATTATCGACGTCGAGAAAGGCGAGCGCGAAACGATCGCCGGCGCGATCGTGCGCCAGCAGGCTGTTGGCGCGATGTTCGATCACGCGCCGCGAGGGCAGTCCGGTCAGCTCGTCGAAATAGGCCGAGCGGAACAGCTGGTCCTCGAAATTCTTCTGTTCGGTGATGTCGGAGGAGGCCGAGATCAGGAGATCGCGGCCGGCGAGGCGAACCGGGCGGTGGGTGGTGAGCAGCACCTGGCGTGCGGCGCCGTCGTGAAGGGCTTCCTCGGCGACAACAGGTTGTCCGGCGCTCAACGCGCGCTGAGAGGCTTCCCGGCGCTGCGCGAGATCGGGCGAGGGACGGCTGCCGTCCATGCCGAGCTGAGCGGCCGCGGTATCGTTGATCAGGAGAAGCTTGCCATGGGCGTCCTGCACGGTCAGGCCGGCCGGCAGCATTCTAACGATTTCCTTGAGAAATCCGAGTTCGGCTTCGCTCGCGCCGAAATATGCATTGTCGTTCATAGAAGTCATGAATCTTGTTGTTTCAGCGCGCCTTTGCAATGGACGCGATCTTGAGCGGTTCCCTCTTAGGTTTGGTTAAGGGGGGCGCAGAAATACGGTGGTGTTTTGTGTGAAACTTGCGGCGATGCGACGCGTGCTGCCGATCGTCATTAACAGAGAGTCAATAGCGTTTGCGAAAACGCGTGCGGAGCGCGTGGTCCGCTTTCGTTTGCAGGCAGGGCTATCCGCTGATCCTAGCCGCTGGTCCTAGCCGCTCTTGGGGATGCGACATTGCATGATGCAATGCAGCCCGGTCTTGAGATACGAGATCTCGGACTTGCCGTCGAAGGCCGACAGTGCCGACTTCAGCAGCTTGGTGCCGAAGCCGGGCTCGGAGACCTTATCGATGCTCGGACCCTCGGTTTCATCCCAGGTGACGGTGAGACGGTCGTCGCTGACGGTCCATGACACCTGCAATAGTCCGCGCGGCGCGGAGAACGCGCCATATTTTCCGGCGTTGGTGGCGAGCTCGTGAAACATCAGCGACAGCGTGACCGCAAGCTTCGGCGGCAGAAACAGCCGCTCGCCATTGAGGGTGAAGCGGACATGGCCGTAGGGCCCGAGCTCCGCGATCAGCAGATCGCGGATGTCGCAGCCCGCCTTGTCGATCCGGGAGATCAGGTCGTCGGTCGTGGCGAGCGACCGCAGCCGCGGATCGATCCTGGCCCAGACTTCCGGCTGGTCGTGCAACACCTGGTGCAGCACGGCATGCACGGTCGACAGCTTGTTCTTCAGCCGGTGCTGAAGCTCCTCGACCAGCAGCTTGCGATAGCCTTCTTCCTCGATCAGGCGTTTCGAAATCCGGCGCTGCTCCGTCAGCATCGTGCGATAATGCTCGACACCCCAGATGGTGAGTGCAGAGACGCCCCAATACATCGCCAGCAGGGCGAACCGGGCGCGATCGGCGGAAGCATCGCCGAAATTCAGGACAACGCCGAGGACGCCGCCGATCAGCGCGGTGATGACGCCGATCCGCAGCCCGCCGAACGTGGCGGCAAAGAGCACGGCCGGGAAGTACGGGGTGAAGTAGATGTCGGGCCGCACATGCGCGAGACCCCAGCGCACCAGCGTCGCGAGCAGCAGGCAGGCTACAGCAAAGGCGATGCCCAGGCCGAGTGATGGCGGTGCCACGCCCTGCCAGCCCTTGCGAAATTCGTCGATCAGCTTCGCCATGCGCTGCCCAGTTGCGATGCGGGTTCGAAAATCGAGCGGCCGATGAGAATGTTACGCATGCCGCCCGCACAAGCATAGCTTGCCTTGGCGCCAGCGGGCGGGGATAGTGACCTTCGCGGCAACGGCACTGGCCGGTATTCGCCATTTGGCATCAAATCGTTCGAAAACAGGAACATTCAATGGGCAGGCTGGACGGCAAGGTTGCAGTGATCACGGGGGCGACGAGCGGCATCGGATTACGTACCGCGGAAGTCTTCGTTGCCGAAGGTGCCAAAATTGTGATCGCAGGCCGGCGTGCGCCGGAGGGCGAGGCGCTGGCGAAGCAACTCGGCGCCAACTGCATCTTCCGCCAGACCGATGTGACGGTCGAAGATCAGATGCAGGGGCTGATCGCGCTCGCGGTGGAAAAATTCGGCCGGATCGATTGCCTGTTCAACAATGCGGGCGGCCCGGCGCAGACAGGGGGTATCGAAGGCCTTGAGGTCGAGCGGTTTGACGCAGCGATGGCGACATTGGTGCGCAGCGTCATGCTCGGCATGAAGCACGCCGCGCCCTACATGAAGAAGCAGGGCTCGGGCAGCATCATCAACAATGGCAGCATCGCCGGCCGCCTCGCCGGCTTCTCCTCGTCAATCGTCTATGGCGCGGCCAAGGCGGCGGTGATCCATCTCACCAGATGCGTGGCGATGGAACTCGGCGAATCCAACGTGCGCGTCAACTCGATCTCGCCCGGCGCGATTGTGACCGGCATTTTCGGCAAGGCGCTGGGGTTGTCGACCGATGCCGCTGAGGCGACGCCGGCCGTGATGCGCGAGGTCTTCAAGACGGCGCAACCGATCCCGCGCGCCGGTCTTCCCGACGACATCGCGCAGGCGGCAGTGTTCCTGGCGAGCGACGAATCGAGCTTCATAAATGGGCACGATCTCGTCATCGACGGCGCCGTCACCGGCGGCCGTAACTGGAGCCAGCAGCAGCAGGGCTATGTGGCAATGCGCAAGGCGTTCGATCAGGGGGCCGGGTAGTTCACGTCATTGCGAGGAGCCCGCGAAAAAATTGCGAAGCAAATTTGCGGCTGGTGCGACGAAGCAATCCAGGCTGTTTCCTCGGAGACAGTCTGGATTGCTTCGCGGAGCCTGTCATCGGGCCGCGCTTTGCGCGGACCCGTTGGCTCGCAATGACGGTTGCGGTGCTTACACCGCCTTCACCGTCACCCGCAGCCCGTCCCGCGGCTTCGGGATCGGCCACATCTGCCAGTCCGGCTTGTAGCCGGGCTCCAGCGACACCTCGATGTTCTGCAGGAAGTGCCGCGCGAAGCATTTCGCCTGCATGTAGGCGAAGTGCAGGCCGAGGCACATATGCGCGCCGCCGCCGAACGGCACCCAGGCGAAGCGGTGGCGGTTGCGCTGGGCTTCCTCGGTGAAGCGCAGCGGATCGAAGCGATCCGGCTCCGGCCAGATATCCTTCATGCGATGCGTGTAGAGCGGATTGATGCCGATCGGAGTCCCGGCAGGAATGGTATATCCCTTGAACGTGAACTGGCGCATGGCATAGCGCGGTAGCGATGGCACCGGCGGCCTGATCCGGAGCGCCTCCTTGAACGCCATTTCCGACAGCTGCATTTTCTCGAGATCGTCGAAGCCCGTTGGGACATCGGCGGAAAGTCCGAGCCCCAGAACCTCTTCGCGCAGCCTCTGCTGCCAATCGGGATGTGCCGCCAGCTCGCCGACGAAGGATGAGAGGGATGACGTCAGCGTGTCGTGCGCGGCCATCATCAGGAAGCTCATGTGGTCGATGATGTCCTGCTCGGAGAGCAGCGCGCCATCCTCATGGGTCGCGTGGCAGAGCTGCGAGAACAGATCTTCGCCGCCGTCCCTGGCGCGGCGGAGCGGAATCTGTTCGCGGAAATAGGCGACGACGCGCTTTCGTCCGGCCACGCCGCGCGCCATCTGCGTGCCCGGCAACGGACGGCGGATCGGAGCGATCGAGGCCGCCACCATGTCGGCAAAGGCCCGGTTGATCCCCTCGACCTCCGGGCCGATGTCGGCGCCGAGGAATGACGTTGCGGCGAGGTCGAGCGTCAGCTGCTTCATCGCCGGATAAAGCTGCATCACGCCGGGCCTTGCCTTCCACTGCGCGATCCGCGCCGCGATGCCCTTGTCGAGCTCGCCGAGATAGGACTTCATCGGTCCGGACTTGAAGGCGACCGACAGCGCCTTGCGGTGCAGGCGGTGCTCGTCGAAATCGAGCAGCATCAGGCCCCGCGGGAACAACAATTCGAGCACATGGTTCCAGCCATGGGTCGAAGAGAACAGCTTTTGCTGGTCGAACAGCACGAGCTCGTTGGCCTCGGGTCCGAGCAGCACGACGTTGGTTTGGCCGAAGGAGTGGGTCCGATAGACGGGCCCGTACTTCGCGGCGCACGCCTCGACGTAGCCCTTGGGGTCGGCCAGCACCTGGAACGTCTTGCCGATGATCGGCCAGCCTTCGTCGCCGGGAATGTGGGTCAACTGGTTACGCCTGGGCGGCGCGAAGGGGATCTCGGGGGAGGCCACGCTTTGCATCGACATGCTGCTAGCTCCGATCTACTCGCGGGGGCACCATAGCACAGTCCGGACCGAACAACGTGCCGTTGTGCCCCTGCGGTTTCACAGCCACACCGGTCTATCCCAGCCGTTTCGCTGCCGCAGTCAAATCCGGCGCGTTGACGGCGGGGATGGCGACGCGGCCGGGGCCGGTCACCTTCAGCGCCTCGGCGGCCTTCTCGTTCTCCATGATCTTGGCCATCACGGCTTGCCCTGCGCGCTCGAAGATTGCGCGGTTCTCGATCACGAATCTTTGCGACCTGCGCAGGCCGTCGATATAGCCGTTGATCTCCGGCACGACGTAACGCGCCACCATGTCCCAGCTCCGGCGCGTGGCTTCCGGATTGGCCCAGTCGTGCACGAAGCCGATGACGGCGCCGACGCCGCCGGACACCTGCATCACGTTCTTGATGGTTTTGACGAGGTCGTCGGGCGTGCCGATGGTGGACGCGGCGCCCTCGACGAAGGCGGTCTTGTCCACGGCCTCGTCTGGCGAGGAGAACGCGGTCAGGCCCGGTCGTTGCAGCGTGCCGACATTATACTCGTTGTGCCAGCGCATCAGACCGGCGCCGGCCTCTTTCCGCGCCTGCTCGCGGGTCTCGGCGATGTGAAAGGTCAGCAATACGCGCCAGTCGGCACGGTTGACCGTGGTGCCGTGCTTCCTGGCAGCGTCCTCGGCGAACTGCCATTGCTGCTGCAGCGACATCAGCCCCTGCGTCGTCATCGAGCCCAGCGAGATGATGCCGATGCCGTATTTGCCGGCGAGCGTCATGCCGGAGGGCGAGATCTGCGAGGCCACGACGAACGGCATCTCCTCCTGCAACGGCAGGATCTGCAGCGCGGCATCGTTCATGGTGAACCAGTCGCTCTTCGCCGTGACGCGCTCGCCATTGAACAGGCGGCGGATCACACCGATCGCCTCGTCCTGGCGGTCGCGCTGGGTCATCGGGTCGATCCCGAGCGTGTGTGCGTCCGAGGCAAGCGCGCCGGGACCGGAGCCGAAGATGGCGCGGCCGCCGGTCATGTGGTCGAGCTGCACCATGCGCTGGGCAACGTTGTAGGGATGATGATAGGGCAGCGACACCACGCCGGTGCCGAGCTTGATGCGCTTGGTGCGCTCGCCGGCCGCCGCCAGGAACATCTCGGGCGAGGCGATCATCTCCCAGCCGGAGGAATGATGCTCGCCGCACCAGAACTCGTCATAGCCGAGCGCATCGAGCTGCTCGACGAGGTCGAGATCGCGCCGGAACTGGAGCATCGGATGCTCCCCGATCGGGTGATGCGGGGCAAGGAAGGCTCCGAACTTCAGGCGCGCCATGGCGTTCTCTCCGGCTTGATTTTCTGTTTGTTGGTGACGTGAAGCTACGTGCCGGATGGCACGAACGCAATCGCGCGATGTCCCGTGCAACGGAATGCAGGCATGCGTGTTCCCCTCCCTCTCCCCCGCTTGCGGCAGGGCAATCGCATCTGCGCACCTACCTCAGAGGTAATCGCGCGAATGCCGCCGATCTGAGAGCTTGAAGCGCGAGAAACGCCCCCAAGGTCCGCGCGCCGATGCATCAAACCGTCACAAAGCAGATCGATTCGTCGCGCCGCTGGTGGGTGCTGGCGATCGTCGTGGCCGCCCAATTCATGTTCGGCGTCGACGCCTTCGTGGTCAACGTCGCCATTCCCACCATTGCCGTCGATCTGCACGCGACCGCGGCGCAGATCGAATCCGTCATCGCGATCTACCTGATCGCCTATGCCACGCTGGTCGTCACCGGCGGTCGCCTCGGCGACATCCACGGCACGAAGAACGTGTTCCTGGCCGGCGTGCTCGGCTTCACCCTGACGTCGCTGTGGTGCGGGCTGGCGCAATCCGGCGCGGAGCTGATCATCGCGCGGCTGGCGCAGGGCGCGACCGCGGCACTGATGGTGCCGCAGGTGCTGGCGACGCTGCATCTGCTCTTCACCGACGATTCGCGCAGTCGTGCCTTCGGCATCTACGGCATCGTGCTCGGGCTTGCGGGCGCCGCAGGCTTCCTGCTTGGCGGTCTCCTGATTGCGATCGATCTGGCGGGCACCGGCTGGCGCTCGGTGTTCTTCGTCAACGTTCCC
Organism: Pseudomonadota bacterium; assembly: GCA_023435725.1. Classification (GTDB taxonomy): domain Bacteria; phylum Pseudomonadota; class Alphaproteobacteria; order Rhizobiales; family Xanthobacteraceae; genus Bradyrhizobium. The sequence continues at coordinate 42,645 of JAEYRD010000200.1, read as the reverse complement.
TGTGGTCTCGTCATCGCCGGTGCCGCCTGGCGCATCATGCCGTCGGTGCCGCGCCGGGCCGGCACCCGGCTCGACATCAGGGGCAGCGTCGTGCTGTTCGCCGGACTTTTGTGCCTGATCGGGCCGCTGCTGTTCGGTCACGATATCGGCTGGGCACCGTGGCTGTGGGCCGTGATGGCGATCGGCGGCGTGATCCTCGCCACGTTCTTCAAGCTCGAACATGCGGTCGCACTCGCCGGCGGTATGCCGCTGATCGATCTGACGCTGCTGGCGGATGCCGCTTTCCTGCGCGGCCTTGGCGCGGCGTTCTTTTTCTTCGTCGCCAATCTCTCGTTCTATCTGGTCATGACGCTGTTCATGCAGCGAGGCCTTAAGATCCCGCCGCTCGCGGCGGGTCTGGCCTTCATTCCGCTCGCGCTTGCCTTCGTCGCGGCGTCGCGTCACAGCAGCGCGCGGGCCCGGCATCGTGGAACCAAGGTGTTGATCGAAGGCTGCGTGTTGCAGATCGCAGGTCTTGCGGCGCTCGCCCTTCTTGCAGGTTATTCCGATGCGCCGACGCCGATCGAACTTGCGCTCACCATGATCATCTTCGGCTACGGTCAGGGATTGGTGATGGCGCCGCTCTCAGGTGCGGTGCTCTCGACCGTGAAGCCCGCCGCGGCGGGTTCGGCCTCCGGCATGTACGGCACCATGGCGCAGATCGGAAATGCGGCCGGAGTGGCCGCAATCGGCGCGGTGTTCTTCGCGGTCGAAGCGCTGCAATCAGCGCGCGCAGGTTTCCTGGTTTCGCTCGCGCTGTTTGCGGCGTTAATCGTGATCTGTGTCGCATTCCTGACGTGGATGCGCCGTGCATCTGCACGAAGTTGAGGCACTGCGGTTGTTACGAGCGGAATCCTACGGGTTTTCCCGGGATTCCCGTGCGATTGACAGCACACGGCCTTTTTATTTTGCGCTGCAGCAACTATTTGGTTTGGGTGAACGTTGAACGTCGCCTGCCAGGAGTTGCCGTGTCGCTTGCCAGAAATGTCGATCGCTTGAGACGTCTGCCAAAGGTGGATGGTCTGCGCGTTGCCGAGCTCGGCCGCGGCGCGGATGCGTCCAGTCCGTTGGCAGAGGTCACGGGCTTCGGCGACAATCCCGGAAGTCTGCGCATGTTCGCATTCGTGCCGGCGCAATTGCAGAAGCCGCGCGCGCTCGTCGTCGTGCTGCACGGCTGCGGCCAGACCGCAGCAAGCTACGATCTCGGCGCGGGTTGGTCGACGCTCGCGCGGCATTACGGCTTCGCACTGCTGATGCCCGAGCAGCAGCGCATCAACAACGGCAACACCTGCTTCAACTGGTTCAATCCGGAAGACACCGCGCGGGATAGCGGTGAGGCGCGTTCGATCCGCGAGATGATCGCGCACATGGTGGAGGCGCACCGCATCGATCCCGGGCGCATCTTCATCACCGGCCTGTCCGCCGGCGGCGGCATGACGTCGGTGATGCTCGCGACCTATCCGGAAGTATTTGCGGCCGGCGCGGTCATCGCCGGATTGCCCTATGGCATCGCCTCGAACCTGCGCGAAGCGCTCGACGGCATGTTCCATTCGCCGGCCCGGTCGTCGCGCGAGCTCGGCGATCTCGTGCGCAAGGCCTCGCACCATCGCGGGCCCTGGCCGAAGATCTCGGTGTGGCACGGCAGTGCCGACCGCACCGTCAATCCCGGCAATGCCGACGAAATCGTCAAGCAGTGGCTCGACCTGCACGATCTGCCGGCCACGCCGATGGCGGAGACCAATGTCGACGGCTATCCGCGCCAGGCCTGGTGGAACAAGGATGGCGAGACGCTGGTCGAGTCCTATGCCATCACCGGCATGGCGCATGGCACGCCGCTCGGCCTTGCCGCCAACGATCAGCGCTATGGCGTGGAAGGCGCGTTCCTGATCGAGGCCGGCATCTCCTCATCCTATCATATCGCAAAGTTCTTCGGCCTGACCGGATGGATTCCGGACGCGGCCCAGAAGAAAGCGGATGCGAAGCCGGCACTGACGCCCGCACCGCATCTTGCCCGCTCGATCCGCGCCGCGGCCGCCGAGCAGCCGGCCGAGCCGAAGCGCGAGGAGGCTCGCGGCTTTGATCTCGGCCAGATCATCACGCGGGCACTGACCGCGGCGGGCTTGATGAAGTAATTCAGGCCGTCGCGTCGATCATCTCGATCGGTGTCACCGTCACCTCGCCGCCCGCGACCTTCCGCGTCATCTCCGAATAGTGCTTGAAGAAGTCGCGCGATTGCAGCGCTTTTTGCGCGGCGTCATCCGTGACGCTGGCGAGATGAAAATAGCTGCCATCGTCGCGGTTCTTGATGCAGCGATAGCCGATCTTCCCTTTCAGCTCCGGGTCATCGTCGATGGCCTTGATGAAGCGGCGGATCTCCTGGTGCCAGGCGTCCGTCGTGCCGTCCTTGAACTGGTACCTGATCATGAAGTGCTTCATGTAACGCTCCCTGTTCGTCGTGTGCGTCATCATCTGCGGCCTGCGAGCGATCCCGCAAGTATGGACAAAATTGATAGTATGGACTTTTTCGGCGTCGCTCCTATGCTTCCGCCAAAGCGTTTTCGAGCGAAGTGGATACCGGTTCGCGGAAGGAAAACGCGTCATACCAAGCGTCGCACATGGAGGAGACGTCATGGCAAAGGCTTCCCCCGCGCGTGCCTGCCCGGTCGCGGCGTTTCAGAAGATGATCAGCGGCAAGTACAAGCTGCGCATCGTCTGGGACCTCAAGGACGGCCCGCGCCGTTACGGCGAGATCCGCAGCGGCCTGCTGCGCGGCGCCAGCGGCAGCGCCGAGATCACCCCGCGCGTGCTCAGCCGCGAATTGAAGGCGTTGACGCAAAGTGGCCTGATCGACCGCAAGGATTTTGGCGAGGTGCCGCCGAAGGTCGAGTATCGCCTGACTCGCAAGGGCAAAAGCTTCGTGCCCGTCGTCGCCGCGATCCGCGAATGGGGCGAGCGCAATCTCGGTGAGACGGCGGCGCTGGCGGACGCCGCCGAGTAGAGCATGATCCGGACCCGAAGGGCCGCGCCAGCGCAAAGTGTGAAGCGGTTTTTCCTCGCGACAAACGCGGAACGCGTTTGCGCGGAGATCATGCTCAAATAAAAGAGCCTCTACATCTCGCCGGTGATGAACGGATTGGTCATCCGCTCCTGGCCGATGCTCGAGCCTGCGCCGTGGCCGCAGATGAAGCCGACATCGTCGCCGAGCGGCAGCAGCTTGGTCATGATCGAGTTGATCAGCGTAGCATGACTGCCGCCGGGCAGGTCGGTGCGCCCGACCGAGCCCGCGAACAGCACGTCGCCGACAAGGGCGAAGCGCAGCTCCTTGTTGAAGTACACCACGCTGCCGGGCGAGTGGCCGGGGCAGTGGAAAATGTCGAACTGCAGGCCACCGATCGACACGGTGTCGCCTTCGTCGAGCCAGCGGTCCGGCTCGAAGTTGCGCCCGCCGGTCATGCCGAAGCGCGCGCCGCTTTCGACGACGTTGTCGAGCAGGTACTTGTCCGCGACATGCGGGCCCTCGATCGGCACCTTCAGCGCATCGCGCAATTCGGCCGCGCCGCCGACATGGTCGATATGGCCGTGGGTCAGCCAGATCTTCTCCACGGTCACGCCGGTCTGCTTGATCGCCTCCAAGATCTTCGGCACGTCGCCGCCGGGATCGATCACCACAGCCTTCTTGCCGGTCTCGTCCCAGATGATGGTGCAGTTCTGCTCGAACAGCGTCACGGGAACGATGATCGCGCCGGCCTTGGCTTGTTGGGAGTCTTGAGTTTCATTTTGCTCGGTCATGGGCCTCACAATGCCGATTTTTGCCATGCCGCCAAGCAAAAGATTCGTGCCGGCACGGGGAACAGCCGCCCCGGTCGTCACACCGGCGTCCCATTTCGCTTGCTGATTTGAACCGGGGCGTTCCTTCAGCGTTCTACGCGCGAGAAGCACATTTCTTGGGGTATCTCCAGCATGGCCCAGAGCGACGATAACTGGTGGCGCAACGGCATCTTCTATCAGATCTATCCGCGCTCTTTTCAGGACAGCGACGGTGATGGCATCGGCGACCTCGCGGGCATCCTGAGGCGGCTGCCTTATGTGAAATCGCTCGGCGTCGACGCGATCTGGCTGTCGCCGATCTTCCCCTCGCCGATGGCCGATTTCGGCTACGACATCTCGGACTATACCGGCATCGAGCCGCTGTTCGGCACGATGGCGGACTTTGATGCGCTGCTCGGCGCGGCGCACGACAATGGCCTGAAGCTGATCCTCGACCTCGTGCCGAACCACACCTCGGACCAGCATCCCTGGTTCATCGAAAGCCGGTCCTCGCGCGACAATCCCAAACGTGACTGGTACGTCTGGCGCGATCCGGCCCCCGATGGCGGCCTGCCCAACAACTGGCTGTCCGAATTCGGCGGCAGCGCGTGGCAACTCGACGAGACGACGGGTCAATATTACTACCACGCCTTCCTCGCCCAGCAGCCCGATCTCAACTGGCGCAATCCCGACGTCCGGGCGGCGATCTACGACGTGATGCGGTTCTGGCTGGAGAAAGGCGTCGACGGCTTTCGCGTCGACGTGATCTGGCACCTGATCAAGGACGTCGAATTCCGCGACAACCCGCCGAACCCGCATTACGTCGAGGGCCGGCCGCCAAACGAAGAGATCCTGACGCAATACTCGACCGACCAGCCGGAGGTGCATGACGTCATCGCCGGGATGCGGCGCGTCACCGATGCGTATCGCGCCCGCGTGCTGATCGGCGAGATCTATCTGCCGCTGCACCGCCTGATGGCCTATTACGGCAACGACCTCACCGGCGCGCAGATGCCGTTCAACTTCGCGCTGCTCTCGACCTTCTGGAGCGCGCGCGCCATCGAGAAGATCATCGAGGACTATGAGAAGGCGCTGCCGAACGGCGCCTGGCCGAACTGGGTGCTGGGCAATCACGACCGTCCGCGCGTTGCGAGCCGTGTCGGGGCGGAGCAGGCCCGCGTCGCCGCGATGCTGCTGCTGACGCTGCGCGGCACGCCGACGCTCTATTATGGCGACGAGATCGGCATGCACCAGCTCGCGATCGCGCCCGAGGATGTCCGCGATCCCTTCGAGAAGAACGTGCCCGGCCTCGGCGTCGGGCGCGACGGCTGCCGCACGCCGATGCAGTGGGACTCCTCGGAGTTTTCCGGCTTCTCGGACGTCAAGCCGTGGCTGCCGCTGCCCGCGGATCACATCCACGAGAACGTCGTCAATCTCGAAGCCGACGAGCGCTCCATTCTCAGCCTGTACAAGCGCCTGATTGCCTTGCGGAAGGCCTGCCCGCCGCTGGTCTCGGGTGACTACCATCCGATTGCGGCGCAAGGCGATCTGCTGATCTATCGCCGCACGGACCAGGATAGGGCGGTGATCGTCGTGCTCAATCTCGGTCCCGACCCGATAGCCGTAACCAGCACCGCGATACGTTTCGGCAGCGAGGTCCTGCTGTCGACCTTTCTGGATCGCGAGGGCGAGCGGCTCGAGGGCGTACTGGATTTGCGCGGCAATGAGGGCGTGGTGGTTGGGCCGCCCTAGCAGTTGTCGTCCCGGGGCGCGCAAAGCGCGAGCCCGGGACCCATAGCCACAGGATTGGGCTTGGCGAAGATTCGTGGTTGTCGGTCTCGAGCCGCAACTACACCCTGTGGCTATTGATTCCGGGCTCGCGCTTTGCGCGCCCCGGAATGACGGCAGTGTGCGTGCCGGATGGAATCGGCTAATCTGCCTCTCATGGACAACGCCGCCCGCAACATCGCGCTGGTTCCGCCACCGGATCGCCGCCAGTCGGAGACGGCGCTGGCGATCGCGCGCGGCACGGCGCGGCTGCTCCGCTCGCTCGGCTTCTCCAGCGTCAGCGAATTGCCACTGCCGTCGGGCCGGCGTGCCGATCTCGTGGCCTTGAACGAGCGCGGCGAGATCTGGATCGTCGAGATCAAGTCGTCGGTCGAGGATCTGCGCGCCGACCAGAAATGGCACGAATACCGCGCCCATTGCGACCGGCTGTTCTTCGCCTTCACGCAGGACCTGCCTTGCGAGATCTTTCCGCAGGACACCGGCCTGATCATCGCGGATGCCTATGGCGCGCACCTGCATTGCGAGGCGCCCGAGCACAAGCTGCCTGCGCCGACGCGCAAGCAGATGACGGTGCGTTTCGCGATGGCGGCGGCGCTGCGGATCAACCGGCTGGTCGATCCGCAAGGGCACGCGGATTTCTGGGAATGAATCCGTAGAATGGGTAGAGCGAAGCGAAACCCATCACTTTCGGTGCGAGGTGCGAAGACGGTGGGTTTCGCTTCGCTCTACCCACCCTACGAGGTTCGCCTTACCGCGGCGCGCGCTTCGCCAAAATCCGCTGCAACGTACGCCGGTGCATGTTGAGGCGGCGTGCCGTTTCCGAGACGTTGCGGTTGCACATCTCGTAGATGCGCTGGATGTGTTCCCAGCGCACGCGGTCGGCCGACATCGGATTCGCCGGGAGCTCGGACTTCTCCGCGCTGGTCGAGAGCAGTGCGGCGACGACGTCGTCGGCATCCGCGGGCTTCGAGAGATAATCGATCGCGCCCATCTTCACCGCGGTCACGGCGGTGGCGATGTTGCCGTAGCCGGTCAGCACGATCGCGCGTGCTTCAGGGCGCTTCTTCTTCAGCGCCGAGACGACGTCGAGGCCGTTGCCGTCACCGAGCCGCAGATCGACCACGGCGAATGCGGGCGCAGCCTTGCCGATCTGCGCCAGCCCGTCCGAGACGGTGTCGCACGATGTCACCGCAAAACCACGGGTCTCCATCGCGCGCGACAGCCGCTCCAGAAACGGCTTGTCGTCCTCCACGATGAGAAGCGAGCGGTCGGTCTGTTCGTTCAGTTCGGCGATGGCGTTCAAGGTGTTGTCCTCTCTCCAGCGCTCCTACATATGGCGTCGCAATCGGGCGGTGCCAAGGCCGCAAATGGCCGACGGGGCCTTCTGTGCGACGCAAGGTCGCGGTCTATCCTATTGTTTCTTCGAAGCTCTCGATAGCCTCAAAACGCTCTCTCAGCCACGTGATCTGTACCACTGCACCATGTTCCGGAAAGGTCCGGTTGGTGAACGAGACCTTGGCGCCGGTGCGTTCGAGCAGCGTGCGCGCGATGAACACGCCAAGCCCGAGGCCGCGCCGTTCGCCGCCACCTTCATCCAGGGTGCGCCGCCGCGACAAATAGGGCTCGCCGATCCGGTTCAGGATATCAGGCGGGATGCCGGGACCGTCGTCGGAGATCACGAGCTCGATCGTGTCCTTGTTCCACCAGGCATTCACCTCGACGGTGGTGCGGGCGAAGTCGACTGCGTTCTCGACGATATTGCCGACGCCGTAGAGGATCGCCGGGTTGCGCGAGCCGACCGGCTCCGCGACGGCGGCGACCGCGATCCGCACCTTGATGTCGACGCCGAAATCGCGGTGCGGCGCCACCACCTCCTCGATCAGCTCCGACAGCTTCATGCGGTCGAACGGTGCGCCGCTCGAGGAGAGCTGGGTGATCTTGCTCAGGATGTCGCGGCAGCGCTGCGTCTGCTCGCGCAGCGTCTTCAGGTCGGCGGCAAAGTTCGGATCCTTCACCGTCTTTTCGAGCTCGCGCGAGATCAGGAAGATGGTGGCGAGCGGCGTGCCGAGCTCGTGCGCGGCCGCCGCGGCAAGGCCGTCGAGCTGGGTCAGATGCTGCTCGCGTGTCAGCACCAGCTCGGTCGCAGCCAGCGCGTCCGCGAGCTTGCGCGCTTCCTCGGTCACCTGGAACGAGTAGAGGCTGGTGACGCCGATCGCGAGCACGATCGAGAGCCAGACGCCGACGAGATAGATCGGCGGCAGCACCAGGGGATCGTCGGAATCCCAGGGCAGCGGCAGGTGGAAGAAGAACAGGACCGAGGCGCAGGCCACCGCGAGCAGGCCGAGGCCGAAGGTGAAGCGGGCCGGCAGCGCGGTAGCCGAGATCAACACGGGTGCGAGGAACAGGAACGAGAACGGGTTCTGCAGTCCGCCGGTGAAGAACAGCAGCCCGGCCAGTTCAACGATGTTGAGCGCGAGCAGTCCGGCGGCCTGCATCGGCTCCAGCCGTTGCAGCGGATTGGACAAGGTCTGGAGCGCCAGGTTGAGCGCGGCCGACAGGGCGATGATGCTGACGCAGGGGACGATCTCGACGTTGAACTCCAGCCCCTGCGCCACGATGAAGATCGCGGCGAGTTGGCCCAGCACCGCGAGCCAGCGCAGCCGCAGGATCGTGTCCAGCCGGATATGCCGCTGCGCAGGGCGAAAGTCGGAGGCGGCAATTTCGGTCATATCTGTCAATGTGGCGGTGCCTTCTCGATCACAACCGCGCAGCTCGCGGAACCGGCCGGGATTACAAGCCTTGCGCTTCCTCCTGCAATAGCAGAAGAACGACCCAGCATGACCGAGAATGACAAGGCTTCAAGTCGGCCGACTGTCGCGGATCGCAGCTCCCTGGCTGCGATCGAGGTCGATCACCTCGTCAAGGTCTACAAGCAGACCCGCGCCGTCGACGGCATCTCCTTTTCGCTTTCACGCGGCAGCATCACCGGGCTTCTCGGCGGCAACGGCGCCGGCAAGACCACGACCATCGCGATGATCATGGGCCTGGTGCTGCCGACCTCAGGCCGCATCAGGGTGCTCGGGCATCGGATGCCCGAGGAAGGCGCGGCCGTGCTGGGGCGGATGAATTTCGAGAGCCCCTATGTCGACATGCCGATGCGCCTCACGGTGCGGCAGAACCTCACAGTGTTCGGCAAGCTCTATGCGGTGAAGAACCTGTCCGAGCGCATAGCCAAGCTGGCCGAGGATCTCGACCTCACCGATTTCATCGACCGCGCCAACGGCAAGCTCTCCGCCGGGCAGAAGACCCGCGTCGCCCTTGCCAAGGCTCTGATCAACCAGCCCGAGCTGCTGTTGCTGGATGAGCCGACCGCCTCGCTCGACCCTGACACCGCCGACTGGGTGCGGGCGCATATGGAGCGCTATCGCAAGGAGAACAGCGCCACCATCCTCTTGGCTTCGCACAACATGCTCGAGGTCGAGCGGCTCTGCGACCGCGTCATCATCATGAAGCGCGGCCGCATCGAGGACGACGACACGCCGGAGGCGATCATGGCCCGCTACAACCGCACCACGCTGGAGGAGGTGTTTCTGGACGTCGCACGCGGCCGGGTGAACGGTGTCAGGCAGGAGGCGGCGCGATGAGCGAGCTCGCGCTCAACCGCAGCATTTCCATGCAGCGCATCGGCGCGATGATCCTGCGCTACTGGTATCTGCTGATGTCGTCCTGGCCGCGGCTGCTAGAGCTTTTGTACTGGCCCGCGCTCCAGATCATCACCTGGGGCTTCCTGCAGCTCTACATTGCCCAGAATGCGAACTTCTTCGCGCGCGCGGGCGGCACGCTGATCGGCGCCGTCATCCTCTGGGACATCCTGTTCCGCGGGCAGCTCGGCTTCTCGATCTCGTTCCTGGAGGAGATGTGGGCGCGGAACCTCGGCAACCTCATGATGAGCCCGCTGAAGCCGATCGAGTTTCTGCTGTCGCTGATGGTCATGAGCCTGATCCGGCTCGCGATCGGCGTCATCCCGATGACGCTGCTTGCGCTGTTCCTGTTTCACTTCAATGTCTATGCCCTCGGCCTGCCGCTGATCGCCTTCTTCTGCAACCTCATCTTCACGAGCTGGTCGGTCGGGATCTTCGTATCGGGCTTGGTGTTGCGGAACGGTCTCGGCGCCGAGAGCATCGTCTGGACGCTGATGTTCGCGATCATGCCGCTCGCCTGCATCTACTATCCCGTGAGCGTGCTGCCTGTCTGGCTGCAATACGTCGCCTGGACGCTGCCGCCGACCTACGTGTTCGAGGGGATGCGCGCGCTGCTGATCGAGAACACCTTTCGCGCCGACCTGATGCTGGATGCGCTGGCGATCAATGCGGGCCTGCTCGTTGCATCTTTTGGGGCATTCCTTGCCCTTTTGCGCAGCGCCAGAAAACACGGCTCGCTGCTGTCCAGCGGCGAATAGGGTCACTTTCCCGTGGATTCAGACTGTTTTGGCCGTCCCGGCTACGTAGATGTACGGAACCATGCATTGACGCAATATTACGCATTCGGCAGTATGTTGCGATGCGAAGAGGAATATGACAATGCCAATTGGTGAGTTCGGCGGCGCGCCGCCCCTGGCTGCGGAAGGCAGTCCGGTCCTGACGACGCCGATGTATTGGATGTACGAGATGGCGCACGCCTCTCTCAATCCGGCGCGTGCGGTTACCGACGCGACCAAGCTGCTGTTCCAGAATCCGTTGAATCCGTGGGCACGCACCGAGGTCGGCAAGTCGGTCGCCGCGGCCTGCGAATTGTTCGAGCGCACCACGCGCCGTTACGGCAAGCCGGAATGGGGCCTCAACGACACCGAGGTCAACGGCATCCGCGTTCCCGTCGAGATCCGTTCGGTCTGGGAAAAGCCGTTCTGCCGCCTGCTCTACTTCGATCGCAAGTTCGCCCGTCCGCTGCGCAGCCCGCAGCCGCGCGTGCTGATCGTCGCGCCGATGTCCGGCCACTATGCGACGCTGCTCCGCGGCACGGTCGAGGCCTTCCTGCCGGCGCATGAGGTTTACATCACCGACTGGGCCGATGCCCGCATGGTGCCGCTCAGCGACGGCCGCTTCGATCTCGACGACTACATCGACTACGTCATCGAGATGCTGCACATCCTCGGCGGCAACACCCATGTCATGGCGGTGTGCCAGCCCTCCGTGCCCGTCGTTGCCGCCGTCTCGGTCATGGAAGCGCGGCGCGATCCGTTCGTCCCGACATCGATGACGCTGATGGGCGGACCGATCGACACGCGCCGCAATCCGACCGCGGTGAACAATCTTGCCCAGGAGCGCGGCATCGACTGGTTCCGCAACACCGTCATCACCAAGGTGCCGTTCCCGCATCCCGGCATGATGCGTGACGTCTACCCGGGCTTCCTGCAGCTCAACGGGTTCATCAGCATGAACCTCGACCGGCACATGGACGCCCACAAGCGTCTCTTCGCCAACCTGGTGAAGGGCGACGGCGACCTCGTCGACAAGCATCGCGACTTCTACGACGAATATCTCGCGGTGATGGATCTCCCCGCCGAGTATTATCTGCAAACGGTCGACACGGTGTTCGTGAAGCACTCGTTGCCGAAGGGCGAGATGGCCCATCGTGGAACTCGCGTCGATCCCTCCAAGGTCACGCGCGTCGCGTTGATGACGGTCGAAGGCGAGAACGACGATATCTCCGGGCTCGGCCAGACCGAAGCAACGCACACATTGTGCAGTTCGATTCCCGATCATCGCCGCGTTCATTACGTCCAAAAGGGCGTCGGACATTACGGCGTGTTCAACGGCTCGCGTTTCAAGTCGGAGATTGTGCCGCGGATTCATGACTTCATGGTCTCGGCAGCGAATCCGAGCTCGTTGCAGGCTCTTGCGGCCGAATAGACGGGTTTTTCGGCTTTTCCGCCGAAAATTCAGGCCCTGCCGGAGGTTCCGGCGGGGCTTGGTTCTCGCCAGATTCGAGGTATTTAGGTAGCGTTATAGGAGTGAGTCACCCCTCAGCCTTTGGGGGGGCCGCATGCGTCCAGCGGGGGCGAAAAATCGGGGTTCCAACCCCAGTCTGTAGGGTCTCCCGGACGCCAGACCCCTGTATATTGGGCAAATGATTTGTTTTTGCGCCGAGCGCTTTCCCTGGCGGCGGTTATGGCAGAATCCGGGCGAACTCCTGCTCCCCGGACTGACAGACATGGCTACACGCGCTCTCCTTTATCGGCGGCCCCACGAACCGAAGACCCTCCTGATCACCCACGGATCGCAATTTTTTGCGATTCGCCTGCGCCGACATCGTCGAGCGCGCCGCTACACGCTCAGAATCCATCCGAGCGATCGCGAAGCCATTCTCACCATCCCGCCGCGCGGCACGCTGGCTGAGGCAAAGGACTTTGCGCAGCGTCACGGCGCGTGGATCGCGGCACGTCTCGGCCGGTTGCCGAAGGCAGCGCCGTTTCAACCTGGCACAGTGATACCGCTTCGCGGTGTTTCCCACCGCATTGTTCATCGTGCCGGCCAGCGTGGCACGGTGTGGACCGAGATGCGCGACTCCGGAGAGCGCATTCTCTGCGTTGCCGGCGGCGTCGAATATGTCGACCGCCGCGTCAATGACTTCCTCAAGCGCGAGGCGCGCCACGACCTTCAGCGTTCCGCGGAGGCTTATGCCGCCGAACTCGGCGTCAAGGTGAAGCGTCTCTCGATCCGCGACCAGTCCAGCCGCTGGGGCTCCTGCACCTCGGCGGGCTCGCTGTCGTTCTCTTGGCGCCTGATCCTCGCGCCGCCCTTCGTGCTCGACTACCTCGCCGCGCACGAGGTCGCCCATCTCGTCGAGATGAATCACTCGGCGCGGTTCTGGCGCGTCTGCGGCAAGGTCTGTCCGTCGATGGAGCGCGCCAAGAAGTGGCTCGACACCTACGGCAACGATCTGCACCGCTACGGGGTCGAGGATTAGGCCTCGCTGTTGCAGTTTTGGAAGGTGTCATCGCCCGCGAAAGCGGGCGATCCAGTATTCCAGAGGCGGTTGTTATTCAACCGAGAGGCCGCGGCGTACTGGATTCCCCGCCGGAGCCTTTCATCGGGCAAGCCGAAGGCGAGACCCGGTGGCGGGAATGACAGCGGAGAATGAGGCAGCTTCTGCGTGCCTCAATTCGGCGCTCCAAATCATCCTCCCGCTCACGCATTGAAATCCGCACTCCCTCCCGCCTGCGCGCGTGACGCCAGATACCGCGCCTGCTGCTGCGCCATGACCCTTTGGCCTTCCGCCAGCATCGCCTGGAACGCCGCGTCGAGCTGCTCGCGGCTATAGGTCGTGGACCTGCTCTCACGCGGTGCCCATTGCGATTGCGTGATGGCGGTGGGCGCCTTTTCGACGGTGCCGCCAAGCAGCGCGGCGTAATTGTCGGCCCGCCACTGCGCCAGATCTGGCCCGCTCAAACCGGGAGGATCCTCGAGCTTGCCGATCTTCGCGGCCGCCTGATTGGTCATCGCCGAGGACCCGGCATTGTACAGTGTGGCCACCACCTTGCCGTCGACCTTTACCTGAGCATAGACGTTCTGAGGTGCATTGTCGGGAACGTCCGATTGAGTTGAACGCGCGTCGTGAGTCATCAGCCAGTTCGTTGCCATCAGGTCGTGCAGGAAAGGATCGGCCGCCGCCGATATCGGCTTGGCACCTGACAGCGGCTTGACCTGCGAGACGTCAATCCGGAAGCCGCCGGTCGCAGCGTCCATCGCATCCGGTATCACCGGCTGGAGACCCGATGTCGCATTCGAAGCGGACGTCGAAGCGGGCCGCAGATAAGGCAACGCCGCGCTGGATACACCTGACATCTTGGAACGCTCCCTGGTACTGGCTCAATCTGTGAGGGCAAAACCCGGGCCGCTGAGGGGAGCTTGAAGAGACTGGTGTTTTTGCGTTCAGGTAGCTGCGGATTGCGGAGAATCTTGCCGCGATAGGCAGGACTTGCCGAAGCGGTGGCGCGAGATGCTAGCCCAGCAAATGCTGTCATCGCCCGCCTTGTGCGCGGTTGCGCACTGAGGCGGGCGATCCAGTACGCCGGATTCCCCGCCGGAGGCTGTCATCGGGCTCGCCGAAGGCGAGACCCGGTGGCGGGGAATGACAGAGGTGAGTGGGGCACGTCTTGCTCAATTCTCGCCACACCTCGCGACGATCGCGCGGCGCGCCTGATTAGCCTCGTCGCATGAAGCGCTTCGTACAATCCGCCGCGCATCGCGCCAGCAATCACCGGCTACTGTGCATGGGGTTGTTTTCGCAGTTTTTGTTTTGAGGCCCCAAGGCCCGCAGGCAAAGCTTATCGGTTCCCGCCAAACAGCCGGTCCATCAGCCAGCCATCGAGCCCGGCCGCCGCCTCCGGCCGCACATTGGCGCGCGTCGGTGGCGGGCGATAGCCGCCGTTGTTCGCCGGCGCCGGGCCGGGTGCTGTCGCTGCCGCCGGCGATACCTGCGAGGCCGCTTGCGCGAGGTTCGACAGGCCCCAGGTCGCTTGTGCGTTCGGCAAGGCTGCGACCGGCACGCCCTCGTGTGCCGTGCGCATGAAGCGCGACCAGACCTCCACCGGCAGGCCGCCGCCGGTCGCTTTCTTGGTCGGCGAGTTATCGTCGTTGCCGAGCCAGACGCCGGTGACGAGGTTGGCGGTATAGCCGATGAACCAGGCGTCGCGGTAATCCTGGCTGGTGCCGGTCTTGCCGGCCGCCGGCCAGCCCGGGATCTCCGCCTTCTTGGCAGTGCCTGATATCAGCGTCTCCCGCATCATCGCGTTCATCATCCCGACATAGCGCGGGTCGATCACCTGGCTGCGTTCCTCGGGCTGGCGCATGTAGAGCAGCTTGCCGCCGAGCGTCTTGATCCGCGTGACGACATGCGGCGACACCGCGAAGCCGCCATTGGCGAAGGGCGCATAGGCGCCGACCAGCTCGACGACCGAGACCTCGGAGGTGCCGAGCGCGATCGAGGCGTTGGGCTCGAGCTTGGAGGAGATGCCGAGCCGGTGCGCGGTGCGCACCACGTTCTTCGGCCCGACCTCGAGGCCGAGGCGAATCGCAACCGTGTTGAGCGACATCGCGAGCGCCTGCGTCAGGGTGACCGGGCCGAAATATTCATGCGTGTAGTTCTCGGGCTTCCAGCCCTTGACCTCGATCGGCGCGTCCTGCCGGACGGTGTCCGGCGTCAGACCCTGCTCGAGCGCAGTCAGATACACGAACGGCTTGAATGAAGAGCCCGGCTGGCGCTTGGCGGTCACCGCGCGGTTGTACTGGCTCTCGGAATAGTTCCGGCCGCCGACCATGGCGCGGACCGCACCGTCAGGCGTCATCGCCACCAGCGCGCCCTGGCTGACGTTGAACTTCACGCTCTTGGCGGCGAGCTCGTCGATGACGGCGGCCTCCGCCACGCTCTGGAGCTTTGGATCGATCGTGGTCTCGACCGTGATGCTATCGTCGATCTGGCCGACCAGATCGTCCAGCACTTCGCCGATCCAGTCGGCGACGTAGTTGACCGTGCCGGCGCCGACCGGCTTCACATTGTAGGAGGGATGGCCGATCGAGGCCTGCGCCTGCGCTTCGGTGATGAACTTTGCATCGGCCATCGCCGCGAGCACGACTTGCGCGCGCGCTTCCGCGCCTTCGGGGTTGCGGTTCGGCGCGAGCCGCGAGGGCGATTTGACGAGGCCGGCCAGCATCGCGGCCTCGGCGGTCGTCACGTTCCTGGCCGACTTGCCGAAATATTTCTGCGCGGCGGCTTCGACGCCATAGGCGCCCGAGCCGAAATAGACGCGGTTGAGATAGAGCTCCAGAATCTCGTTCTTGGAATGCTTGCGCTCCAGCCAGATCGCGAGCTCGGCCTCCTGCAGCTTGCGCTGCATGGTGCGCTCCTGGGTCAGGAACAGGTTTTTCGCCAGCTGCTGCGTCAGCGTCGAGCCGCCCTGCGACACGCCGCGATGGAGCACGTTGGTGACGAGCGCGCGCAGGATGCCTACGGGATCGATACCGAAATGCGAATAGAAGCGGCGGTCCTCGATGGCGATGAAGGCCTTGGGCAGATAGGGCGGCAGGTCCTTCAGCGAGACGTTGGCGCCGGCCATCTCGCCGCGCTGCGCCAGCATGCTGCCGTCGATGCCGACGATCTGGATCGTCGGTGGCCGCTTGGGAATCTCCAGTGACTGGATCGGCGGCAGATGGGCGCCGACATAGACTATGACGCCGATCACCGCGATCACACCCCACAGGCCGAGCACCGCGCCCCAATAGGCCAGGCGGCCGAGGCTGAAGCCTCCGCGCGACTTTGACCGGCGCTTGGCGCCGCTGCGGCTCGGTTGTGCCTTCCGCTCGCGCGGCGGCTCGTCGCCGGAATCGTCGGCCTTGCGCTTGGCGGATGATTTCGCAGGCTTCTTCGGCTTGTCCTCGGCATTGGGGATGCGATCTGCCGCCGTCAGGCGCAGATCGGCGAGCGCTGCAGGCAAGCCGAACAGCGGCTCCTTCCGCCCACCCTTTTTCTTTCCCCACGCCATACGCAAAACGCCCGGTCAGCCCGTCCCGCCGCACGTTAGCGGTCGCTGTTTAAGGCCCGGTTACCCTGGGCTTAACGCACGATTAGGAGATGCGGCATTCGCCTGCCGCAGTTCCGCTGATCGGACGCCGGAGCTAGGATCGCCAACACAAAGAAGAGGGAACTCGTATGGGCTACATCGATCCGACCAAGGAGATCTTCGCGCAATTCCGGGACAACGACCGTCCGGGCCCGATCCACATGCTCAATCTGGTGCGCTTGCGCAAAGAGGCGGCCTATCCGGATGGCCGCAAGGCGAGCGGGGCGGAGGCCTATGCGGCCTATGGCCGCGAGAGCGGCCCGGTATTCGAACGCCTCGGCGGCCGCATCGTCTGGCAGGGCAGGTTCGAGCTGATGCTGATCGGTCCGCAGGAAGAGCGCTGGGACCATTGCTTCATCGCCGAATATCCAAGCGTCGCGGCCTTCGTCGACATGATCCGCGATCCCGTCTATCGCGAAGCGGTGAAGCACCGGCAGGCGGCCGTGGAGGATTCGCGGTTGATCCGGCACGCCGTGCTGCCGGTGGGGAAGAACTTTGGGGAGATACCGGGGTAGGTGAGGGCGCTTCGGTTTCGACGCGAAGACGCTCTCGCCAAATTCTCCGTTTCGTCCCCTCCCCCGCAAGGGGGAAGGGGACGAGAGCGCGAGTGCTGTTGCCGAGAAGACGAGTCAGTAAGGACTAGCCCGACGGGCCGGTGTCCTCGATGATCGGTCCGAACAGTTCCCAGCGTTCGCCGTTGAACTTCATCATCTGCATCTGCTTGTTGACGCGATAGTCGTTCGGCCCGGTGTTGATCTTGATGCCGGGCAGCGCGAGGCTCGGTACGAAGTCCTTCACATTGGCGGCCTGCTTCATCAGGTTCTCGCGTGTCAGGTCGTCGCCGCATTGACGCAGGATGTGCGTCATCAACTCAGCCACCGAATAGCCGTAGGTGTTGATGGTATTGAGCTTGTCGCCATCCGGAAAATACTTATCCATGAAGGCGAAGTAGGCCTTGATGCCGGGATCGTCCTTCCACTGCGGGTCGCTCGGATCCTTGCCGTAGTTGGTCGAGATGATGTCCTTGGAGATGTCGAGGCCGGCGGGCTTCAGCGTCGCCGACACCGGGCTCGCATTGATGTCGAGGATGTGCACCGGCTTCCATCCGAGGTCGGCGAGTTTCTTGATCGCCTGCGCCGCGAACTTCGGCGTGGACGCATCGAACAGCAGATCGGTGCCCATCGATTTCAGCTTCACGATCTGCGAATCGACAGTCGGGTCGGTGACCTCATAGGGCACCTCGCCGACGATCATGCCGGCGGCCTTGTCGCCGAGGCCGCTTTTGAGGCCGGCCATATAGTCGCGGCCCATATCGTCGTTCTGGTAGAGGATCCCGATCTTGGCGTTGGGGTGATTGGCCAGGATATACTTCGCGTAGATGCGGGCCTCGGACTGGTAGTTCGGGTTATAGGCCATCGTCCACGGAAAGTTCTGCGGATCGGTGAAGCGCGAGGCGCCAGTCGAGGCGAGGAGTTGCGGCACCTTCTTGCTGTTGAGATATTTCTGCACGGCGGCGTTGGCGGCGGTTCCGATCACCTGGAAGGTGAACAGCACTTCGTCGCCTTCGACGAGCTTGCGTACCTGCTCTACCGTCTTCGGCGGCGAATAGGCATCGTCATACTGGATCAGGTTGAGCTTGCGGCCGTTGATACCGCCCTTGTCGTTGATCATGCTGAAGTAGGCGAGCTCCGACTTGCCGATATTGGCGTAGGCGGAGTAGGGGCCGGAGAACGGCACGGTCTGACCGAACTTGATTTCGGTGTCGCTGGCGCCGGTGTCGTACTTCTTCTGTGCGAGTGATTGCGAGGTCGAGAACGCGACAGCCAGCAATGCTGTCGCGACCATAGTGGGGATGCGATTGCTCATGTTGGGATGTTCCTCCTGACGGAATTTTCTGCCGACGGTCTTTTCCCGTTGATTGCAACGGTCGCCATCGCTGCCGAAGATTGTGGAGGAAGGTCAGGCGCCGCGCAAGGATCGCGGCGCTGCGCCGTAGCGTCTCAGGCCAGTATCTTAGACCAGAGTCTTAGGTGGGGTCTTAGGCCAGGAACAATGCAACCAGCGCGATGGCCGCCGGCAGGGCCTGGACGATCAGGATGCGCGTGCTGACGGTCGCCGCGCCGTAGGCGCCGGCGACGATCACGCAGAGAAGGAAGAAAGCCTTGATCTGGAACGCGAAGGCCGGGTTGCCGTGGACGAGGCCCCAAATCAGGCCGGCGGCGAGGAAGCCGTTATAGAGGCCCTGATTGCCGGCCAGCACTTTCGTGATCTCGGCCTTCTCCGGCGTATTGCGAAAGACCTTCAGGCCCTGTGGCTTGTCCCAGAGGAACATTTCCAGGATCAGGAAATAGGCATGTAGCGCCGCGACCAGCGCCGTCAGGACATTGGCGATCAGGATCAAGTGAGCTCCCCCAAAGCGTCAGCTTTCGGGTGGACGTTAGCACGGCCGGCGTGGCAAGTGCGATCCGTGTCTCGATGCAATGGTGTCGCAATGGCCAGTCGATCAACCAATACGCCCGAACGCTTCGGCCTCGATCGCCTCGCGACGCCGATCGGGATCGCGCTGCTCGTCACCGATGCCGAAGGTGCGTTGCGCGCGCTCGACTGGGAGGACTACGAGCACCGCATGCGCGAGCTGCTGCGCCTGCATTACGGCACGGTGGATCTCGGGGATCAGCCGGCGCCCGCGGCAATGCGGGCGGCGTTGTCAGCATATTTCGAAGGCGATCTCGGCCAGCTCACCGCCATCGCATGGCGTATCGCCGGCACGCCATTCCAGCAAAAGGTCTGGACCGCGCTCGCGAAAATCCCCGCCGGCACCACGATGAGCTACGGCGCACTCGCCGCAAAGATTGACATGCCCAAGGCCATTCGCGCCGTCGGCCACGCCAACGGCTCCAATCCGATCAGCGTGGTGCTGCCCTGCCATCGCCTGATCGGCGCGAATGGCTCGCTGGTCAAGTACGGCGGCGGGCTCGAGCGCAAGCGCTGGCTGCTGCGCCATGAGGGGCTGGAGGTTTAGGTCTCCCTCCCCTCCGTCATTCCGGGGCGCCGCGCAAGCGGCGAGCCCGGAATCCATCGGGCGTCACCGACGATGTGGATGAATGGACTCCGGGCTCGCGCTCCGCGCGCCCCGGAGTGACGACTGGGGAGCGACCTCCCGCTTACGCCGCGGGCTGAACCGCCTTGTCGCCGGCCATCACATGGGTCAGCGCACGCTTGATCGCGGACTGGCGGGTCGGGGCGCTGATCTGCGCGCCGAGGAGGTCGGTGACGTAGAACACGTCGCGCGCGCGCTCGCCGAAGGTCGCGACATGCGCCGAAGCGATGTTGAGGTTGAGCTTCGAGATCGCCGTGGTCAGCTCGTAGAGCAGGCCGGGGCGGTCGAGGCCGGAGACCTCGATCACGGTGTGACGGTCGGACCATTGGTTGTTGATGGTCACTTCGGGCTCGATCACGAAGGGCCGCGCCTTGCCGCGCACGGTGCGCCGCGCCACGACTTCCGGAAGGCGCAGCTTGCCTTCGAGCACGTCCTCGATCATCTCGCCGATGCGCGTGGCGCGCCGGCCCTCGTCCTCGTCGCGGTCGTATTCCCGTGAGATCGAGATCGTGTCGAGCGCGCGGCCGTCGGTCGTGGTGTAGATCTGCGCATCGACGATGTTGGCGCCCGCCGACGCACAGGCGCCCGCGATGATCGAGAGCAGCCAGGGATGGTCGGCGGCGAAGATCGTGAGCTCGGTGACGCCGCGCACCTCGTCGAAGCCGACATTGATTGCGAGCTTGTGGCCGGCCTGCTCGCTGGAGCGGACGAAGCGGGCGTGGCGAATCTTCCTCGGCAGCTCGACCTTGAGCCAGTAGGCCGGATAGTGCCGGCCGATATAGGCGTCGAGCTCGTCCTTCGGCCATTCGGCAAAGGCCATGCGGAACTCGGCATAAGCGGCTGCAAGCCGCTTGCCCCGGTCGACTTCCGAGAAGCCGCCGGTCAGCACCGGCTCGGTCTCATAATAGAGCGATCGCAGCAGCTGCGCCTTCCAGCCGTTCCACACGCCCGGACCGACGCCGCGGATGTCGGCGGTGGTCAGGATCGTGAGCAGCTTCATCTGCTCGACCGACTGCACGACGGCAGCAAAATTCTCGATGGTCTTGCGGTCGGAGAGATCGCGCGACTGCGCGACCGTCGACATGGTCAGGTGTTCCTCGATCAGCCAGGCCACGAGCTCGGTGTCGGCCGGGCTGAAGCCGAATCGCGGACAGAGCCGGCGCGCGACCTTGGCGCCCGCGATCGAGTGGTCCTCGGGCCGGCCCTTGGCGACATCGTGCAACAACGTCGCGATGTAGATCACCGCGCGGTGCTCGGGCCTGGTCTTGCGCATGAGGGCGCTGGCGAGCGCGAACTCCTCGATGCCGCCGCGTTCGATGTCCTGCAGGAAGCCGATGCAGCGGATCAGGTGCTCGTCGACGGTGTAGTGATGATACATGTTGAACTGCATCATCGAGACGATCTTGCCGAAGGCGCGGATGAAGTGGCCGAGCACGCCGGTCTCGTTCATCCGCCGCAGCACGATCTCCGCGTTGTCGGACGTCAGGATCTCCATGAACAGACGGTTGGCTTCGGGGTTCTCGCGAAGCTGCGCGTTGATCAGGCCGAGCGAACGCGTCACGTCGCGCATCGCATCGGGGTGGAACGCGAGGTTGTTCTTCTGGGCCAGGCGGAAGATGCGGATCAGGTTGACCGGATCGTGCTTGAACACGTCCGGCGCGGCGACGTTGATGCGGTTGTTGTCGACGATGAAGTCATCGCTGTCGGGTACGCGCCGCTTCACGGCGGTGGGACGCAGCCGCGCCATCACCCGGCTCAAGACCGGCGCGGGCTTGGCCTGCTGGTCCTCGAGCTTGGCGCAGAGGATGGCGGTGAGGTTGCCGACCTCCTTGGCGACCAGGAAGTAGTGCTTCATGAACCGCTCAACGTCCTGCATGCCGGGATGCGAGG
This sequence comes from Pseudomonadota bacterium, assembly GCA_023435725.1. Taxonomy (GTDB): domain Bacteria; phylum Pseudomonadota; class Alphaproteobacteria; order Rhizobiales; family Xanthobacteraceae; genus Bradyrhizobium. Next base: position 21,403 of record JAEYRD010000200.1, on the reverse strand, counting down.
TGTAGCCGAGCCGGACCGCGATCTCGCGCTGGAGGTCGAAGGAGAGGCGCTCCTCGGCGCGGCCGGAGTAGAAATGCAGATTGCAGCGCACCGACCAGAGGAAATCGGCACAGCGGCGGAAGGTGCGGTATTCCTGCGCATCGAACACGCCGCGCTCGACCAGCTCGTTCGTGTCGCGCACGCGGTAGACGTATTTGGCGATCCAGAACAGCGTGTGCAGGTCGCGCAGGCCGCCCTTGCCGTCCTTGACGTTGGGCTCGACCAGGTAGCGCGACTGGCCGCCGCGGCGGTGCCGCTCCTCGCGCTCGGCGAGCTTTGCGGTGACGAATTCGGACGCGGTCCCCTGCACGACCTCCTTGTCGAAGCGCGCGACCAGCTCGTCATAGAGCGGCTGGTCGCCGGTGAGGAAGCGCGTCTCCAGGATCGCGGTGCGGATCGTCATGTCGCCGCGCGCCTGCCGGATCGATTCGTCGACCGAGCGTGTGGCGTGGCCGACCTTCAGCCCCATGTCCCAGAGGCAGTAGAGAATCGCTTCGGCGACCTGCTCGCCCCAGGCAGTCTGCTTGTAGGGCAGGATGAAGAGAAGATCGATGTCGGATTCGGGGGCCATCAGGCCGCGGCCATAGCCGCCGGTCGCCACCACCGCCATGCGCTCGGCGCCGCTCGGGATCGGCGAGCGGTAGAGATGACGGGTGGCCGCCGAATACAGGATGCGGATGATCTCGTCCTGGACATAGCACAGCCGCTCGGCGCAGCGGCGGCCGTGGCGGTCCTTCAGCAGGATCGCCTGCGCCGCGGCGCGGGCCTCGATCAGCTCGGCCTTGAGCAACTGCGCCATGGCCGTGCGGAACGTGTCCTCGCGTCCCTCATGCTTCTCGGCAAGCGCGTCGACCGCGGCGGTGATCCGCGCGGTGTCGAAGCGATCGTCTACCTCGGCCTTATGCTCAGTCGCGACGCTGTCCATGTCCCACCGGATATAAGAGGTGACAGGCGCTGTCACCCGCCATTCTCAGGCAATAGTCGTTCCATGCTGGGAAGGGCCGGTTTTGGGCAAAGTTGTTCTCGGCCGGCGTGCTTTCCAGGGGCAGATTTTCCTGTTGACCTCTAGATATAACTCATTGAAAAACAATGAAGTTTTTGGGAGGCTGGGCATGGCTGGGATTTCACGACGCATTCTGTTGGCGGGAGCCGTGGCGCTCGCAATAACCCCCGCGGCAAAGGCGGCGGATCCGCTCAAGGAAATCCGCATCGACTGGGCGACCTACAATCCGGTGTCGATGGTCCTGAAGCAGAAGGGGCTTCTTGAGAAGGAGTTTGCCAAGGACGGCATCAGCATCACCTGGGTGCAGTCGGCCGGCTCCAACAAGGCGCTCGAATTCCTCAACGCCGGCTCGATCGATTTCGGTTCGACCGCGGGCTCGGCGGCGCTGGTCGCCCGCATCAACGGCAACCCGATCAAGTCGATCTACGTCTATTCGCGTCCCGAATGGACCGCGCTGGTCACGGGCAAGGACTCCAAGATCGCGAATGTCGCTGATCTCAAGGGTAAGCGCGTCGCGGTGACGCGTGGCACCGATCCGCACATCTTCCTGGTGCGCGCGCTGCTCAGCGCCGGCCTGACCGAAAAGGACATCACGCCGGTGCTGCTCCAGCATGCCGACGGCAAGACCGCGCTGATCCGCGGCGACGTCGATGCCTGGGCCGGTCTCGATCCGATGATGGCGCAGGCCGAGGTCGAGGAGGGCGCGAAGCTCTTCTACCGCAAGGCCGACGCCAACACCTGGGGCATCCTCAATGTGCGCGAGCAGTTCCTGAAGGACTATCCGGACGCTGCCCGCCGCGTGCTCGCGGTGTATGAAGAGGCGCGCAAATATTCGCTGGCGAACTACGACGAGCTGAAGAAGACCTTCATCGCCGTGACCAAGCTGCCCGAAGCCGTCGTCGACAAGCAGCTCAAGGAGCGTACCGAGCTCACCCATGGCCGCATCGGCGCGCCCCAGCGCGAGTCGATCCTCGCCGCGGGCCTCGCCCTGCAGCAGGCCGGCGTCGTCGACGCCAAGGTCGACGTGAAGGCGACACTCGACGCTCTGATCGACGACCAGGTGCCGCTGCCGACGAATTGACGTTAGCCTGTAGCCCGAATGGAGCGAAGCGAAATCCGGGATTCCCGACCCCGGCTGTGAGACCCCGGATTGCGCTTCGCTCCATCCGGGCTACGCGGGCAGAGATAGCCGCGCCGCTGCAACAAGCTCAGCGTCGTCCTGGGGGAGTGAGTCCGGGACGACAGCGGAGGGCGCAGCAATAGCGGTGTTGCATTCCCTCGCCAGACGCGCTTGCTAGGCCCATGATCTCCGACGCGCCCGCCTTGCAACAATCCTCGGAACCGGCCGAAAGCGCCGCCGCGCCCTCGCGGCTGTCCCGTTATGCGGGGCCGGCGCTGGGACTCTTGCTGCCGGCCACGCTCGCACTGGGCTGGGAGCTCGTGGTCTGGCTCGGCTGGTCCAATGGCCGATTGGTGCCGCCGCCCTCGCGCGTCTTTGCCACCATCACCGAGCTTGCGCGCTCCGGTGAGCTGGTCCGCCACATTGCCGCGACGCTGTGGCGCGTCGGCCTCGGCTTTGCGTTCGGCGTCATCGCGGGCACGCTGCTCGGGGCCATCTCCGGCTATTGGTCGCTGGCGCGCCGGCTGCTCGATCCGACCGTGCAGGCGCTGCGCGCCATCCCGTCGCTGGCCTGGGTGCCGCTGTTCATCCTCTGGCTCGGCATCTTCGAGACCTCGAAGATCGCCTTGATCGCGGTCGGCGTGTTCTTCCCGGTCTATCTCGGCGTCATGGGCGCGATCCTCTCCGTGGACCGCAAGGTCGTCGAAGTCGGCCGCGTCTTTCGCCTTTCCGGTTTCGCCATGATCCGCCGCATCCTGCTGCCCGCGGTGCTGCCGGCCTATATTGTGTCCTTGCGCGTCGGCCTCGGCCTTGGCTGGATGTTCGTGGTTGCGGCCGAGCTGATCGGCGCCTCCGAAGGCCTCGGCTACCTCCTGCTCGACGGCCAGCAGCTCGGCAAGCCCGCGCAGATCCTCGCCGCCATCGTGATCTTTGCCATCCTCGGCAAGCTCACGGACTGGCTGATCGAGGTCGCGGCCGCGCCGTTCCTGCGCTGGCAGGACGCCTTCGGGCGCGCGAAGGGAGCATAGCGCGATGCTGGCACTCGACCGGGTCAGCAAGACCTATCCCAACGGCGTGCAGGCGCTGGCGCGCTTCTCTGCTGCGATCAAGCAAGGCGAGATCATTGCCATCATCGGCGGCTCCGGCTGCGGCAAGTCCACGCTGCTGCGCGCCATTGCCGGCCTCGACCGCGCCAGCTCAGGTACAGTAACGCTCGACAGCGAGGCGATCGCTTCGCCGCACGCCAAGATCGGCATCATTTTCCAGGAGCCGCGGCTGCTGCCCTGGCTCACCGTCGCTGACAATATCGGCTTCGGCCTTGCCGATTTGCCCGCGACTGAGCGGCGCGAGAAGGTGGCGCGCGCGCTCGAGCGCGTCGGGCTTTCCGACAAGGCGCAGGCCTGGCCGCGCGAGCTCTCGGGTGGGCAGGCGCAGCGCGTCGCGATCGCGCGCGCGCTGGTGCCGCAGCCTGAAGTGCTGCTGCTCGACGAGCCCTTCTCCGCGCTCGATGCCTTCACCCGTCGTGACCTCCAGGATCATTTGCTCGATCTCTGGGCCGACACGCGCCCGACATTGATCCTCGTCACGCATGACGTCGACGAGGCCGTGGTGCTGGCCGATCGGGTGCTGGTGATGCGGCCGCGGCCGGGCCGGCTGTTCGACCAGATCGAGATCAATCTGGGCCGGCCCCGCGACCGCAATGCGCCGCTGTTCGAGAGCTTCAAGCGAAGTGTGCTGACGTCACTCGACCGTTCGCTCGATCGCAATGTGCCCGACCGTGACGCAACCCAGGGTCCCGGTCAGGCCATGTGGTGGTGACAATTTCTCTCTGAGCCGGTACATCGAAGGACGATTTTTCCGGGAGAGAACCAAATGGACGCCGCAGCACTGCGCCAGATGCAGGCCCCGATCAAGGAACGCTACAAGACCGATCCCGGGGCCGCGATGATCACGCTGAAGGCCAAGGGCTCAACGGATAGCGAAGGCATCGCCTGCAAGGTCGAGACCGGCCGCGCCATCGCGATGGCCGGCCTGCATCCGGCGACCGGCGGCTCCGGCCTCGAGCTCTGCTCCGGTGACATGCTGCTGGAAGCGCTGGTCGCCTGCGCCGGCGTCACGCTCAAGTCGGTTGCGACCGCGATCGAGGTGCCGCTGAAAACCGGCAACGTCTACGCCGAGGGCGATCTTGACTTCCGCGGCACGCTCGGCGTCGACAAGGAGACTCCGGTCGGCTTCGCCGAGATCCGTCTGCGCTTCGAGGTCGATACCGACGCGCCGCAGGACAAGCTCGATCTGCTGCTCAAGCTCACCGAGCGCTATTGCGTGGTCTATCAGACCATCAAAAACGGCCCGAAGGTTTCGGTGTCGATGCAGCGGATGTGAGGGGCGAAAGTTGCAGCTCCATAATCGGTGTCGTTCCCGCCTAGTGCGCAATTGCGCACGGGGGGCGGGAACCCATAACCCCAGGCCGTTGTGATTCAGGCGGTCGTTGTCCCAGCTCCTGAACTACTACGGCCTGTGGTTATGGATTCCGGGCTCGCGCTTCGCGCGCCCCGGAATGACTGACAGAATATCACGCCCATCCGGATCAGCGCTTACTTCGTTCGCTTGTCCGGGACGACAAACAAAAAATGCCCCCCGAACTCCACTTCATCCTCCTTCTTCTCCTGCGCATGGCGGTCGCGGCCGCGTTCGTGGTGTCGGCGTCTGTTATCACCGAGCGCTCCGGTCCGGTGATCGGCGCGCTGGTGGCGACGCTGCCGATCTCGGCGGGGCCCTCCTACGTCTTCCTCGCGCTCGACCATGATGCCGCCTTCATCGCGCAGGGCGCGCTGTCGAGCCTTCCGGTCAACGCTGCGACGATCGTCCTTGGGCTCACCTATGTCGTGCTGGCGCAGCGGCACAGCTTTGCCGTGAGTGTCGGAAGCGCGATCGCGGTGTGGATCGTGCTGGCGTCCATCATCCGTCTGTTCGACTGGACCTTGACGGCTGGACTCGCCGTGAACCTGGTCGCCTTCGGCATCTGCATTCCGCTGCTCGCAAAGTACCGCCACGTGAAGATGCCGCTGGTGACGCGTCGCTGGTACGACATTCCGTTCCGCGCCGCGCTGGTCGCGACGCTGGTCGCGATCGTGGTCTCGACCTCGGGCTGGGTCGGCCCGCGGGTTTCCGGCGTGATCGCGCTCTACCCGATCGTGTTCACCAGCATGATGGTGATCCTGCACCCGCGCATCGGCGGTCCGCCGACTGCCGCCGTGCTCGCCAACTCCGCCTGGGGCCTGCTCGGCTTCGGCATGGCGATCGCGGTGCTGCATCTCGGTGCTGCAAACTTTGGCTCCGCGATCGGCCTCAGCCTGGGGCTCGCCACCTGCATCGTGTGGAATCTGACGTTGTGGTGGAACGGGCGGAGGAAGCGGCTGGCGCACTAGCCTCTGTCATTGCGAGGAGCTCGTGGCAAAATTGCAAAGCAATTTTGCACTGGAGCGACGAAGCAATCCGGACTGTCGCGGCGAAGAGAGTCTGGATTGCTTCGCTCCGCTCGCAATGACGATTGCGGCCAGGGACGGTTCACTGCTTCGGCAGCTTGGCCTTCAGCGCATAGAGTGCATCCAGCGCCTCGCGCGGGGACATCTCGTCCGGGTGCAGCGCCTTCACCGCTTCCATCAGCAATTCTGCTTCGCTCGGCGGCGCGGCTTCCGCGGCGGCGCGCGAGGGCACGGCGAACAGCGGCAGATCGTCGGCGAGGGCGCGCGCGGTCTGGCCGCGGTCCTGGGCCTCGAGTTTTGCCAGCACCGATTTGGCGCGCGTGATCACGGCCGGCGGCAGGCCGGCGAGCTTTGCGACCTGGATGCCGTAGGAGCGATCGGCCGAGCCCGGCAGTACCTCGTGCAGGAACACCACGTTGCCCTGCCACTCCTTCACCCGCACCGTCGCGTTGAACATGCGCGGCAGCTTGGCCGAGAGCGCGGTCAGCTCGTGATAATGCGTGGCGAACAGCGTGCGGCAGCGATTGCTCTCGTGCAGATGCTCGATCGCGGCCCAGGCAATCGAGAGCCCGTCGAAAGTGGCGGTGCCGCGGCCGATTTCATCCAAAATCACGAGCGAGCGCTCGCCGGCCTGATTGAGGATCGCCGCTGTCTCGACCATCTCGACCATGAAAGTGGAGCGGCCACGCGCGAGATCATCGGCGGCGCCGACGCGCGAGAACAGGCGGTCGATGATGCCGATCCGCGCGCGCGTCGCCGGCACGAAGCTGCCGATCTGCGCCATCAGGGCAATCAGCGCGTTCTGGCGCAGGAAGGTCGATTTACCCGCCATGTTCGGGCCGGTGAGCAGCCAGAGCTGGCCGGACTTCTGCGCCGGTGCCGGCGACAGGTCGCAGGCATTGGCGATGAAAGGCTCGCCATTGCGCTTCAACGCCTGCTCGACCACGGGATGACGGCCGGCCTCGATGGCGAAGCCGAGGGAGCCATCGACCTCGGGGCGCACATAATTGTCGTCGACTGCGAGCTTTGCCAGCGAGGTCGCGACGTCGAGCAGCGCAAAGCCATGTGCGGCGGCGCGCAAATCCTCGCTGATCTCGATCGCCTTGGCGCAGAGCCGCTCGAAGATCTCGAGCTCGAGGCCCAGCGCGCGGTCGCCGGCATTGGCGATCTTGGCTTCGATCTCGCCCAGCTCGGATGTCGTGAAGCGCACCTGGCCCGCCAGCGTCTGGCGATGGATGAAGGTCGCGTTCAGTGGCGCCGACATCAGCTTGTCGCCGTGCTGTGCGGTGACCTCGACGAAATAGCCGAGCACGTTGTTGTGGCGGATTTTGAGGCCCTTCACGGAGGTCGTGTCGGCGTAGCGGGCCTGCATCGAGGCGACCACGAGGCGAGAGGCGTCGCGCAGGTTCCGCGCTTCGTCGAGCGCGGGCTCGTAGCCCTGGCGAACGAAGCCGCCATCGCGCTTGATCAGCGGCAGTTGCTCGTCGAGGGCGCTGGCAAATTCCGCCGCAAGCTCTCGCGAGGGCTTTTGCAGCGCGGCCATCACCGCCGCGATCTCCTGCGGCGGCTGGTCGATCTCGCCGAGCCGCGCCAGCGCCTGGTCGGCGGCCATGATGCCGTCGCGGATGCCGGCGAGGTCGCGCGGGCCGCCGCGGCCGACCGAGAGACGGGCCAGTGCCCGCGACATGTCGGGCGCACCGCGCAGAATGCTGCGGATGTCCTCGCGCGCGGCTGAATCCGCAACGAAGCTGCTGACCGCATCGAGCCGCCGTGCGATCGCCGGCGCATCCGTCAGCGGCGCCGCCAGTCGCTGCGCCAGCAGACGCGAGCCGGCGGAGGTCACGGTGCAATCGATGGCGTCGAGCAGCGAGCCGCGGCGTTCGCCGGCGAGCGTGCGCGTCAGTTCGAGATTGGCGCGGGTGGCCGGATCGATCGCCATGGTCGCGCCCGAGGCTTCGCGCGCGGGCGGCGACAATGGCGGATGCTTGCCGACCTGGGTGCGGTCGACATAGGTGACGGCGGCGGCCGCGGCGGTGGCTTCAAGGCGCGTCAGCTGGGCCAGCCCGTCCATGGTCGCGACTGCGAAATAATCGCACAGCCGCTTCTCGGCGGTGGCGCCGTCGAAAACGTCGCGGGTCAGAGGCGTCACCGCCGGCAGCTCGCGCAAGGTCGGGCCGAGTTCGTTGTCGTTGTAGAGCGCGTCGGTGACGATCGCCTCGTTCGGATTGATGCGCGCCAGCGTCGCGGCGAGTTCGCCGCCCGAACATTCCGTTACGGTGAATTCGGCGGTCGAGATGTCGATCCAGGCAAGGCCGAAGCGGTCGCCGCCGGCGGAGGAGCGGGCGCGCGCGATCGCCAGCAGATAATTGTTGGCGCACGCATCCAGCAGCGTGTCCTCGGTCAGCGTGCCCGGAGTGACCAGCCGCACAACGCCGCGGCGCACGACGCTCTTGTTGCCGCGCGCCTTCGCGGCGGCGGGATCCTCGGTCTGCTCGCACACCGCGACCCGGTGGCCGGCAGTGATCAGCCGATGCAGATAATCCTCGGAGCGCTCGACCGGCACGCCGCACATCGGGATATCCGCGCCCTGATGCTTGCCGCGCTTGGTCAGCACGATGCCGAGCGTCCTGGAGGCGATCTCGGCATCCTCGAAGAACAGCTCGTAGAAATCGCCCATCCGGTAGAACAGCAGGAGGCCCTGATGCGCCGCCTTGATCTCAAGGTACTGTTCCATCATCGGCGTCACGCGCGCGGCAGCTTCCGCCGGCGGCGCCTGCGTAGGTTCAGGTTCTGGTGCGGGACTGGGCTGTTGTACTGTCATGGGCGGCGCAACCTACAAAATTTCGCCGCATGGTCCTATCGGTTTGGCCGTCAGGAGGAGGTTTTCCACGCTGTCCGCATTGGGCGAAGAGCTGCCACATTCTCGGTCGTCATTCCGGGATGCGCCGACAGGCGCAGGCCCGGAATCCATCGGGCCACACGTCACACGGACAAATGGATTCCGGGCTCGTGCCAAGTGGCGCGCCCCGGAATGACGGCCACCCCGCGAAACCGTCAATTGACCTGCCGCGGACGCCCTCCTAAAACTCCGCCGTCATTGAAGAATTCTGGCCGAACCGCGGCATTCAGGGAGAACAACGATGCGTGACGTCTTTATTTGCGATGCCGTCCGGACACCGATCGGCCGCTTCGGCGGCTCGCTCGCCAAGGTGCGGGCCGACGACCTCGCCGCAGCCCCGATCAAGGCGCTGATGGCCAAGCACCCCAACCTCGACTGGGCGCAGGTGGACGAAGTCTTCTTCGGCTGCGCCAACCAGGCTGGCGAAGACAACCGCAACGTCGCGCGCATGGCGCTGCTGCTCGCAGGTCTGCCGGACTCGGTTCCCGGCCAGACCCTGAACCGGCTCTGCGCCTCCGGCCTCGACGCGGTCGGTGCGGCCGGCCGCGCCATCCGCGCCGGCGAGATCGAGCTTGCGATTGCCGGCGGCGTCGAATCCATGACGCGCGCGCCGTTCGTGATGGGCAAGGCGCAGGAAGCCTTCTCGCGCTCCGCTGAGATCTTCGACACCACGATCGGCTGGCGCTTCATCAATCCGCTGCTGAAGGCGCAGTATGGCGTCGACGCCATGCCGGAGACCGGCGAGAACGTCGCCGAGGAATTCCAGGTCTCGCGCGCTGACCAGGACGCTTTCGCCATCCGCTCGCAGCAGCGCGCCGGTGCGGCGATCGCCGCCGGCTATTTTGCCGAGGAGATTACGCCGATCACCATTCCCGGCGGCAAGGCTGGCCCTGTTACCGTCGACAAGGACGAGCATCCGCGTCCCGAGACCACGCTGGAAGGCCTGACCAAGCTGAAGCCGATCGTGCGCAATCCCGGCACGGTGACCGCCGGCAATGCCTCCGGCGTCAATGACGGCGCCGCCGCGATGATCTTGGCGTCGGAAGCTGCGGTGAAGAAGCATGGTCTGACGCCGCGCGCGCGCATCCTCGGGCTTGCCTCGGCCGGCGTGCCGCCGCGCATCATGGGTATCGGCCCCGTGCCTGCGACCCGCAAGCTGATGGAGCGCCTCGGCAAGAAGATCAGCGATTTCGACCTGATCGAGCTCAATGAGGCCTTCGCCTCGCAGGGCATCGCCTGCCTCCGCCAGCTCGGCGTCAAGGACGATGCCGACTTCGTCAATCCGCATGGCGGCGCCATCGCGCTCGGCCATCCCCTCGGCATGAGCGGTGCACGCCTCGCGCTCACTGCCGTGCACGGCATGGAGAAGCGCGGCGGCAAGCTCGCGCTCGCCACCATGTGCGTCGGTGTCGGCCAGGGCGTCGCGGTCGCGATCGAGAAGCTGAACTGACGGCCTTTCCTCTCCCTCTCCCCGTTCTTACGGGGAGAGGTGAAGAAGGAAACCTGCTTTCGCCGACCGGTTGTATATTTTAATGATCGGCGCAAGCGTTGACCGGCCGCACGAAAATGGCCGGGGAGGAGTTCGCCAATGACATTCATCTATCCCGTCGACAGCAACAAGGCGCATCCGCTGCCGCTGTCGCCCGAGTACAAGAGCTCGATCAAGCGCGCGCCGAACAGGCCCTTGATCCCGATGCGCCACACGTTGTCGGAACTGACCGGCCCGGTCTACGGCCACGAGACCGTACGCGAAGGCGACAACGATCTCACCCGTCAGTACAGCGGCGAGCCGCTCGGCGAGCGCATCATCGTGCACGGCCATGTGCGCGACGAGGACGGCCGCGGCGTGCCGAACTCGCTGGTCGAGATCTGGCAGGCCAATTCCTGCGGCCGCTACGTCCATGTTCGCGACCAGCATCCGGCGCCGCTCGATCCGAACTTCACCGGCGCGGGCCGCACCGTGAGCGATGCCGCCGGCTACTACCGCTTCGTCACCATCAAGCCCGGCGCCTCCCCCTGGGGCAATCACCATAATGCCTGGCGTCCCGCGCACATCCATCTCTCGGTGTTCGGCTATTCCTTCGTCACCCGTCTGGTGACGCAGATGTATTTTCCGAACGACCCGCTGTTCCCGTTTGACCCGATCTTCAACTCGGTGCCGGACGAGAGGGCGCGCGCGCGCATGGTCTCGTCGTTCGATCTCGAGAACACCCAGCCCGAATGGGCGCTGTGCTACCGTTTTGACATCGTGCTGCGCGGCAAGAACGCCACGCCAATGGAGAATAGCTAAGTGCAGGAAGACGGAAAGGACAACGGGATCACCCCATCGCAGACCGTCGGTCCGTTCTTCAAATACGGCCTGACGCCGAATGGCGAATACGCCTGGAACGACGCGTTCACCAACTCCACGCTCACGCCTGACGTCACGGGCGATCGTGTCCGCATCGAGGGCCGCGTGTTTGACGGTGATGGCGTCGCGGTGCCGGATTGCATGCTGGAGATCTGGCAAGCGGATGCGCAGGGCCGCTTCGCCGACCCGCAGGACAAGCGCGCGCTGCCGAACGCGAGCTTCCGCGGCTTTGCCCGCTGCGGCACCGACAAGGACGGCAACTATTCCTTCGACACCATCAAGCCGGGCGCCGTGCCCGATCCCGACGGCAAGACGCAGGCGCCGCATATCGTCGTTGCGGTGTTCGGTCGCGGCATGCTGCGGCATCTCTACACCCGCATCTATTTCAGCGACGAAGCCGGCAACGCCGCAGACCCCGTGCTCGCGCTGGTGCCGGCCGATCGCCGCGCCACGCTGATCGCCGTGCGCGAGGCGGGCAAGCCGGTCTATCGGCTCGACCTGCGGCTGCAGGGTCGCGACGAGACGGTGTTCTTCGACGTCTGAGGCTGGAAGCCGCCTTCCGGGCGGCGGGCAACGGCTGGCGCTTCCGGGTGTGATCGTGCAGTATGAGCGCGGCACTCGGGGCGCGCTTGATGACACCTCCACAACTGCCGGCGGTCGTTGAGCCCGCCCAACTGACGGCTGCACTGCGTAGGGGCGGGGTGCTGGATCGTGGCGCGGTCCGCGAGGTGAAGGTGCTGTATCAGCGCGACACCGTCGTGTCGCACATCGTCCGCCTCGGCCTGCGCTATGTCGGGGAATCCACCAGTGCCCCGCAATCGCTGATCCTGAAGATGGCGCATGCCGGCTTCGCCAGGACGCTTGCAGATCGCGGCCGGCATGAGGTGGCCTTTTACACGCAGCTCGCGCCGAGCATGCCGCCAGAACTCACGCCGCGCTGCTTCGATGGGCATTTCGACGAGGAAAGCGAGGCCTGGCATCTTCTGCTCGAGGACCTCACTGACAGCCATGACATTGCGACCGTGCCGACGCTGCCGCCGTCGCGCGATCAGGCGACGGCTATCGTCACGACGCTGGCGCGCATGCATGCGGCGTGGTGGGATCATGCCAGCCTCGGCGCGACTGTCGGCACCTGGGCGAGCATCGAGGACAGCGCAGCGCGCATGGAGACTTTCGCCGGTCATTACGACCGTTTCGCCGATCAGCTCGGCGACCGCCTCAGCGAAGAGCGGCGCATCCTCTACCGTCGTCTCATCGAGCAGTCGGCCCGGCTATCCCAGCGCTACCATTCGCGCCGCAACGTCACGATTGCTCACGGCGACGCGCATACCTGGAATTTCCTGCTGCCGCGCGCCGGCGTCGCCGACACCGTGCGCATCTTCGATTTCGATCTGTGGGGCATCAATGTGCCCACCAGCGATCTCGCCTACATGATCGCGTTGCAATGGTATCCGGAGCGCCGACAGGCGCTCGAGCGGGCGCTGCTCAACCGCTACCACGAGACGCTGCTTGCACACGGCGTGACCGGTTACACGCGCGGCGCGCTCGACCAGGATTATCGCTGGTCGGTGCTCTGGCACATCACCAAGCCAGTCTGGCAATGGAGCGCCAACATCCCGCCGGGGATCTGGTGGAACAATCTGGAGCGGGTGATGATGGCGGTTGAGGATCTGGGCTGCGAGGAGTTTTTGTAGCGCTACCTCTGCGTCAATTTTGCGCGCCCGTACATCCGCGTCGTCATTGCGAGGAGCACTTGCGACGAAGCAATCCAGGCTGCCGCTGCCGAAAGACTTTGGCTTGCTTCGCTGCGCTCGCAATGACGAAGAGGCACGAGACCGACCCGCTACTCCATCACCGCATGTTCCGGCCCTGCCGCCTGCTTGTGCAGGATGGCCTTGGTCGAGCCGATCATCAGCGCGAGCGGAATGGTGCAGAGGATGAAGAACATCACGAGCTGGTAGTCGTGTGCGAAGGCGATGATCTGCGCCTGCACGCTGACCATCCGGTCGGCCATGGCGCGGCCGGCGTCGGTGGAGAGGTCGATCATGCTGCGCACATTCGGCATCTGCAGCGCGTGGTTGAACGGATTGATGTACTCGGACAGGATCGCGTAGGTCTTGCGCGTACCCTGCGTCAGCTGGGCGATCACGATCGAAATGCCGACCGAGCTCGCGACGTTGCGGAGCAGCGTCAGCATCGCGGTGCCGTCGGTGCGCAGATGGTTCGACAGCGTCAGGAACGACACCGTCGAGAGCGGTACGAACACGAGGCCGAAGCCGAAGCCCTGGATCACGCTGACGATGACGATCTCCGGCACCTGGGTCTGGTCGGTCCAGCCGGTCATCTGGAACAGCGAGGCTGCCGTCAGCATCAGGCCGGAAATGATCAGCGTGCGCGCCTCGGCGTAGCGCATGATTCGGCCGACCATCATCATCGCGAAGAAAGTGCCGAAGCCGCGGCTCGCGAGCAGGCCGCCCGCGGTCATGATGGGATAGCCGATGACGTTTTGCAGGTAGGGCGAGGCCAGCGCCATGGTCGAGTACAGCACGAGGCCCATCACCGTCATGAAAATACAGCCGGTGAGGAAGTTGCGGTCCCGAAACAGCGCGAACTGGATGAACGGCCGCGAGGTCGTGAGGGAGTGGGCGAAGAAGTAATAGAAGGCGATCCCCGAGACGATGAACTCGGTCACGATCTCGACCGACTCGAACCAGTCGAGCTGCTCGCCGCGGTCGAGCGCGAGCTGGAGTGCGCCGATCGCGACCGCCAGCGCGGCAAAGCCGAACCAGTCGAACTTCAGGCTGAGATTCTTGTCGGTCTCGTCCAGGAAGACGGCGAGCCCGAGCACGGTAATCGCGCCGAACGGCAGATTGACGAAGAACACCCAGTGCCAGGAATAGGTCTCGGTCAGCCAGGCGCCCAGCGAAGGACCCATGATCGGGCCCATCATCACGCCCATGCCCCAGATCGACATTGCCGTCGCGCGTTCCTGGAGCGTGTAATAGTCCAGCATCACGGCTTGCGACAGCGGCACCAGCGCGGCGCCGAACACGCCTTGCAGCAGGCGGAACAGAACCATCTGGTTGATGTCCTGCGCCAGCCCGCACAGCACGGAGGCGAAGGTGAAGCCGGCCGCGCAGATGATGAAGATGCGCTTGCGGCCGTAGCGGTTGGCGATCCATCCCACCGGCGCCGTCATGATCGCGGCGGCGACGATGTAGGAGGTGAGCACCCAGTTGATCTGGTCCTGCGACGCCGACAGCGTGCCCTGCATGTAGGGCAGGGCGACGTTGGCAATCGTGGTATCCAGCGCCTGCATGACGGTCGCCGTCATGGCGCAGATCGTCACCATGTTCCGGCGCAGGCCGGGGACCATCAGGCTGGCATTAGGGCCGGACATCGGCTCAGTCCTCGTCTCGGTCGTTGAGTCTTAATCTTTGTCCTGGCTCGCGGTCGCCGACAGGCCGAGCAGGCCGGCAAGCGAACGCTGGTGGCCGGTGTCGATGGTGGCATAGACGCTCATGCCGGCCTTCAGCTTCTTCACGTATTTGTCGCTCTCGTCGAAATAGATCCGGATCGGCACGCGCTGGACCACCTTCACGAAGTTGCCGGTGGCGTTCTGCGGCGGCAGGATCGCGAATTGCGCGCCGGTGCCGGGCGAGAGCGAGCCGATCTTGCCCTTGAAGACATGGTTCGGGAACGCGTCGACCTCGAGCGTGACGGGCTGCCCTTCGGTGACGTAGGTGAGGTCGCTTTCCTTCGGATTGGCATCGACCCAGGGGTGGGCGACGTCGATGATGGAGAACACCGGCGTGCCAGCGGTGACGTAGCGGCCGAGCTGGATCTGCTCGACCTGGGTCGCGATGCCGCCCATCGAGGCGCGCACCACGGCGTGGTCGAGATTGCGCTCGGCGTTGTCGAGCTTGGACTTGGCCTGCGCGTAGGGCGGGAATTTCTCCAGCGGCAGGTCGGGATCGCCGAGCAGCTGCGTCTTGGCCGTCGACATCTGCTGCTTGACGTATTGCGCGATCGAACCGGAGGTGACCAGCGCGTTCGAGGCGTTGTCGAGGTCGAGCTGCGAGCCGAAGCTGTTCTTCACCAGCGCCTGCTTGCGCTCCACGTCGCGCTGCTTCAGCTCGACGCCCTGCTGGGCGAGATTGAGCATGTCGCCGTAGATCTTGATGTTGGCGCGGAGATTGTCGTAGGTCGTCTGCGCCTGCATCAGCTGCGCCTTGGCCTCGTCCACGGCGAGGCGGAACGGCACGGGATCGATCTCGAACAGCACGTCGCCCTGCTGGACCAGCTGGCCCTCCTTGACGACGACCTTCTCGATCTTGCCGGAGATGTCGGGCGTCACCAGCACCTTCTGCGCGCCGACATAGGCGTCGTCGGTGCCGACATAGCGGCCGCCATTCAGATAGAAGACGAGCCCGCCGAGGGCGACGACGATCGGCAGGACGACCATGAGCAGGAGGCGGCGATAGCGCCGCAGGCCTGCGATCAGGCGGCGGCGCGGCTCGGTGCCGGCCTTCTTGGTCGGCTTGCTGCTGTCGATTTTTTGTTCGGGCTGGAACTTGATGACCTGATCAGCCATAGCGCTGCTCCTTACGCGCCTGTTCCGCTCCGCTTGTCTGGGTCGCGTTACGCACGTTTTCTTTGATTGTTTCGAGTTGGGTGAGGAGACGGTAAGCGTCCGCCGGATTGATGCCGTTGAGCGCGTTGGCCGTGAGTTCGGATCGAAGCCCGCTCATCTTGCCGAGCAAGGTCCGGCCGGCCTTCTTGAGATACAGGCGCTTGACGCGGCGGTCCGAGGCGTCGCTGCGGCGCTCGATCCAGTCGCTGTCGCAGAGCTTGTCGATCAGGCGCGTCAGCGTGATCGGCTGCATCTCCATCAGTTCGGCGAGTTCCGACTGTTTCATGCCCTCGCTGCGCTCGACCTTGGCCAGCACCGCCCATTGTGCGCGGGTGATGCCGAAGCGCGATGCTTCCTTGTCGGCATAGACGCGCAGCAGGCGGTAGAGCTCACCGAGCGTGAACAGGAAGTTCTGGTCGACAGACCCGCGGGTCATAAGCTTTGTCTCCAATAAGCTTGGATATAATAAGCAAGCTTATGATTATTTCACGCCGGGTTAACGCGGTGCTGTCCCGCCGCAAAAGCATGGCTGGCAGCCGCGTTGGCCGTGGTGCTTTGGGTTCCCCGGCCGAAATGCTAGAAGACAGGCCGCATGAACCTCGCAAAGCCGGCATTTCCTGCGCCCGACCATGATCACGGCCGCTGCACCGCGGACGCACTGGCGCATGCCGAGGAGGTCTGCGAGCAGCGCGCGCAGAAATTCACGCCGATTCGCCGCCAGGTGCTGGGGGCGCTGCTCTCCAGCCATCGTCCGCTCGGCGCCTATGAGGTGATCGACGAACTGGCCAAGTCGATGCCGCGGCCGGCGCCGATCACGGTCTACCGTGCTCTCGATTTCTTGATGGCCAATGGCCTGGTGCACCGCATCGAAAGCCGCAACGCCTATCTGGCCTGTGCCGCCCACGATCACGATGCGACCTCGGCGGTGGCATTCCTGATCTGCGAGCGCTGTGGCCTCGTCGGCGAGATCCCGTCAGCATCCTTCGCCAAGGACCTCAACGCCGCGGCGCGCAGCTCGGGCTTCGCACCAAAATTGTCCGTGGTCGAAATCACGGGCGTCTGCACGCATTGCCAGAAAGCGACTTGAAGCAACAACGGCACAAAGCCGGATTTCGGGAAGAAATGTCCTCACCTCAAGCCATACCGTCGGCCGGTCGCCCCCTCAGTGCCGGCGCCATCGCCCTGATGCTCATGCTGTGCCTGACCTGGGGCTTCAACCAGATCGCCGTGAAGCTGGTGATGTCGGATGTGCCGCCGATGCTGCAGGCCATGATCCGCTCGATGGGGGCGTTGCCGGTACTGTTCGTTGTCGGCAAGCTTCGCGGCGTGAAATTCTTCGAGCATGACGGTACCTGGAGGCCCGGCCTGATCGCCGGGCTGATGTTCGGCATCGAATTCGTGCTGATCTTCCAGGGCCTGCGCCTGACTTCGGCCTCGCGCGCGGTGGTGTTCCTCTACACGGCGCCGTTCTTCGTCGCGCTCGGTTCTTACCAGATGCTCGGCGAGCGGCTTGGTGCCACGCAGTGGCTGGGGCTGGGCGTGAGCTTTGCCGGGGTGGCGCTCGCGATCGGCGTGCCGCAGCCCAATGTCGATTCGCACGTCCTGTTCGGCGATCTCCTGATCGTCGCCGGCGCATCGCTGTGGGCAGCAACCACGCTGGTCGCCAAGGGCACGCGGCTGCGCTTCGCCGCGCCGGAGAAGGCGCTGGGCTATCAGGTCGCGACCTCGATCCCGATTCTGGGCGGGGCGGCCTGGCTGTTCGGTGAATCCATCACCCACACGCCGGCCCCCTTGTCCGTGGCCCTGCTGGCGTTCCAGGCGATCTGGGTGGTCGGAACCACGTTCACGCTTTGGTTCGCGCTGGTGAAGGCTTATTCCGCCAGCAAATTGTCGGCTTTTACCTTCATCACCCCTTTGTTTGGCGTGGTGGGTAGCTATTTCATCATGCATGACAGCCTGAGCCTGGCTTTCGGGGCGGCCGCCGTCCTTGTAATTGCTGGACTTTTTCTCGTTAACCGTCCCAGCCAAGTCGCTGCGGCGCCGCGCGATGCATTGCTGAACGTCACCAAAACCTGATATTTGGACCCCATGAACAAGCTCGAAAACCCCATCGATTCCGACATTGCGGGCCCAGCGCCCCGGCATCAGACCACCCAGGTCAAGGTCGGCGACGTCGCCGTCGGCGGCGGTGCGCCAATCGTCGTGCAGTCGATGACCAACACCGACACCGCCGACATCGACGGCACCATCGCCCAGGTTGCAGCGCTCGCGCGCGCCGGCTCCGAAATGGTCCGCATCACCGTGGACCGCGAGGAGGCCGCTGCAGCCGTTCCGCACATCCGCGATGGACTGCTCAAGCGCGGCATCACCACGCCGCTGATCGGTGACTTCCACTATATCGGCCACAAGCTGCTCGCGGCCTATCCGGCCTGTGCCGAAGCGCTCGCCAAATATCGCATCAATCCCGGCAATGTCGGCTTCAAGGACAAGCGCGATACCCAGTTCGCCGACATCATCGAGATCGCGAACAAGAACAGCAAGCCGGTGCGTATCGGCGCCAATTGGGGCTCGCTCGACCAGGAGCTGCTGACCAAGCTGATGGACGAGAACGCCGCCTCCGCCAATCCGCGCGACGTGCGCGCGGTGACGCGCGAGGCCATGGTGCAGTCCGCGCTGCTCTCGGCGGCGCGCGCCGAAGAGCTCGGCATGCCCAAGGATCGCATCATCCTCTCCGCAAAAGTCTCGGCGGTGCAGGATCTCATCGCGGTCTATCAGGACCTCGCCAGCCGTTCCGACTATGCGATCCATCTCGGCCTGACCGAAGCCGGCATGGGCTCGAAGGGCATCGTGGCGTCGTCGGCCGCGCTCGGCATCCTCCTGCAGCAGGGCATCGGCGACACCATCCGCATCTCGCTGACGCCGGAGCCCGGCGGCGACCGCACCCGTGAGGTGCAGGTCGGCCAGGAGCTCTTGCAGACCATGGGCTTCCGAACCTTCGTGCCGCTGGTCGCGGCCTGCCCGGGCTGCGGCCGCACCACCTCGACCACGTTCCAGGAGCTGGCGCGCTCGATCCAGGACTTCATCCGCGACGAGATGCCGGCCTGGAAGACGAAGTATCCCGGCGTCGAAGAGCTCAACGTTGCGGTGATGGGCTGCATCGTCAACGGCCCCGGCGAATCCAAGCACGCCAATATCGGCATCTCGCTGCCCGGCACCGGCGAAGCGCCGGCCGCGCCGGTGTTCGTCGACGGCAAGAAGTTCCGCACGCTGCGCGGCCCGACGATCTCCGCCGACTTCAAGGCGCTGGTGATCGACTACATCGACCAGCGCTACGGCCAGGGCGCCAAGGTGACCGCGGCGGAGTAAGGTAGTTCAGACATTGAGATCATAAGGCGGGTTCGCGAGGCGTAACCCGCCTTATTTTTTGTGCGTGTAGCCCGGATGGAGCGCAGCGAAATCCGGGGCCTGTCGCAGGCTGACAAACCGTTCCCGGATTGCGCTTCGCTCCATCCGGGCTACGATGTCCCCAATCAATAATGATCGGGAGACGATGTGCATGAGCTCGCTATCCGGCAAGCAGGGTCCGCGCTATCGCCACATGGCGGAAGACGGCGCGCCCTATGAGACCATCGCGGTCGAAAAGCTCACGCCCATCATCGGCGCGGAAATATCCGGCGTCGATATCGGCAAGCTCGTCTCTGGCGATGCCCCCTCCAACCAGCAGATGGACGAGATCCACCGCGCGTTGGCCGAAAACCTCGTCATCTTCTTCCGCGACCAGAGCATCACGCCGAAGCAGCATCTCGCCTTCGGCCGCAAGTTCGGCGAGCTGCATTTTCATCCCGCGGCCCCGCACGAGGACGAAGACCCGGCGCTGATGAAGATCTACGCCGACAAGAACTCGCCGCGGGCGAACGGCGAGGGCTGGCACTCCGACGTGTCCTGCGATCTCGAGCCGCCGATGGGCTCGATCCTCTACATCAAGCAGTGCCCGCCGCGCGGCGGCGACACGCTGTTCGCCAACATGTACGCCGCCTATGAAGCGCTGTCGGACCGCATGAAGGCCTATCTCGACGGGCTGACTGCATTGCATGACGGCGAGCCGATCTATCGCGGACTCTACACCAATTACGGCGTTGCCGATCGTCCCTCCTATCCGCACGCCGAGCACCCCGTGGTGCGCACGCATCCGGTCACGGGCAAGAAGGCGCTCTACGTCAACCGCGGCTTCACCCGCCACATCAACGACATCCCGCGCGACGAGAGCGACGCGATGCTCGCCTATCTCTATCAGCACGCCGAGAATCCGCTGTTCCAGTGCCGATTCCGCTGGACCGAGAACGCCATCGCCTTCTGGGACAACCGCTGCACCCAGCACCGCGCGATGTGGGATTACTGGCCGCATACGCGCTCGGGCACGCGCGTGACGGTGAAGGGGGAGCGGCCGGTGTGAGACGGCCGTGGCGCGTCATCGCCGCTATCGCCGTTTCGCTGATCCCGTTTTTGCTGGCGCCGGTTGATCATAGCCAGGCGGCTAGGACGCGGAAGGCTGCAAAGGCCAAATTCAAGGCGCTCGCACCGGAGACATGCGAGCCGCGAAAACTCCGCATCATCCTGGATGTCGGGCACACCCCGGAAGCGTACGGCGCGACGAGCGCGCGCAACGATACGGAGTTCGGCTTCAATCTGCGACTTGCGAAGATCGTCGGCGAGCGACTGAAGTCGGCAGGATTTGCTGCGACACGGGTGCTCGTCACGGACGGCAAGGCGAGGCCGAGCCTGCTCAAGCGCGTCGCCACGGCCAATGCCGCGCACGCCGATCTCGTCCTGTCGATCCATCACGATTCGGTGCCGGACAAGCTGCTCGAGGAATGGGAGTTCGAGGGCGCGAAGAGCTTCTTCAGCGACCGCTTTGGCGGTCATTCACTGTTCGTGTCCGAGCGCAACCCGCACTTCCGCGCCAGCCGCGCTTTTGCCCGGCTGCTGGGCAAGGAATTGAAGCAGCGCGGCCTGCAATACGCCAGCCAATACACACTGCCTCTGATGGGGCGCTATCGGCGCCAGTTGCTCGACAAGGACGTTGGCGTCTACCGCTTTGACGAGCTCGTCGTGCTCGAGCGGACGAGAAGCCCGGCCGTGCTGCTCGAGGCCGGCTCGATCATCAATCGCGACGAGGAGATGGTGATGAATTCGCCGGAACGGCAAGAGCTGATTGCGTCGGCAGTGACCGCGGCGATAGGCGAGTTCTGCGAGAAGCGGTAGTTTGCTCCGCCGTTTCAGCTTTAGTCATTGCGAGCCAACGGGTCCACGCGAAGCGCGGCCCGATGACAGGCTCCGCGAAGCAATCCAGAGTCTTTCCGCGGAGGCAGTCGGGATTGCTTCGCTGCGCTCGCAATGACGAGAAGCTACAGCGGCGCTCCCCGATACTCCCGGTTCGCCAGGCTCGCCTCCTCCAGATCCAGATCCCGCTCGATCCGTCGTCGTGTCTCGTCGGTGATCTTGCCGTCGCGCAGGAGGTCGTGGATGAACTTGCGCTCGGCGACGATCAGGTCGCGGGTCAGCGCGGTGCCGGCGGCGGAGACGTCATGGTGGGCAGGGTCGAGTGAATCAGGAAGCTGGTTGACGCGGATCTCGTGGCGCGCGCGCAGCAGCCGCATCACCTCGTCTGACACCTCTTTCTCCTCGGTCAGCGCGTCGAGCGACTTCAGCGCAGCGTCGAGGGCCTGGCGGCGCGCCGCGATCTCGGCCTCGTGCTCGGCGACATGCTCGGTGCGGCCGGCTTCCGCGATGCCGAGCCAGCGCACCACCGGCGGCAGCGTAAGGCCGACGCCGATCAGCGTGATGAAGATGACCCCGAAGGCGACGAACAGGATC
>JAEYRD010000020.1 GCA_023435725.1 Pseudomonadota bacterium | reverse complement strand
GTTTCGTCTATCTGCAGTTCGCCAATCACGACGCGACGCTCTACGGCGTCAACGTCGAGGGACGGCTGACCGTATGGGACAATCCGGTCTACGGCCAGGGACAGCTTCGCGGCCTGATCGGCTATGTTCGCGGCCAGCGAACCGACGGCGTGGACCTTTACCACATGATGCCGATCAACGCGAAGATCGCGCTCGATCATCGCCTTGGAGGTTGGAGCAACAGCATCGAGCTGCAGCTCGTCGGGTCGAAAGACTGGGTCAGTCAGGTTCACAATGAGCTGACGACGCCAAGTTATGCATTGGTCAATTTGCGTACGGGCTACCAATGGCAGCACGTGCGGCTGGACCTCGGCATCGACAACCTGTTCAACCAGAACTACTACCTGCCGCTCGGTGGCGCCGATCTGGTCGATTACAAGGTGGTCTCGATGATGGGTTCATCGGCTGCGTGGGGCTACAACGTCAAGGGCGCCGGGCGCTCGTTCAATGCGCGGCTGGGCGTCAGCTTCTGAGCACGTCAAACACCGCGCGGCGACGCATTCGCGTACGCCGCGCGGTGCACCAGGCAAAGAAATCCGCTTTCGCTCGCTCGGAATTGCGCCTCTTCCGCAAGGCCCGTTGGACAGCTTCGCCGGTTCGCCGGACTCTCCGGCCGCCTAGGATTCGTGGCCATGGCGATGGTCGTGCGCCCGAGCGGGTCCACGCCGCCGCCAGAGCCGCGTCGTGGTCCCGCTAATCTCAGAATTCGCTTCCGCCTCCAGCGGCATTTGCTGCTGGTCCGGCTTGGTCGCGAATGACCCAAGCCTACGAGCAGCAAAGGCCCTGGCATGGCCCGCTTTGCGTGCGTCAGGAGACGCAAAGGCATTTGTCTAGGCGGCCGTCCCAGAGGCGGATTTCAAGATAGCGCCCTTTAACGTCCCTGCTGATTTGAGCAGAGGGAAGTCGTGGTGTTGAACTCGCGCCAGCGCTGTGAACGACTAGTTCCGTGACAATCTGCTTGAGCAAAATGGCAATATCTATTCGCGCCGCATAGTGCCGCTCTTGCTCCTCTGAGAGGTCGGTGATTTTGTCCGCGAGATCGAGGAGTTTGTCTCTCTGCTCGCCTTGCAGCCTCTCGGCCAGCGCAGGGTGAGTCAGGAATGCGAGGACTGCGATCTCGAAGTCGCGATATGTCCAAGCGGTACGACTGCATCCGTCGCCATTCAGCACTTGCTCGCACGCCAGAACATGAACATTTGCGATGCGGTGCGATACTACGTCGTCGCCGCAATAGGCGCATGTGGCGATGCGTGCAAAGATCGCCCCAAGATCGTTCCCCTTGCGACCACGGTTTGCGAAATTTCGCTTGCGAGCGATCTGCGCGGCTTCGAACGTTTCTTTGTCGATGATGGCTGGATAGTAGTCAGGAACTGGAGGGCCATTCGGAATGCCCTTTTTGTGGCCGCTCGCAAAGCTCCTGGGTTGGTACTCCCCATAGGTCGCGCGGTTACGCAGCATGTAGTCGATCGTCGTGTGATCCCAGTCTTCGGATTGCGTGAAGGGCGGCACCTTTCGCCCATCGAGATAGTTGGCGATCGCGTAACTCCCCATTCCGCCGATCGCCAACTCGAATATTCGCCGCACGACCTCGGCTCGCTCGGGAACGAACAAGAAGCTTAGGCGGTCTGGGCTCAGTCCGAGCCAGCTTGGGGCCGCCGAGATCTTCTTTTTGTTTTCAGTCATTTCACTTCGTTCCCGCGTTCACACCACTTTAGATTGCACTCATTTTTATGCGGGCGCTACCATAGATTGCTCTTTGCTCCTGTGCGGGTGCCACTCTAGCGCGGTCTTTCTAGTCGGGCTCGATCGGCTTCTCCAGACGCCGAAATTCTGAGCTAGAGGCTTGGTTTACTGGGCGCTGCGCCAAGGCAGCGTCTCTTGAACCTGACTGTCGCGCGCGTCTGAAGGCTGTTGAATAACAGAATCAGAAGGTTGAACCAATTTTAACCTCAACCATCGCGTGATTTTTTCGCAACACTTGCCTAGATTCGGATTACGCGGGCTGTTAGAGCCGGTTCGCGTATTGCGTGTGCATTGGCCATCGATCATGGTGGCGGGGCGACGGAGGGGGGCATCCCGAGGTCGTCCCGTTTAGGTCTTCCGCCTAAGTCCCCTCGCGTTCATGCGGGTGTGTCCGAAGACGCGAAGAGGCTTCAGGCGGTGTTTTAGAGGGGGTCGGGGAATTGGCCGTGCCGGCCAGGAAACCTTCCCTGTTGGAGCAACTTGGAGGTTTAACACATGAAGTTGGTTAAGAGCCTTTTGCTCGGTTCTGCGGCGGGTCTCCTCGCTGTGGGCGGAGCCCAGGCTGCCGATCTCCCCGTGAAGGCCAAGGCGGTCGAATACGTGAGGATCTGCTCCCTGTACGGTGCCGGATTCTACTACATCCCGGGCACCGACACCTGCATCAAGCTGGGTGGCTATCTGCGTGCCGAAGTCGCGCTGAACTCAAACAACGTTTACGGCACTCAGTCTGCCGCGCCCGCGAGCGCACGCAACCGCCTGAGCAACTACTACACCATGCGCGCTCGTGAAGATCTCAACATCGACACGCGCACCGCCACCGAATACGGCGTCGTCCGCACCTTCTTCGATGCGACGTTCTCCTGGACCTCGCCCGGCTATC
>JAEYRD010000010.1 GCA_023435725.1 Pseudomonadota bacterium | reverse complement strand
TCAGAAATCGCCACTTCTGAAGGTAATTCCGCTCAATCGTCCGGTCGAAGCTGTTGTCGCGCATCGAAATTCTCCCTGCTCAGGATGAATTCGATCAGCGAATTAGTGAACTTGCACAGCAATGACGATGTGGCGAGAGCATGCGCGACGCCCTCCCGCGGCTCAAGCCGCCGCGCGCTGCCGTGCGACCATCGCCTCGCCAAAAGCCTCGAACAGCTTTCGGTTGATGGGATTGTGCTGCGGGTCGTACTCGGCGTGCCATTGCACGCCGAGCGCAAAGGTCGGGGCTTCCGCGATGCGGATCGCCTCGATGGTGCTGTCCTCGGCGACGCCCTCGATCAGGACACGCTTGCCGGGATCGAGAATGCCCTGGCCATGCAGTGAATTGACCCGGATCGTCTCGCAGCCGAGCAATTGTGCAAACGCACCGCCCGGCGTGAGGTGAACATCGTGGCGGTCGGCGAACACCACGGTCGGATCGGGATGGATCTCGCCGTTCTCGAGCCTGGGCATGCGGTGGTTCATGCGGCCCGGTATTTCACGGATCTCGGGATGCAGCGAGCCGCCGAAGGCGACGTTCATCTCCTGGAGGCCGCGGCAGATGCCAAACAGCGGGATGCCCCGGGAGACACAGGCGAGTGAGAGCGCCAGCGCGACCTCGTCGCGGTGGATGTCATAGGGCTCGTGCTTCTCGCAGGGGTCGACGTTGAAACGTGTCGGGTGCACGTTGGCCCGGGCGCCGGTGAGGATGACGCCGTCGACAGTGTCGAGCAGCGCACTGATGTCGGTGATGTCGGGCGAGCCCGCAAACATCACCGGCAAGCCGCCGGAGACCTCGGCCACGGCGCGCAGGTTTCGCTCGCCGACCATCTGGACCTGAAATCGATTTTCGACGCGATGGGAATTCCCGATCACGCCGACGACCGGCTTTCTCATCTCCTGTTCCGACCTCCCCGCCGAAGAAGATTCTCCAAACATGCCCTTGGCTTGGAACAAATTCAACATAAGGGATCGCGGGACGGCAATGCTATTTTCGCGCAAATCCCAGGCCGCCGGGCAGGCCCGGCACCCTTTCGCCCCTGTGGCATCGGCCCTTCAGGCGCTCGACGCCTCAAATCGGCGCTTGGGGGCGGCTTGATCCCTGGTGAAATTTCGCGAAAGAGTGCCCCGCCCGCAGCCGCCGAAGAAAAGGACATGATGTGACCATTCCCGCTGACGAACGTCCCCGGACCCGCAACGATCTGGCCCAAGATCAGGCCCAAGATCAGGCCTGGGCGATCGCAGTCGGGGGCATCGGCGTCGTGTTGTTCACGGCTTTCCTGGCCTTCGCCTGGTATTTCGCGGCCACCCTGCTTCTGATCTTCACCGGCATGCTGCTCGGCGTCGCCCTCAACGCGCTGACGAATGCGCTCGGCCGCCGCGTGCACCTGCCGCACGCGGTGCGGCTCGCGATCGTTTGCATCGCGCTGGCCGTGATGCTCGCGGGCGTCGCCTATCTCGGCGGCGCCACCATCGCCGATCAGGCCTCGGTGCTCAGCAAGACCATCAAGTCGCAGCTCACCAACGTCCGGTCCTTCCTCGAGAACCACGGCATCGACACCAGCGTCTTCGATCTCGGCAATGCCGCGCCTGCCACCTCCAGCAACGCTGCATCGACGCCCGCGCCGAGTTCGGCCTCGCACGGTGGATTGCCGAGCGCGGGCGCGCTCGCCTCGAGCGGCGGGGCGATCGTGAGCCAGACCTTCAAGCTGCTGCTCGGCACGATCAGCGCCGTCGGCAACATCTTCATCGTGCTGTTTCTCGGGCTCGCCTTCGCGACCCAGCCGAGCATTTATCACGACGGCCTGCTGTTTCTCACGCCGGCCAGGCACCGCACCCGCGCCGCCCTCATCATCGATCGCATCGGCGAGACGCTGGAGCGCTGGCTGATCGCGCAGATCATCGTCATGATCGCAGTCGGCGTCGTGACCTGGATCGGGCTTGCCATCATCGGCATCCCCGGCTCGTTCATCCTGGGAATCCAGGCCGGATTGCTCGCCTTCATCCCGACCGTCGGCGCCATCATCGCCGGCGTCGTCGTGGTACTGGCAAGTCTTGCCTCGGGCTGGATCCCGGCGCTCTCGGCCCTTCTCCTCTTCCTCGGCGTGCATGCCATGGAAAGCTATGTGCTGACGCCGGTCCTGCAGCGGCAGGCGCTGGACATTCCGCCGGCCACGCTGTTCGCGTTCCAGATCCTGCTCGGCGTCGTGTTCGGAATCTGGGGCCTGGCGCTGGCGCTACCACTGGTCGCCATCGCCAAGGTCATGATCGACCATTTCAAGACGTACGAGGCGCCGCCCCTGGCAGAGGCAGCCTAGATCATGATCCGGACCCGAAGGGCCGCGTTAGCGCAAAGCGTGCAGCGGTCCTCCCACGCGACAAACGCGGAACGCGTTTGCGCGGAGATCATGGTCCAGCAATAACGCCTCAGGTCGCCAGCACGGTCTCGGTGTGCTCGACCTCCGGCGGCGACGCAAAATACTGGCCGACGAGGCCGCGCCATTCGGTGAAGTTCTCGGAGCCGCGGAAATCGACGGTGTGGTTCTCCAGCGTCGCCCACTTCACCATCAGCCGGTAGCGCTGCGGTTTCTCGATCGACTTGTGCAGCTCGAAGCCGTGGAAGCCTTTGGAGCGGCCGAAAGCGGCCTTGGCCTTGGCGACGGCCGCCTCAAAGTCCTTCTCGCTGCCCGGCTTGACGTCGATTTGCGCGATCTCGGTGATCATCGGTTTCCACCCTTCTTGTTCGATGGGCGTGTCTAGCGCACCCCGCCCAAAAGAAAAAGGCGCCGAAACGGCGCCCTGCCCGGCCGGGATATACGAGTCGATCAGGCGAACAGCAGAACGATACCCGCCACGACCAGCGCGCAACCGGCAAACAGCGCGAACAGCCAATAGCTGCGGCCTTGCGTATAGCGCCCCTGGGCGCGGCGCGCGGTGATCAGCGCGGTCTCGTATTCATCTGCGGTGGAGAACAGGCAGGCGAAGCCACCGCGTGCCGAAGCCGCGGCGGCTTCGAGCGACATCAGGGCAGCCTGCGGATTCTGTCGACGGATCGATTCCATGACCGCAAGGTAGGGATCGAATGGTAAACAGCGGATTACCGCGGGGCTGCCTTCGTCTCAGGCGGCGGCCGTACGCGCCTGCGGCGCGCCAACCCGCGCAGCGCTCTGGCGGCGCCAGTTCTCCAGCGACAACGGCAGCTCCTCCGCCGCCTCGACGCGATTGCGGCCGCCGCGCTTGGCCTGGTAGAGCGCGGTGTCGGCCGAGGCCAGCAGCACCTCGAGCTCGGTACCGGCGGGACCGCCGGCGACGCCGATGCTGACAGTGGTGTCGACCGGGCCTTCATCGACCACGACGCCGGAGGTTTCGAACGCTTCGCGCACGCGCTCGGCGACCAGCACGCCCTCCTCCAGCGAACACGGCAGCAAGGCCGCAAATTCTTCGCCGCCGATGCGCCCCGAGAGATCGGAGATGCGCAGACTGCTGACGACGATGGTCGAGAACAGTTTCAGCATCTCGTCGCCGGCGGGATGGCCGAAGCGGTCGTTGATCGACTTGAAGTGATCGATGTCGAAGATCATCACGGTCACGGGCCGCCCGGCCTTGGCCTCGCGCTCGATCACGCGTCCGCAGGCCTCCGAGAAGCCGCGGCGGTTGAACATGCCGGTCAGCGGATCGGTGGACGCCGCGGTCCGGTGCGCGGTGACGGTGCGCTCCGACACCAGCATGAAGATCACGAATACGGTACCCACGGCATAGAGCACGAGCTCGACCGCGAACACGGTCACCCAGATGCTGGCGGCGAAGCCGGCATCGTTGGGACGCAGGAAGCTGCCAATCAGGATCGGCAGCATCAACACGCAGCCGTGCATCACCGGTACCACGAAGGCGGGCCAGCGCCGCTGCTGGCTCTTGCGCCGTTCGACCCAGAGCTCGCTTGCGGTCAGCGCCGCATAGACTGAGACGATGCCGGCGCCGATGACCATGCGCAACAGGGGGGCCGCGTGACCGAGCAGCGTGACGGCTGCGATCCAGGCGAGCGCACCGAGCACGAGGCCAGCCCAGTTCGGCTTGCGGCCGTGGAAGACGCGCGCCGCATTCCACACCATGCCGCAGGCAACGAAGCCGACCGCATTCAGCGCAAGAGAAACATGCGGGCCCAGCCTGTCGCCGGCCGCCGTCCATAGCGCGACGGAGGCGGCGCCGAGGAGATACGCGGTGCCCCACCATTTCAGCGCAGGGCTGTCCTCCTGCCTGCCGAAAAAGACCATCATGGCGCCGAGCAGTGCGGCAACCATGGTGGCAACCAAATAGAGCGTGATGCTATCGAGCGACATCATGTCGGCCCCCTCTAGAACATAGCAAGTTACGCGATCGGAACATCCGACTTGCGCGCCCTTCCAGATGCGACGCTATGTCCGCCGAGTTCCATTCAGGTTTTCACGGGAGGCCAAGTTTTCGGGAAACACGCCATCAATTTGCGTACAAACGAACAACAAAAAGGGCGCTGAATTCAGCGCCCTTTTGCTTCTCATTGAAGCCGCTTTCGCGGCGAATGTGACCGAAGCGATTAACGCTTCGAGAACTGGAAGGACCGGCGGGCCTTCGCCTTGCCGTACTTCTTGCGTTCGACCACGCGGGAGTCGCGGGTGAGGAAGCCACCCTTCTTGAGCACGCTGCGCAGCTCCGGCTCGAAATAGGTGAGCGCCTTGGAGATGCCATGACGGACGGCGCCGGCCTGGCCGGACAGACCGCCGCCGGCGACGGTGCAGATCACGTCGTACTGGCCGGAACGCTGGGCCACGGAGAACGGCTGCTCGATCATCATGCGCAGCACGGGACGGGCGAAATAGACCTCGACCTCGCGCGAGTTGACCGTGACCTTGCCGGCGCCCGGCTTGATCCAGACGCGGGCGACCGCATCCTTGCGCTTGCCGGTTGCGTAGGCGCGGTTGAACTTGTCGACCTTCTTCTCGTGCTTGGGCGCGTCGGGCGCGACCGCCGTCTTGAGCTGCGAGAGCTGGTCGAGCGACTGAATGGATTCGGCCATGTTATGCGGCCCTCGTGTTCTTGCGGTTCAACTTGGCGATGTCGAGCTTTTCGGGCGTCTGGGCCTCGTGCGGATGATCGGCGCCGCCATAGACGCGGAGGTTGCCCATCTGGACGCGACCGAGCGGACCACGCGGGATCATGCGCTCGACGGCCTTCTCGAGCACGCGCTCGGGATGACGGCCCTCGAGGATCTGGCGCGCGGTGCGCTCCTTGACGTGACCGACGTAACCGGTGTGCTTGTAGTAGGTCTTCTGCTCGCGCTTGCGACCGGTGAGGACCGCATGCTGGGCGTTGATGATGATGACGTTGTCGCCGCAATCAACGTGCGGCGTGTAGGTCGGGAGGTGCTTGCCGCGCAGGCGCATGGCGACGATGGTGGCGAGACGGCCAACGACCAGCCCCTTGGCGTCGATCAGCACCCACTTCTTCGTCACCTCGGCCGGCTTTGCCGAAAAGGTTTTCATGTCAGAATTTCCGTGAGGGAGACATCGGCGCGAACACCGCACCGGACTGCGCTGTTCTCTAGAGAAGAGACGCGTAACGGTCAATGCCCATCGACATAAATTACTCAAATAAAATCAATAACTTAAAAATATGGTGCCATGTTACCTGCTAAAAGGTCAAACATTTGGAATGGAATAGGTCGAGGTGACATGGGCGATCGGATCAGGTGAGGTCCCGGACAGCAGATTCACCTCCCCGACCGCCAGGCGTTTGCCAAGCTTGAGCAGCCGGGCCTCGGCCAACACGTCCTGGCCGGGCTGGCCCTTGCGCAGGAAGTTGATGTTGAGATTGGTGGTCACGGCGAGCCCGATCGGCCCGATCGCGGACAGGAGCACCACGTACATCGCGAAATCGGCGAGCGCCATCAGCGTCGGCCCTGACACGGTTCCGCCCGGCCGCAGCATCCTTTCGCTGAAGCGCTGGCGCAAAAGGCAGGTCTGGCCATCCGCGCTCTCTATCGTGATGTCGTCGCCGCTGAAGGCCTGGGGAAACTCGTCGCGGAGAAACTGCTCGACCTCCGCCACGCTCATTTTCGCTAACGCCATGTTGTTCCCCACTCTCGCTTCACTTGGCCTGTTACATTAAGTTATCTGCGTCATCCAATTGCAATCATCCAACGGAAATCGCGTCAATGCCCGTCCAGGCCACCCGCGCCCCCTCCCCGCAACCGCCGATCCTCCTGCGGGAGATCGTCGGCAGTGTCGCCGTGCTCACGCTGAACCGCCCTGCCGCACGCAACAGCCTGTCGGCGGCGATGATCGGGCAGTTACATGCAAGCTTCAACGCGATCGCCGAGGACAAGCGCATCCGCGGCGTCGTGATCGCCGCCAACGGTCCCGCCTTCTCCGCCGGCCATGACATGAAGGAGCTGACCGCGCGCCGCGCCGATCCGGATCGCGGCCGCGCCTTCTTCGCCGAGATGATGAACGCCTGCAGCGCGATGATGCAGGCCATCGTGCATCTGCCAAAGCCCGTCGTTGCGGCCGTCCAGGGCATCGCGACCGCGGCCGGCTGCCAGCTCGTGGCAAGCTGCGATCTCGCGATCGCCTCGGAAGCCGCAAGCTTCGCCACGCCCGGCGTCGACATCGGCCTGTTCTGCTCGACGCCGATGGTTGCGCTGTCGCGCAACGTGCCGCGCAAGCAGGCGATGGAGATGCTGCTGACGGGCGAGCCGATCCCGGCCACGCGCGCCCGCGAGATCGGGCTCGTCAATCGCGTGGTCGCGGCCGGCACGGAGCGCGACGCAGCGATCGCGCTCGCCGAAAAGGTGGCGCTGAAATCCGCCTACACCGTCAAGCTCGGCAAGGAGGCATTCTATCGCCAGGCCGAGATGAGCCTTGCGGACGCCTATCGCTATACGGCAGAGGTGATGACCGAGAACATGATGGCACGCGACGCCGAGGAAGGCATCGGCGCGTTCATCGAGAAGCGCACGCCGACATGGCGGGATGAGTAAAATCGTCATTGCGAGCGAAGCGAAGCAATCCAGAAATCCCACCAGGGAAATAGACTGGATTGCTTCGTCGCTTCGCTCCTCGCAATGATGCAACAAAGAAGATCAAATGAACCACGACGCCTACCCCGACAATTACATCCGCGGCATCCTCAACAGCGTGAAGTCGATCGCGATGGTCGGCGCCTCGCCGGTCAACGTGCGGCCGAGCTATTTTGCGTTCAAGTATCTGGCGCAGCGCGGCTACGACATGATCCCGATCAATCCCGGCCATGTCGGCAAGGAGTTGCTCGGAAAGCCCTTCGTCGCCTCGCTGCGCGATATCGGTCGTCCCATCGACATGATCGACATCTTCCGCAACTCCAGCCACATCATGCCCGTGGTCGAGGAAGCCCTGACGCTCGATCCACTGCCGAAGGTCATCTGGATGCAGCTCGGTGCGCGCGACGATGCGGCGGCGGAAAAGGCGGAAGCGGCCGGTATCAAGGTCGTGATGAATCGCTGCCCAAAGATCGAATATGGCCGGCTGTCGTCGGAAATATCCTGGATGGGCGTCAATTCGCGCACGCTGAGCTCCAAGCGCCCGCCGGCGCCGACGCAAGGCATGCGTCTATCCCTCAATCGGATGAGCGTCGGTGGCGGCGACACTGCGGCCTCCGATCGCGCTGCCAAGAACAAGACCGAACAAAGCTGACGAAATATCCATTGCGCGAACGTGACAATGCGTAGCGCCGCGATGTGAAGCGGCGGCTTGACGACAGCCGCGGCGCCCATCAGCTTGCCGCGCGATTTCAGACCACAAGAACAGGACGCCTCAATGAGCGATCGCCTTCCGGGATTTTCGACCCTCGCCGTGCATGCCGGTGCACAGCCCGACCCCACCACCGGTGCGCGCGCGACCCCGATTTATCAAACAACCTCTTTCGTCTTCAACGATGCCGACCACGCCGCCTCGCTGTTCGGCCTGCAGGCATTCGGCAACATCTATACCCGCATCGGCAATCCGACCAACGCGGTGCTGGAAGAGCGCGTCGCCGCGCTCGAGGGCGGCACGGCCGCGCTGGCGGTGGCCTCCGGCCACGCCGCCCAGGTCGTGGTATTGCAGCAGTTGCTCCAGCCCGGCGACGAGTTCATCGCGGCGCGAAAGCTCTACGGCGGCTCGATCAATCAGTTCACGCACGCGTTCAAGAGCTTTGGCTGGAACGTGGTGTGGGCCGATCCCGATGACATCGCAAGCTTCGAGCGCGCCGTAACGCCGCGCACGAAAGCGATCTTCATCGAGTCCATCGCCAATCCCGCCGGCAGCATCA
>JAEYRD010000079.1 GCA_023435725.1 Pseudomonadota bacterium | reverse complement strand
ACGATGGCTTTGGCGTCTTCACCCATCCGCACCGCATCGTCCTTCCGGATCATGCACGACAGCAGGCGGACTGCTGAGTCCACGTGATGCCGAACCGATGACAATGGAGAAGGCATCTCGCGAAATCGTTGCCGGCAGTGCGGCCAGGACCTGCTGGGCGAGATCATCTGCCTCACGGTGGTGATGCTGGCGCTGCCGCATGCGCCGCCGGGCCCCCTCGCGATCGTCGTGATCTCCTTCGGTGTCGCGCTCCAGACCGCCAGCTTCCGGCAGGTCGAGCGCTGGAAATATCTCTCGGTCACGGTCACCGGCAACATGCTGCGTGCGATCGAGCAATTCTCGTCGACGCCGGATCCGCAAGCCTTACGGGCCGTCAAAACGATGCTCGCGCTGTGCGTGATGTTCCTGCTTGGCGCCGCCGCCGGCGGCTTCATGACAGTGCACCTGGCCGCGAAGAGCCTGATCGCACCGATCCTGGTGCTGACGCTCGCGCTTGGGCTTTGCTGTGCGCGCCATGCGGATTTGCAATGGGGCATTCGTTTGCGGAAGCCCCGCGCCGCCCGGTCCGACTAGCGTTGACCGGACAATGATCGCTGCCGGACGGGGAGACTAATCGATGGACGCCACGGCCTTGCTTCTTTCGCGGATCCAGTTTGGATTCACGATCTCGTTCCACATCATCTTCCCGGCCTTCACCATTGGCCTTGCCGCCTGGCTCACGGTGCTCGAGGCGTTGCACCTGCGCACCGGGCGGCAGGTTTATCAGACACTGTTCGAGTTCTGGCTCAAGATCTTCGGTATCGCGTTCGGCCTCGGCGTCGTCTCGGGCGTCGTCATGGGCTTTCAATTCGGGACCAACTGGAGCGAGCTCTCGAAGATGTCGGGTCCGATCCAGGGGCCGCTGCTGTCGTATGAGACGTTCACGGCGTTCATGCTGGAAGCGAGCTTCTTCGGCATCCTGGTGTTCGGCCGAAACCGCGTTCGCCCCGGGTTCTATTTGTTCGCCGCCGCAATGGTGGCGCTGGGCACGACGCTGTCCGCATTCTGGATCATGATCAACAACAGCTGGATGCAGGTGCCGGTCGGCTATGTCGAGCAGAACGGCATCTTCGTTCCCGACGACTGGATGAAGATCATCTTCAATTCGGTCGCCATGGTTCGCTTCGTCCACATGTTGCTGGCCGCCTATCTCTCGAGCGCCTTCTGCGTGGCCGCGACAGGTGCCTGGTACATGCTGCGGAAGATCTATCTTGTCGAAGCCGGGGTCATGCTTCGCATGGGCCTGTTCCTGGCGGCCGTGCTCGTGCCGGTGCAGCTCGTGTTCGGTCACCTCGTCGGCGATTATGTGCACCAGCATCAGCCGGCGAAGTTCGCCGCGATCGAGGCACGGTGGCATGACGAGCAGCCGGCCGGCGAAGTGGTTATCGCGCTGCCCGACGAGGCAACCCAATCGAATCTTTATGAGATCAAGATCCCCGTGCTCGGCAGCATCGTTGCCAGCTCGAGCACGAGCTCCCGGGAAGTCGGCCTGACGTCCTTTCCGCCCCAGGACCGGCCGCCGGTGCTGATTCCGTTCCTGACCTTCCGCGTCATGGTCGGCTGCGGCCTGCTCATGCTCGCGCTGGCATGGGTCGGATCCTGGCGGATCATCCGCCACACGATCGAGCACAGCCGCTGGCTGCTGCGGTTCATCTTTCTGAGCTTCCCGCTGCCGTTCGTCGCGACGCTGGCCGGCTGGTACACGGCCGAGGTCGGCCGCCAGCCCTGGGTCGTCTACGGTGTGCTGCGTACCGCCAAGGCGATGACGCCGTTCCTGACCGCAAACGCAGCGGCGACGTCGCTCATCCTGTTTGCCGCGGTCTACGCCTTCATCTTCTCGTTCGGCATCTATTACATCTACCGGCTGCTGCGCGCGGGTCCGGGCGGCTCGCTTGCGGCCGTGCCGGCGGCCGCAATGCCGAACCGGCCGATGTCGCTGGCCGATCCACGATCCGTTTCGTCGCACACCTACATTCAGGCCGGAGACTAGATCATGGTGACCTTTTGGGTGGCATTGCTGGCAATTAGCATCCTGATCTATCTCCTGCTCGATGGCTTCGATCTCGGCGTTGGGATGCTGTTCCTGCTGCCGAACAGCGAGCCGCGACGGCGGGCCATGCTGGGCGCCATCGCGCCGTTCTGGGACGGCAACGAGACCTGGCTGGTCGTAACAGGCGTGATCCTGTGGGGCGCGTTTCCGATCGCGTACGCCACGGTGCTGTCGGCCTTCTATATCCCGGTCATCCTGATGCTGCTGGGCCTGATCCTTCGCGGGGTCGCGTTCGAATTCCGCAACAAGTCGGAACGGTCCCGCTGGATCTGGAATCTCAGTTTCGGCGGCGGCTCGCTGGTCGCGAGCTTCATGCAGGGCGTCATGGTCGGTGCCCTGGTGCAGGGCCTGCCCGTCGTGGACGGCCAGTACACGGGCGGCACATTCGGCTGGTTCAGTCTGTTCCCGCTGCTCTGCGGCGTCGGTCTCTGTCTCGGTTACGCGCTGCTCGGCGCCTGCTGGCTGGTCAGGAAGCGGGGTGGGGCGGTTCGTGACATCGCCCGCAGTCAGATCGCGGTGCTGGCAATCGGGGTATTTCTGTTCCTGCTGCTGGTCTTCACCCATGCGCTGCTGCATCATCTGCCGATCCTGCACCGATGGATCGACCGGCCCTATCTGTTCGTCTTTCCCGCCATCGGCGCGGCTGCGGCCTGTGTGCTGGCGTCGAGCATTCTGCGGCACGACGACTATTGGCCGCTCCACATGGTCTCGCTGATCTTCCTCTCGGCCTTCGGCACGCTGGCGCTGTCGTTCTGGCCCTATATGGTGCCCTTCGCCATCACGATCGATGAGGCGGCGGCGCCTCATGCCAGCCTGGCCTTCATGTTCTGGGGCGAAGGCTTGTTTGTCTTTCCCCTCATGCTGATCTACGTCGCAACCGGCTTCCGCGTCTTTCGCGGCAAGTTCGTCGCCTCACACGGTCACTACTGAGACAGGTCGTCGCTCGAAGCGGTCGTGCAGAGCAGGAGTTTTGGTGTGATCACGCTGATCAACGTCTTTGTTGTCGAACCGTCCGACCAGAAAAGGCTTCTGGATCTTCTCACGCAAGCCACGGATGAGTTTGTCAGCAAGGCGCCGGGCTTTGTCACCTCTACGCTGCACCGTAGTCTCGATGGCACGAAGGTGACGATGTACGCCCAGTGGGCGAGCATCGAGGCCTACGAGGCGATGCGCCAGGATCCGGCTCCACGACCGTTCCTCGAAGCCGCGCTGAACATCGCAAGGTTCGAGCCGGGCATGTACGAGATCGTTCGGACGTTCGCACCGCGCGCTTAGTTTCAGTAATCTTGTGGAGACATGAAGAAGGGGCGCCGGTTTCGGCGCCCCCTTTCACTTGCAAATCCGTCTGCCTCAGGATTTCGGCATGATGCCCGGGCTGTTGTCCGGCCATTGTGCGATCATCTTCTCGTCCACGTTAAGGTGCTGGGCAACCAGCTGGGGAGGGGTGTGGGTGAGCCAGTTCGACAGCGAGACTTCTTCGTAGCGTGGGGCGCGGAACACGCCGACGAATTGCAACTCGGTATCGCCGGTGTTTTCGACGTAGTGCCCGAAATTGCGCGGGACATAGCCGATATCGCCGGCCGAGAAGTCCATGGTTAGGGCGTTGGGGCCGGTATTGAACACGGTCATGCGCGCCTTGCCCTTGATGTAGTACTGCCACTCGTCCGCGTTCGGATGCCAGTGCATTTCCCTGACGCCGCCGGGCGGTACGGTCACGAGGGCCGAAGCGACCGTCGTGGCGACCTTGAAATTTGTGCTGTCGGCGACGCGAATGCTTCCGTTGGCATTCTGCTTGAGAGGCGCGGAGCTGCCGAGCGGGTACACGAACGGGTAGGGCGGTGCTTCGGCATGCCTCGCGACGGCGGCGCGGTCCGCGGCGAGGTCGCCGGGCACCGTCCCCTGGAAGATCCAGAGATTGTGCAGGGGGATCTTCGCGAAAGCGTCGACCGGGACCCCGAAGTTCTTCGCCAGCACTTCCGGTGGCGTATGGGCGAACCAGTCGGTCACCAGCAGCGTATTGAATTCGTCGGCATGTCCGTCGTCGAAGCAGATCACGAATTCGCAGCCGTCGGGGCCGAGCCCCTGCAGCGAATGCGGTGCGCCCGGCGGGAAGTACCAGAGGTCGCCGGCCTTGACGTCGGCGACGTAGGGACGGCCTTGCGCATCCAAAACCGTGATGCGGCAATTACCATAGGTCATGATCGCCCATTCGGCCGCCTGGTGCCAATGCAACTCGCGGATGCCGCCGGCAGACAGCCGCATGTTGACGCCGGAGATTTCCTTCGCGATCGGGAAGTCATCGACCGTCACCTGACGGGCCCAGCCGCCGTTCTGAATGCGCCTGGGGGCATTGTTGAACGAAGCCCAATCCATCGGCATGCCGCCGACATCGGTCGCAGGCGGCATGTGTGCCGAAGGAAACTGCCTGGCGAGTTCGGGGTTCTGCGGACCGGGATCGCTCAGGCTTCCCGGGCTCTTCGCGTTGACGGCGCCTTGCGGCGGCTCGTCCGGATTACCGAAACTCGCCGCATGCGCGCCCGAGCCGACCATCGCGGCGCCTGCCGCTGACACAGCCAGCAAATCCCGTCGTGTAAACATCTCTGTCGCTCCTGAAATCAAGGGTGGATGCAGGCCGTACAGGCCCGATGCTGCGAGCCTAGGCCCGCGGCAACCGCGCGCCTTCCCTGAACGAGGAGCCTCTTTCCTGAATGCACTACGCCGTCCATCCGCCCGCGCTCGGCGGTTCATGCGGACCTGTGCGATCACGAAATTCCGCCTTCGATCTGAAAAGACGGCTTGGCCGGAACGGCCGCTAACTCGCGGAAGGATGTCACATCAGAGATGGACGAAATGACCAGAAAATCGGTTCACCCCTATCATGAGCCCGCCGGTGGTTGGGGGGCCCTCAAGGCGCTCGGCAAGGCTCTTTTGGAGCAGGAGGTGCCGGTCAAAGGCGCCATCACATTGAGTCGCATGAACCAGCCGCACGGATTCGACTGCCCGGGCTGCGCGTGGCCTGATCCCAAGCACACCTCGTCCTTCGAGTTCTGCGAGAACGGCGGCAAGGCGATCGCCTGGGAGGCCACTGCCAAGCGCTGCACGCCGGAATTCTTCGCCGAACATACCGTCAGCGAATTGGCGGCCTGGAGCGACTATGACCTAGAGATGGTCGGGCGTCTCACTCATCCGATGGCCTATGATCCCGCGAGCGATCGCTATCTGCCGGTGACATGGGAGGAGGCCTTCGAAACCATCGGCCAACATCTCAAATCGTTGCCCGATCCGAACATGGCGGACTTCTACACCTCCGGGCGAACCTCGAATGAGGCTGCGTTTCTCTATCAACTGTTCGTGCGCGAGTACGGCACCAACAATTTTCCCGATTGCTCGAACATGTGTCACGAGGCGACCAGCGTCGGCCTGCCGGAATCGATCGGCGTCGGCAAAGGCACCGTGCTGCTGGAGGATTTCGACAAGGCCGATTGCATCTTCATCTTCGGCCAGAATCCCGGCACCAACAGCCCGCGGATGATGACGAGCCTGCGCAACGCGGCCCGTCGCGGTGCGTCGATCATCTCGTTCAATCCATTCCGCGAGCGCGCGCTGGAGCGTTTCCAGGCGCCGCAGAGCCCCGTCGAGATGGTTACGCTGTCGTCGACGACGATCAGCTCGAAGCTGTTTCAGGTCCGGGTCGGCGGCGATGTCGCCGCGCTCAAGGGGATCATGAAGATCCTGGCGGAAGCCGACGAGGCGGCGCATGCCGCCGACCAGCCGGCGATCCTGGACTGGGATTTCATCCGTGGACATACCGCCGGCATTGAAGCGCTCACCGAGGATCTCAAGCGCACGCAATGGCCCGATATCGAGCGCCGGTCAGGTCTCAGCCGTGAGGACCTCGAGTATGCGGCTAACGCCTACATGAAGGCGGAGCGTGCCATCCTGGTCTACGGTATGGGCATCACCCAGCATCAGCGCGGTGCTCACAACGTGCAGCAGATCGCCAATCTCGCACTGCTCCGCGGCAATCTCGGACGCGAAGGCGCCGGCTTGTGTCCGGTGCGCGGCCACTCCAACGTGCAGGGCGATCGCACCGTCGGCATCACCGAGATTCCCAAGGCGGACTTCCTCGAACGCCTGGAGCGCCGCTTCGGCTTCAAGCCGCCGGTCGATCCCGGCCATAACGTCGTCACCGGGCTGGAGGCGATGATCCGCGGTGAGGTCAAGGTCTTCTTCGCGATGGGCGGCAATTTTGCGGCCGCCATCCCTGACTGGCAGGCGACCCGCGCGGCGCTGCAAACGCTCGACCTGACCGTCCACGTCTCGACCAAGCTCAACCGCAGCCACCTCATCCACGGTCGCGCGGCGCTGATCCTGCCGTGCCTCGGCCGTACTGAGATCGACATCCAGGCGGGTGGGCCGCAATCGGTCACGGTAGAGGACTCGATGTCCATGGTGCATGCCTCGGGCGGCCGCAACAAGCCGGCCTCGGAGCATCTGCGGAGCGAAGTCGCGATCATTGCCGGCGTGGCCAAGGCAACTCTTGGCGATCGCACGGTCGTCGAATGGGACGCCTTTGTGGCCGACTACGATCTGATCCGCGATGCGATCGAGGCGGTGTTTCCGATATTCCAGGGCTACAACGCACGCATTCGCGTGCCCGGCGGCTTCCATCTCACCTCGACGGCACGGGAGCGGATCTGGGCGACCCCGTCCGGCAAGGCTAACTTCATCGTATTCGAAGGCTGTGGCGAGGATCCGGCGCAGAGCAATCCCGATTTCCTCTGGCTCAGCACGATCCGCAGTCACGACCAGTACAACACGACGCTCTATTCGATGTCCGATCGCTATCGTGGCGTGTTCGGCCAGCGCGACGTCGTGTTCCTCAACGAATACGAGATGAAGAAGCGCGGGTTCGAGGAGGGCGACCGGGTCGACCTCATCACGGAATCGACTGACGGAGTCGAACGGATCGTGCGCAACTTTCGCGTCGTTGGCTATTCGTTCCCGACCGGCTGCTGCGCGGCTTACTACCCTGAGACCAATCCGCTCGTGCCGCTCTACGCCCGAGATCCCGTGAGTCTTACGCCGTCCTACAAGGGCATTCCGATCCGGCTGGTCCGCTCGGCCCTTGCCGAAGCGGCTGAATAGGCTGCCGCAGAGAGCTCGAATAGAAAGGCGGCGGGGTGACCCGCCGCCTTTTTGGTTTCGCCTGCCTGGCAGGGCTCGGCAAGTGGCTGGCGCCCGTATTCGGTTGCCGGCAAGCGCAGGCGCGGCCTCAGGCAGTCGCCGTTTCCGGATGCCGGACACCAAAGCGGCGCTCGAACTCCGCGACGTCGACGACGCCGCGCCGATGGGTGCCATCGCCGATCTTGCGGTCGCCGTCCCAGGCCTCGACCTCGAACAGCACACTCTTGGTCTCGACCGCAATGACCTTGGCGGTTGCGCGAACGGTGCGGCCGACCGGAGTCGCAGCCAGATGACGGATGTTGACCATCATCCCGACGCTGACATTGCCGGACGGCAAGGAGGCCTGTACCGCCGACCCCGCGGCCATCTCCATGTGCAGGATCATCATGGGCGTGCCGTACACGGCTGGCATGCCCGGCACGAAATGGCCGACCGTCAGATCCGGCGTCACGATCACCTTCTTCTCGGCCGTCATGCCGACGGTCAGTCTGTCAAGCGGGCTCATGGTGCAACTCCGTGTCCTTGTTGGGTGAGGCAGAGCCGGAGACGCCGGCGTCCTGCGGCTTCTGCCTTGTGAAGAATCTGCCCAGCCTGTCCAGGTAGAGGTAGACGACGGGCGTCGTGTAGAGCGTCAGGATCTGCGACAGCATGAGGCCGCCGACGATGGTGTAGCCGAGCGGTTGGCGCAGTTCCGATCCGGTACCTGTGCCCAGCATCAGCGGCACGCCGCCGAGCAGCGCGGCCATGGTCGTCATCAGGATCGGCCGGAAGCGCAGCGTGCAAGCCTGGTAAATCGCTTCCACCGGCCCGAGACCCTGCTGGCGTTGAACTTCGAGCGCGAAGTCGACCAGCATGATCCCGTTCTTCTTGACGATGCCGATCAGGAGGATGATGCCGATGATGGCGATGACGCTGAGGTCGGCGTGGACGGCCAGCAACAGAAGCAGCGCACCGATTCCCGCAGACGGCAAGGTCGAGAGGATCGTGATCGGGTGGATCAGGCTCTCATAGAGCACGCCGAGGATGATGTAGATGACGATCAGCGCCACGCCGATCAATAGCGGCGTGCCGGCAAGCGAGGACTGAAAAGCCTGCGCATTGCCCTGGAACGACGTCGTCAGCGAAGCTGGCTTCCCGGTGTCCTGCTCGATCTTCTGGACCGCGGCCACCGCATCGCCCAGCGCGACGCCGGGCTTGAGGTTGAACGAGATCGTGACCGAGGGGAACATGCTCTGATGGTTGATCAGGATCGGCGCGGGCTTGATCTCCGTGTGCACGAGGTCGCCCAGCGGCACCTGCTGGCCGCTCGCGGACTTCACGTAAATGTCCATCAGCGAATCCGGCCCGTACTGGAAGCGCGGGTCGACCTCGAGGATGACATGATACTGGTTCAGCGAGGTGAACATGGTGGAGACGATGCGCTGGCCGAACGCATCGTCGAGCGTGTTGTCGATCGTCGCGGGCAGGATGCCGAAGCTCGATGCGACCTCGCGGTTGACGGTCACGTCGAGCTTGGGTCCGGCGTTGGCCTGGTCGCTGGCGACATCGGTGATGAGATCGAGCGCGCGCAGCCTATCGAGGAAGACTGAAGACCAGTGGGTCAACTCGTTGGAATCGGCATCGGTTAGAGTGTACTGGTACTGCGTCTTCGACAGCCGTGCGCCGATGGTGATGTCCTGGGCCGATTGCATGTAGAGGGTGATGCCCTGGATGTGGGCGAGTTGCGGTTCCAGACGGCGGATGATCTCGTCGGCGCTCGCCTTGCGTTCGGGCTTCGGCTTCAGGACGATGAAGATGCGGCCCTGGTTCAGGGTCGCTGTCGGGCCGCCCGGGCCGATATAGCTGGCCACCGACGCAATCGCGGGGTCCTTGAGCAGAATGCCGACCAGCGCCTGCTGCCGTTCGGACATTGCGGCGAACGAGATGTCCTGTGATGCCTCGGTGATGCCGACGATCTGGCCGGTATCCTGTTGCGGGAAGAAGCCCTTCGGAATGATCACGTAGAGATAGCCCGTCAGCGCAATGGTGGAGAGCATCACGAGCAGCGTCGCGAAGCGGTGACGCAGCACGACGCGCAGGCCGCGCGCATACAGCGCGAGCAGGGAATCGAAGCCGCGCTCGAACAGGAGATAGAGCCTGCCGTGCGGCTTGCGCGAATCATCCTTCAGAAGACGTGCGCACATCATCGGCGTCAGCGTGAGCGAGATGATCAGCGACAGCAGCAGCGATGCGGTAATCGTGATCGCGAACTCCTGGAACAGCTTTCCGACGTAGCCGCCCATCAGGAACAGCGGGATGAACACGGCGATCAGCGACAGCGTGATGGAGATGATCGTGAAGCCGATCTCGGCAGACCCTTTCAGCGCGGCCTCCATCGGGCTGAGGCCTTCCTCGAGATGGCGCACGATATTCTCGATCACGACGACGGCGTCGTCGACCACGAAGCCGACGGCGATCGAAAGCGCCATGAGCGAGAGATTGTCCAGGCTATAGCCGAGGACATAGAGCACCGCGAAGGTCCCGACGAGGGACAGCGGAACCGTCACGGCCGGAATGACCGTAGCCCAGAAGTTTCGCAGAAACACGAATATCACCATCACGACCAGCGCGACGGTCAGCATGAGGGTGAACTGGACGTCGGAGACGGCGGCGCGGATGGTTGCGGTGCGGTCTGCGGCGATCGTCACCTTGATTGCGGGAGGGACCGACGCCTGAAGCTTCGGCAGCAAGGCTTTGATGCGATCGACGGTCTCGATGACGTTGGCGCCGGGGACGCGCTGGACTGCGAGAATGATGGCGGGCTGCTTGCCGTACCAGCCGGCCAAGAGGTCGTTTTCGGGCGCCTCGATGGCCGTGCCGACGTCGCGTAAGCGCACCGGCGAGCCATTGCTGTAGGCGATGATGAGGTCTTCATAAGCCTGCGGTTTCAGTAGCTGGTCGTTGGTGTTCAGCGTGTAGGTGACGCGGGGGCTGTTCAGGGTGCCCTTCGGCAGGTCGACATTGGCGCCGGCGATGACGCTGCGAACGTCCTCGAGACCGATGCCGCGGGCGGCAAGCGCCTGCGGATTGACACGGATGCGGATGGCCGGCTTCTGCTGCCCGCCGATTCCGACCAGGCCGACACCGGGGATCTGCGAGATCTTCGGCAGCAGGATGTTCTCGGCGTAGGCATCGACGGTCGTCAGTGGCAGCGAGTCCGACGACAGCGCAATCAGCATGATCGGCGTCTCGGCCGGGTTCACCTTCCGGATCGTCGGCGGGTAGGGGATGTTGGGCGGCAGAAAGGGACTGGCGGCGTTGATCGCGGCCAGTACGTCGACGGCGGCGCTGTCCACCGTGCGCGAAAGCGCGAACTGCACCGTCAGCTGCGCAACGCCAAGCGCACTGGACGAGGTGAGCTGCGTGACGCCGGGAATCTGGCTCAACTGTTGTTCGAGCGGCGTGGCGACGGAGGATGCGATGGTCTGTGGATCGGCGCCGGGCAGTTGTGCGGAGATCTGGATGGTCGGGTAGTTGACATTGGGCAGCGCGCCGACCGGCAGCAGGGGATAGGCCGCCAAGCCGCACAACAGCAGGCCGGCCATCAGCAGGGCGGTCGCGATCGGTCGCAGGATGAAGGGTGCGGACAGGTTCATGGGATGGCATCCTGGACGGCGCTCTGCAAATCCGCTTCGCGTGCGGCTTTGCCGTGTAGCTCTTGAACGCGGCTGCCCTCCTTCAGGCGGTACTGGCCGTCGATCACGACAGTGTCGCCGGCTTTCAGGCCTTGATCGATCAGGGCCTGGCCGTCGTTGATATCGGCGACATGGACGGGCCTCAGCTCGGCTGTCTGATCCGGACGCACGACATAGACATAGGTGCCGTCCGGACCCTGCTGCACGGCCGAGCCGGCGACGGTGATGGCGTCGTGCCGCGTATCGAGCAGCAGATGGGCGTTGACCAATTGTCCCGGCCACAGCCGGTGCTCCCGGTTTGGAAACACCGCTTTGAGCTGGATGGTGCCCGTCGTACCCGCGATCTCATTGTTGACCAGCAGGAGCTTGCCTTCGTCGAGCTTGGTCTTGTCGTCCTGGCTGTAGGCGATGACCTCCAGCGATCCCTTCGCTGCTCGGTCCTGGATCGCGGGGAGGTCGGTTTGGGGAAGGGTGAAGAGCAGCGAGATCGGCTCGATCTGGGTCACGACGACGAGGCCGTTCGGATCGGTCGGATGAATCACATTGCCGACGTCGATTTGCCGGACGCCCGTGATGCCGGGAATGGCCGAGGTGAGGCGCGTGTAGCTGAGCTGCACATTCGCCTGATCGATCTGGGCCTGGTCCGCTTGCACGGTGGCCTTGAGCTGCGCGACCTCCGAACTCTGCGTCTCGATCAGTTGCGGGGTGGCGTAGCCTTTGGTGCCAAGCTGGGTATCGCGTGAGAGATTGGCCTCCGCGTTCGCAAGGTGGGCCTGATCGCGGTCGCGGTTGGCCGTCAACTGCTCGATCTGGGCTTGATAGGGGCGGGGATCGATCTGCGCGAGCAGGTCACCGGCCTTGACGGTCTGGCCTTCGGTGAAGGTGATCGCAGTGATCTCGCCCTGAATCTGGCTGCGAACGACATCGGTGTTGTAGGCGCTCACCGTACCGATGCCGCGCCGGTATATCGGCAGATCCCTGGCGGTGACCTTGGAGGCCACGACCGGGATTGCAGCGGTGGTGGGCACGGTGACGACAACCGGCCGCGATCGCTTGTCAATGTACAGGAAGGATCCGGCTGCCAGAACGGTGATCAGGGCAGCTGCGGCAATGATGGGGGAGCGTCTCACGGCGATATCCTTTGCTGTCAGCGATCGTCCCGGATCGATCGGCCGGACGATAGTGAGCCGCCGAAGCACCGGTATTTCCGGAAAGCACGTCCTGCTGTGAGGACGCACGGCGGTGCCAAACGCCATTGGCCTCGGGAACCAGCGGTGTCACGGCCGCTCTGTCATTGCTTCCGCTTCAGCAAGATGAACTGCACATCCGCGAGCCCCTTGCGACACAGCACGGCGTTGCCCGAACGGTCTGCGTCGCGGGCGCGATCGAGCAGATCGAGCGCCTGCTGGAGATCGGCACCGTCACGTCCCTCGGCTTGCGCCAGTGAACGTGGTGTTGGTTGATGGCCA
Organism: Pseudomonadota bacterium; assembly: GCA_023435725.1. GTDB lineage: Bacteria > Pseudomonadota > Alphaproteobacteria > Rhizobiales > Xanthobacteraceae > Bradyrhizobium. The sequence goes on along the minus strand of JAEYRD010000079.1, from coordinate 20,994 downwards.
CGCAGGGCGTCGAGGCTTTCCGGTTTCCAGCCATCGACGGCCACGCTCTGTTCAATCGCGGCGTCGACATGTACCTGGGTGCGCGCGATGGCGGCGGCGCATCCGCCGGCCTGTGCCGGCGATGCCGCAAACAACAGGGCTGCGAGAACGGCGGAATATGTAACGGTGCTTGTCATGATCGTTTCCTTCGCATGAGCTGAGTGCGTCCGCCGTCGTGTGACATGAAGCCATGCGGCCGGTCTTTCGCGAACGAATGGCTGAGCTGATCGGGGCAGGTTCTCGCCCGCGCCAAGCGGAGGCGTGCAAAGTGGAAACTATGATTGCCCGAGGAAATACGCGGGCAGGCTGGTTCGCTAGGGTTGCGTCATTCAAATCCTGGAGCGACTCGTCATGAAACATCTCAAGACCAGCCTCGCCTTTGCGGCCGCCTTTTCCCTGCTGTCCACCATCGGGCCGGCCAATGCCGAACCCGTCAGGAACATCGTCCTGGTGCACGGCGCGTGGGTCGATGCATCCGGCTGGAAGCCGGTCTACGACATCCTCACCAGGGAAGGCTTCCACGTCTCCATGGTGCAGGAGCCGGAGACCTCGTTCGCGGACGATGTCACCGCGGCAAAGCGTGTTCTCGATCTTCAGGACGGCCCCACGCTGCTCGTCGGCCACAGCTATGGCGGATCGATCATCACCGAGGCCGGCGTTCATCCCAAGGTCGCGGGCCTCGTCTACGTCGCCGCGCATGCGCCGGATGTTGGTGAAGACGAATCGGCTTTGGGCAAGAAGACGCCGAGTGTGCTTGCGAAGACCGAAGGCGCGATCAAGGTGACGCCGGACAAGTTCACCTATCTGAACCCGGCCGAGTTTCCAAAGCTGTTCGCTCCGGATCTGCCGCGTGAGCGGGCGGAGTTCGTCGCTCGCTCCCAGGTACTGGCAGCCGCTCAGGTGTTCAGCACACCGCTGACGACGGCCGCGTGGAAGACGAAGCCGAGCTGGGGCATCGTCGCCGGCGGCGACCAGATCATCAATCCCGATCTCGAGCGCTGGTACTACGAGCGCGCCAAGAGCCACACCACCGTGATCCCCGGTGCCAGCCACTCCGTCTACGAGTCGCACCCCAAGGAGGTCGCGGCGGTCATCACAAGTGCAGCCCGGCAGGTCGAAAAGTTGGCAGTCCGCTGAGGCGCAGCAGTTCGCAGGCGCGCTCCGGCGGAGCCGCTTCATCGGCGATCCGCCGGAACGATGACCCAGCCCAGATGAGGATACGTCGAGATGTTGATGGCCATGATTGCTGAAAATAAGACGAACTGGCAGCGTCAGCGCATCGCGCGCGACGCGCGCCTGGAAGCCGGCGCGAAGCTCGCGCGCGGCAAGATCATCGAGGCCCGGGACGTTACGCGTCTCATGGAGGCCGTCATTCGCCCGGGCGACCGGGTCTGTCTCGAAGGCGACAACCAGAAGCAGGCCGATCTGCTCAGCAGCGCGCTGCTCGCGGTCGATCTCACCAAGGTGAACGATCTGCACATGGTGCAGTCGGGTGTCGTGCTGCCGGAGCATCTCGATCTGTTCGATCGCGGCGTCGCGAAGCGGCTCGACTATGCATATTCCGGCCCTCAATCGGCCCGCATCGCGCGCATGCTGTTCGGCGGCAAGATCGAGCTCGGCGCGGTTCACACCTACCTCGAACTGTTCGCCCGTTACTTCATCGACCTGACGCCGAACGTCGCCCTGATCGCCGCGGTCAGCGCCGATCAGGAAGGCAACCTCTATACCGGGCCGAACACCGAGGACACGCCGACGGTCGTCGAGGCGACGGCCTTCAAGGACGGCATCGTGATCGCCCAGGTCAACGATATCGTCGATCGCGTGCCGCGCGTCGACATCCCAGCCGACCGGGTGCACTTCGTGGTCAAGTCGAGCAGGCCGTTCTTCGTCGAGCCGTTGTTCACGCGCGATCCGGCCGCGATCACGGAAGGTCAGATACTGACTGCGATGCTGGCGATCAAGGGCATCTATGCGCCCTATGCCGTAAAGCGGCTCAATCACGGGATCGGATTCAGCACCGCCGCGATCGAGCTACTGCTGCCGACCTTCGGCGAAAAGCTGGGCCTGAAAGGCAGGATCGCGAGCCACTTCGCGCTCAACCCGCATCCAGCCCTGATCCCGGCGATCGAATCCGGCTGGGTGCAGCAAATCCATTCGTTCGGCTCCGAGGTCGGGATGGACGATTACATCCGTGCCCGGTCCGACGTTTACTTTACCGGGACCGACGGTTCGCTGCGCTCTAATCGTGCCTTTTGCCAGACAGCGGGCCTCTACGCCTGCGACATGTTCATCGGTTCGACGCTCCAGATTGACCTGCAGGGCAACTCGTCGACCGTGACGACTTCGCGCATCGCAGGCTTTGGCGGAGCGCCCAACATGGGCGCCGATGCCCGAGGGCGACGTCATCCGAGCGAACCCTGGTTGCGGGCCGGTGAAGAGGCCGATCCCGGCTGCTCGTCACTGCTGCGTCGTGGCCGCAAGCTGGTGGTGCAGATTGGCGAGACTTTCGGCGACAAGAACGTGCCGTTGTTCGTCGAGAAGCTCGACGCGATCGAGCTTGCCGAGAAGCTGAAGCTCGATCTCGCGCCCATCATGATCTACGGCGACGACGTCACGCATATCGTCACCGAGGAAGGCATCGCCAACCTGCTGCTCTGCCGGAGCGCGCAGGAGCGCGAGCAGGCGATCCGCGGCGTCGCCGGCTATACCGAGGTCGGCCGCAAGCGCGATCGCAACATGGTCGAGCAGCTGCGTCAGCGCGGCGTGATCCGCCGGCCCGAGGACCTCGGAATCAATCCGCTCGATGCGGACCGCAGCATGCTGGCGGCGCGCTCCATCAAGGATCTGGTGCGCTGGTCGGGCGGCCTCTACGCACCGCCGTCGAAATTCAGGAACTGGTGAGGGCGATCATCATGGAAGACCTCAGTTATCAACACAAGGCGAATAGGCCGGCGGGCGGCACGAAGCGGGCCGCGATCATCGGCGTGGTGGCCTCCGGGAATCTGGAAGTTCTGGTGGAACGCGTCCTGCCGGACGCCGACTGTCAGGTCGAGATCAAGACCGCAGCCGTCGGCTTCGGCGAGGTCTGGGACGCCGTGATCGCCGACTTCGTCGCACGCTATTCGCCGGGTGGGCTCAAATTCTCCATCAACGACGGCGGCGCGCGCCCGGACACGGTGTCGCTGCGTCTCGCCCAAGCCGTGCGCCTGATCGAGGAGGACGGCCGATGACGGCTCCGTTCAAGCACGTAAATGTGGACGACCGTGCCCGCGCGACCAGCTTTAACGAGGCGTCCGCGCGCACCAGGCTTGACCTGCTGCTCGATCCCGGCAGCCTGGTCGAATTCATCGGACCCGAGGCGCGCGAGGTCAGCCCGCATCTGACGATTTTCGATTTGCCCGAGCAGTTCGACGACGGCATCGTTGTCGGCCGCGGCCGGCTCGACGGTTTGCCCGTCTTCGTGGCGGCCCAGGAAGGCCGCTTCATGGGCGGGGCTTTCGGTGAGGTCCACGGTGCAAAGCTCATCGGTCTGCTTCGTGCCGCGCGCGATCTGAAGTCGATCCCGGTACTCATCCTGTTCGATACGGGTGGCGTGCGATTGCAAGAAGCCAATGCCGGCGAGCTCGCGATTGCCGAGATCATGCGCGCGGTGATGGAAGCACGCACGGTCGGTGTGAAGGTCGTCGGACTGATTGGCGGCCGGTCCGGCTGCTATGGCGGCGGCGGATTGATCGCGGGCTGTTGCTCCGCACTTGTCGTATCCGAGCCCGGCCGCATCGCCGTATCGGGACCTGAGGTCATCGAGACCAATCGCGGCGTCGAGGAATTCGACTCCCGTGACCGCGCTCTGGTCTGGCGCACCATGGGCGGCAAGAATCGTCGCCTGCTCGGTGCCGCCGATCTGTTCAGCGAGGACACCGTACAGGGCTTCCGCGACGCTTCACTGGAATTGCTCGGCCTTGTCGGGGCCTTCGGCCTCGACAGGCTCAATGCAGAGCAGGTCCGGCTGGCCGACAGATTGCGGAGCTTCAGCACCTGCGCGGATGCAACCGATATCTGGGCAGCCGAAGGCATCGCTCACGCAGAGACGGTGCCTGATTTGCCCGCCGACCAGTTCATCGCACTTGCCAGCAAGATCGGGAGAACCAGCCGTGACGCTCGATGATATTCTCGCATCAATGTTTCCCGACGGCCACGACGTGAACGACGACAGCGGCGTCGTGTTGGGATCGGCAACGCTCCGGACCGGAGCTGAAGCTCTCGTCATCGGCGTTGCGCATCGAATTCCTCTCGGGATCGATGAGGCGATCAAGCTGTCCGGCCGCGTCCTCGATGCCTTGGCAAATCGCAGCGACGGTCCGGTCCTCGTGCTGGTCGACAGCGACAGTCAGCGCATGAGCAAGCGCGACGAACTGCTCGGTCTTAACGAGTTCCTGGCGCACCTCGCCAAGTCGCTGATCTATGCGGATATGCACGGGCGGCCGACGATCGGCATTCTCTATGGCCATTCGGCCGCGGGAGCGCTTCTGGCCACAGGGCTCGCGACCCGCGTCCTGGTCGGCATACCCGGCGCTACGCCGGCAGTGATGGATCTGCCGTCGATGGCGAAGGTCACGAAACTTTCGATCGAGACCCTCGAGGATAAGGCGAAGTCAACGCCCGTGTTCGCGCCTGGCCTGTCGAACCTCGCGCGCATGGGCGCCATCCATGTGACCTGGGAGGATGGCGTTTCACTCGCCGACCAGCTGGATGCGCTGCTTGCCGCTTTGCCGGATGCACGTGACCGGCGCGATGTCCTCGGCAGGGAACGCGGCGGGCGATTGAAGGCCAACGAAATCGCGGAGCGTGTCCATGAGCTCGCCTTGCAGGTGCGTTGAGCGGCCGGCCGGCCGCCACGATCTCGTGTTCATCAGCCCCGGTCGCTGGGATGCAATGCTGTCGGGGCGTGGCGATCTCGCCGCTGATCCCTTGGTGGCGATGTGGTCGAGCCGGGGATGGCCGACGATCAGGCGGCGGGCCATGCCCGATGAGCCGCGCGGCGTGGCACTGGGCCTGCCATTGCCGCCATCCGCCGGCAAGAAGCGTATCTCGTTTCTCTTGGCGGACGAAGATGTCGCCGCAGTGACGCGTCCACCTTCGCTCGATGCGGCCCGCGAGTCCGCTCCGCCGGCATGGAGCGCTACGCTCGACCGTCTCGCTGAGCTCGCCGCTCGGCATTCGGTGGAGGCGCGGGTTTTCGGCAGCTTGGCTTGGCAGGCGCTGACGGGCCTTGCTTACGTGACTGAGAGATCTGACCTCGACCTCTTGCTGGATGTCCGGCCGGATACCGACCTCGATCGGCTGACTGGGGAAGTGGCCGCCATCGAGGCCGGCGCGCCCATGCGGCTCGACGGCGAGCTGGTGCGCGACGATGGCACGGCCGTGAACTGGCGCGAGCTCCATGCTGGTGCCGATCAGGTTTTGGCGAAGCGAATTGAGGGCGTCAGCCTGATCGCGCGGAAGCACTTCGTATTGCGAAGGATTGCGTCATGACCGCCGTCCTGGCCTATGAGCGGCAGCAGGCGCCACTGCGCCAAATCGAGGCGCCCTGCAACGCCGATGCGATCGGCGACGGCGCTGCCCGGTGTCTTCTGAGAGAGCTGGAGACCTGGCCGAAACCGGGTCTCGTCAGTCACGTCGATACCGGCAGTCACGACGATATGGACGCCGACACGTTTCGTCGAAGCGCGTCCGCGATAAGACCCCACTTCCAGCAGCTTGCCGATGCCGCCGGGCGCGGTTGCGGCATGGGACGGCTGCGTGTCATTGGCATGGAAGCCGAGGCTGCCATGCTTGCCGCGACGTCGGGCGTCAACACGCATCGTGGGGCCATATTTGGCCTCGGTCTGTTGTGCGCAGCCGCCGGCGCGAAAGCCGGCGGATTGGTTGATCCAGTGTTGCCGCTGGGCGCGATCGTCGCGCGCTTGTGGGGCGGCAGCATCGCTGATGGTCCTGTGCTGCTGCATAGTCATGGCAGCGCCGCGCGCCGGAGATTTGGCGCAGGCGGCGCGCGGGCCGAGGCCGCTCTTGGATTTCCGAGCGTCTATCAGATCGGCCTGCCCGCTCTGCGTCGAGGCGCACACGCCGTCCCTGACGACGCCGAGGCCGCGCGCGTCGAAGCGTGCTTCGCTCTGATCGCATCCCTGGAGGATACCAATCTCCTGCATCGTGGTGGCATCGACGGTCTTCGCTTTGCGCGCCGCACCACGCGCTATTTCATCGACGCGGGCGGCGTGCGCCGGCCTGACTGGCGGGCACGCGCGCAGGCGGTACACGAGTCATTCGTGGGCAGGCGCCTCAGCCCGGGCGGTGCCGCCGATCTTCTCGCCATGACGCTGTTCGTTGACGCCCAGGAAGGAGCTTACGCGTGATGTCCAATCCAATCCTGATGGCGCTGGCGCCCATCTTCTTCGTCCTCCTGCTCGGCTATGCCGGCGGCAAGATCCGGATCGTGGATAACCATCACGTCGAGGGGCTGAATGCTCTCGTGATGGATTTCGCGTTACCGGCCTCGCTTTTCGCGGCAACGGCCTCGGCCACGCGCAGCCGGATGATCGAGCAGGCGCCGCTCTTTGTGGTGTTCGGGCTGACCATGCTGATCCTGTTCGTCGTCTGGTACTGGGGCATACGTGCCGTGTCCAACGTATCGAGGTCGGATGCATCGTTACAGGCGTTGACGATCAGCTTTCCGAATCTTGCGGGCGTCGGCCTGCCAATAGTCTCCGCCGTGCTTGGCCCACGCGGCGCGGTTCCCGTGGCCGTCGCGCTTGCATCGGGCTCGATCCTGATCAGCCCGCTCTCCCTTATCATCGTTGAGGTCGCTGCCGGCAAGGCTCGCGGCGTCGGGATGTCGGGGATGCAGATTCTGAAGGCGTTCCGGCGCGCCCTGACCAAGCCGGTCATCCTGGCACCGGCGTTGGGTATCCTGCTCTCACTATCTGGTCTCGAACTCGATGCGCTGGCTCACGCTTGCCTGTCCTTGATCGGGAATGCCGCCGCCGGCGTCGCGTTATTCCTGACCGGCCTCGTCCTGTCGGCTCAGTCGTTTGAGCTGGACTGGAAGGTCGTGGCCGCCACGGCGGCGTCGGATATCATGCGGCCATTGCTGGCCGTCGCCATCGTGCATCTGTTTCCCATTTCAACGGCAGCGGCAAAGACGGCCATTTTGCTGGCCGCCGTGCCGTCCGGGTTCTTCGGAATCCTCTTCGCCGTCAATTATCGGCTGGACTCCGCGACCGCTGGATCCATGGTCATTGCGAGTACGGTCTTCAGTATCGCGACCCTGGCAATTGCCATCGCCGTGCTGTTCCCGCACTAGGCGCTGCCCATGACCTTGGCGATCCTTTGTTCAGGGCAAGGCCGGCAACATCCCGACATGTTCGCCTTGACGAGCGACGCTCCACAAGCGGCGGAATTGTTCGCGCACGCCTCAAAGCTGCTGGGCGGTGATGTCCGCGCTTTCGTCCGCAGCGAAACCAGTGAGATCATCCATCGCAATCGTTCCGGCCAGATCCTTTGCACAGTGCAGGCCCTGGCCGCGGCCGCAGCGCTCGGCGACGTCATGTCCGGCCAGGTCATCATTGCGGGCTACAGTGTCGGCGAGGTGGCCGCGTGGGGTGTGGCCGGCCTGTTTACTCCCTGTGATACGCTGGATCTTGTTACTCACCGCGCGGAAGTCATGGATGCCGTCACATCGCCCGGCGATGGATTGCTGTTCGTCCGCGGTCTATCCCGCGGCGAGATCGACGTCCTCTGCGGGCGCCATGGTGCCGATATTGCTATCATCAATCCCGATGCCTTCGTTCTCGGTGGAAGCGGTGTGGCACTGGAGGCGATCGCTGATCAGGCCATGGCACTGCGGGCCGCAAGAATTGTCCTTCTGCCCGTGGCTGTTGCGTCTCACACCAGGCGCCTCATCAATGCGTCCGCCGCGTTTCGGGAGAGGTTGCGTAGGGTCCCGACGACATTTCCGTCCCGAAGCCGCGTGCGAATCCTGAGTGGCATCGACGGTTCTCCCGTGCTCTCGCTCGATACGGGGCTCGACAAGCTGGCGGCGCAGATATCGCAAACGTTGCAGTGGGCGAGTTGCCTGCAAGGCTGCATCGAGGCGGGAGCGACCGCGTTCCTGGAGCTCGGGCCAGGGCATGCGCTGAGCGACATGGTTGCGAGTGCGTGGAAGGATATGCCGTCTCGGGCACTCGATGATTTCAGAAGCCTGGAAGGTGTGCGAGCCTGGATCGGCCATCACAGGGGCGGATAGGCACGCCGGGCGTGAGAGGCAGGGGCATCTTCGCAAACAGGAAAAAGGGGCCGTCTTGTGGGGGCAAGGACGGCCCCCAGGACGCTCGCATGCCCGGGAGGACGGAGGCTGGAGATGAAGTAAGTGTCAGGGGGCACTTACATTCTGAGTATCGGAAGTCCGAGCCTGAGTGTATTTCGCGATCCAATTTCCTTTGCCATTTCGCATGATGAAGCGGGCGGCTTCGCTGTCCGATCAGCGATTGCGCGGAGCTGTGTCGATGCCCGGCGCGAGGCCCGGCTCGACCGTCTCCGGCGACGGCACGGCCGGCACGATCGATGTCGGAATGATCTCGGTCACCCCTGGCGTGGATGCGGCTTGCAGGCAGTCCGGCCGTGGCGGGCGTCCATTGCCAAGGAGATCTGCGATAGGCTGCGAGACGTTCTCATGGATGCGCTCGGACAAGGTTTGATGATTGCCCGAGTTCGGCTGCCGGATCGTGACCGTTGCCGTCATGCCGGAAACGAGCGGAACCTCGGGCGGCACGTCGTCGATAGCGATGCGAACCGGCACGCGCTGCGCGAGCCGTACCCAGGTGTAGATCGGGTCGACGTTCGGCAGGCCCTGGGTGCCGGCGGCCGCATTCGACGCGCTCACGCCGCGCGTGATGGTGCTGACGTGCCCGATGATCGGGCGCGCGTAGCCCATCAGCTGCGCCTCGGCGCGATCGCCGACGCAGACCCGCGCCATCTTGGTCTCCTCGAAATAGCCGTCGATCCAGAAACTGTTGGAATCGATTACGGAGACGTTGCTGACGCCGGTTACCGCATAGTCACCCACGCGCAGCAGCAAATTGGTGACGTAGCCGTCGACAGGGCTGACGATTTCGGTGCGCTTCAGGTTCAAGTTCGCCTGGGCGAGCTGATGGGCTGCTGCCTCGTAGGCGGCCTTTGCCTGCACGGCGTTACCTACATATATCTGCTGCTCTTCGGGAGTCGTCGCAAGATCCGTCAAATTCTGACGCCGCCTCGCCTCCGCCTGCTTGACCTCCAGATCAGCCGCCCGCTGATCCAGGACGGCCCTTGCAACGCGCGCGGCCACGTCGAAATCGAAGCGGTCGATGACGTAGAGAACGTCTCCCTTGTGCACGAACTGGTTGTCGGCCACGCGCAGCTCGGCGATCTTGCCGGATATCTGTGGGGCGATATTCGCGACCTGAACACGCACGGTGCCGTTTCGTGTCCATGGCGCGTTTACATAATGCTGCCAGGTGAGAGCTCCGATCAGGATCGCAACGAGCGCGATGGCCAGCGTCGACAGGCGTCGGCCGGCTGCGACTGCAAGGCCTTTGATTTTGTCGTATCTTGCTTGAGAATCCGCCGGCGGCGGACGGTCTCGCTCCACGAGCACCTCGGGCTGTGGCAAATGGGCACTTGCGGCCTCGGTGTCATGAGCAGCATCCAATTCAGCGCAATCGTGAGATCGGGCCACGTTCATGATCATTCCCTCAGAAAAGCAGTGCAAGAAGCCCGAACATCGCGATGTAGAGGCTGAGCTCGGCGATCGGTGGGTTGCTAAAAAAGTTCGAAAAGCCAACGGCGTGCAGAAGCGGGCGTAGCAACAGAAAGAGCACCAGCGCGACTGCGGCGTAGGAGACGATGGGCGCAACCAGCACGCCACCAATGACGAGCTCGCGATAGGTGTTGATCATGATCGTCTCGTCTCGGTTGGCATCGTGCCGGATTGCTGCAGAAACGCGCACGCCGCGAGAACCAGGGCGGCGCAGGCTGGATCGGCGGTTACATGATGCTGTATTGCGGCTTCGCGCAGTGTTGCGGCAGCCCGCAGAATTGGGTCTGCGTTTCTCGACGCGAGTGCGGTAAGCGCGATGCCGGCGGCCTCGCCCAGCGGTCCGGTTGTCAGGGGCTGCAGCTCGGCGCGGCCTTGCCGGACTGCCGCGGCCCGGTCGAAACTGTGAAGGGCCTCATCGATAGCTGTGCCGGTTGGTTCGACGGCCACAATTTGCTCGACCCGCGAGGCATCGCGAAACAGTGCTTCGGCGGGAGCAAGGTGCGAATGCCGCTTGACGTCGAGAGCATCCAGTTCGCGGCGGATCTCATCAAGCAGGATCAGCAGCCGGCGATTGCTCGACAAGGCTGGTATGAGGAATTGCGCTGCAAACACCAGGACGGAGGAGAGGGTGGCAAACAGGCACGTGATCACAAAAGAGAGCGGGTCGTAGCTTTGTGGATTTGTCGGTGCGAGAACAGCCAGGGTGAAGACCAGGGTCAATCGACCGAACGACGACAGCATCCCGTTCGGCAGCGAGATGAGGAGCGCAAGCCCTATCACCACGGGCGCTAGGCCGATCGCCAGAAGTTGAAACTCGGATACTCCGTTGAAGACGAAGTATTTCAGAATGCCGGCGAGCAGGCAGGCGAGCGGCATCGCCAGAACCGCGATGGTCATGAAGAGTCGCGGGTTGGGCGCCGTTGAGCTCAGTCCTATGATGACCGCGACAAGTGATAAGCAGAGCTCGGTCGAAGGCCAGCCCGCGGCAACAAGGAGCGCCGCGATCAAAATGAAACTGATTGCCGCGCTGATACCGTTCTCCACGGCGATGCGACGGGAGCGGTACAGCGGCGCGCGCCATTGGCCGGGCCGGTGCGTTCCGGTCCGCAAGGCATCGAGGCTGGCGGAAATCTCGCTGTTCGTTCGGATGAGCCCTTGCTCCAGCCACGACCGGCAGACCTCCAGCAGGCCAAGGCCACTCTCCTCGTCGGTTGTGAGTGTGGGCGGCAGGGATGCGAACAACCGGTTGAGCGATACAGCACTGACGAGGTCGACGATCGCGGCTTGCGCCGCCGAGCTTCTGGCTGCTCCGCTGTTCGATTCGGTCGATAGGCTGGCGATCTCCGGCCGTACGGCGACGATGTCGCGCAATAGCACTGCCGCCGTCGCCACGGACGCTGTTCCGTCGCGAACGGTATCGTTCATGTAGCTCATTGCGCGTTGGTGCAGCGCTTCGAGGCGATTTGTCAGAATCGGGTGGTAGTCCGGCGCGGCGAGAGCGTCGTTCACGAGCGCTATCGCGAGGACGCCAATGGCGACTGCCGCGCCCCGCGCGATGCCCGTCGGGAATACAAGTTGCGGGCTGTCGATCTGCTGGATCGCGATCAAGGCGACGGTGATGCAGCAAAGCGCGGCTGCGTAGGCGCGGTTGCCGTCGAGGAGACCTGCTGCATACACGCAAAGCCCGACCCAGGCACCGAAGGCGGCCAGCAGTAGGGTGCCAGTCTGCGAGAAAAGCCCGGCAATGGCGATCGATGCCACGGTCCCGACGATGGTCGCAACAAGTCGAAAGCCTGCCTTCGCAATGCCTTGGCCGCGCGTCGGCAAAGCGAGAATCGCAACGGTGATGGCCGCCGTCGACGGCGCCTCGAGCTCGAGCCAGAAACTCGCGTAGAGCGCCAGCAGCATGGCGAGCCAGATACGCACTGCGAAGGCCCAGGAGCTTCCGGAGAATCCGGCGAAGCTCGGGCGTCGCGGCTCGACCGAAGCACTGGTCGCTCTTGCTTGCATCGATGCGCCATCCGTTGTTGGCGGGAGGCCCGCCGAATGATGTCGCAATCAGTATGAAGGCGTCGGAAAGAGAGGTATTTCCGCTCCACCAACCGCGTTACGAGAATGCACGTCGGGCATTGCTTCGGGCGGAAGTTCCGCGCGTGAGCGCGATCAATGCGAGGGCGTGTCCGTCAAGGCGTCCTCGAGACAGCGGATGATATCGTCGCCGCTGGCGGGTTTGCTGAGGTAGCAACGCGCGCCCGCGGCCATGACACGCTTGCGGACGGCATCGGTCGGGAAGGCAGTCATGAAGATGATTGGAAAGCGCCGGCCGGAGGCAACCAGCCGCGCCTGCATCTCATCGCCGGTCATGGCAGGCATCTGAATGTCGGCAATCATGCATTCGGGATTGCGCGGATCCTGCAGAAAATCGGCGCCGGATTCGTAGGTGCACACGTCGTACCCCAGCGACCGCACCAGACTCGCGAGCGACGTGCGAACGCCCTCGTCGTCGTCCACGATGGCAATCATTGGAGCTTTCGGCATACGCGAACATCCTGACCGCCGCGCTCCGCAGGGGTGAGGCGTTTTGCGTCGCGCGGCCGGCAGCCCGTTATGCACCTGCCGGGGCGATGACGACATTATACTCAGGTTTGATCCGTAGTTCCGCGGGGCCGCGATACGCCGAGGGCTTCCGCCGCGCGGACGAGGTCGGCGAGCGATTTGACGCCCATTTTGCGCATGACGTTGCCGCGGTGGATCTTGACTGTAATCTCGCTGAGACCGATGAGGCCGGCCACCTGCTTGTTCATCAGGCCCGACGTGACGTGGCCCATCACTTCCTTTTCGCGCGCCGTCAAGGTTTCGTACTGGGCGCGGAGGTCGCCCTTCGCGGCGGCTTCCGAGCGGCGTAGCGCATCACGCTCCAGCGCCGTCGTCACGGCATCCAGCATGTCCTGGTCGCGAAACGGCTTGGCGAGGAAGTCGACGGCGCCGGCCTTCATGGCCCTGACGGACATCGGAATGTCGCCGTGCCCGGTCATGAAGATGATCGGAAAATCGATGCCCTGGCGCGTCAGTTGTCCCTGGAGATCGAGCCCGCTGACACCAGGGAGGCGGACGTCGAGGACGATGCAGCCGGGGCCATCGGGTAACGGGCCTGCCAGCAGTTCCGCCGGCGAGCCGAACAGCCGGGTGAGGTGGCCAACCGATCGGAACAGGCTGTCGAGCGACGCTCGAATGGCAGCGTCATCGTCCACGATGATCACGACGGGCGAGGCGGTCTTGGCCGAGGGTTGTCTTCTGTCCATCGATGACGTCATTGCAAGATGGGCTCTTGGATCGCAGGTAGTGTCAGACGGAAGGTCGCGCCGCGGCCGGGGACGCTCTCCGCCGCCAGCTGGCCGCCGTGACCTTCCACCGTCGTGCGGCAGATCGCAAGTCCCATGCCCATACCACCTTGTTTTGTCGTGAAAAATGGCTGGAACAGGCGAGCGAGATCGTCCGGTCCGATGCCGGGGCCAGTATCCGTCACCGTTACGACGATGCTGTCATCCCCGGTGCGATCGGCGCCGATCGTGATGAGGCGGGGCCCGTCATGGTCCGCCATGGCCTGGGCGGCGTTGATCAGGAGATTGACCAGCACCTGCTGAAGCTGGACGCGGTCGCCGCGTATGGGAGGCAGGTCAGGGGCGGCCGCGATGGAAAGGACGATGCTGTTCTTTGTAAGTTCGCGTTCGACGAGTTGCGCGGCTTCGTCGATGATCTCTCTCATGTGCAGGACGTCGCGGTGGGCCGGTGCCTTCTTGAGAAAGGTCCTGATGCGGGTCACGATGGCGCCGGCGCGGCGTCCTTCGGTGACGACCCGGCCGATTGCAGCGGAAACCTCTTCCAGATTGGGGACGTCGCGCCGCAGCCAGCGCAGGCCTGCCTCGCCGCTCGTCACGATCGCCGCAAGAGGTTGGTTCACCTCGTGCGCGATCGAGGCGGTCAACTCGCCGAGCGTCGCGACCCGCGCAGCGTGGGCAAGCTCCGATTGCGCCGCGAGAAGCGCATCCTGGGCCTGCCTCCGCTCGGTCACGTCGACGACGAAAGCCAGCACATTGCGGTCGTCGCCCGGCGGAAACGTGATGGTGAATAGAACCGGCACCCGCCGTCCGTCGAGGCAGACGATCTCGGTCTCGCCTTCATAGAAAGGTTCTCCGTGCGCGAACGCGACCAATGCACCGAGGAACGTCCGGTCGCTCTCGCCGAGCAGCTTGTCGACGCTTGCATCAAAGGCGGAAGAGTTCTCGGCACCCGCCATCTTCTGCAGCGCCGGGTTGACGTCGGTGATCTTCGCCAGCGGCCTTGCCTGCCTGACGAAGGCGGGATTGCGTGCAAGCCATTCGGCAAGATCGCTGTTGTCCACCGGCAGCGCCCTCAGCGCAGCCCGCACCTCGGTCCAGTCTTCCTCGACGACGCCGATCCGGCTGGCATCGAACATGCGGCGGTATCGCCGCTCGCTGTGCACCAGCGCGGCGTGTGCGGCCACGCTGGCGGTCACATCGGTGTGCGTCTCCAGCACGCCGATCGGCTTGCCGAGATGGTCGTGCTGGAGAGCCCATCGTGCATCGACGGTGAGCGTGGTGCCGGCCTTGGTCCGCTGCTCCACCTTGCCTTCCCACCGGCCGGTATCGACCAGCAGGTTTTCGATCACCTCGCGGCGATCCGGATAGACCGTCCGAAGCAGATCGTCCGCGATCTTGCCGATGGCTTCATCAGCCGACCATCCATAGGTCTCCTCGGCCGCCTTGTTCCAGAACGTAATGACGCCGTGCCGGTCCCTGACGAAGATCATGTCGTGCGAAAGATTGAGCAGGCGCGCCTGGGCCGCGAGCCGCTTCGTCGCCGCCTGGTTCTGGAGCGCCAAGCCCGTCGTGATCGCGATGGCAGCAAGACTCACCACCGCGCGCAGGGCGGGCGAGGAGACCGACGTCAGATTGTGCGACAGCAGATAGGCCGCTATCGTGAGGGCGATGCAGCCGGCCGCCGCAGCAACGATGTCGTTGCGCCGTGTCGTTCGCGCTGCCAGCAGAATGGCCACGACGTAGAGGACCGCGACGGCTCCCTCAAGCGGCGTGAGGACGTCGACGAGAAACACCGCGCATGCCAGTGCGGCGGACAGGAATCGCAACCCGTCACGGCTCATGGATAGTCCCGCGATGCGATCATGCGTCACTCTCGGAAGACATCGTCGTCATTCTCGCCCTTGATGCAGCGGGTCGAACGCCGGTGCAAGCCGCTGGCATCATCTTTTCGTGCACTCCTGGAATACAGATCGCCGCAGTATGGGGGGGCGGGCGCCCTGGTCCAGGACAATCCGTCGCAGACCCCGGGGGTAGCGCGACTCGCACTCAGCGCCCGGCGCAGCCTCGTGCACGATCATACCTAGGTATGGCGCGATCAGACCGACAAGCTAGGGCTCTAACCGCGCGTAGAATGGAGCGAATGGGCCGGCGGAATACCTTGTCCACACAGCATTCGGCAGGACAGTCCTTCCGGATCTGCACTGGGACAAGGAGATCCGACCATGCCGTTGCAGATGTCATCCGCGCCAAGCCACACGGATCAGATCGTCGACCTCCGGTCGATCGACGTTTCGGGTATCGATCGCCGCAGGTTGGAGCGCGCGAAATCGGCGGGCCGCTTTGCCCAGGATGGCGTGGTCCTGTCCCTGGTGCATCTTGACGTCGCTCTTGCCGTGAAGGCGGAAGGCTCCGAGGCCTCGACCGAGGTGCCCTGTTTCAAGGTTTCCGCCAAGCGGCTCGCGCCCGAGGCCAGGCAGCGCGAACCGGCCGTCGCCGTCGAGACACGCGATGATCCCGTCATCCAGCGGCTGACCGACGCGCTTGCAGCGGCGGAATCGGCCCACGATTCTCACTCTGCCATCTGCGCCGACGCCCTGCGCCTTGCCATCCTGACCCGGCAGTTCACGCAGCAGGCCGAACTGCAGCGAGGGACGGTGCCAACCGACGAGCAGACAGGCCGCAGCGCGCGGTCGCTGCAGAAGTGGCGCCTCAAGCGTGTTCTCGACTATGTCGAGCAAAATCTGGCCGAAAAGATCTCATTGCAGGATCTCGCGACGGTGGCCGGACTTAGCCGGATGCATTTTGCCGCGCAGTTTCGCGCCGCGATGGGCATGCGCCCGCACGAATATCTGCTGAAGCGGCGAATTGAGCGCGCGGAGGAGCTGCTCAAGCAGAACGAGGTCTCGCTGGTCGAGGTCGCCTTGATGGTCGGTTTTCAGACCCAGGCGCACTTCACCACGGTGTTCAAGCGCTTTGCCGGCGATACGCCCTATCAGTGGCGCAGCGCCTATCTCGCGCAATCCGCTCCGCTGCCGCCGGCGCGCAGGAGCCTGTCATGACGAATGCCGGCCTTCTGACCTGGATGTTGCCGCTCATCGGCATCCGTTCGACGTTCGCACACCACGAGATCATGGAAGTCGTCGAGCTCTGTCGAGCCCTCGGCAACTCGTATCGCCTGGCCAGCTCGGAGGCCGGTTCGACTTGGCTATATTGCAGGGTTACCTTCAATTTCCTCAAGGCAATCGCTGCCGGATTGCCATCTCGGTGAGGCCGACAGGGGGGCGAGGCGTATCCGCTGCAAGGTCGACTGCGTGGCAGCGTGATGCGCGGAGGGAGCTCCATGGTTGATTCAGCAAGCGAGCTAAGACGCCGCAGTTCGTCTTCTCTGACCCTGGTGCACAAACCGCGGTTCATGTTTTCCAGTCGGGGCCCTGCGGATCATCGATTGTGCTGGATGCGGCTCCTGCCCCCGGTTCCCAGTATATGATAGCCTGTAACCTCGGTCGGTCTTGAAAGGATGCGGTGTCACCAACGGTTATGCCATGGCCAGACGGACGAAAAAGACCTACCCGCTGCCGAAACGGCGCGCAGGTGCTAACCCTGCGTCCCTCGTCTTGCAGGGCCGAAAGCAAGAGATTGCCCTGATCGATCATCTGATCGACCGGATCGAGCAAGGTGGATCCACGCTTGTTATCAGCGGCGAGCCTGGGATCGGGAAATCCGCTCTCCTCGAGGTCGCCACACACCGAGCCAGTGAACGTGGCGTCTCCGTCCTGAGCATGACCGGTGTCCTGGCCGAAGTCCATTTACCATTCGCAGCGCTCGAGCAGGCACTGCGCCCACTGATGAAGGGAACCGTGGGCCTAGTCCCTCGCCAGCGGTCCGCTTTGCTGGCCGCTTTCGGCATGCACGACGATACGGGCGCGCCCGATATCTTCCTGGTGGCACTTGCGACGCTGTCCCTTCTGAGCGAAAGGGCGACGCGCGAGCCTCTCCTCCTTGTTGCCGACGATGCCCAATGGCTGGATCAGGCGACCTATGACGTGCTGTCCTTCATCTCGCGCAGATTGAGTTCGGACCCCGTTGCTCTCGTGGTGGCGATGCGCGATGACTTCAACAGTTCGATCGGCGACGCCTCGACACAAAGGCTACGACTTTCGGGACTTGACGAGTCAGATGCCGAGCATCTGCTGGATGCCAATGCGACGGGCCTTCCGGCAGAGCTGCGCAGCCGCTTCCTCAAAGAAGCTTCGGGCAATCCTCTGGCCCTTGTGGAACTACCCC
The DNA here is from genome assembly GCA_023435725.1 of Pseudomonadota bacterium. Lineage (GTDB taxonomy): Bacteria > Pseudomonadota > Alphaproteobacteria > Rhizobiales > Xanthobacteraceae > Bradyrhizobium. The sequence goes on along the minus strand of JAEYRD010000079.1, from coordinate 3,480 downwards.
GTGGAGAACGGGCTGCGCAGGCTGGAGATGCATCGTGGCTTCCCCTGACCGGCCGCCTCGAACGCGCCTTCTCAAGTCGCTTGCCTGACCTTCCGCACGTAACGCGATTGCTGTTGTTCGTAACGGCAGAAAACGACGGGACATCGCTCCACGAAATCCTCTCCGCCGGCGAAGCAGTGCTGGGCGAGCGAGTAGAAATCGATGCGCTCACCCCAGCAGTCGACGCCAAGCTGATTGAGGTCAACGGAACAGAGGTGCGGTTTCGGCACCCGCTCGTTCGCTCCGCGATGCATCAAGCAGCCGATCTGGCGACGCGCCAAAGAATTCACGCAGCGCTTGCGACCATCATTCCGGATCAGCTCGATCGTCAATTATGGCATCGTGCCGCAGCGACCATAGGACCCGACGACGAGCTCGCCGGCGAATACGACCGAATGGCGGCACGGGCGCTGCGGCGAGGCGCCGTAGCCATGGCGATCGAGGTTCTGGAAAATGCAGCGCGGCTGAGCAGCACCGCAAGAGCCAAGAGCGACCGGCTTTTGCGTGCGGCTGAACTCGCCGCCGATCTGAGCCAGCCGGAGCTCATGGAGCGCCTGCTCCGCCAGGCCGACACGGACGAATCGGATCAGCTCGCTCCGGCCCGCATCGCCTGGTGTCGTGAGATCAGCCAGCCTGTAGCAGTCCACAATCCCGCGAAGATTCTCGCCTTGATTGAGTTTGCAGCTCAGGCCTGTGCTGCCGGCGCGACCGATCTGGCTGGCAATCTTCTTTGGCGCGCCGCGCAGCGCTGCTGGTGGAGCAACGCAAGCGATGAACTTTGCACAAGAGTTCTCGCTGCGGCAGATCGGTTGGAGTTGCCTGAGGCGGACCCTCGCCTGATAGCGATAGCTGCTTACGTCGAACCGCTACGGCGCGGAGGCGACTTGTACATCAAGCTCCAGCGGCTTGCCGAAGCAGGGCACACGGATCCCACCGTTGCGAGAATCCTCGGTAGCACCGCCAATGTCATCGGTACCTTCGACATCAGCGTAAATTTTCTCGCCGAGTCCAGCGCCGCATTGCGTGCACAGGGACGACTGAGCGATCTCGCGCGCGTCCTTTTCGCGCAGGGGTGGGCGGAGACGGAAGTCGGCGACTGGAGGGGAGCCACGAGGGAAGCCGAGGAATCCGCCCGTCTTGCGGAAGAGACAAATGGGCTTCCCTGGATTGCCGCGGCCACGATCCTGAAAGCTAGGCTTGCGGGAATGCAGGGCAATCCGGAGCAATCCGAAGCGTATGCGGCGCAGGCGGAGAGCATGGCTCTATCCATCGGCGCCAGTTTTTTGCTGGCGATGTTGCAGATCGCGCGCGGCATATCGGCCATCGGCGCGGGGCGGCATTGGGAGGCCTATGAGCATCTGCGGCGCCTTTTTGCGCCCGCCGATCCGGCCTTCAATTCCGGTCTTCAGTTCTTCGGACTCGCGGATTTCGTGGAAGCCTGCGTTCTTTCCGGCAATGCGGAGGCGGCCAGTGGCGTGATCGATGAGATCGAACGTCTCTCCGCTCCGATGCCGGTGCCATGGGTCTGGACGATGCTGCAATATGGCAAGGCGCTGCTCGGGGCGCCGGAAGATGCCGAACAGTTCTTCCTGCTAGGTCTTGGGCCGGCCGCGAAGAAGTGGCCGTTCCTGCGTGCCCGTTTTCTCCTGGCTTATGGCGGATGGCTACGTCGCCAGCGCAGGCCCGCCAATGCGAGAGCTCCGTTGCGTGAGGCGCGTGACATGTTCGATGCGCTCGGCGCTTCGCCCTGGAGCAACCGTGCCCGGGAGGAATTGCGCGCATCGGGCGAAACCAGCCGTCGGCGAAGCGAGCAGGTGTGGGAAAAATTGACGCCGCAGGAGCTTCACATCGCGCAACTCGCCGCCGAAGGTCTTTCGAACAAGGAAATCGGCGCCAGACTGTATCTGTCGCACAGAACCGTCGGCTACCACCTGCACCGGATCTTCTCGAAAACCGGAATCACCTCGCGGTCCGGACTACGTCCTGTTCTCGCCAGCATCAGCGCTCCCGCAAGCTGACCGCCGATCCGTCATCGGACTGGTCATTTGACAGAAGCGGCAGCCGTTCCTCGCGGGCTACCTGTGCGGTTGCGTGCAACCCTCGATGCAAAGTTGACCATGAAACTCTCCTCCTTACTCGCAACCCTCAGCCTCGGAGCAATCCTCATGACCCAAACCGCCCATGCGGCGCCGGACGCCGGCACCGACCCCCGGATCGATCCGCAGGTTCGCGCCTTTCTGCGCGAGATCAACAAGGATCCTAGCCCGTTCTGGGAACTCCCCCAGCCGAAGCCGCAAGAGATCCTGACGGGGCTTCAGAACAAGACCCCGGTCGATATGTCGGGCGTGACCACGACCGAGCAGACCATTACCCAGGATGGTCAGGTCGTGAGGATCTATGTCGTGAAGCCCGTGCAGGTCACCGGCAAGCCCGGCGTGCTGCTGTTCATTCACGGCGGGGTCTGGATTGTCGGCAACTTCCAGAACCATCAGCGCCTGCTGCGCGATCTGGTGGTCAATTCAGACCAGATCGGCGTCTTCGTTGAGTACACCTCCTTGCCAGAGGCACGCTTCCCCACCCAGCTCGATCAATCCTATGCGGTGCTGAAGTGGGTGGCGAGCCACGCCGAAGAGTTCGGCGCGGACGGGGGCCGGATCGCAGTGGCCGGCAATTCGGTTGGCGGCAACATGACCGCGGCGCTGACGCTCATGGCCAAAGACCGCGGCGGCCCCAAGATCAGCTATCAGGTATTGATGATCCCGGCGACGGACGCCAGCGTGGACACCGCGTCCTATCATGAGTACGGCACGGGGCGATTTCTGGCCCGCGCCTTCATGAAGTACGGCTGGGATCTGTACGCACCGGATGCAGCGGCACGCAACAACCCCTATGTCTCGCCGCTGCGCGCCAGCCTGCAGCAATTGCAGGGACTTCCGCCGGCCTTGGTCATCACCGCGGAGAACGACCCCTTGCGCGACGAAGGCGAGGCCTACGCCCGCAAGCTCAAGGAGGCCGGGGTTTCCGTGATCGCGACCCGCTACAATGGGATGATCCACGACTTCGTCCTCTTGAATGGCATCCAGAGCGACCCCGAGCCCCAGGCCGCGATCCGTCAGATGTCGGCGGAGATCAAGGCACATCTCGCGCCCTGATCCGGAGTTTGGAGCAGGAGGCGGCGACACGTTCCCCGTCTTACGGCGTGCAGAGCAACGCCACCTCCCGCCAACCTCGAACCTGAGCTACCCTATGAGCCATATTCTACTGCCGATCCCCAGCCGCGACTTCGACCCCTCGTGGAATGCGCCGCAAGGCCCTTGGTTGCATCGCTAGCTGATGCGCGCTCAAATGGAGGTTTGTGGCAAGCTATCGCGATAGGCAGTGCCCTCGCGCCACCGCAAAACCGAGAGGCGGGGGGGGTGGGTGCCCCCCCCGCCCCGGGAG
>JAEYRD010000201.1 GCA_023435725.1 Pseudomonadota bacterium | reverse complement strand
CCGGTGTGGCCTGCGTCCACCACGGCTCACCCCGCGTTTCGTGACGATCGCGATACGCCCCTCTGACCGGGATGAGGTGGCGGAAGAATGCGATAAAGCCGAAATTCTGTAAACGCGAATATTTTCGGACGAGCGGATGGACCTGAAAGTTGTGTGTTTTGCCCGCCGGGCAGCGCAAGGTCTTGTAGCCCGGATGGAGCGCAGCGTAATCCGGGACCACTGCGTCCGCGGGAACGAAACCCGGATTGCGCTTCGCTCCATCCGGGCTACGGCATCATCTCACGGCCGCCGGCAGACGAGATCGATTTCGATCAGCGCGTCGTAAGCGAGCCCGGTGACGCCGACGCAGGTGCGGGCTGGCAATCGATCCGGCGCAAAGAAGGTGCGGTAGGTTTCGTTCATCGCCGTGTAGTCCTCTTTGAAACGCGTCAGATACACGCGCGTCATCACGACGTGCTCGAGGCCGAGATCGAGACCGGCGAGAACCACCTTCAAATTCTCCATCACTGCGCGGGTCTGCGCGACGATGCCATCGGGCAGCACGCCCGGCGCTTGCGGCGTGTCCGGCATCTGGCCGGTGACAAAGACAAATCCATCGGTCTCGACGGCGTGGCTGAAGGGCGCGACCGGCTTCGGTCCGCCGCTGATCATGTGGAATTTCACTTGAGCTATCCCTGGGTTTAACGCGCGTCTCTTAACGAGACTCCTGGAACATGCGCTTGCTGAGGATGGCGTGCACGCCCCAATTGCCATCGACGACCTGGGTGACGCCGAAGTCGACGGCGGCCGACATCAGCGCGATTGCCTCGTCCTCGCTGAGGCCTTTGACGTTCATCAGAAAGCGCCGCATTTTCCGGAACGCATCCTTCATGGCAAGGTCGAGCGACGACTTGGCGTAGACTTCGCTCTGTCCCTGCGCGCCGAACTCGGCGAGATAGTTGGGATGGCTGAAGCCGGTCAGCACCCAGTCGGTTGCAGTCTCGATCAGTGGATAAGAGAGATCGGCGAAGGGGCGGCCGGCAAGATCGGCCTTCTTGTGCAGGATCACCTCGAACGTGCCGGTCATCGAGCATTCGATCGCGGTGCCGCTGAGTTCGCCGTCACCTTGCGCGGCATGGGGATCGCCGACTGACAAGAGCGCGCCAGGCACGGAGACCGGGAGATAGACGGTCGCCCCTTTCCCGAGCCGCCAATTGTCGAGGTTGCCGCCGAAATAGGACGGCGGCACGGAGTCGACGAAGTCGACCTCGCGCGGCGCAACCGCGATCACGCCGAAATGCGGACGCAGGGGAATACGGATGCCGTCGAGCACGGCGTGTCGGCGCTTGATCGTGGCGGGCGCAACGGGAATGCCGGGATAGTCGTAGGTCGTGTGCACGACGCCGAAGGGATCGGTCTGCGGCTCCCAACGGTAGGAATAGAGCGCGCGTGCGTGCGGCGCATCCGTATCGTCGAATATCTCGTAGATCGTGACGGCCTCGCGCGGTTTGAGGCCGCCGAGAAACTCGTTGTAGTGATAGCCCCACCACGCCGCGACCGAGGAGCCGAACACGCGGCCGGCATGATTCGGATTGCGGCTTGCGCGCGGCACGATGTCGAGGATGCGCACCTCGAGCACGTCGCCGGGCTGGGCGTCCTTCACCGCCACGGGCCCTGTACAGATGTGAACGCCAAACCCCTCGCCCGCGCCGCGACCGAACACGCTGGCATCCATCGGGCCGGCGCCGCGGCGATCGACGTTCTTCCTGTCAGCCGTCCAGCCGAACACGCTTTCTGCGCCTGCATCGCCTGCGATCATCATGTCAGGGGCGTCGGAAGCATGCTGCGTCAGCGTCTCGATGGTGATGGTATCGCCCGAGGCGATCTCGATCTGCGGCGACAGCGAGCGGCTGAAATAGCCCCAATGGACGCGACTGGCCTCGGCCGGGAGGTGGTGATGCCGGCGTTCCGCGGTCACCCGCTCCTCGGCGCCAGCACAAACGGCGCTGCTGCGTGCCTCCACGTTCGGATGCGCGCGCAATTGCGCCAGCGCCTCTTGCGGCCAGCCGCGTTGACCAGCGATGCCGTGCTGCGCGGTCACCCGCTCCGCCTCCTGCTGGCGAAACTCGCGCGGCGGCAGGCCGAAGCGGTGACGAAAGGCGCGGCTGAAATGCGCGGAATCGCCGAAGCCATAGGCGTAGGCGATCTCCGAAATTGAGCGGTGCGCTTCAGTCGGGTTCGACAGGTCAGCCCAGGCGCGCTGGAGGCGGCGCTCACGGACGTAATGGGTGAAGTTGTCGCCGACCGTCTCGAACAGCTTTTGCAGATAACGTTCGGAGATTCCTTCGGCCTGCGCGACACGGGCCGGCACGAGATCGGGATCATCCAGCCGACGCTCGATGGTCTGGCAGATCCGGTGCAGCAGCGCGGCCTGCGTCGCGCTCGATCCGGCGTCGGACGTCGAGGCCGCCAGTTGATGCGCAAGCGTCAGGAGCAGATCGACGAGCGACTGCGCGACAGAGTTCCACTCGGTATCGCTCAACGTGTCGAGCGTGCGTGCGGTGGCGTCCAGCAGACGCGAGAACACGTCGGCAAAGCCGCTGGGCGGAACGACGCGAGGTTCGGCGAGCCGCGGCTTGCCCGAGAGCCGTCCGTGCAGAGCCTTCGAAGTGACCGACAGCACGACCGCGCGCATATCGCGCTGAAACACGATGCCCCAGTCCCCGCTTCGCGGCAGGAGCACGAGATGGCCGACGGGAACGATGCGGTGGCCCGCGGCACTCTTCAGTACCATGCCGTCTTCGATCGGCATCAGGGCGATCGGAAGGTCCTCGTTCGCCTGCGGCAGCGGACCGACACTCTGTGCACCCGCGGCCATGCGCGTGAGCGCAACACCTGCAGCGTGGCGATGCGACGCCGTCGCATGTCCGTCAAAGAAGCAATGGCCCGCCGCCGGCTGCAGGCCAACCGCAGCCAGCACGTCCCGCCAGGCTTCGGGACGATCGTCATGTGCGTAGGACTCGCTCGTGAACGGACGGAAACTCATCGGATCGACCCAGATTGCCGTCGATCGAAGCAACCTCTGTGCCAGACGCACGCGATCATCCGTCGCAGGGACGGGCCGCAAATGAGGTTCGTTGCTCACCGCTTCATCCAGAAAACAGACGGCGTTTCAATGCATTAGTCGCACCGGAAGATGTTCTTGCGGATCGTGCCGTGGACGCCCCAGTTGGCGTCGACCACCTGGGTGACGCCGAAATCGGCGCCGACCGACAGCAGCGAGATCGCCTCGTCTTCGCTCAGGCCATGCACCGTCATCAGGAAGCGGCGGAGCTTGCGGAACGCATCGCGCATCGCACGGTCGAGACTGGAGTGATTGGCAATCTCGGTTTGCGCCTCGGCGCCGAGTGCAGCGAGGTAGTTCGGATAGGTGAAGCCGTAGAATGACCAGGCCTGATCAGTCTCCAGCATGGGATGGTCGAGGCCTTCCAGGCTCGTGCCGGCGAGATCGGCCTTCTTGTGTAGGATGAACTCGAAATCGCCGGTCAGCGAGGTCTCGATCGCGGTGCCGCCGAGCTCGCTGTCGCCTTGCGCGGCATGGGGATCGCCGACCGAGAAATAGGCGCCGGGGACTGCGACCGGATAGAACATCCGCGCGCCCTTGCCGATGCGCCAATCGTCGATGTTGCCGCCGGTATAGCTGGGCGGGATCGAACTGACGTAATCCGCTTCCGACGGTGCAAGGCCCATGGTGCCGAAATGCAGCCGCGCCGGCACTTTCACGCTGGAGAGGATGTTCTCGCGTTTCCTGATGGTGGCGTGATCGACGCGGACGCCGGGATAGTCGATGGTTGGATGCACGATCCCGTCAGGATCGGTCTGCGGCGTCCAGACATAATTGTAGACCGCCTTCGCGTAGGGCTCGCCCGAAGTATCGAGTTCGAAGATGGTGACGACCTCGCGCGGCTTCGGCTCCTCGAGGAGATCGTGATAGTGAAAGCCCCAGTTCGCCGCGACGTTGGAGCCGAAGCAGCGGCCGGCATGGCAGGCGCTGCAACTCGGCCGCGGCCGGACATCGAGGATGCGCACTTCGAGAATGTCGCCGGGCTCGGCGCCCTCGATCGCGACGGGACCGGTGAGGAGATGCACGCCGATCCCCTCGCCTGCGCCGCGGATGAAGGGACCCTCGACCGGTCCGGAGCCGCGGCGCGACACCGCCTTGTGCTCGCGGGTCCACTGGAACACGCTTTCCGCGCCGGGATCGCCCTGGATCATGCGCTCGTAGTCGTCGTTGGCGTGATGGGTCAGCGTCTCGATAGTGGCTCGATCTCCTGAGCGCAGCGTCAGGGCCGGCGCGACCTTCTTGGAGAAGTAGCCCCAGTGAACGGTCTTCGGCGAAACCGGCAGCGTGAAATGCTTCATGAGATGGCCTCTTCGGGGAACGCGGTCTTGAACCTTGCGGGCACGACGCTCATCGCACCGCCTCCGGTGTCTTGTCGGCTTCCATTACGCTGAGGAAACGCGCGGTCAGCGGATTGCGGGGATTGGACAGAACCTCGTGCGCCGGTCCTTCTTCGATGATCGTGCCGCCGCTCAGGAACGCGACACGGTCGGCGACTTCGTCGGCAAACCGGATCTGGTGCGTCGAGATGATCATGGTGAGACCGTCATCGATGGCGAGCCGTCGGATCACCTCCAGCACCTCGCTGACGAGCTCGGGATCGAGCGCCGAGGTCGGCTCGTCCAGCAGCAGCACGCTCGGATTTGGCGCAAGTGCGCGAGCAATAGCGACACGCTGCTGCTGACCGCCCGAGAGATGCCGCGGCAGCGCATCCGCACGATGCGACAGCCCAACGCGGTCGAGCAGCTCGGTGGCGCGGCGATCGGCATCGATGCGGGTCATGCCATGGACCCAGCGCAAGGGACCGGCGATGTTTTCTCTGGCCGACAGGTGGGCAAACAAATTGAACTGCTGGAACACCATTCCGACGCCGACACTGGCGCGCTCATTGGCGACGGCACGGGGCGACAGCGGCTTGCCATTCTCGCCGAAACCGAGGCGCCGCCCGCCGACTCGTACGGTGCCGGATTCCCAGCTTTCGAGATGGTTGATGCAGCGGAGCAGCGTGCTCTTGCCGGAGCCGCTGGGCCCGAGCAACGCGACCACCTCGCCGACGCGCACCGTGAGATCGAGGCCGTCGAGCACTTTTTGTGCGCCGTAGTTCTTGGTGAGGTCCCTGGTCTCGACTGCGATATTGTTGCGCGCGATCGTGGCAGTGCGCCGGGCGCGTTCCTCGCGGGTCAACGCCAACGGCGGCGTGTCGATGAGCTCTGCCTGTGCCGGCTCCGGATCATCAGCCATGACCGCGGCAAGCTCAAGCTTGGTGCCGAGATCGACACGCCGCCACGGCAGGTAATCGGCAAGCTTGCGCTGACGCCCCTTGGCGCGGTCGAGATCAAGCAGCCATTCGACGAAGAGCTGAATGCCGCTGATGGTGGCGGTCAACACGAGATACAGAAGGCCTGAAGCGAAGAAGATGGAGAAGAAGTCGAAGGTGGAGGACGCCAGCTGGGTCGAGCGCAGCGTCAGCTCCTGGACCGCGACGACGGAAGCAAGCGAGGAATTCTTCAGCGCACTCACGGCCTCGTTGCCGAAGGCCGGGATCATGGTGCGGATCGCCTGAGGCGCGATCACGCGGCGCATCAGCACCCGTGGCGTCATACCGAGCGCCTGGCCCGCGGTCACCTGCCCCCGATCGACGCCGAGCACGCCGGCGCGCAGCATCTCCGCGATGAACGGCGCCTCGTTGCAGGCGAGCGCGAGGCCGGCGGCCAGCACCGCCGGCAGCTTGATGCCGATATGCGGCAGTGCGTCGTAGGCGAACACCATTTGCAGGATCAGCGGCGTGCCGCGGAAGATCACAGTGTAGGCCCGGGCGATCGCCGCCAGCAGCCAGAAGCGGGACAGCTGCATGCCGGCGAGGATCAATCCGAGGATCAACCCGCCGCCTAGCCCGAGGGCAGTCACCTCAAGGGTGAGTTCGATGCCCTCGAGCAGATACGGCAGGCTCAAGTAATGGAGGAACAGCGACATCAATCAGCCGTCATCAGAGTGGGATCAGGTTTGGTTGAAGGCGCGCGCCTCGAGCACGGGCACCTCTCCCCGTCGGGAAGAGGTAAACCGCACTCAGTCAGCCGTCAGGATGTCGGGCTCCTTGAAGTTGTTCACATCGAGCCCATGCTTCTTCAGAAGCTCCATGTGCGTGCCGGCCTTCTGCACCTCGATCAGCGCGGCCATCACGGCGTCGCGGAATTTGGGCTTGTCCTTGGGGACGGCGATGCCGACCGAATACGGGATCGTCACCGCGATCGCCTTCTCCAGCTTGTCCGGATAGGCCTTCACCGCACTGTCGACGGTGTTGACGTCGTTGATGTAGGTGTCGGCGCGGCCGGCGAGGATCGCCTGGATGCAGTTGGCGTTGTTGTCGTAGAGCTGGATGGTCGGCTCGGGCTTGCCGGCCTTCTTGCACTCCGGGATCAGGGCCTGGATCAGGGGCACCTCGACATAGCCGGTGTTCTCGGCGGCAGCCGTGCCGCACATCGACATGTTGATGCCGCTGATGCCCTTCGGATTACCCTTGGCGACCAGCACGCCGTCGAACACCTTCGAGTAGGTGATGAAGTCCGCGGCCTTGGCGCGCTCCTTGGTGGCGTAGATGTCGGAGATCACGATGTCGGCCTGGCCGGCAGAGAGCGTGGTCAGGAGAGCTGCGAACGTCACCGGCTTGTAGGTCAGCTTGAAGCCGAGGCATTCGCCGATGGCTTCGCCGAGATCGATGTCGAAGCCGATATATTTGCTGGGATCCTTGGGATCGATGGTCTCATAGCCCGGCGTGTGCGGGTTGATGGCGTTGACGAGCGTCTTGCCCTTCCAGTCCGGGTATTTTTCCTGAAGCGCGGCGCAGGCCGCAGGCGCCGCTGCTTGCGCACTCACTGGTGCGGCGGCGATCAGGCCGGAAGCGATCGCCGCGCCGAGTGCGACCTTGCGCCATGGCAACGATGCGCGCGCCGTTCCCCGCCGCGCCTGGGGCAATACCCGTCTCTCCATCTCCAGCTCCTTCGAATTGCCATGGCACTGGCCATGTTCCAGATCTCGGGAGCGAGCCTAGGTGGGGAGCGAACCGAAAAGCTTGTCCGCGGGCGTACAAAAAATTGGACGGAGGCGGCCCGCGATTTGGGCACGCAGCTGCACAAAAACTGTTCGCAGGTGTCGTGCACCGCGATACGCAATCTCGAATTCGGTGAACCAAATAGTCGTGTACGACGCAACGATATGCCCGATCAGCGAATCATTTGGTGAGATCGCTGAACAGAGATGCGACGTCTGACGGACGCATCTGCGCACGGCATCCGCGGAACATCAGAGCTTTCCACAGCCTGTCCGCAGCATATCCACAAGCCCACTATGCCGGATTCGCGAGCCCGCACGAGCCACTTGCTGCGCACAAACCCACAGGCCCGGTTCATCAGCTGCCCGCCTGATCGAACACGGCGCGGCAAGCCTCGCTCAAGCTGGCCCGGTTACGCCGCAGGCAGGCGGTGATGGCGCGGACATTGGGGATCTCGCCCGCGCAGAGCCGGTAGACGTCGGGGGTGCAGGCCCGGCGCTGCTCCTGTGTTCCCTGCGCATGAGCAGCGGAGGCGAACAGTGTCAGAAACAGCCCGAGCGTCGAAGCACGGTGCGCCCGGCTCCTCACGCCGGCAAACCGCAAAAACCTCGTCTTCATGACCAAGTCTCCTGTCCGCCTGCCCGCCCCCGGCCCGCATCGGACGGTGTCGCGCCAAGAGGTAGGAGAAATAAACCGCGGGGGATGTGACTTCCTTCACACTGGCGGCGCCCCGGAGGCACCTAGAGTTCCCAGGGGATTTTCTGGGGGATTTTCAGGAATCGCTAACCAATCGGAACCCGATTGCCGGATCGTTAAAATGCGAACGATCAGGTCAATCGGGAAACAAACCGGCTTTGCGACATTGCGCCATCCGCGTTCCGGAGGGTGTGATGAGCGAAGCCGAGTTCAACTTGCTGCTGGATACCGTCCGGGACGCCATGGTCTATGACGAATTAGCGCCTGGGCCGGAGGAGGAATTCGTGCCCCACTCGTGGTCGTACGACGCAACGCCCAAGAAAACCCCAATGGCTGCCAATGACAACGAGGGTGCCTGGCCCCTCCTGCCGTTTCCGGACGGCTGGTACGCGGCCTGCTGAGACCATTTCAACTGTGAACCGAAGCGCCCGCCTCGCGGGCGTTTTGCTATGGGCTCAACGCCGGGCGGGCGCGGCCACGATCAAGTCTTGACGCGCTCTTCGCCGTCCTGCGGCGCCGGGTCGGGTGCGACCGGTGGAAAGATGCTGTCATAGATCGCGCGGGCCTCGCGAATGAGGCGAGCCCGTTCCAGCTCGGATTTCGGGACAAATCGGACGACCTCGCCCACGTGCTCACCAGCGCTCGATTGTTGAGGAATGCATCCCACAGCCGATGCGAGCTTTGTGCCAGCGGCCTTGAAGCGAGGGTTCCGGGCAAACCCGGTGGGCGAGGCGCGGCAAGCCCAGCTGGCACGCTTTCATGGGAAAGCGCAGCGAGATCGAATTTATGCTGTAAGATCAGATATTTGTGATGGAGGCCACGACCAGAATTGAACTGGTGTACACGGTTTTGCAGACCGTTGCGTAACCACTCCGCCACGTGGCCCCGTAAGGGCGGAGCAATATAGGGGATCAATGGCTTAGGCAACCGCCTTCATCCAACTTTGGCGGCTGCGTCGAACTGCTCAACAAGTCCTGCCGATGGCTGCGCCTTCGCCGGCTGGCGCCCGCCAGATATCGCGCAAGGATCCGTTAGCTCGCGTCAGGCGCGCTTGCCCCGCCGGACACCGCGCCGGCGGTCCCTCGCCACCGGCTTTGGAGCCAGTTCCGGCATCTCGGCTTGAACCTCGCGATAGCGCGCCAGCATTCGTTCAAAGCTCGCATGCAGCGTCGAGGCGATGTCGGGGCGACGCTCGAGGCCGGCCAGGATCGATGCGGCCGCCTCAATGGTTGAGAGGCCATCGCGGCGCGGCTCGCGGCGGAGACGCCCGTAACGCGAGGGTTGCGCCGGGTTGAGGATCACGCGCTGGCATTTCAGCATCCAGGGATTACGCCACCACAACGCCTTGGCCTGGCTCCAGGTGCCGTCGAGCAGCACCACGCCTTCGAGCTTGCCGAGGATGGCGCGCTGATTCTCCGCGACCTCGCCCTTGCGGGTCAGCGCGACAATCTCACCCTCGGCCTCGAGATCGGCGGCGCGCGCCGAGCCGAGATAGAGCACGGCCCAGCGCGCGGCGTTCTCGACCGGCCGGCCCAGCGCCTTGGACAGGCTCGGCCAGGACAGGCCGACGCGCACGGTCGCATCGGCAAAATGCCGGGCCAGCAGCCGCGCGGTGCCGAGTGCCCTGTCCTGCTCCTGCGGATGCTGGAGGATCAGGAGCGACAGCCGATTTTCGATCGGCGTGACACTGTCGCAGATGCACAGCGGCATCGGCTTCTGGCAGTGCGGGCATTCGGGGATCGGCTCGGCCGGCGCGGCGGCCGTGTCTGGCGGGTTCGACATGGGCGCCGCTATACGCTCGAAGCGGCGCATCAACAACCTATTCCGCCGGCGCGGCGAGCGGGCGCGGCCCAGAGCGCCGCCGCAACCGGTCGATCAGCAGGTAGATCACCGGCGTCGTGTAGAGCGTCAGGATCTGCGAGACGAACAGGCCGCCGATGATGGTGATGCCGAGCGGGCGCCGCAGTTCAGTACCGGGCCCGGTTGCGATGACCAGCGGAATGCCAGCGAACAGCGCGGCCATGGTCGTCATCAGGATCGGACGGAAGCGCGCCTGACAGGCCTCGAAGATCGCCTCTGCCGAGGACAGGCCGCGCTGGCGCTCGGCATCGAGCGCGAAGTCCACCATCATGATGCCGTTCTTCTTGACGATGCCGATCAACAGGATGATGCCGACGAAGGCGATCACCGTCAGCGGCGTGTTGGTGAGCTGCAGCGCGAGCAGCGCGCCGAGGCCGGCCGAGGGCAGCGTCGAGATGATGGTGAGCGGATGGGCGAGGCTCTCATAGAGCACGCCGAGCACGATATACATTGCAACCAGCGCACCGAGGATGAGCAGCGGCTGGCGGCCGCTGGTCCTGGCGAAATCGCCGGCATTGCCGTCGAAGCTGCCGCGAATGCCTTCCGGCATGTGCAACTCCTCGACCGCGCGCTGGATGTTCTGGGTGGCGGCCTGGAGCGGCACGTTCGGCAAAAGGTTGAACGACACGGTCGTCGAAGGAAATGATTGCGAATGATAGACCGCGAGCGCGGCGAGCCCGCGCGTCGCGTGCACCACCGCCGACAGCGGCACCTGCGTGTCGCCCGCGCCGGCGACATAGATCCGTTCGAGATTGGACGGATCGACCTGGAATTTCGGGTCGATCTCCAGCACGGTCATGTACTGGTTGCGCTGGGTGTAGATGATCGAGATCTGCCGCTGCGAGAACGCGTTGTTCAAGGCGTTGTCGATGTCCTGCACGCGGACGCCGAGCGCCGAGGCCTTCTGGCGGTCGATCGCGAGCGTGAGCTGAAGTCCGCCGGGGTCGCGGTCACTGGAAATGTCGGTGATGCCCTCGACCGTCTCCATGCGCTTGGCCACGATCGGGGCCCACTTCTGGAGCAGGTCCAGATCGGTGCTGGAGAGCGTGTACTGGTAATCGGAATCGCTCTGTCGTCCGCCCGCACGCACGTCCTGAGCGGCGAACATGAAGAGGCGGATACCAGGAACCGGGAACAGCGCGCGCCTGAGACGGTCGATCACGACTTGCGTCGAGACGTGATCGCGTTCTTCCGGCGGCTTCAGGCTGATGAACATTGTGCCGCGGTTCGAGGTCGCAGCCCCCGGCCCGCCTCCGCTGCCGACCGTCGAGCCGATGCCGGCAACGGCCGGATCCTGCATCACGATGTCGGCAAGCCGCTGCTGCAGGCCAAGCATCGACTGGAACGATATGTCGGCCGAGGCACGCGTCGCGCCGATGACGAAGCCGGAATCATCGGTCGGGAAATAGCCCTTGGGGACCTTGATGTAGAGCGTCACCGTGAGGCCGATGGTGGCAAAGAACACCAGTAGCGTCAGCAGCGGAAATTCCAGCACGGTGCGCAGGGTGCGGGTGTAGAAGGCGACGACGCGCGACAGCGAGCCTTCGATGACGCGATCGAACAGCGTCGCGGTCCCCGATGGCGTCTGCCGGATGTAATGGGCGCAGATCATCGGCGTGACCGTCAGCGACACCAGCGTCGATACCACGATCGCGAAAGTGAGCGTCAGCGAGAATTCGCGCAGCAGGCGGCCGACGATGCCGTCCATGAAAATCAGCGGGGTGAACGCCGCGATCAGCGACAGGCTGATCGAGACCACGGTGAAGCCGATCTGCCGGGCGCCGTCGAGGGCGGCCTGGAGCGGCCGCATGCCGTGTTCGAGATTGCGGTACATGTTCTCGATCATGACGATGGCGTCGTCGACGACGAAACCGACCGAGATCGCGAGCGCCATCAGCGACAGATTGTCGATCGAGAAACCCGCGACCCACATGCCCGCGCAGGTCCCGGCCAGCGCCAGCGGCACCGAGATGCCGGCCGCGATCGTCGGCGTCAGCCGGCGCAGGAACACGAACACCACGACCATCACGAGGACGGCGGTCGCCAGCAGCGTCCACTGCATGTCCAGCACGCTGGCGCGGATCGTGCTGGTACGGTCGACCAGGGTGGAGACATCGACGCCGGCGGGGATCCACTGCTTCAGCTCCGGGATCAGCGCCTTCACCCTGTCGACGGTGTCGATGACGTTGGCATCGCCCTGCTTGGTGATCTGGATCAGCACCGCCGGCTGCTTGTTGAACCAGGCGATCGAGCGGGCGTTGCGGACGGAGTCCTCGATGTCGGCGACATCGGAGAGCCGCACGAAATTGCCGCCGGCGCTCTTGATGACGATGTCGCGGAACTCTTTCGCCGTGCGCATCTGGCGATTGAGCGACAGTGTCTCGCTCTGGCGCTCGCCGTTGAAGATACCGACGGGACCGAGCGGGTTGGCGTTGATGATCGCGGTCCGCACGTCGTCGGTGGCAATGCCGGCGTTGGACAGCGCGACAGGATTGAGCTGCACCCGCACCGCCGGCTGATCGGCGCCGCTCACCGTCACGTCGCCGACACCGGGCACCTGCGAGATGCGCTGCGCCAGGACCGTATCGGCGACGTCGTAGATCGCGCTGGCCGACAGTGTTTTCGAGGTCAGCGCCAGAACGAAGACGGGGGCGCCGGCCGTGTTTGCCTTCCGGAATCGCGGCAGCGTCGGCAGATCGCTCGGCAGGTCGACCAGCGCGGCATTGATCGCCGCCTGGACGTCACGGGCGGCCTTGTCGATGTTGCGGCCGATGTCGAACTGGAGCTGGATGTTGGTCGTGCCGAGCGACGACGTCGAGGTGATCTGGTTGATGCCGGCGATCTCGCCGAGCCGCCGCTCCAGCGGCGAAGCGACCGTTGCCGCCATCACGGAGGGATCGGCGCCCGGCCGGCTGGCCGAGACGAAAATGGCGGGGAAATCGACGTTCGGGACCGAGGCGACAGGTAGGAACTCGTAGGCGACGACACCCAGCAGGAACAACCCGATCGACAGCAGCGTGGTCGCGACCGGACGGCGGATGAAGGGCTCCGAGATCGATGCCATCACTGCATCCCCTCGGTCGCGCCCGCGACGGGCGGGCCGCCGGATTCAGCCGGCGGCAGCGCCTGCTCGAGGCGGCGGTTGATGCGGTCGAGCGCCAGGTAGATCACGGGCGTCGTATAGAGCGTCAGGAGCTGGCTCAGCAGCAGGCCGCCGATGATGGAGATGCCGAGCGGAAAGCGCAGCTCCGCGCCGGTGCCGCTTTCGATCGCGAGCGGCAGCGCGCCGAACAGCGCCGCCAGCGTCGTCATCATGATCGGGCGGAAGCGCAGCAGGCACGCCTGCACGATCGCCTCGTTGGCCGACATCCCCTGTCCGCGCTCGGCTTCGAGCGCGAAGTCGATCATCATGATGGCGTTCTTCTTGACGATGCCCATCAGGAGAATGATGCCGATCAGGCCGATCACCGAGAGGTCCTGCCCGAACAGGACCAGCGCCAGGATCGCGCCGACGCCGGCCGATGGCAGCGTCGAGAGGATGGTGATCGGGTGGATGTAGCTCTCATAGAGCACGCCCAGCACGATGTAGATCGTGATCACGGCCGCGAGCAGCAGCCACGGCTGGCCGGCCAGCGCCTTGGCGAATTCGGCGGCGTCGCCCGCATAAACGCCGACGATGCTGTTGGGCATTCCGATACGCGTCTCGATCGTCTTGACCGCCGCGACCGCATCGCCCAGCGCCGCGCCCGGCGCGAGATTGAAGCTGAGCGAGATCGCCGGGAATTGCGCCTGATGCGAGATCGCGAGCGGCGCGGTGGTGCGGGTCAGCGTCGCCACGGCGGACAGCGGCACCTGCGCGTTGGGTGCGCCGACGGTCGCGCCCGCCCCGCCCGGCAAATAGAGCTTGGACAGGATCGAGGGATCGCGCTGGTACATCGGCAGCGCCTCCAGCACAACGCGGTACTGGTTGGCCTGGCCGTAGATGGTCGAGATCTGGCGCTGAGCGAACGCGTCGTTCAGCGTGTCGGTGACGGCCTGGAGGCTGACGCCAAGCTGGCCAGCGCGGGTGCGGTCGACGTCGAGCTGTGCCCGCAAGCCGCCTTCCTGCGCCTCGGAGGAGACGTCCCGGAACAAGGGATCTCGGCGCATCTCCGCAACCAGCCTGCGCGCCCATTCCGACACCAGCTTCGCATCGGTGCCGGTCAGCGTGTACTGGTATTGCGAACGGCTCGACTGGGTCGAGATCTGCACGTCCTGCACCGGCTGGAAATAGACGGTCATGCCGGGGATGCCGGCTACCCTCTCCTTCAGGCGGGTCACGACAACAGCGACATCGTCGCGCCGCTCGCCGCGCGGCTTCAGCGTCATGACGAGACGGCCGACATTAGTGGTCGGGTTGACCGAGCCTGCGCCGATGACCGAGACCACGCCGACCACGTCGGGATCGGCCTTGATGGCGTCGGCGGCCTCGGCCTGCCGCTTCTGCATCTCCGCGAACGACACGTCCGGCCCGGCCTCCGTCACCGCTGTGATCGACGCGGTGTCCTGGAGAGGCAAAAAGCCCTTTGGCGCGACGACGTAGAGGACCAGGGTCGCAATCAGCGTGACGAAGGTGACGAGCAGCGTGGCCCGCTGGCGCTCCAGCACCCAGAGCAGCGACCGGTGATAGAACTCGACGGTGCGGTCGATGAAACGGCTGATCGCAGCCAGCCCCGGCACCGCAAGCTCCTCGTGAGCGTGCTTGAGCAGCCGCGAGCACATCATCGGCGTCAGCGTCAGCGAGACCACCGCGGAGGTCACGACCGCGATGGTCAGCGTCAGCGCGAATTCGCGGAACATCCGCCCGACGAGGCCCGACATGAACAGCAGCGGGATGAAGACCGCGATCAGCGACACCGTCAGCGAGATCACGGTGAAGCCGATTTCGCTGGCGCCCTTCAGCGAGGCCTCCATCGGACCGTCGCCGTTCTCCATGTGGCGGACGATGTTCTCGATCATGACGATGGCGTCGTCGACGACGAAGCCGGTGCCGATCGTGAGCGCCATCAGCGACAGATTGTCGAGGCTGAAGCCGGCAAAATACATGATGCCGAAGCTCGTGATCAGAGACAGCGGCAGCGCCACGCCGGCGATCAGCGTGGCCCGCAGCGAGCGCAGGAAGAGCAGCACCACCAGCGTCACCAGCACGACGCTCAGGATCAGCGTGAACTGCACGTCGCGGACGGAGGCGCGGATTGTCACGGTGCGGTCGGAGACGATGGTCAGGTTCACGCCGGCTGGAATGGCGCGCTGGACTTTCGGGATTTCCGCCCGGATCTGGCTGACGACGTCGATGACATTGGCGCCAGGCTGGCGCTGGATGTCGATGATGACGGCCGGCGTGCCCTGATACCAGCCGCCGGTGCGGTCGTTCTCCAGGCCATCGACGATCTGCGCGACGTCACCGATCGTGACCGGCGAGCCGTTGCGGTACGCGATGATGATCGGCTTGTAGGCTTCGGCGGCCGCGATCTGGTCGTTGGCCGCGATGATGTAGGATTGCTGCGCGCCATCAAGCGAGCCCTTCGGCCCGGAGACGTTGGCGTTGGCGATCGCAGTGCGCAGGTCCTCCATGGCGATGCCGTAGGCCGCCAGCCGCGAAAGATCGGCCTGGATACGAACCGCCGGCTTCAGCCCGCCGAGCACGGAGACGCGTCCGACGCCGGAAATCTGGCTCAGCCGTTGCGCCAGAAGCGTGTCGGCGATGTCGCTCATCGCCCGCAGCGAGATCGTGTCGGAGCGCAGCGCCAGGGTCATCACCGGCGCGTCCGCCGGGTTCACCTTGGCGTAGGTCGGCGGATAAGGCAGCGTCTTGGGCAGCACGCCGGCCGCCGCGTTGATCGCGGCCTGCACGTCCTGGGTCGCGCCGTCGATGTCGCGGTTGAGATCGAACTGGAGCGATATCTGGCTGACGCCGAACGAGCTGGTCGAATTCATCGCCGATAGCGACGGGATCTGGCCGAGCTGACGCTCCAGCGGCGCCGTGATCAGCGAGGCGATCACGTCCGGGCTCGCACCTGGCAACTGCGTCGTCACCTGCACGGTCGGGAAGTCAACCTGTGGCAGTGCCGAGACGGGCAACGAGAAATAGCCGAGCGCGCCGCCGATCAGCAGCGCGATGCCGAGCAGCGAGGTCGCGATCGGCCGGCGGATGAAGGGTTCGGAGACGCCCATGGGATGCGCCTGCCGCTCAGGCGGTTGTTGCTGGGATCATGGCTGCTTTGCTCCGCTGCCCGATGCCCCCGGACTTGCCCCCGGTCCTGTTGCCCCTGATCCTGGCGCCGGCCCGGTCTGTCCCTTCTGGTCGCCTTCGCTGCTCTTCCGCTTGGCGCGGAGTTCCCCGTCCTTGCCCTGTCCGTCCTTTTGCCCGTCCTTCTGGCTTTCCTGGGCGCCGTCTTTCTTCTGTGCGTCCGGCCCACGCGAGCGCTTGCGCGGCGCGAGATCGGCCGACGGGGTCTGGTCATCGCGGCCGACGATCACTTTGGAGCCGTCCGACAGGTTGGCGAAGCCCGTGGTCACGACCCGGTCGTTCGGCGACAGGCCGCTGGCGATGACGGCATCATGCTCGTTCTGCTGGGTCACGGTCACGGGCTTGGCCGAGACGACGTTGTCCTCGCCGATGACATAGCTGAAGGTTCCGATGGGGCCGCGCTGTACCGCCGAGGTCGGCACCACCAGCGCCTGCGTCAAGGTCTCGACCTTGAGGCGGACATTGACGAACTGGCCCGGCCAGAGCTGGTAATGGGCGTTGGGGAGCTCTGCCTTGAGCCGGAGCGTGCCGGTGGTCTGGTCGACCTGGTTGTCGATGCCGGTGAGCTTGCCGGTGTCGATCACCGTGATGCCGTCATTGCCGAACACGTCGACCGCGAGCGCCCCCTTCGCCGCCGCCGCATTGACGCGCGTGATCTGCTGCTGCGGCAGGCTGAACCACGCCGCGATCGGCTGCAATTGCGTGATGACGACAAGCCCCGTGGCGTCGGCGGCGTGGATGATGTTGCCCTGGTCGACCTGGCGCAGGCCGGCGCGGCCCGATAGCGGCGCCACGATCTTGGTATAGCTCAGCGTCGCCGCCGCGTTGTCGATCGCGGCCTGGTCGGCCCTGACCAGCGCCTCGGTCTGCGCGACCAGCGCGCGCTGGGTGTCGGCCTGCTGCTTGGACCCGGCATTGGAGGCGGCGAGCTGCTCGTAGCGCGAAAGGTCGATGCGCTGGTTGGCGAGCTGGGCCTGGTCCTGTGCCTTCTTGGCGACGGCCTGGTCGTACTGCGCCTGGTAGATCGCCGGGTCGATCTCGCCGAGCACGTCGC
Source organism: Pseudomonadota bacterium (assembly GCA_023435725.1). GTDB lineage: Bacteria > Pseudomonadota > Alphaproteobacteria > Rhizobiales > Xanthobacteraceae > Bradyrhizobium. The sequence goes on along the minus strand of JAEYRD010000201.1, from coordinate 63,551 downwards.
CCTTCTTGACGTCCTGCCCTTCGGTGAAATTCACCGCGATCAGCTTGCCGTCGACCTGCGAGCGCACGGTCACGGTGTTGAGCGCGCGGATCGCGCCGACGCCGTCGAGAAAGACCGGCACATCCTGGATACGTGGGGTCGCGGCCAGTACCGGCACAGGCAGATCGGGCCGCTGGTTGCGGTTGTTCGCCTGCTGCTGCTGATGCATCGCGGTCCAGCCCACATAACCGAGGCCGCCAAGGATCGCGAGCGTGATCAGGGTCATGACGAAACCGCGGCCACGCGACGTCTTCGCCGTCCCCTGTTTCGCGCTTTCCTTCATATCCGGCTTAAAGAGCATTGACCGGCTTCTCCATCCTCGGCTCCCAGCCGCCGCCGAGCGCCTGATACAGGCTGACGATGGCAAGAAGCCGTGCGAGCTGGGCCTGCCACAACGCATCTTCCGCCTGAAATAGTGTCTGCTGGACGTTCAGCACGGTCACGATGTCGGCGGTGCCGGCGCGCAATTGCTGCTCGGCAAGATCGAACGCGCGCCGGGACGAGGTGACGACATCGCGCTGCAATTGCAGCTTGATCGTGGTCTGCTTGATCGCATACAGCGCATTGTCCACGTCGGCAAAGGACTGAACGATGGTCTTGCGGTAGGTCTGAAGCAGCTCGTCCTGCCGCGCCTTGGCGAACTCGAAATTGCCGAGGATCTTGCCGCCGTCGAAGATCGGCTGGGTGGCGCTGCCGACGAGCTGGAAGAACGCCGCATGCGGCTGGAACAGCGAGACCAGTGCCGAGCTCTGATAGCCGCCATTGCCGGTCAACTGGATGGTCGGGAAGAACTGCGCGCGGGCGTTGCCGATGTTCGCAGTCGCCGAGGCAAGCTGCGCCTCCTGCCGACGAATATCCGGCCGCTGCGTCAAAATCTCCGACGGCAGGCCCGGCGTGACCTTGGGGATGGCGATGTTGTTCAGCGAGCCGCCGCGCACACGCACGCTCTCCGGCGGGCGCGACACCAGCACGGCGAGCGCGTTGACATTCTGGTCGAGCGTCTGGCGCAGCGGCGGCACCGACGCCTTCTGGTTGCCCAGCACGCTCTCCTGCTGCGCGACGTCCAGATCGGTGCCGGTACCGGCCTTGCGGCGCTCCTTGATCGCATCGAGGATGCGCTGCGCGCTCGCGATGTTGTTCTGCGCGGTCCGTAGGCGGTCCTGCGACGCCAGCACCTGGAAATAGGCGTTGGCGACGCCCGCAAGCGTCGTCAGCGCGACGACGTCGCGATCGAAGCGGTTCGCATTGGCGGTTTCCTCCGCCGTCTGCAGCGCGTCGCGGTTCTGGCCCCAGAAATCGAGCTGGTAGCTCGCGCTCAGCGAAGCCGAATAATTGACGACCTCGCGGCCGCCGTTGGTGAGACCGGAGGACGATGAGCCCGAGGTCCGCGAATAGGTCTCGGATCCGCTTCCCGACAGGCTCGGCAGCAGCGCCGCGCCCGCCTGCCGCGCCTGTGCATCGGCCTGGACGATGCGCGCGACGGCGGCGGCGATGTCCAGATTGACGGTCTGCGCCTCTTCCATCAGCTGCGTCAGTTCCGTGGAGCGGAAGCCGCGCCACCAATCCAGTGACGGCGGCGCATCCCCCTTGCCCGCGTATTTGTACTGCGTGGGAACGTCGAGCGCGGGATCCGGAAGATCCTGCGTCAGCACGCAAGCCCCCGAGCTGGCAGCCCAGCACAGCACCGCAACCCAGCCCGCTGCACGCAGCATCCGAGACGCAGAGCCAGGGGACCGCCGCATGGCGATCGCAGGAACATCCTGTGTCACATCCACCCCCTGCCGGGCAGATCGACCCGCCACCGCGCAGCCGGATTAGCCGATTCGCGGTCGGACAGTCGGGGGGCTTTCTGCAACTCGTTCACAGGTGGAGCTTTCTGCGGAACCTGACATCCATACTAGCCGGGCGCGGAACAGCGGGACAGTGCCGCACCCGCGAAGCGCACACCCAAATGCGCTGATATGGGGGACACGAAAATGAACAATGTGCCTGTCTTGCAGTGATTTTTCTCATTCCCGAAACATTGGGAAACGCGATCAAGCTTACCAAGATTTCATGTGATATTGGCGCCACACCGGGCCAGCTCTGCACGATCAGGCCGCGCCGACCTGCAACAGCAGCCATGCGGCTTCAGCAGCCCGGCCGACCATTTTCACGAAGCCGTCAACCGCGAGACGAACACCCATCCTCAGGGCAGATATGACCTCCGTCTTCCGCGCGCCACCATGTTGTCGAGGAGGCCCGTCGGGCATGCTCTTCCTTATCCACACGCGTCGCCCGAGGCGGAAACTGGCGGTCACGGCGCACATGACCATCGTTATCTTCTACCCTCTAACGGCGATCAGCCTTATTCTCCTGCCGATGTCCCGCCGCGTGACCCGGGCCAGCCTCTCTTGCCGGAATATCGCTGCTTCGGCGGGCACTTCAGCCCGTTTCGCCGCAGCGCAAAAGCCTTCCCCTTTGGCCTGGCAAGCACTAGGTTCGGGCCAAACCCGCTCAACCCCTTGCTAGTGATTTTCCCCCGACATGACCATTCGAAACGACGTTGTCGAAGCCATCGGCGACACTCCGCTGATCAAGCTCAAGCGCGCCTCGGAACTGACCGGCTGCACCATCCTGGGCAAGGCTGAGTTCATGAATCCGGGCCAGTCGGTCAAGGACCGGGCTGGCAAATGGATGATCCTGGAGGCGGAGAAGCGCGGCGAGCTCAAGCCCGGCGGTCTCGTGGTCGAAGCGACCGCCGGCAACACCGGCATCGGGCTCGCTGTCGTCGCCAGCGCCCGTGGTTACCGCACGCTGATCGTGATCCCGGAGACGCAGAGCCAGGAGAAGAAAGACTTTCTGAAGCTGTGCGGCGCCGAGCTGATCGAAGTCCCCGCCCTGCCCTATGCCAATCCCAACAACTACCAGCATGTCGGCCGCCGCCTCGCGGACGAGTTGCGCAAGACCGAGCCCAATGGCGTGCTGTTCGCCGACCAGTGGAATAACCTCGACAACGCCAAGGCGCATTACGAGTCCACAGGGCCGGAGATCTGGGAGCAGACCGGCGGCAAGGTCGACGGTTTCGTCTGTTCGGTCGGCAGCGGCGGCACGCTCGCCGGCATCAGCCGCTATCTGAAAGAGAAGAACAAGAACGTCAGGATCGCCTGTGCCGACCCGCACGGCGCCGGCATGTACGAATACTTCAGGACGGGCGATGCCAAGGCGACGCCCGGCGGCTCGATCACCGAAGGCATCGGCCTCAACCGCGCGACCGCGATCGTCGAGACCGCGAAGGTCGATGACGCCTATCTCATTCCCGATGCGGAAGCCGTGAGCGTCATCTACGAACTGCTCCAGCACGAAGGCCTGTGCCTCGGCGGCTCGACCGGCGTCAACATCGTCGGCGCCATGCGCCTCGCCAGGCAGCTCGGGCCCGGCAAGACGATCGTCACGGTGCTCTGCGATTCCGGCAGCCGCTATCAGTCAAAGCTGTTCAACGCGGATTTCATGCGCGCCAAGAACCTCCCGGTGCCGGAGTGGCTGGAGAAGCGCAGCAACATCAAGCCGCCGTTCGTCTAGGTCGAGAGGCTTTCGGGCGCTTGAAGCCGCCGGGGCCACGGTACGGCCCGAATGCGCCCACCCTGCGAGGTCACCGCAAAATCTGGCTCAGGAAGAGCTTGGTGCGCGCGTGCTGGGGCGTGGCGAAGAACTCATTGGGCGTATTGGCCTCGATGATCTGACCGGCGTCCATGAACACCACGCGGTTGGCGACCTCGCGGGCAAAACCCATCTCGTGGGTGACGACCAGCATGGTCATGCCTTCCCTGGCGAGGTCGACCATGGTGTCGAGCACCTCCTTGACCATCTCCGGATCGAGCGCCGAGGTGGGCTCGTCGAACAGCATCACCTTCGGGTTCATCGTCAGTGCGCGCGCGATCGCGACACGCTGCTGCTGGCCTCCGGACATCTGTCCCGGAAACTTGTTGGCCTGGTGCGGGATCTTGACCCGCTCCAGGAATTTCATCGCGGTCGCCTCGGCGTCCTTCTTGGGAATGTTGCGCACCCAGATCGGCGCCAGCGTGCAATTGTCCAGCACCGTGAGATGCGGGAAGAGATTGAAGCTCTGGAACACCATGCCGACTTCGCGGCGCACCGCGTCGATGTGCTTGAGGTTCGGCCCGAGCTCGATGCCGTCGACGACGATCTGGCCTTCCTGGAATTCCTCGAGCGCGTTGATGCAGCGGATCAGCGTCGACTTGCCGGAGCCCGAGGGGCCGCAGATCACGATGCGCTCGCCCTTGTGGACCTCGAGGTCGATGTCGCGCAGCACGTGAAACTCGCCGTACCATTTGTTGAGGCCGGAAATCTTGACGATGGGGTCAGCGGACATGGTGGAGCTCGATCAGTTGCGGCGGTGGGCGTTGAGGCGGTGCTCGACGAAGAGCGAGTAGCGCGACATTCCAAAGCAGAAGATGAAATAGATGATACCGGCAAAAGCGAAGCCGGTGAACAACGTCGACGGCGTCGACCACTTCGGATCCGCGAATGACGCTCGCAGGGAACCGAGCAAATCGAACAGCGCCACGATCGAAACGAGCGAAGTGTCCTTGAACAGCGAGATGAAGCTGTTGACGAGGTTCGGAATGACGTGGCGCAGCGCCTGCGGCAGCACGATCAACGAGGTCGTCTTCCACCAGGACAGCCCCAGCGCAGCCGCAGCCTCGCCCTGCCCGCGCGGGATCGCAGCCAACCCGCCGCGTACGTTCTCGGCCTGGTAGGCGCCCGTGAACAGCGCGATTCCGATCAGCGCGCGCACCAGCCCGTCGACCGTGAAATTGCCGGGCAGGAACAAGGGCAGCATGTAGGTCGCAAAAAACAGCACGGTAATCAGCGGTACGCCGCGCCAGAACTCGATGAAGGCGATCGAGAAGATCCGGATCAGCGGAATGGTGGAGCGGCGGCCGAGAGCCAGCGCAATGCCGATCGGCAGCGATGTGACGATCCCGGTGACGGAGACCACCAGCGTCACCAGAAGCCCGCCCCACAGCCTCGTCTGCACGACGGGCAATCCGCCGTGATCGAGATCCATCAGCTTGATCACGATCGCGATGGCGACGAAGGTGGCGAGGCTCGAGGCGAGCGTGCGCCAGCCCGCACGTACCCCGCCACCAAGCCGGAAGGCGATCAGGGAGACGACGACGGTCGTGATGGCGAAATCGGCCCAGACCGACTGGCCGGTCGCCTGCATCTGATCGCGCAGCCAGGTCAGCGGAAAGATCAGCCAGGAGATCGCCGTGCCGACCAGCAGGATGAGATGGCCGATGACCCACAGCAACGGCGCGATGGCCGAGGTCTTGCCGAGATCCAGCAGACCCTGCCCGGCGCTCATGATGCTGTCGTCGAACAATTGCAGCAGTCCGGCCGTCCAGCTCAGGCCGAAGCCGGTGATCCCGCCGCCATGCAGCAGGAAGAATGCAACCACCGGAAAGGCGAAGAAGAACAGGCCCGCGTTGAGCCCCTTCGCCGGCAAGCGCGGGACGAGCAGCGGCAACAGCAGAACTGCTGCCAGGATCAGCGCGAGGTTGACCCGCCAGCGCTCAGCCTCGGGATAGAAGCCGTAAATCAATTGCGGCAGCTTGGCCTGGATGTACGGCCAGCAGGCGCCAACCGCGAAGCCGGCATTCTCGGGCAGGCACGCCGCACGATCGTTGCCGGTCCAGACCGCGTTGACCATCAGGAACCTGACGGATGGAACGATGGTGAACCAGAGCAGCAAGGCGCCCACGATCGTGAGCAGGATGTTGGTCGGCGAGTTGAACAGGCGGGTGCGCACCAGGCCTATGAAGCCCGTGGTCTTCACCGGCGCGGGACGCTCGGTGAGCAGGTCCCGGCGGACGAAGCTGGACGAGGTGATATCGCTCATGCGCCAAGGCTCCGGCTGACGCGCCAACCGTACACGCTCATGACAGCGCTGGTGACGAGAGAGATCAGGAGATAGACGCCCATCGTCATGGCGATGATCTCGATTGCCTGCCCGGTCTGGCTCAGCGACGTGCCGGCGAATACCGAGACGAGGTCAGGATAGCCGATCGCGACCGCCAGCGAAGAATTCTTGGTGAGGTTGAGATACTGGTTGGTCAGCGGCGGCACGATGACGCGCATCGCCTGCGGCACGACGATCAATCGGAGCGTGGTGCCGCGGCTGAGGCCAAGCGAGGATCCCGCCTCCATCTGTCCCTTGTGCACGGACAGGATGCCGGCGCGGACGATCTCGGCGATGAAGGCGGCGGTATAGGTCGACAGGGCCACCGTCAGGGCCACGAACTCCGGAATGATCCGCGAGCCGCCGGCGAAATTGAATCCCTTGAGCTGCGGCAGCTCGAAGGTGAAGGGCAAACCGAACACCAGCATGGTGACGAGCGGCAGCCCCAACAGCAGGCCCAGCACATAGGGCCAGATGCGGATCATCTGCCCGCGCTGAAACAGCGCACGCCGCGCATAGATGCGAAGAGCCAGCGCGCCGACGATGCCGAGCGCCAGCGCCGAAAGGAACGGCTCAAATCCGCTCTCGCCGATCGGGCGGGGAATGACCAGTCCGCGATTGCTGATAAAGACGATGCCGAGAAGCGAAATGCTCTGCCGCGGATTTGGCAGGGCCGCCAGCACCGCCAGGTACCAGAACAGGATCTGGAACAGCACCGGCAGGTTGCGGATGATTTCGACGTAAATCTCGCCAACGCGCGACAGGAGCCAGTTGGGCGACAGCCGGCACAACGCGACGATGAAGCCGATCACGGTGGCAAAGACGATGCCTACCACCGAGACCAGGAGCGTGTTCAAAAGCCCGACAACGAACACGCGCAGGAACGTGTCCGAGCCGGTATAGGAAATCAGAGTCTGGTTGACGTCGAAGCCGGCATTGTTCCGGAGGAAGCCGAAGCCGGCGGCAATGTGCTGGTTTTCGAGGTTGGCGCGGGTGTTGGAGACGATTTCATAGGCAATCCAGCCCAGAACCGCCGCGAAGACAAACTGGACGGCGACGCCATTCCAGCCAGTCTTGCCCCCCAGAATGCGCCTGATCTTCAGCGCAATCTGGGCTGGCGGTTTACGGGCCTCGGTGCTCATCGCCGCGAGCCGCGGATCAGGCGAAATCAGCGGATCGGCGGCGCGTACTGGAGACCGCCCTTGTTCCAGAGATTGTTGAGACCGCGATTGATGGCGAGCGGCGAGCCCGAGCCGACATTGCGATCGAAGACCTCGCCGTAATTACCGACTGACTTCACGATCCGGACCACCCAGTCCTTGGTGAGGCCGAGCTGTTCACCGAAATTGCCGTCGGTGCCGAGCACACGCTTCAGCTCCGGATTTTCCAACTTGGCCTTCTCGTCGACGTTCTTCGAGGTCACGCCGAGCTCTTCTGCGGTGACCATTGCAAACAGCGTCCACTTCACGATGTCGAACCACTGGTCGTCGCCGTGCCGCACCATCGGTCCGAGCGGCTCCTTCGAGATGATCTCAGGGAGCACCATGTGATCGTTGGGATTGGCCAGCTTCAGGCGGTTGGCGTACAGGCCCGACTGGTCGGTGGTGAAGACATCGCAGCGGCCAGCTTCGTAGGCCTTGACCGTTTCGTCATTGGTGCCGAACGCGATCACCTCGTACTTCATGTTGTTGGCCTTGAAGTAGTCGGCGAGATTCTGCTCGGTGGTGGTGCCGGTCTGCACGCAAACGGAGGCGCTATTGAGTTCGAGCGCCGAATTCACCTTGAGCGACTTCTTCACCATGAAGCCCTGTCCGTCGTAGTAGGTCACACCGGTAAAGTTGGCGCCGAGCGAGGTATCGCGCGAGATCGTCCAGGTAGTGTTGCGCGAGAGCACGTCGACTTCGCCGGATTGCAGCGCCGTGAAGCGATCCTTGGCGGACAGCGGCACGAACTTGATCTTGGTCGGATCGTTGAAGATGGCGGCAGCGACGGCGCGGCAGACATCGACGTCGAGCCCGGTCCAGTTGCCCTTGTCGTCGGGCGAGGAGAAGCCCGGCAGACCCTGGCTGACGCCGCAGGACAGCACACCCCGGTCCTTGACGGTCTTGAGCGTTTGCGCATCGGCTGCTTGGGTGGTCAGGCCGGCAGCGAGAGCGAGAGTGAGAGCCAGGGTTACGCGTTTCATGGGCTGAAAGCCTTTCAAAATCGTCTCAAGGTCAGGAACGTTGTCTCAGGATCGTCTCTGCCAGGGCTAGCTCTACCAAGACTAGCCTTGCAAGAGTCGTGCTGGAAAACCTTGCCGAACACTCGCCCATCCCGGGAGGCCATACCTTAATCCCCGCCGCGGGCGCCCGCCGTTATGGCTGTGGCGCAAGGTCCGGTCAGAAGATGGATCGAAGGTCGCGGCAGCCCCTCAACATGCGGCGACTGAATAGCACCTGCGCATCACAGAACGACTGGCGGGCCGGGTCAAGGGGTTGACGGGACTCTTCTGTGTTCTGTTATTAACGACGGCGGCCTTGGGCCGGCCCGCAGGGCGCAAAGCGCCGAGCGGAAACGCGCTTTTGAAAGCAGACGCATGGATTCCTCGCACCCCTCCCGACAGCACGCCGAGACCCGGCTGGTTACCTCCGGCCGCGACACCAAGGCGCAGAAGGGGTTCGTCAATCCGCCGGTCTTTCACGGTTCGACCGTGCTCTATCCGACCGCCGAGGACCTGCATGCCCATCGCGGCGAGTTCCAGTACGGCCGCCATGGCACCCCCACCACCAAGGCGTTCCAGGAGACGCTGATGGCGCTGGAGGGGCCGCAATGCGCCGGCGTCGGCATCGCGCCGTCAGGTCTCGCTGCGATCTCCACCACCCTGCTTTCGGTGCTGAAGGCCGGCGACCATCTGCTGGTCTGCGACAACGTCTATCGTCCCTCGCGCAATTTCTGCAACGGCATGCTCGCCCGCTATGGCGTCGAGACCAGCTATTTCGATCCGCTGATCGGCGCGGGCATCGAAAAGCTGTTCAAGCCCAACACCCGCGCGGTGCTGGTCGAGGCGCCGGGCTCACAGTCCTTCGAGATGCCGGACATCCGCGCCATCGCCGAGGTCGCGCATGCTCGCGGCGCGCTCGTCATCGACGACAACACTTGGGCGACCCCGCTCTATCATCGCTCGCTCGAGCAGGGCGTCGACATCAGCATGCAGGCGGCCACCAAATATATCGGCGGCCATTCCGACATCATGTTCGGCACGATCTCCGCTAACGCCAAGGCCTGGCCGCAGATCGCCGAAGGCATCCGCCTGCTCGGCGTCTGCGCCGGTCCTGATGATGTCTTCCTGGCGCTGCGGGGCCTGCGCACGCTGTCGGTGCGGCTGGCGCAGCATCATCGTTCCGGGCTCGACATGGCGCGCTGGCTCGCGGCCAGACCCGAGGTCGCGCGCGTCCTGCATCCGGCGCTCGAGACCGACCCGGGCCACGCGATCTGGAAGCGCGACTTCACCGGCGCCTCCGGCCTGTTCAGCATCGTCTTGAAGCCGGCGCCGCAGAAGGCGGTCGACACCATGCTCGACACACTCAAGCTGTTCGGCATGGGCTTCTCCTGGGGCGGCTTCGAGAGCCTCGTGATTCCCTTCGATTGCGACGCCTATCGCACCGCTACGAAATGGTCTCCCGGCGGCCCGACGCTGCGGCTGCATATCGGGCTCGAAAGCATCGACGATCTCAAGGCCGATCTCGATCGCGGCTTCGCTGCCCTCAAGGCGGCAATGTGAGCCTGCTCACAGGGCATCGCGCCTGCGGGCGAGGCATCGCGCGCCTCGGGAACGCGCAGCCGCCGCAAATGTTGACGCCGACGCGCCAACAAATGATTTGATCCGCTGGCATTTGGCGCTAGCCTGACCCTTCGACTCCAATCCGGACACGGAGCATGGGAACGTTGGTTCTGCTCGATCTGATGGGCGGCGTTGCGCTGTTGCTGTGGGGCCTGCACATGGTCCAAAGCGGCATCCTGCGCGCCTTTGGCCCCGACCTGCGACGCCTGCTCGGCAAAGCGCTGGGCAACCGCTTCAGCGCGTTTGCCGCCGGCCTCGGGCTCACCGCGCTGCTTCAGAGCAGCACGGCGACCGCGCTGATCACCAGTTCCTTCGCCGCCGAGGGCCTTCTCAGCCTCATCGCCGCGCTCGCCATCATGTTAGGGGCCAATGTCGGCACGACGCTGATCGTGCAGGCGCTGTCGTTCAACATCGCGGCCGTCGCGCCTGTCTTGTTCGTGCTCGGTCTCGTCGCCTTCCGCTCCGGCCCGCGTTCGCGGATCAAGGACATCGGCCGCGTCTTCATCGGCCTCGGACTGATGCTGCTCTCGCTACACATCCTGCTCGACACGCTGGCTCCGGCCGAGAACGCACCCGGCATGCGCGTCGTGATGTCGGCGATCACCGGCGATCCCGTCCTGTGCATCGTCATCGCCGCACTTGTCACCTGGGCGGTGCATTCGAGCGTCGCCAGCGTGCTGCTGATCATGTCGCTGGCCTATTCGCAGTTCATCACACCCTACGCGGCGCTCGCGCTGGTGCTCGGTGCCAATCTCGGCAGCGCCATCAATCCCGTGTTCGAAGGCGCCAGGCGCGACGATCCCGCGAGCTACCGCCTGCCGGTCGGCAATCTCGTCAATCGCGTGGTCGGAATCGCGATCACACTGCCCTTCCTGCCCGTGATCGCAGAGCACATGCACGCCTGGCAGCCCGATCTCGCCAGGATGACGGCGGCCTTCCACATCGCCTTCAACGTCGGCACGGCCGTGATCTTCATCGGGCTCCTGGACGCCATGTCGCGTCTCCTGACCCGACTCTTGCCCGATCGCGTCCAGGCGGAAGATCCCGCCCGCCCGCGCTATCTCGACGAGAGCGCGCTGGAGACGCCGTCACTGGCGCTCGCCGACGCGGCGCGTGAGACCTTGCGCATGGGCGATCTCGTCGAGGTCATGCTGCGCAAGGTGATGGCGGCAATGATGACCGGCGACCGCGCGCTGGTCGACCAGGTCACGAAGACCGACAATGCCGTCGACGGGCTCGACGAAGCCATCAAGCTCTACGTGACCAAGCTGACGCGTGGCAGCCTGGACGAGAGCGAGGGCCGGCGCGCCATGGAGATCATCTCCTTCGCCATCAACCTCGAGCATATCGGCGACATCATCGACAAGAATTTGAGCGAGCTGGCGACCAAGAAGATCAAGCGGCGCCTGCAATTCTCGGCCGAGGGCGCCGAGGAGCTCGCCGCTTTCCACAAGCGCACCATGGAGTCGCTCCGCATCGCCTTCGGAGTCTTCATGTCGGGCGACGCCAGCGAGGCGCGCAAGCTGCTGGTCGAGAAGACTGCGCTGCGCAACACCGAGCTCGCCGCCGTTGAGCGCCATCTCGACCGCCTGCGCGAGGGCCGGACCGAGAGCATCGAGACCACGTCGCTACATCTGGATGTGCTGCGCGACCTCCGCCGTATCCACTCTCACATCTGCTCGGTCGCCTATCCGGTGCTGGATGCAGCAGGCGAGCCTTACCGCAGGACCGAGGCCGATTCCGCCGCTCTGCCCGCCTCCGGCGCGGCGTCGGCGATGCCGCGTTAAATTAGGACCGGGATCAGCGATCCAGCGTCTTCGACGCGGTGCCGTGGTTCTTCCAGATCAGCATGATGTTGCGAAGATAAATGATGGTCGCAAACAACTGTCCCATGATGATGACCGGCTCGCGCTTCACGAGGCCGTAGACCAGAGTCATCAGGCCACCGCCCATCGAGCAGAACCAGAACGCCATCGGCACCACGCTGTTTCCAGCGCGCTCACTCGCGATCCACTGCACCAGGAATCGCGCGGTGAAGAACATTTGCGCGATCAGACCGAACGCGAGCCAGAAATCGAACTTGGCGACGAAGACGTCGTAGAGGTAGTCACTCAGCGCCAGGCCGTAATGGATGATCATACGCTCACCTCAGTCACATCAGGTGTCGGCTTCTTGCGGCGGATCAGCCACCACACGCCGACGAGATCCATGATCCCGATCCATAGACGGTCGAAGAAGCCGTAGTTCGATACGCCGGAATGGCGCGGCCGGTCGATCACGTCGACATAGGCAATCTCGTAGCCCTCCCGGCGCACCAGCGCCGGTAGGAAGCGGTGCAGGCCGTCGAAATAGGGCAGCATCAGGAACACATCGCGCCGGAACGCCTTCAGGCCGCAGCCGGTATCGCGCGTACCGTCCTTCAGGATCGCATTGCGAACGCCGTTTGCGACACGCGACTGGAATTTCTTGAAGCCGGTATCCTTGCGTCCGACGCGCTGTCCGGCGGCAAGGCCGACGCGCCCTGCTCCCTTCTCGACCGCGGAGATCAGGTCCGGCAGGAACGCCGGGTTGTTCTGGCCATCGCCGTCGAGCGTTGCCACGATCGTACCGCGCGCCGCACGCACGCCACTGCGCACCGCCGCCGATTGGCCAGTCGACTTGGCGTGACGAAGCTGACGCAGATTGTTCCGCTGCTGCATGATTGCGGCGAGCCGCTCGCCGGTCGCATCCGTCGAGCCGTCATTGACGTAGATGATCTCATAGGCCCAGCGGCCATCCAGCGCCGCGCCGATCTCCGCGATCAGCGGCGCAACGTTGTCGGCTTCGTTGCGCACGGGAACGACGATGGAAACCGAAGGCTGGGACGTCGACAAGTGAGGCTCATGGTTGGAATTGGCCCGCCCCGGGGAACCGGCGGCTCCGGCAGGCAGCCGCTTTTATGGGGCCGACGCCCCGCGGGCAACCCTTTTGAGGCGGCCCGAGACCGCCCCAGCCAGAGGCACAATGGTGCCATCGGCACGGATGGCAAAGCCGAGCCGGCGCGCCGCAAACCAGTAGCGGACCGCCATGGCGCCGACGATGCCGACCAAGGCGCCGGCCGTGACATCACTCGGGTGATGCGCGAGCAGCACCAGGCGCGTCAGCAGGATCACGATCGCGTAAGTGAACATGAACACGCGCAGGCGCGGCCACAGCGCCGAGACCGCAAACGCCAATGCGAACGCCGTCACCGCATGCCCCGACGGCAGGCTGGCGTAAGCCCCCGTCCCCTCGAACGGTATGAAGTTGAATGGATTGGCCGTGCCGCCGACGAACGGACGTCCGCGACCGATCAGATATTTCAGGATCTCAGCAACGAAGACGGACACGGCAACGGACAGAAACATGAACTGCAGCCGCGTACCGAAGCCGAGCAGCAACGCGCGGCGGGTGCCGTGCATCCCGGCCGCAACGAGCGCCACGACCACCAGCGCGCTCCCCAGCACCGAGAGCACATACTCGTCCTTGCCGAAATCGGTGAGGATTCGGATCGGCCACAGAGCCGGCGTGCCGCGCACCGGCATCAGCTGGATCTCGGTCTGATCGAACGCGACCATCAACACGATGACCAGCGCCGCACCCGCAACGCTCAGCCACAGCGAATGCCGCGCCAGCTTTCGGGCGGCCACGGCCCGGCGCGAATGCGAGGGCGTGCGCACGAGTTGCGCCAAGGCACGCCCCGAAACGGCAAGCAATTGTGCGGGATAACCCCTGCGCGGAGCAATGTCGGTGGAGGCCGGCATCCTACTCGGTGCCCTCCGAGCGGAAGATCGAGATCGAGATCGCGCGCCCTTGCGAGAAATTATAGCCGTCGATGCGCGCGCCGACCTTGTAACGCAGGCCGATCGCCTCGGCGCGCTGCACGAAGCTGCGCTCCGAACGCTGTTCGATCAGCGCGAAGCGGCAACTCCCCTGCCGCAGGAAGTCCGCCGCGCCCGAACCGTCGGTGAGCAGCGTCTGGGTGCCCGTCAGGAAGACGAGGCTCGGCTCGTGGTAGCCGGCAGCAGCCGCTTTCGGCCCGACGCAGGTGACGTTGCGCAGGGCGCGCGCGATCTCGACGCTCGGAAACAGCGGCGTCAGCGACGGCAGCACGATGCCGTAGACCGTCACGGCCAGCATCAGGGCCGCCACCAGCGCGTTGAGCAGCGAGCGCTCGGCGCGATTGTTGTCGTAGAGCCACCAGGCGAACAGGCCGAAGATCAGCGCGGCCGCGATGAAGGGCCAGGCCACGAAGGCCGGCTGCCGCGTCAGCATGACCGCGCCGACCACCGCGATGATCGAGGCGGCCGCGGGGATCGCGAACCACCAGGCCGAGCCGCGCATCAGCCAGGACCGCGACAGCACGCTCCGCTCCAGTGCACCGACGGTCAGGATCGCGATCGCGGGATAGAGCGGCAGCACGTAATGCGGCAGCTTGGTCAGCACCGCCTCGAACACGATCCAGGACGGGATCAACCAGGCCAGCAGGAATTGCGCGCCCGGCTCGCGCCGCGCCCGCCACACCGCGGGTGCCGCCATCGCCGCGAGCGGCGCTCCGGGCCAGAACATGATCCAGAACAGGGCCAGGTAAAGCCCGGGCGGTGCGCCATGGGATTCCTGGGCGCCGATCTTGCTCAGCATGTCGCCGCCGACGGAGTCGGCGAAGAAGGCATCGCCCGCGCGCCAGAAGATCGCGATGAACCAGGGCAGCACCAGCACCAGCATCCACATCAGGCCCCAGACCGGGCGCAGCCGCCACAGCCAGGAGGCATCGCGGTCCTGGATTGCCAGCGCGACCACGGTGAGCCCCGCGAACATCAGGATCAGCGGGCCCTTGATCAGGATGCCGACAGCGAGCGCGGTCCAGAAGATCGCGGGCCAGCTCCACGGCGGACGCGTCTCGTCCTCGGCGCGTTGCCAGGACAGATAGGCCCGCGCCATCGCGCCCATCGCGGCGACCACGCAGAACAGCAGCATCGCGTCGGTCTTCGCGAGCCGCGCCTCGACGCCGAGCAGAACGGAGGCACACATCAAGAGCGCGGCGAGCACCGCTGCGCGCCGGGTGACGAAGGCGAGCGCGGCCCAATAGGTCATTAGCACCGCGCCGATCGCTCCGATCAGCGACGGAATCCGGTAGACCCAGATGCGCAATTCGGCCTTCGGCAGCCTGAGCGCCGACGCGGCTTCAACCGCGGCCGACTGCAACCAATAGATGCCGACCGGCTTCTTGTAGCGGACGTCCTCCTGGAAGCGGATGTCGACAAAGTCGCCGCTCTCGACCATCTGCTTGGTGGCCTGGGCGAAGCGCGCCTCGTCGCGGTCGACCGGCGGGATGGTGAAGAATCCCGGCAGGAAGAGCAGCAGCGCGCACAGCACCAGGAAGGCAACGGCGCGAGCGTGGCTGGCCGTAGCGACATCGAGCATACGCGCGAGCCGGCTGCCCGGATTCACGGGCGATTTCGGCTCCCGGGGCGCTCCAAAACGGGGAGTTGGATAGGTCTCGGCCATTGGTTCCGCTTACGCTGAAACCGCCATCGCCACAACCGCTTAAGGCAGTGTCATTGAATTCGAATGACAACTGTGTCCGCGGCGCCCGTGGCGTCGATCACGGTGAGCCGCGCAAAGCCCGGGCCGGGCGGGTCGATCAGGCGCTGGCGCCGTCCGTCGATCTCGCCGAGCGCCGTGCCGTTGACCATGACGGTCATCGGCAGGACCCCACCGGCAACCTTCACGGGCATCGTGGCGGTCTCCGGGCCACCCGACCGATCAACGTCGATCCGCGACCCGTTGAGCGGGAACTGGATATGCAGGGCCTGTTCGCCGCCGGTCCGGACGAGTTCCCCGACCGGGCGGAACCGCTTCAGCGGCAACGGTAGCTTCGCGTTGCTGGCAACCAGAGTTCCCCTTGGCGGTTTCGGCAATGGGGCCAGCGTCCTCCCGGTCCGGGCGAAGGCATCGAACAGAATAGGCGCGGCGGCCACGCGGCCGATCAAGCCGGGAACCGGCGCACCGTCGGGCCGACCGACCCAGACGCCGATGGTCATGCGGCCATCGAACCCGACCGACCAGGCATCGCGATAGCCGTAGGAGGTGCCGGTCTTGAAGGCGATGCGGTTGTGGGCAGCGTTCTCAGGCGGCGGCGTGCCGAGCAGCACGTTGCCGACCTGCCAGGCCGCGACCTGGTCCATGAGCCGCAGCGGCTCGCGGTCGTCCTTGTCCATCATGACCTCGCGCAACGGCTTGGTGGTGCCGAGCCGCGCGAACCCGGTATAGAGCTGGGCAAGATCCTGAAGCGTCACGCCGACGCCGCCGAGCCCCATGGCGAGCCCCGGCGCCTCGTCCTTGGGCAGAACCAGGTTGCCGCCGGCCTGGCGCAGCCGAGATGCCAGACGACTCGACCCGACCCGGTCGAGCAGCACGATCGCCGGCACGTTCAGCGACAGTTGCAGCGCCTTCTTCACTGGCACCGTGCCCTGGAACGTCATGTCGAAATTTTCCGGCGCGTAGGAACCGAAGCGGACGGGCCGATCGTCGATCAGGCTGTCGGGGTGGACGAAGCCGTCCTCGAAGGCGAGCCCGTAGATGAAGGGCTTCAGGGTCGAACCCGGCGAGCGAATGGCGCTGGTCATGTCGACCTGCCCTGCCCGGCTGGCGTCGAAATAGTCGGCCGAGCCGACGCGCGCCAGCACGTCGCCACTGTCATTGTCGACCACGATGATGCCGACCGAAATGTTCGGCCCCAATGCGATGGCGCGGTCGCGCGCCAGCGGCTCCAGCACCTTCTGGAGATTGCCATCCAGCGTCAGCTTGATGACCGGTGCGTCCTTGACCGTCGCAAGCGCGCTGTCGGAAGCATGCGGCGCCAGGATCGGCATCGGCTTGCGCAGCTTCGGCACGGGAACGGCCTTGGCCTGACGCGCATCATCGAGGCTGACCTGGTGCTCCTCGACCATGCGATCGAGCACGCGGTCGCGCGCCTTGCGCGCGGCGTCGGGGTAGCGGTCCAGCCGGCGCGTCTCCGGCGACTGCGGCAGTGCGACCAACAATGCGGCCTCCGCCAGCGACAGCCGTTTCGGCTCCTTGCCGAAATAGGCGATCGAAGCGGCGCGGATGCCTTCGAGATTGCCGCCATACGGCGCGAGCGCGAGGTAGAGATCGAGGATCTGCGCCTTGCTCATGCTGCGCTCGATCTCGATCGCGCGCACGATCTGCCGCAGCTTTGCATAGAGCGAGCGCTGCCGCCGCGGCTCCATCAGCCGCGCGAGCTGCATCGAGATGGTCGAGCCGCCCGAAACGATGTGGCCGCGCGTGCCCAGCTGCAACGCGGCGCGCCCCAGCGCGAGCGGATCGAGACCGTTATGCGCATAGAACCGCTGGTCCTCATAGGCGAACAGCAGTTTGAGATAGGTCGGATCGACGTTGGTTTTGGCATCAACCGGCAGCCGCCAGCGCCCATCGGTCATCGCATAGGCGCGCAGCAGTTTTCCATTGCGGTCGACGACGGTGGTGGAGACCTGGCGCGCCTCGTCGAGCGGGAGGGGTCCGAGGGAGTAGACCCAGGCGACGAAGCCGACGATGGCGAGGATGAGCGTGAGAGCGGCGGCAGAAGAGAGGATACGAAAGCCCCCGCCCCTAGCTCCGTCATCGCCGGGCTTGTCCCGGCCATCCACGTTCTTGGCCGCGGCCCCAAAGTCCGTGGATGCCCGGAACATCTGCGCGAAGACGCGCTTCGCGCTTTTGCCCGGGCGTGACGACGGAGATTGCGGACCGCTCCGAGCCTCGCTCATCGTCTCATCACTCACTTCGCTGCCCGCACCTCGACGGAGCCCGTCCCGGTGCGGCCGTAGCGCGAGGGGTTGTACATGTCCTCGACATAGGCCTGCGGCAGCACGTATTTGCCGGGCGAGACCGCGCGCACGACATAGGCCACGGTGAAGACCGCCTTGGAATCCGAGGCGCGGTCGACCGCCGCTGTGAAGCGGTCGTCGCGGAACTCGGTATTTTCAGGCTCCTCGCCATCCTCGATCCAGTCCAGCGTGCCGCTGTCACCCGACGACACCAGCTTCGGATTGTCGATCTCGAGTCCTGCCGGCAGATAGTCCGACACCATGATGTGGCCGTACTCGGGCTTTGCCTCCGTAATCTTCAACACCACGGCGAAGCGATCGTTCTGCTTGACCTTGCTGATATCGGCGGGCTTGCCGTCGAGCGTGAAGTAGTTGCGCTCGATCTTGAATCCGGCCGATGCCGCCGGCTCCGGCGTGACGGGCGAGCCGGACACCGAGACCACCGCCTGCACCGGCGCATCGCCGGTATTGGTGATCTTCAGCGGCTTGCCCTCCAGCGTCGCGGCCTTGTAGCTGCGATAGAGCGCAGTCTTGACCGGCTGGCCGTCGACCTCGATCGAGAGATTCTCCTTGGCGAGCGCCCGCGCCGCCAGCACCAGCCACGCATTCTCCTGCGTGGAGGTGTAGGGCGTGAGCCCTCGCGCGGTCTCGACCCGCGACACCGCCTGCGTCAGCGTCGCCTTCGGTGCGTTGCCTTCGCTCGCGAGCGAGACCAGTGCTGCGGCATCGCGGAGCTGCGAGCCGTAGTCGGTGCGGCCGAATTCCAGCGCCGGCTTCGGCGCAAGGCTGTCGAGCGCGGCACCATAGACGCGTTCGGCGCGGTTGCGGTCGCCGACCAGCGCCAGTGCGGCCGCGAGCTGCGACTTCGCAATCGGCGTTGCGAGGTTGGAGAGCTTGGTGTCGGCGAGATAGCGGAGATCGCCGATCGGCGCTGCGCCATTGCGTGCGAGCACGTAGAGGCCGTAGGCGAGATCGCGCCCGCCGTCCTTCTCCGGCTCGTTGCCGTTCACCACCGAGTTGCGGATGCGGTCGAGCGCGTTCTTGAACAGCACGTCCGGCACCACGAAGCCCTTTTCGCGGGCACGGGTCAGGAAGTCCGTCACATAGGCATCGAGCCAGGCGTCGTCGCCCCCCGCTGACCAAAGGCCGAACGAGCCGTTAGATCCCTGGCGCGCCAGCAGCCGCTCGATCGCATCGCGGATGCGCTGGTCGACCTCGGTGTCCATGGCAAGGTGCGCGCCGGCCGCGAGCTCGTTGACATAGAGCAGCGGCATGGCGCGGCTCGTGATCTGTTCCGAGCAGCCATAGGGATAGCGGTCGAGCGCCTTGAGGATCGTCGCAGCATCGAGCGCCGTCGACAGGCTCGCCGAGACCGAGACGCCGCCGGTGCCCGGCACGAGGTCGGAGAACATGTCCGAGGTCAGCGTCAGGCTCTCGCCCTTCGCGAGGGTACGGATCGAGCGTCGCGCCAGAACCTGCGTTGCGGCCTTGACGTCGAACGCATAGTGACGCGCGAGCGCAAGACCATTCGGCCCCTTGATGTCGACGTCGAGCGTCGCCTGCCCCGCCGCGGTCGCGTCGAGCGCCAGCGAGAAGGAATTGCGCTGCTTGGCGGCGAGCTTGACCGTCGTCGCGGGATTGCCGGTCATCTTCACCGGACCGCCCGTCTTCACGTTGATCACGTAGTCGCCGGCCTGGCCCTCGACATTGTCGATCTCCAGATTGGCCGTGCCGTGGTCACCGTTGAGCAGGAAACGCGGCAAGGTCGTCGTCAGCACCACGGGATCGCGGATCACGACGTCGGTGTTGGCACGGCCAAGCTTGGTCGCAGTCCACGCCACCGCCATCACGCGCGCGGTGCCGGCAAACTCGGGGATGTCGAAGCTCACCTCCGCTGTGCCGTCGGCAGCGACCGTGACGATGCCCGAATAGAGCGCGAGCGGCTTTTGCGTCGGCGGCGAGCCCTGCAACTCGGCCGCGCCGGCATCGCCGCCGGACTTGATCTGGCCGCGGGTGCCCGACATGCCGTCGATCAGCTGGCCGTAGAGATCGCGGATCTCCGCGGTCAGGCGGCGCTGGCCAAGATAGTAATCATCCGGCGCCGGCGGCTTGTAGTTGGTGAGGTTGAGGATGCCGACATCGACCGCGGCGATGACGACCTTGGCGTCCTCGCCCGGATTGAGCCCGTCGAGCTTGACCGGGATCTTCAGCATCGCGTTCGGCCGGATCAGCGCCGGCGGCGCCAGCTTCACGGCGAGCGTGCGGGTCTGCTTGTCGATGCCGAACCATTTCAGGCCGATCGCCCGGCCCGGCATGCGCTGGGCGGCTGCATCGAGCGGACGGCGCAGCGTCGCCACCACATAGGCGCCAGTGCCCCAGTCCTTGCCGACCGGGAGCTTCACCTGTGCGGAGCCTTCCTTGACGTCGATGGTCTGCGTCGTCAGCAGGCGGTCGCCGAGTACGTTGACGGTGAGCTTGCCGGGGTTACGGACATTGACCGACACCGTCATGGTGTCGCCGGAGGCGTATTGCGGCTTGTCGATCGAGGTCTCCAGCAGGTCCGGTGTGTCGGCGCTGCCGTCGGAGTACCAGCCGACGTCGAACTGCACCGAGGTCACCGGGCCGTCCGCGTCGTTGGACTTCACGTCGAGACGGTAGCGGCCAGGCTGAGGCGTGAGCGAAATCCGCGAAGGCTTGTCTGCCGCAACTGCGACATCCCCGTCAGCGACGCGCGACGTCGACTTGACCGGCTCATACTCCCAGTAATTGTTCTGGCGATACCACTGGTAGCGCGACTCCATCTTCAGGAGCTCATAGCGCAGGCCGTCGCGGCGAAGCGTCTGGCCCTCGGGCGAGACGAACACGACGTCGAACTCGGCCTTGTCGCCCTCGGCGACGTTCTTGTCGCCGAACACCGGCTTGATGCCGATCATGGCGGCCGCGGGTGCGACCGGAAGCACCAGCTTGCGCTCGACGGCGCGCCCCCCGGTCTCGACCATGCGGACGAAGATCTGCGCCTCCTGCGGGCGGGTCGAGGCCGGCTGCTTGTCCAGCGTCACCGGGAAGGTCGCAACGCCATTGGCGTCGGCCTCCGGCAGGTTCTCCAGCGGCGTGCGCTCGTTCGAGGTGGTCTCCTCGTCGGCGACGCCGAACTGGTAGCCGGTAAAGCCCGGCCGCTCGGCAGCCGGCGCGATGAGCATGTCACCTTCGAGCTGGAGGCCGGAAGCGGGCGCGCCATAGAGGAAATGGCCGTCCGCCTTAAGCTCCACCGGAGCGTTAGCTTTGATCAGCTTGTCTTTGGCGGACAAGTCGAATTCGATCCTATCGGGGACGTAGTCCTCGACCATGAAAGTGGTCTCGCCGACCGAAGAGCCCTTCGGGTCGGTGAAGGCGCGCACCCGCCACGTCCCGGTCGGGACAGCCGAGTTGAGCGGCACGGCGAGCGTGCGGCCGCCGGCGCCCTGGTCGGCCAGCACGGCGCGACGGAATTCGACGCCGTCCGGACGCTCGATCACCAAGGTCAGCGGCCCTCCGGTGACGGCATTGCCCTGCCCGTCGCGGAGCAGCGCGGTGAGATAGACGGTTTCGCTGGAACGGTAGACGCCTCGCTCGGCATAGACGAAGGCGTCTGCGCCCGTCGGCACGACGCGGCCCGCGACGCCACGATCGGACAGGTCGAAGGCAGAGGTCCTCAGACTCAGAAAGGCATAGTCAGCCTTCTCGCCGGTGACCGTGAGCAGCGCCGGCGACAGGCCGCCCTCGCCGCGCGCGAGCCCGGCCTCGAACAGCACGTGACCACTCTCGTCCGTCTTGCGCGTGGCTAGGATCTCGTTGTTGCGGGCAACCAGCCGTACCTCGGCCTTGCCCACTGGATCGGTCGACGCCAGCGAGTTGACGAAGACGTGGATGCCGTCGTTGCCGGAATAGGCCGACACGCCGAGATCGGAGACGATGAACCATTGCGTGGCGAGCTGGTAGTCATCATCAGAGCCGGGTCCCTTGGCCGCGGCCGTCATCACATAGACGCCGGGCTGGAGCTCTCCGAGGGCTTGGTCGACCGGGAAAGCGGTGGTGACGTCCTGGTTCAGCGTCATCGCGGTCGCGAGCTCGCCGGACCAGACCTTCATGCCGCGCTCGCCACCGAGATCGCTGAGCTGGTACTTCGACAACGTCTTCTGGAAGTCGCTGTCCACCACCGTGTTGATCAGATTGCGGTCGCCGATCCGGAACACGTTGATGTTGACCGCGGGCGTGTTGACGCTGACCACGGGAATGCCGCGCTGCCCGGTCCTCGGCAGCACATAGGCGCGACTGGTGAAGCGCACGAACGGCTTGCGGTCACGCACATAGATGTTGAACTCGGCGGATTTCGGCAGGCCCTCCTTCACGGTGGACGGCAGGCCGGCGCGCAGGTTGATGTTGTAGCGCTCGCCGTGCTTCAGCCCGTCGACGCAGAGCTGCTTGCCCTCGGCCGACAGCGCCGGCTTGTCCTGGCCTGCGAGCGCCAGGAACGGCGCGAAATCGGTGCGCTTGGCGAGTTCTTCCGAGAACTGGAAGCAGGCGCGCGGGCTCGCCGAGTCCGAGTCCACGGTGTAGTCGAGCAGCCGGAAGCCGTGCTCGTCGCGCATCCTCTCATATTGTCCGCGGACATCGGCGACCTCGCGCATGTCCAGCGACAGCCGCAGCGCGTCCAGCGCCGGCCGCCACAGCTTGCGTTCGGCCAGCGACTTGCCGAGCACTGCGAGCGAATCGGCCTCCTCGCCCGCATTACCGGCGCGCATGTAAGCGATGTAGGCGGCGGTCGAGGCGCGCTCCAGGAGGAACGTCTGCTCGCTGGAGCTCTTGGGCGATATCTGGAAGATGACCTTGGCGAGCCGCAGCCAGTTGCCGGCATCCTCGGGTGTGGTCGCCGCGATCTGGCCGAGGACGGACAGACCGGTGCGGAAATCGCTACGCCGGAAGGCGGCGTCGGCGTCGGTGCGCAGCGTCGCGCCGGTCTTGGCGACCGGCCCCGCCTCGCTCTTGATCTGGGCCTCCAGCTTGATCGCGGAATCGGCGAGATCGTCGCGCCTGAAGGCCTTGTCCGCTCCTTGCGCAGCCGCAAGGCCGAACGCCAGCGTGGCGCAGAGTGTGACGGCGCGAACCAGACCGATCATGAATGGACTCCCGGAAATCGCGGACGAACGCCGCGGGCAGCATTGAAGTGCGCGGAAAGGTGACGGACTCAAGGCGATGGAACCAGAGGTGCAAATCGTCGCATTCGCCATGGCAAGGCAAGCCCAAAGCCGCCAAAGACCGCCGCATCAGCGCGGCGGCAGAGGAAAAGATGTACCGGCAAAGCATGTCCCGGGTGCAACACGGCCGGCCGCCGCGCCGCAGACCCCGGTCAAACGCACTCCGCCGCTCCGCTTTGTCGCTTCCGGTGGGAAAACGGTTCGGTTCAGGCTTGGCGCGCTTGAGGATTTTTCATATGTGCAATGGTAGAAGACCGGCGGGCGGTAGCCGAGGCCGGCCCAGGTACGGTCCCGTAGCTCAACTGGATAGAGTAGCGGATTTCTACTCCGCGGGTTGCAGGTTCGAGTCCTGCCGGGATCGCCAGCCTTCAGCTCGAGATGCTCCTGAAGCGGCGCAATGTCACGCAACAGTCAAAGGCTTATTGCGACAGAGGAGCAGCTGACTTTGCGTCGCATCGTTGCAGGTTTTGCACGCGCGCGACAGGAACAGATCTCGCTCGCCCTGTGCTGCAAGGACTCGCTTGTTCACGTTCCGACTCCGCTTCGTTCGCACAGCACGAATCGTGCCCGCAAAGGATGACCCCGAGTATTTCTTAATGCCGAGTTTCCCTTGGTCGAAGCGCTGATGGATTCAGCGGCACGAGCGCGAGCCGGAGCAGGTAGGCATCGATCGAGGCGGCGCGACAACCCGAGATCTCCCGGAAAATGCGCTCAGTCCGTCCGCTCGGCGCGTCGATCACGGGCGAGTTCATGCCACGCCAGGGCCAGTTGAATGAGTCGCTGCCGGTCGGCGCCTTCGGCGGCCGCGGCCCGCTTCATTGCGGCCTCGGCTTCGCGCTGTGGATCGAACTTGGTGCACATGCGGCCAGCACCCTACCCGGCCGATCCGGACAAGCGGATGGCAATTTCGTCCGTATGAATGCGGGGTAGTTTCCCTGCTGCTTTCGCTCATTCTGGCGCATCTGTGAATTGCGTCACAGCCGCAGCCCGGCGTCTCCGCTAAACAGGCTCTCAACCCGCTCCCAAAGGCGCGAGAAAGCGTGGGTGGCCGTCATGACGCAGGAAGCAGCAACCGAGGCTCACGTCCCCGCACAGCGAGAACGATCCGGCCTGTTCGGCGTCGTTCTTCTCGCGACGATCGGCACCGTGATGCTGGCCTGGATCACAGGCTTGGTCTGGGCGGCGATCGCATTCTTCACTTGGCTCGTGTCCTGACGCGCGATTCCATCAGTCGACGGCCCGCCCAAAACGAAAGAGGCGGGCCTGAGCCCGCCTCTTCGCTTTAGATATTGCTTCGAGACTCAGTAACACGCCCGGGGATCGGCCTGCACATACTGGCCGCTCGGATAGCGGTAGTAGCAGTTGCCCTGGGCCAGATAGTAGCCGGGGCGCGAGGCAGCCGTAGCGCCGGCGATCGCGCCGGTCGCGCCACCGAGGACCGCACCTGCTGCCGCACCGGTTGCGTTGCCCGAGATCAGACCGCCGAGCACGCCGCCGACGATGGCGCCGCCGAGCGCGCTTGCGCCGGGGTCAACCGGCGGCGGGGGTGGCGGCGGCGGTTCGTAGGCGACCGGCGGCGGGGCATAGGCCACCGGCACGTCGTCGATATAGTCCTCCGAGATGTAGGCGGGCGGGCCATCCATCCGCTGCGGATAATAATACCAGACGCCGCCAACGTCCCACCACCAGCCGCGACGGCCGTTGTGGACCTCATGACGCCAGCGCCCGCCATCCCAGGCGAGGTTGCCGCGATAGGCGTGTCCGCCCCAGTCGCGCGCCGGTGCGGGACCGCGGGCCATATAGCGGCCGGGCGGAGGACCGCCGGCAGCGTGGGGGCCGGGACCGGGACCTGCGTGCGGCTGGCCGCCGACCGGCGGCGCGGGCCGGGCCGCCTGCTGCGGTGGCGGGCCCCTGCGTATGTTCTGATTGGGCGGGGGCGGCGCGCCTGCGCCGGGCCCCGCCGGCGGCTGGCCCTGGGGCCTTGGCGGCAACGCGTCCTGAGCTAGCGCCGGGACGGCGAGCAGTGACATGGCCGAAACCAAGGGAATGATGATCTTCATGCGGCTGGACGCACTCATGCGTGCTTGACCCCCTACTCTCTCGATTGCCGTGGTCCTTGCGCGATAGACGATTCGGACCGCGCATGGCTGATGCCGGCTGACATAACTGACCTGCTTTGGTCAGCTAAGTCCCGTTACAAATGTTTAAGATCACGGCAATTTTTCGTCCGCAGGGACCGCGGCTCGACCTCCTCTAGCGGGCCGGCTCGATCACGTTGCAGTTGGTCCGCCCCGACATCAGGCAGTCCTGCATCTTGCTGGCGGCGGTGAGGTTGCGGGCGAGCCACCAGCCCACGCCGAGGATCACAATGGCGATAATCAAGCCGGCGATCGCGCCGCGGCGGTTGTCACCAGATTGAGGCTTCGGAGGGGATTTGGGCGCCTCGCCCGGTTCGGGCTCGGACTTGAGCTTGGGTCTGGACTCGGGCTTGGGCATGGCCACCTGGTCGCGCGGGCGAGATGGCTTTACCACCTCTGCGACGTGGCGTCACATCCCGCGCACGCTCTCCAGTTCAGCCTCGGGACGGTGGGATCGCATCCTTGCGCAAGGTTTCGACCGCCGGGATCGCGTGATCGGCCCGCGGGGCGCAGGTCGTGAGCACGAATGCGGTCTGGGTGCATTTCCAATCCGCACCGAGGACAGCACTCTCAATCGGCTGTGGACGGCAGAGCAGCAGCGCGGCGCTGGCCACCGCTGCCACCGCGAAGGTGATTGCGAGCGACTTCAGGCTCAGTTGGAAGATCGTCATGCCCGTGCTCCGTCTCGTATCGGGCCTGACGCTAGGCGTCGCCCACGTGCTTCCCCTATGAGGGACATCACAATTCGGCAGTTTTTTCGGGGTACGAGAGATCGTCGGGGGCGATTTTCGGGTACCTGATCGGCTGCGATTATGGGTGGCTTCGCGACGCGCAGCGATGTACACGCATGTGCGTCGCGTGGTGCCTGCTATGCCCAGCCGACGTACCAACAGGCCGTGATGTAGTGTTGAAAGCGAGGAAGACAAGGCTCGTTCGATGAGTGGATTCAGGGAACCCGGCTTCGCAGACCGGCAAAAGGCGGCACAGGACGCCCGCAAAAATCTTTTGAACAAGTTCAAGTCGCAGCCGGGCCCCGACGATCCGGCGGTCGCGGCACGACGCGCCGAGCGCGAGGCCCTCGCGGCCAAGCGCGCCGAGGCCAAGGCCACGCGCGAGGCCGAAAAGGCCGAGCAGAAGCGCCTTGAGGAAGAAGCCAAGGTCGCTGAAGCGGCACGGATCGCACGCGAGGCCGCGGAAACAGCCGAAAAGCTGGCAGCGCTCGAGGCCGAGCAGAAGGCCAAGCGTGACGCGCGCTACGCCGCCCGCAAGGCCAAGCGCAAGTAACGCTCACAAGTAACGTTCAATTGAATTTGAACTGAGACATCGCTCCGGGGCGGCCGGCATGACCGCCCCGGAATTGCGAGCGCGCGCGTTCGTCACCGCGAGCGGCCCGCGACGACAGTTGAAGATCAGTTCTTCTTCATCATCCCGTCGTCCTTCTTCATCCCGTCCTTCGACATATGGTCTTTCTTCATGCCGTCGTCCTTGGACATGGCATCCTTCTTCATGCCGTCCTTGGACATCGTGTCCTTCTTCATCATGCCGTCGTCCTTGCCCATCTTGTCCTGAGCAAAAGCGGCCGACGAAAGCGCGAGGCCCAGCGAGAGCGCGGCCACCGAAGCGCCGAGCACGATGCGGTTGCGAATGGTCATGAGCAATGTTCCCTTCGAGATGACGTTGGTCAGCGACGGATGCCGCTATCCAGTCTCGACGGATCGGCAGCCGAAATTGTTACGCGGCCGTCGATAAAATTCGCGCGGACCGGCTGCCATCCATCGTTCGGTGGAGAACGTGCGCATGCGGCGGGAACCGCGAGTGTGCAGTGCAGCAAGGCCGACACTTGCCGCGGCATTCGGTCTCGAACTATCAGACTAGAGAACATCGGGTGGAAGACCGGCTAGGATGGGCCTTAGCGCCAGTCTCGACGACCCACCCAAATCAAACCAAACAAGAATCGTCCAAGGGGATCAATCCATGTTCACGCGCCGCCAACTGATCGCGACCGCCGTCGCCGCACCCGCCATTCTCCGCTTCGGCACCGGTACCGCGCACGCCGCAACCACGCTGAAAATCTCACATCAATTCCCGGGCGGCACCATCGACAAGGGCGATTTCCGCGACCGGCTCTGTCGGATGTTCGCCGCTGAAGTCGCCAAGCGCAGCAAAGGCGACATCGCAGCCGAAATCTATCCGAACTCCTCGCTGATCAAGACCAACGCCCAGTTCTCCGCGATGCGCAAGGGCGCGCTCGACATCAGCCTCTATCCGATGCCCTACGCCGGCGGCGAATTGCCGGAGACCAATATCGGCCTGATGCCCGGCCTCGTGACCACCTACGACCAGGGCCTGCGCTGGAAGAAGGAGCCGGTCGGCAAGGCGCTGACCGACTTCCTCGCCGACAAGGGCATCATCCTGCTCACCTGGGTCTGGCAGGCCGGCGGCGTCGCCAGCCGGTCCAAGGCGATCGTTGCCCCTGAAGACGCCAAGGGCCTGAAGGTGCGCGGCGGCTCGCGCGAGATGGACATGGTGCTGCAGACCGCCGGCGCCTCGGTGCTGTCGGTCCCGTCGAACGAAATCTACGCCGCGATGCAGACCGGCGCCTGCGATGCCGGCATCACCTCCTCCACCAGCCTGATCTCGTTCCGCCTCGAAGAGGTCGCGAAGTCGCTGACCTCTGGCGCCGGTGCCTCCTACTGGTTCATGCTCGAGCCGCTGATGATGTCGAAGGCAATCTTCGACAAGTTGCCGAAGAACCATCAGGACATCCTGCTCGCGGTCGGCACCGAGCTCGAAGCCTTCGGCCGCAAGGGCGCCCAGGACGACGACGTCGAAGTCGCCAAGGTCTACGAGAAGGCCGGCGCCAAGGTCTCGGCGCTCGACGCCGCGACCGTCGGCAAGTGGCGTGACATCGCCCGCGACACCGCGTGGAAGGATTACGGCGCCAAGACCGCGACCGCTGCGAATCTCTTGAAGCTCGCTTCCAATGTCGCGGCATGAGCCACGGTCCGCTTCCGGATCGTGACGACCATGCGACCGCTGCCGCAGGGACGGGCCCTGCGGCAGCGATCGATCGCGGTCTCGCCATCCTCAACAGCATCATCGTCGTGCTCGCCGCAATCGCGCTGGTCGCGGCCTGCGCGATCCTGAGCTACAGCGTGCTCAGCCGCGCGCTGTTCAAGGCCGCCAATTACTGGCAGGACGAGGCCGCCGTGTTCCTCCTGGTCGGCGCGACCTTCATGACCGCGGCCTATGTGCAGCAAAACCGCGGCCATATCGGTATCGAAGCCTTCGTCGGTCTGCTGTCGCCGTTTGCGAACAAGGTGCGGCTCTGGCTGGTCGATGCCGCGACGCTTCTGTTCTGCGCGTTCTTTACCTGGAAATCCTGGACATTGGCCCACGAGGCCTATGTCGATGGCCAGGTCTCGAACTCGATGTGGTCGCCGCCGCTCGCCATCCCCTATTCGCTGATGGCGCTCGGCATGAGCCTGCTCTGTGTCCAGATCCTCGTGCAGCTTGCGCTGCCCCTTACCGGAGCCAGGCGGCCATGAGCGTTTTCGGTATTGGCCTTGCCTACGGCATCGCGACGCTGCTCGTGATGTTCTCGGGCATGCCCATCGCTTTTGCCCTCGGCGCGGTCGCGGTGGTGTTCATGGGTATCTACATGCCCACCGCATCCCTCGATACGGTGACGCAGAACGTCTACGAGGAGATGGCCTCGATCACGCTGCTTTCGATCCCCCTCTTCATCCTGAAGGGCGCGGCGATTGGCAAGTCGCGCGCCGGCCAGGATCTCTATTCGGCCCTGCACGCCTGGCTGCATCGCGTTCCCGGCGGCCTTGGCGTTGCCAATGTGTTTGCCTGCGCGCTATTCGCAGCGATGGCGGGCTCCTCGCCCGCGACCTGCTCGGCGATCGGTTCGGCCGGCATCCCCGAGATGCGCAAGCGCGGCTATTCCGGCGGCTTTGCTGCCGGCATCATCGCCGCCGGCGGCACGCTCGGCATCCTGCTGCCCCCCTCGATCACCATGATCCTGTTCGCAGTCGCCGCGGAAAAATCGCTCGGCCGGCTCTTCCTCGCCGGCATCGGTCCGGGCCTGCTGCTGGTTTCGCTGTTCGGCGCCTACGCCGTGATCCGCTTCCGCCGGGAATATGCCGCGGCCGAAGCGATCTACAAGAATGGCGGCCCGGAGGCCGCGATCCTGACCCGCGACGAGTACACACTGGCCGAACGCTTCAGCGTGCTGCCGCGCGTAATCCCGTTCGTGCTGCTGCTCACCGGCGTCATGATCGCGCTCTATGGCGGCTACGCCACGCCGTCGGAGACCGCCGGCCTCGGCGGACTGCTGGCGCTGGCGCTGATCGCCGCGATCTACAGCGTGTGGCGGCCGAGCGATCTCGGGCCCATCATGAAATCGACGATCCGGGAATCGACCATGCTGATGATGATCATCGGCATGTCGCTGCTCTACTCCTACGTGATGAGTTACCTGCACATCTCGCAATCGGCCGCCGAATCCGTCGTCGCTATGCACCTGCCGCGCTGGGGCCTGTTGTTCGCGATCCTCGTCATGGTCGTCGTGCTCGGCTTCTTCCTGCCGCCGGTCTCGATCATCCTGATGACGGCGCCGATCATCCTGCCGCCGCTCCGTGCTGCCAATTTCGACATCATCTGGTTCGGCGTCGTCATGACCATCGTGATGGAGATGGGCCTGATCCATCCGCCGGTCGGCCTCAACATCTTCGTCATCCGCAACGTCGCGCCCGACATCCCCTTGAGCGAGGTGATCTGGGGCACGCTGCCGTTCGTGCTGCTGATGATGCTCGCCGTGCTGCTGCTCTGCTTCGTGCCGGAGATCTCGACCTGGCTGCCGGACCTGGTGATGGGGCCGGACGGGAGCAGGTAGAGGCCACAAACACCGTCATTGCGAGGAGCTCGTGACAAAATCGCAAAGCAATTTTGCACTGAAGCGACGAAGCATCCAGGCTGGCACCGCGGGGTTCTGGATTGCTTCGCGGAGCCTGTCATCGGGCCGCGCTTCGCGCGGACCCGTTGGCTCGCAATGACGGAGAACTATTGGGAAGCAGCCCGCTTCTTCTTCGCGTTCAGCGCGGAGGCCACGCGGCTGACGGGCGGCTTGCCCAGCACGACGCTCATCGCGTTCGTCGCCGCCAGCAGCCTCTCCATGTCGATGCCGGTGCTGACGCCCATGCCTTCGAGCATGTAGACGACATCCTCGGTCGCGACATTGCCGGTGGCGCCCGGCGCGTAGGGGCAGCCGCCGAGGCCGCCGGCTGCGGCATCGATGACGCGGATGCCTTCCTCCATCCCCGCATAGAGATTGGCAAGCGCCTGGCCGTAGGTGTCGTGGAAATGCATCGCAAGCTTGGCGGCGGGAATGTTGGCGGCAACCGCGCGGAGCATCTCCTTCGCCTTGGCGGGCGTGCCGACACCGATGGTGTCGCCGAGCGAGATCTCGTAGCAGCCGAGATCCCACAATGTCTTGGCAAGATCGGCCACGGCCTTCGGCTTGATCTCGCCATCGAACGGACAGCCCAGCACGCAGGAGATATAGCCGCGCACCGGCACGCCGTCGGCCTTGGCGCGCGCAAGAACCGGCTTGAACCGCTCGATGGACTCCGCGACCGTGCAGTTGATGTTGGCCCGCGAAAAGCCTTCGGACGCGGCAGCGAACACCGAGACCACCTTCGCGCCCGCCGCGCGCGCGGCGTCGTAGCCCTTCTCGTTCGGCACCAGCACGTGGAATTCGGCGTCCTTCACGTGGGTCACGCCACGCAGCACGGCATCCGAGCTCGCCATCTGCGGGATCGCCTTGGGCGAGACGAAAGCGCCGACCTCGACAGTATGAAGCCCGGCCGCGACCAGCGCCTCCACGAAGGCAATGCGGGCCTCGACGCTGACCGGAATCTTCTCGTTCTGAAGGCCGTCGCGCGGCCCCATTTCGATGATGCGGACCTGGTCGCTCATGTCACTCTCCCGAAGGCTCGACCACGGCGAGCTCGACGCCTTCCTGGACGATATCACCAACCTTGCATTTGATGGACTTCAGCACGCCGGCATAGGGCGCACGCAGCGTCTGCTCCATCTTCATCACTTCCAGGGTGAGGATCGGCGCGCCCTTCTCGAGCTTGGCACCCTCCTCCGCCAGCACGGCGACGACCGTGCCCGGCAGCGGCGCTGCGATCTTGTCCTCGCCGGTCTGCTCCTCGCTCTCGCCGCCGAATGGATCGACCCAGTGCAGGTCGAACCGCCCGTTGCGTGTACGCAGGTAAAGCTCATGGCCATCGATCACGGCCGCGACTGACGATTTGACACCATCAAGCGTCAGGTCGAAACCGCCGTCCTTCGGCGCAATCGCGAACGCCAGCTCGCGTTCGCCGATCACCAGCGTCGACGGCCCGCTGCCATAGTTGAGCGTGACCTTCTGCTCGGGCCCATGACCGACACCATGACCAGCACCATGGCCGACGCGGAAGACAAAGCCGCGCTGGCGGCGGCCGACCGGCATCCAGCCGAAGGTCCGCCATGGCGAATGCGTCTCGGCCTTCGCAGCCTGCCGTTCCTGATTGACGATCGCGGCCACCGCCGCGCAGAGCTCGAGCTCGCCGGGTGCCGGCGTCGCCGGGGTCAGGACCGCAAGTTCGCGCTCGATGAATCCGGTGTCGATCGTATTCGCCCGCACCTTCGGATGCGTCATCAGCGCCGACAGGAACGGGATGTTGGTGACGATGCCGCGAACGTCAGAATCCTCCAACCCGCGGTTCAGCCGCTCGATCGCGACGTCCCGTGTCGGCGCCCAGGCGATCATCTTCGCCAGCATCGCGTCGTAATACGGCGAGACGCTGTCGCCCTCGCGATAACCGGCGTCAATGCGCAAGCCGCCGGTCTCCGCCGGCAACCGCCAGGTCGAGATCCTGCCCACCGACGGCATGAAGTTCTTGGTCGGGTTCTCGGCGTAGACGCGTGCCTCGACCGCGTGGCCATTGAGGCGGATCTCGTCCTGCCTCAAGGGCAGCTTCTCGCCGAAGGCGACGCGCAATTGCCACTCGACCAGGTCGACCCCGGTGATCAGCTCGGTCACGGGATGCTCGACCTGGAGACGCGTGTTCATCTCGATGAAGAACACGTCCTTGCCGTCGGAGACGAACTCGATCGTACCGGCGCCGACATAGTTCACGGCACCGGCCGCTTTTCGCGCGGCGGCGCACACCGTCTCGCGCTGTGCGGCATTCAGCGTCGGCGACGGCGCTTCCTCGATCACCTTCTGGTGCCGGCGCTGCAGCGTGCATTCGCGCTCGAACAGCGACAGCAGATTGCCGTGGCTATCGCCGATGATCTGCACCTCGATATGCCGGGGATTGTCGACATATTTCTCGATCAGCATGGTGTCGTCGCCGAACGCCGCCTTGGCCTCGCGCTTGGCACTGACGATCGCAGGGACAAGTTCAGCCGCCGAGCGCACGATGCGCATGCCGCGGCCGCCGCCGCCGGCGGACGCCTTCACCAGGATGGGAAAGCCGATTGTCTCGGCCGCCTTGGCGAGCGTCGCTTCGTCCTGGGCTTCGCCGTGATAGCCGGGCACCAACGGCACGCCGGCCTTCTCCATCAGCGCCTTGGAGCCGGATTTCGAGCCCATCGCCGTCATCATCCCGGCGGTCGGGCCGACGAAGACGAGGCCCGCGTCCAGGCAGGCGCGTGCAAACTCGGCATTTTCCGACAGGAAGCCGTAGCCGGGATGCACCGCCTCGGCTCCGGTCTTTCGTGCGGCCTCGATCAGCCGCTCGACATTGAGGTAGCTGTCACGGGCCCGTGCGGGCCCGAGCAGCACGGCCTCGTCAGCGAGCGCGACATGCATCGCGTCGCGGTCGGCCTCGGAATAGACGGCCACGGTGCGCAGGCCCATGGCGCGCGCGGTGCGGATGACGCGGCAGGCGATCTCGCCGCGGTTGGCGATCAGGAGCGTGCGAAAACGCCGGTAGAGCTTTGAGCTATCCATCGCATCACATCCTGAACAGGCCGAATTTCGTCGGTTCGATCGGCGCATTCGACGCCGCCGAGAGGCCAAGGCCGAGCACGAGCCGCGTGTCGGCCGGATCGATCACGCCGTCGTCCCAGAGGCGCGCGGTCGCGTAGTACGGGTGTCCCTGGCTCTCATATTGGTCGCGGATCGGCTTGCGGAATTTCTCTTCCTCCTCCTTCGACCAGCTATCGCCTTTGGCCTCGATATTGTCGCGCCGGACCTGGCTCAGCACCATCGAGGCCTGCTCGCCGCCCATCACCGAGATGCGCGCGTTCGGCCACATCCAGAGGAAGCGCGGACTATAGGCGCGGCCGCACATGCCGTAATTGCCGGCGCCATAGGAGCCGCCGATCACGACGGTGAATTTCGGCACCGAGGCGGTCGCGACCGCGGTGACGAGCTTGGCGCCGTCGCGCGCGATGCCGCCCGCCTCGTACTTCTTGCCGACCATGAAGCCCGTGATGTTCTGCAGGAACACCAGCGGAATACCGCGCTGGCAGCACAGCTCGATGAAATGCGCGCCCTTGAGCGAGCTTTCGCTGAACAGGATGCCGTTATTGGCGATGATGCCGACCGGATGGCCCCAGATGTGAGCGAAGCCACAGACCAGCGTGGTGCCGTAGAGCTTCTTGAATTCGTCGAACTCCGAGCCGTCGACGACACGCGCGATGATGTCGCGCACGTCGAACGGCTTGCGGCCGTCGACGGGCACGACGCCGTAGATCTCCTCCGCCGCAAACAACGGGTCCCGCGGCGGGTGCATGTTGAGGTTCGGCCGTGCCGATGGCTTCAGTGTCCCGACGATGCGCCGGGCGATCCCGATCGCGTGGGCATCATTCTGGGCATAGTGATCGGTGACGCCGGACTGACGTGAATGGACGTCGGCGCCGCCGAGTTCCTCGGCGCTCACGACTTCGCCGGTCGCGGCCTTCACCAGCGGCGGGCCGCCGAGGAAGATGGTGCCCTGATTGCGCACGATGATGCTCTCGTCCGACATCGCCGGCACATAGGCGCCGCCGGCGGTGCAGGAACCCATCACGATGGCGATCTGCGGGATGCCTTGCGAGGACATCTGCGCCTGATTGTAGAAGATGCGGCCGAAATGGCGCTCGTCCGGAAAGATCTCGTCCTGGAGCGGCAGGAAGGCGCCGCCGGAATCGACCATGTAGACGCAGGGAAGATTGTTCTGCCGCGCCACGTCCTGCGCGCGCAGATGCTTCTTCACGGTCATCGGATAGTACGTGCCGCCCTTGATGGTGGCGTCGTTGGCGACAATCACGCATTCGCGGCCCGAGATGCGTCCGACGCCCGTGACGACGCTCGCCGAATGCACGTCGCCGCCGTAGAGGCCGTAGGCCGCAAGCGGCGACAGCTCCAGGAACGACGTTCCGGGATCGACCAGCAGGTCGACACGCTCGCGCGCCAGCATCTTGCCGCGCGCGGTGTGACGGTTGCGTGAGACCTCGCCGCCGCCACCGGCAACCTGGCTCAGCTTTTCGCGCAAGTCGGCGACGAGCCCGCGCATGGCGTCGGAATTGCGTGCAAAATCGGATGAGGAAGGATCGATGCTGGAATGGAGCGGCATGTGGTCCCGCGTTTCTTGTGACGTGGTGAGAGGCCGCGGCAGGTTGAACCAGTTTCGCGGCAATTCCAATTGCGTGGGGGCTTAAGCCGTCTCGGCCATCAGCTCGCGGCCGATCAGCATGCGGCGAACCTCCGAGGTGCCGGCGCCGATCTCGTAGAGCTTGGCGTCACGCCACAAGCGTCCCGTCGGAAACTCGCTGGTGTAGCCGACGCCGCCGAGCGCCTGGATCGCCTCGCCCGCCATCCACGTCGCCTTCTCCGCGGAATAGAGGATCGCGGCGGCGGCGTCCTTGCGCAGCGTCCGCGCATGGTTGGCGCGGTCGCAAGCGCGACCGACCGCGTAGACATAGGCGCGCGTGGCCTGCCAGGTCGAATACATGTCGGCGAGCTTGCCCTGCATGAGCTGGAAGTCGCCGATTGGCTGGCCGAACTGCTTGCGCTCATGCATGTAGGGAACGACCGCGTCCATGCAGGCCGCCATGATCCCGAGCGGGCCGCCTGAGAGCACGGCGCGCTCATAGTCGAGGCCGGACATCAGCACCTTGACGCCCTCGCCCACGCCGCCGAGCACGTTCTCTGCCGGGACCTCGCACTCGTCGAAGAACAAGGGATAGGTGTTGGAGCCGCGCATCCCGAGCTTGTCGAGATGCTGTCCATGGGTGAAGCCCTTGAAGCCTTTCTCGACGAGGAAGGCGGTCATGCCGCGCGGACCAGCCTCGGGATCGGTCTTGGCGTAGACGACGAGCACGTCGGCATCGCCGCCATTGGTGATCCACATCTTGGAGCCGTTCAGCACGTAGCGGTCGCCGCGCTTGTCGGCGCGCAGCTTCATGGAGACCACGTCCGAGCCAGCGCCGGGCTCGGACATCGCGAGCGCGCCGACATACTCGCCCGAGATCAGCTTCGGCAGATAGCGCTGCCGCTGCGCGTCGGTGCCGTTGCGGCGGATCTGGTTGACGCAGAGGTTGGAGTGGGCGCCGTAGGACAGCCCGACGGCGGCCGAGCCGCGCGAAATCTCCTCCATGGCGACGATGTGGGCGAGATAGCCCATGTTCGAGCCGCCATATTGCTCTGGCGCGGTCATGCCCAGCAGGCCGAGGTCGCCGAAGCGCTTCCAGAGGTCGGCGGGGAACAGATTGGCCTTTTCGATCTCCGCGGCGCGCGGGGTGACCTCAGCCTCGACGAAGGCGCGGACGGTGTCACGCAGCATGCTGATGTCTTCGCCCAGATCGAAATCGATGCTCGGGATGTTCAAGGCGATTCCTCCAAATTCTTGTCGCCCGAACCTACCTCCGCCCGGGCGCCTTGGCTGTCGAAAAGGTTGCATTTTCCGCCAAGTTTGGCGAGGATTTTTCATGCCTTTTCAAGCCGCAACCGCGACGCCTCGCCGCGCCATGACCCCCGCCGCCTTCGTCCGCGGCGTGGCTGCCG
The DNA here is from genome assembly GCA_023435725.1 of Pseudomonadota bacterium. Taxonomy (GTDB): domain Bacteria; phylum Pseudomonadota; class Alphaproteobacteria; order Rhizobiales; family Xanthobacteraceae; genus Bradyrhizobium. The sequence goes on along the minus strand of JAEYRD010000201.1, from coordinate 27,434 downwards.
CCTATGCCCGCTACGGGCGGGATCCGACCGAGGCGCTGAGCAAGGGGCAGGTCACCGAAGACCTCGTCGAATCGGGGGACGGCCGGGTGACGGCGGCCCAGTTCGAGGCCCTGGCGGGCCATGCGATGCGCGAGCTCGACGACGAGGCGCTCGGCTGGTTCTCGCGGCGGCTGCCCTGGGGAACCTATGGCATGCTGTGCCGCGCCTCGATCACCGCGCCCAACCTCGAGGTCGCGCTCAAGCGCTGGTGCCGGCATCACCGCCTGCTGACCGAGGACGTGCTGTTCGAGCTGTCGCTCGGTGAGGAGACCGCGACCATCTCCATTCGCGAGCAGCGGGATCTCGGCCCCTTGCGCGAGTTCTGCCTGGTTACCCTGCTCCGCTATGTCCTCGGCTTCTCCTGCTGGGCAGTCGATTCCGCAATCGCGCTGCGCTGGGCCGAATTTCCCTATGCCGAGCCCGGCCACGTCTCGGTCTATCCGACCATCTTCTGCAGGAGCCTGAGCTTCGATGCGGACGGCACCCGCATCGTCTTCGACAAGCACTATCTTTCGCTGCCGCTCACCCGCAGCGCCGCCGACCTCGACAGCATGCTCAAGGGCGCATTGCGGCTGACCGTGCTACCCTATCGGCGCGACCGGCTTCTGGTCGAGCGTGTCCGCCGCGTGCTCCGCAATGCACGCGGACGCATTCTCGGCGCAGAGGATGTCGCAAGCGAGCTGGCGCTGTCCACACGCACCATGCATCGGCGCCTCCGCGAGGAAGCAACCTCGCTGCGCGATCTCAAGGAAGAGACGAAGTTCGAGCTCGCCAAGCAGGAGCTGATGCGCGGCCGCACTCCGATCAAGCGGATCGCGGAGATCGCCGGCTTCCGCAACGAGAAGAGCTTTTCCCGCGCCTTCCGCACCTGGACGGGCGCCTCGCCGCGCGAGTTTCGCGGCAGGTATCGCTGAGGCGCGCATAAACGCGCCATCGCCCATGATTTACGGCCCCCGAGGTCAATCTCGGAGGCCGCAACGTCTCGAAACCGGTCGCGATTGCGAGCCTTGGTTCTTGCGTTAGTTCGAGTTGGTCTGGCTGCCGGAGCGGACCTTGCTGCGCGAGTGCGTCTGCTTCGGCTGGAAGGCGAGAGCCTCATTGGTGCTCTTCGCGCCGCTCTGCGAGCACATGCCGCCGATGCCGCCGGCCGCAGCGCGGCAGGCTTCCATGGTCGGGTAGCCGCAGCCATGAGCCGCCTGGGCGCCATTGATGATGCAGAAATCGTCGGCGCGCGCGGCGGGCGCGGTCATCACGAGAAACGCAGATGCAAACAGCGTCGCGGCGGATGCGACAAACGTCTTCGAGGTCGAGGTCATTGGTGTCTTTTCCTGCTTCGGGGTCCCACAAAAGAGTCCTCGGCATGCGACGCAAGCTGAGGCTTCACACCCCGGATGTAGGCCACCCACTGGAGCCGACAATCACGGTTCGGCGCATTGCAGGCCTTCATAAATCACATGTCACAGTTAGGTGAGTTACTAAGCTTTTATCACAGCCTATTGATTCGGTTTTTGTGAACTTGCCGCTCGGGCGCGCCCGAACGCTGCAGTTCCCTATCCCGCCGACGCGGTCGCGGCGACGTCCTGCAGCGGCAGCGGCACATCCTTCGCAACGCCCAGCACCGGAAAGCTGCGAACGTTCTTGACGTTCGGCATCGCCGCAAAATGCAGGAGCTGCCGGCGCATGCTCTCGACGCTCGGCGCAACGCATTTCAGGAGATAGTCGGTGTCGCCCGAAATCCGCCAGCACTGCTGTATGCGCGGGATTGCGGCGATCGAACTCTCGAACGCCTCCAGTACCGGCTGGGCCTGGCTAGCGAGCTGGATCGAGACGAATGACACCACTTCAAAGCCGAGCAGCCGCTCGTCGATGACGGCGCGGACCGCCCGAATCACGCCGCGGCTGAACAGGGATTTCAACCGTCGCAGGCAGTTGGGCGCGGACACACCTACGCGCAGCGCCAGCTCGTTGTTGCGAACCCGCCCGTCCTCCTGCAGCTCAGATAGTATCTTCAGATCGACGCCGTCGAGCTGGTCACGCCCGGCCATACCCCACCTCGCCCTGATCCCGTCATGACCGCAGCGAAGCACGCGGCAGAATCGCTGCCAAGGGGGCCAACAGGAGGTGTCCTCGCGTCACCGCGGGCATGTCCATCCGAAGGACGGCGTCGCTTCCGCTCGCCAATGTCCCGGCCATCCACGGGCCCGGGACGCCTGCGCGAACACGCGCTACATGTTGGTTGAGAATGACCTCAGTGCGTCCAGGGTTCGCCGCGGCGGAAGGAGAAGTTGTCGGCGTAGGCGACCGGGCGGCGCAGCGATTCCTGGGGCTCGATCACCTGGTAGGCGATGCCCTTGCGCTCGCAATAGGCGACCGCCTCTTCCTTGGAGTGGAAGCGCAGGGTAATCTGCTGCTTCATGTCGCCGGACGAGGTCCAGCCCATCAGCGGCTCGACCGCGCGCGGCTGCTCCGGCTCGTAGTCGAGCTGCCATTCCCGGGTCTTGGACCGGCCGGATTGCATCGCGTTCTTGGCGGGCTTGAAAATGCGTGCGGTCATTGGCTGGTCGGCCCTTTTCGTCTTTTCGTTCGATTTCGATGCGTCACGGTAGCAGTTGGTGCAAACCGCGGGCATAGTATAGAGACACCTTTCGGGAACTGATCGGTGATTCCGGCCCCCCCGGCAACCTCAGAGACCGGTATAGTCATTATGCTGCACCGTGACAATTGTGTACCCGTCTTCCGCCCAGGGACCACGCCTGGCGGGGACACTGCCTCGCCGACGCTCGCGCATCCGCCCCTTTCGAAAGCTCCCGTCGCATGGCCCTCCTGAACGTCAGCGCTACGCTCCCCGAGAAAGGCCGCGACCTCAGGCTCGACCTGTTTCGCGGCGTCGCGAACTGGGCGATCTTCCTCGACCACATCCCCGACAACGTCGTGAACTGGATCACGACGCGCAACTACGGCTTTTCCGACGCCGCCGACCTCTTCGTCTTCATCTCCGGCTACACCGCCTCCTTCGTCTATGCGCGGATGATGCTGGAGCGCGGCTTCATCGTCGGCGCTACACGGCTCACCAAGCGGGTCTGGCAGCTCTACGTCGCCCACATCATCCTGTTCGTGATCTACATCGCCTCGATCAGCTATCTGGCGCTGCGCTTCGGCGATTCCGAGATGATCAACGAGTTCAACGTCGCCGGCCTCGTCGACAACGCCACCGAGACGCTGCGCCAGGGCCTGTTCCTGCGCTTCAAGCCGCTCAATCTCGACGTGCTCCCGCTCTACATCGTGCTGATGGGACTGTTTCCACCGGTGCTCTGGTTCATGCTGCGCAAGCCCGATCTCACGATGATCGTGTCCATCGCGCTGTGGCTCGCTGCGCGTCATTTCGGCTGGAACCTGAGCGCCTATCCGGCCGGCCAGTGGTACTTCAACCCCTATTGCTGGCAGGTGCTGTTCGTGTTCGGCGCCTGGTGCGCGATGGGCGGGGCACGGCGCTCGGGCGCGCTGATCAACTCGCCGATCACGCTGTGGTTCTGTCTCGCCTATCTGCTGTTCGCGCTCATCATGACCATGGCCGGCCGTTTCCCCACCTTCGGCGCCATGTTCCCGGAATGGCTGTTCTCGGCCTTCAACCCCAACGACAAGACCAACCTTGCGCCCTACCGCTTCATCCACTTCGCCGTGATCGTGATCCTGGTGATCCGCTTCGTGCCGAAGGACTGGCCGGGCCTGGAGTGGAAGATGTTCGATCCCGTGATCGTTTGCGGCCAGCAGTCGCTCGCCGTGTTCTGCGTCGGCGTATTCCTCTCCTTCGTCGGCCACTTCGAGCTGTCGATGAGCTCCGGCTCGCTGTTCGCGCAGATCTTCGTCAGCGTCGCCGGCATCGCGATCATGACGACGGTGGCCTATTACATTTCGTGGTCGAAGAAGCAGGACAAGCCGCTGAAGCCACCGCCGGCGAAGCCCGTAGCGACGGCAAAGGCCGCTTAGAGCCACTTCCCTTCCGATGGAATCGGAACGTATGGCTCAAGCCGCATCGCTGTCGTACTCGGTGAACTTCTTGTAGATCCAGTCGCGGCCGTCATGACGGCGCCAGACTTTGCCGTACACGAGCTGCCCGTTGATCGAGCGGCGCGGCACGATCACGGTCCAGAGGTGCCAGATCTCGGTCCAGTTGGACTGTGGACCGACGGTTCGGACGTTGCGATCGAAAGACATGGTGCACAACTCACAGGATATGAGCGCCGCGACGAACTGTGATCTTGTGTGAGCACCAATTGCAGGCAGCCCATCGCGAGCCAGGACCGACCTGATAACAGCCACCAAAGCGGTCGCAAGAACCGCTCGCCTTTAACCTAACCGATCAACCTTACTGGTCGCGACGGAGCGGCAAGACCCGTTGAAAGCCGCCGCCGTTTTTTCTAGAATGCATGCGTGATTTGAGAATGAGCGCCATGAGACGCGCTGCGATTTTTAGCTGACGACGAAATTTGAGAATAATTGGAAGTTTGAGAAGAGCTGGAATTCTGAAAAGAATTGACTGGTTGAGGCGACCGCAATGAACTTGCAATGTGCATGTCTGCGCCTGGCGGTGCGCTCGACGCCGTTTGTGCCGCTCGTCAAGACCTCCGCCCAGGAATCGCCGAAGGCCGCAAACGACAACCAGACGGCTTGGCCGTTCATACCGTTTCCGCTCGGCTGGTACGCCTCGAACTGATCCTGGAAAAGCGCAACGCCGCGCAAGCGGAATATCATCGCTTGGCGGCGTCCGTTTAGGTATTGGGCGCTGAAATCCCCAACACCGATATGTCTGTGGCCACAGCCAAAGGTTCGATGAAGCGTCGATAATTCTGCGCCGCCCGACCGCTCCAATGCCTTGAAAACTCGCGCAAAAGTCGCGAGCCGCCGATCGCAAACGCTCGGAGAGAGGCCTGGTCCGCACGCGTGTCAGGACGCCATATGCTGGCGCTTGGGCTGGATGTGCTGGCGGACGTGTTGCTGGCATTGGCACCGAGGACGATGGTGCGGCACGCACTTTCCGGCCAGATCGCAGCAACCTATTACCGCGCCACGAGTTGCAGCTTCTTCCCGCCTGTCCGGGGTAGCCGCGCGTATCCGCGATCAGCGGTCTCGGGCCTGCATCGACAGCAACCTCGCCTCACGTCCCCGTGAGCTGGAGAGTGGCCGGTGAATTTTCACGAGCGAGCAGAGACCAATGAACAGCAGGCCGCAAGGCAAGGGGACGCTGTGAGCCAGATTGACACGACTGAGAAACTCTCCGACACGCCGGAGACCGCAAGCTCGCTGTTCGCACTCTGCGGGCTCGGCGTCGCAGGGATCGCAATGCTGGGCTGGATCTGTGGCCTCGGCTGGATCGCCTGGCGCCTCGCCGACTGGCTGCTGTTCTGACGCTTGAACGCACAGCCGCGAGCTCGAACTCGTCGATAATTGTGGCTATGGAGTAACGCAGTAGGCAGCGATGCTGACCAATTACGAAACTCCGAGGCGAACTTTCCGGGCGCATGCCTGACACGCTCGGCAAGTGTGACGCGATGACAGGCCACACGCATCACCTCAACGGAGGCTGGCTGCATCGCCGTCAGCCGGCCGGCGCAGGAGCGAGGTGCCAGTCATTTCCACTGGCTTCGGCAAGCCCATGAGCTCCAGCACTGTGGGCGCGATATCCGCCAACCGCCCTTCCGCCAGCGATACGTTGCCGCCATCCATTAGCAGCAAAGGCACCGGGTTCGTGGTGTGAGATGTGTGAGGACCACCTGTTTCCGGATCCCGCATCATCTCGCAATTGCCGTGGTCGGACGTGACAAGCAAAGCACCGCCGGCTTTTCTGATAGCTCCAACGATCCGACCGAGTTCCGTATCGACTGTCTCGACAGCCTTGATCGCGGCCGCCAAGTTGCCTGTATGGCCGACCATGTCGGGGTTGGCATAGTTCAATACAATCAGATCGTACTTGCCCGACTTGATGGCATCCACTGCCCGGTTGGTTACTTCAACAGCCGACATCTCGGGTTGCAGGTCGTACGTCGCAACCTTGGGAGATGGCACCATGATCCGATCCTCCCCAGGATACTGGGCCTCCTCGCCGCCGTTCAGGAAATAGGTGACGTGCGGATACTTTTCCGTCTCAGCGATGCGCAATTGCGTCCGGCCCGCAACGGCCACGACCTCGCCCAAGATATTCGGCAGCGCCTGCGGCACGAAGATCGCCTGCATGAGGGCATCCAGCGTCTCGCTGTACTGCGTCATCCCGACCGTAGCAGCGAAGCCCACCCGGCGCTGCCGTGGAAAGCCGGCAAAAGCTGGATCCAGTAGAGCGCCGAGAATTTCGCGCACCCGGTCGGCGCGAAAGTTGAAGCACAGGACGCCGTCCCCGTCGCGCATGCCGCTATAATCGCCGACTACCGCCGGAAGCACAAACTCGTCGCCGGCATCGCGCGCATACGCATCGGCAATCACCGCAAGCGCATCGGGGAAGCGCGGCCCATCGGCGTCCTGGATTGCAGCGTACGCTTTCGCTACACGGTCCCAGCGATTGTCGCGATCCATGGCGTAGTAGCGACCGCACACCGTCGCGATCGGAATGGACCGCGGCAACACAGCCGTCAACCGCGCAATATCCTCGCTGGCCGATCGCGGCGGCGTGTCACGGCCATCCGTAAAGACATGTACAGCCGTCGCTATGCCGGCTTCCGCGAGAATCTTTGCAAGCGCTGCGGCGTGATCTTGATGCGAATGCACGCCGCCCGGCGAGACCAGACCCATCAAGTGGCAGGTACCACCGCCCCGGCGCATCCGCTCGATCAAGCCAAGCAGTACCGGATATCTCTGGATCTCGCCGGCGGCGATCGCATTGCTGATGCGCGGCAGATCCTGCATCACAACGCGACCGGCGCCGATATTGAGATGGCCGACCTCGGAATTGCCCATCTGTCCCTGCGGCAGACCTACATCGCCGCCGGACGCACGCGCGAAGGCATGAGGGTAAGTAGTCCACAGACGGTCGAAGGTAGGAGTGCGCGCGAGACGGACCGCGTTGTCGATCGAGCCTTCTCGCCAACCCCATCCATCCAACACGACAAGCATCACCGGACAACGTTTCTGCATTTCCGGAACTCCTACTGTATTGGTAACGCTAGACTACACCGCGCGACGCACCGATCCTGCTTGCGATGAGGCCGATGCCCATGAGAGCGAACGTGAGACCCCACACGTTCAGCCCCAAACTCCCATATCCACCAACTCCCTGCGCAGCAAGCAGCGCAAGGCCGATGCCGGTCACGAGTGCGCCGAGCACGTAGCGCCATGCGGGGGCTGGTACGTCTCCGGTCGCGCGCGGCCGCTCGAAGCGTCCGAAGGCCACAATGAGAGGAATGAGAGCCATCGCATTGGCTGCGAGCCAGGGGAACCGCGACCACCACCACTCAGAGCTTCCCGGCTCAAGCCGCAGACCGAAGCCGCCGGCGAGATAGGCTGCGAGGACCACGAGGGTCGTCGCCGTCAGGTGCCAGATGAACAGCGTCATGATGTTGCCGTTCATCGCCACGGTTGCCGTCCACGCGACGCGGCCAGCCAGCCAGCGACGCGCGGATGCCTGCGCAGCAAGCAACAACCCGGCCTGCACAATTGCGAGCGCTATCAGCGTGACCTTCGGCGGCGTCGTGGTGCTGATCGGATCGCCGGGAACGCCAATCATTGAGACAGGATAAGGCCCGACGTGTACCAGCAAGAGCAGCACGGCAAAACCGCAGGCGGACCCGACAAGCAGAGTCCAGCGCTCGGAAAACCGTCCGTCGAGCCATGCATATCCGAGCACGGAGATTGCACCCCAGACGAACAGATAGTTGGCGAAGCCAAGCCAGCGCAAACCGACAGCAAAGTACATGACATCGACAGCGGCCGCTGCAGCTGTCAAAGCCCAGAACGATCTCATCCCAAATCGAGCCCACGCGGCCTCCGTGACCGGCACGAGCAGAACAATCCCGATGTACACCGCCAGGAACCAGAGTGGTATGAACGCCACCTGCGAGCCATAGCTGATCAGTTCCGGCCGCACGCCGCGGGCGTATTCAATTGCAACGATCGCCACCCAAACGGCGAGCAGTGGGAGGATTGGCCACACCAATCGACGCAACCGGCCTTCAATCCATGTTGCATATGACTTGTCGTCCCGCCGCGCGGCACGCCAGCTGACGCCGTTCGCATATCCGCCGACCATGAAGAAGATCGGCATGACCTGCACGATCCATGTGAGCCAAGCGGTCCAAGGAGCGACCGTCAGGATATGGGCGGTCGTCAGCGTGTTGGTTGCGTCGAAATAGGGCGCGGCGGCCAGCCAGTGCCCGACAGTTACCACCAGCATCGATATCGCCCGCAGGAAGTCGACGTAGCGGTTTCGGGACGGGGGCGTCCGGTCAGCAAGCTCGGCAGCACGGGACCAAACCGCCATGATCATTCTCCGTCGTGCCGTCCAGCCTGAATGAAGACGTCAACATGTACAAGTCGACGAACTGGCGCTCGCGAGCCCCCTCAGCGACCCGAGTTCGATCGAACCGGGCTGCAGACTCGTACGGTCCGAAGTTCTCTCGACGTTTGCTCGTTGGTGCACACTACGGTCGGCTTGGCCGGCATAGACCGCTGGTTGCGGGCCGGTGCCGCCAATCTGAAGTTCCCTGCAGCATTTGCGGCAAGCTCCTTCAGGAACTTCAACGGCGCTAAGATCATGAACTTGCCGGCACCCTTTGCTTCCCGGGTCCGTCTCAGAACGTTCTTGTCATGTTTCACCAACTTCGGACGTGGGGCAATGGCCGCACTTGCCAGCAGCCCCGGAAAAGCCGACCTTGACGAGGGTCTGACCAGCCGGGTCGCGGTAGCTGCTGGTCGTCAGGAGGAGCGCCATGGAGCGCATCTGGCTCAAGCACTACCCGCCCGGGGTTTCGACGGAGATCGACCCGTCGCGATATGCATCGCTCGTTGCGATGCTCGAAGAGAGCTTTGCCAGATATCGCGAGCACACAGCCTTTATCTGCATGGACAAAGGGCTGACCTACGGCGAGACCGACGAGATGTCACGCGCATTCGGGGCCTGGCTGCAGAGCAGAGGCCTGGCGAAGGGTGCGCGCGTCGCCATCATGATGCCGAACGTGCTGCAGTATCCTGTGGCAATCTGCGCCGTCCTACGTGCCGGGTTCACCGTGGTGAACACCAACCCCTTGTACACGGCGCAGGAGCTCGAGACTCAGCTCGAGGATGCCGGCGCCGAAGCCATCATCGTGCTCGAGAACTTCGCATATACCCTGCAGCAGGCGATCGGCAAGACCCGCATCAAGCACGTCGTCGTTGCCTCCATGGGCGACCTCCTGGGCATGATCAAAGGCACGGTCGTCAATCTGGCGGTACGGTGGGTCAAGAAGATGGTGCCCGCCTACTCGCTCCCGGACGCAACGCCGTTCAATACGGCGCTGACGGCCGGCAAGAGCATGAGCTTGACCAAGCCGCAGCTTGGATCCGATGATCTCGCGTTCCTGCAATACACCGGCGGGACCACGGGCGTTCCCAAAGGCGCGATGCTGTTACATCGCAACGTGGTCGCCAACATGCTGCAGATCGCCAAGTGGCTGCAGCCGGTGTTGGAGAACGAGCCGAAGGTCAATCGTCTCACCGTCGTGGCGGCGCTGCCGCTGTATCACATCTTCGCGTTGACGGCATGCTTCCTGCTCGGCGTCCGTACCGGCGGCCAAAGCATTCTCATTCCCAACCCGCGTGACATCCCCGGCCTCATCAACGAGCTTGCCAAGTACAAGGTGAACCATTTCCCCGCGGTGAACACGCTTTACAACGCGCTGCTCAATCATCCGGACTTCGGCAAGATCGACTGGAGCATGCTCAAATGCGCCGTCGGCGGCGGCATGCCGGTGCAGAAATCGGTAGCGGACCGTTGGTTCACGGCGACGGGCTCGCCGCTGTGGGAGGGTTATGGCCTATCGGAGACGTCGCCGGTCCTGACGTGCAATTCGCCGCTCGACCCAGGATCGGACGGAACCATCGGACTGCCGTTGCCATCAACGGACATCTCGATTCGCGACGATGACAACACCGAGGTGCCGCTTGGGCAGCCGGGCGAGATCTGTGCGCGCGGCCCGCAGGTGATGCCGGGCTACTGGCAACGACCGGATGAGACGAACAACGTCATGACACCCGACGGCTTCTTCCTTACCGGCGATATCGGCATCATGGACGAAACCGGACGGGCCCGGATCGTCGATCGCAAGAAGGACATGATCACGGTGTCCGGGTTCAAGGTCTATCCCAACGAGGTCGAGGCTGTGGTGTCGAGCCACCCGGGAGTCCTCGAATGCGGGGTGGTCGGCGTCCCCGATCCACGCTCCGGCGACGCGGTGAAGCTGTTCGTCGTCAAGAAGGATCCAAACCTCACCGAAGCGGACCTGATCAGCTACTGCCAGACGCGGCTCACGCCCTACAAGGTCCCGCGACTAGTGGAGTTCAGGATCGAACTGCCGAAGAGCAATATCGGCAAGATCTTGCGCCGGCAGTTGCGCGACGAGTCGCAGGAGATCGGCACGCGGGCCGCGTGAAGCGAGCCGGCGTCTGGGCGGCGTGGCCCCACCCGCTTTCTCGGAATCAGGAAACCGAAACGACGCGCAAATTGTTGGTTGTCCCGCCCTCACCTAGCGGTATTCCGGCAACGACCACCAAAGTATCGCCAGTGCTGGCGAACCCTTCCCGTTTCGCAAGCTCGGTCGCGCGGCTCACCATGTCTTCGTAGCTTTGCACGTGCTCGGAAAGCGCACTGTGTGTACCCCACAACAGGCAGAGACGACGGGACACTTCTACACTCGTCGTGGTGGCCAGAATCCGCACCCTGGGTCGCTTCCGCGCGACACGCGCGGCCGTTGTCCCGCTCGAGGTATAGGCAACGATGGCCGCCGCACGGATCGCCGAGGCCAAGTCGGCCGCTGCCGCGGCAACCGCATGCGGCAGAGTCTGTTCCTCATCGGGCTGGGTTGCTTCGATGATCGAGCGATACATCTTGTGCTGCTCGGTGCTGCGGATGATGCGGTCCATCATTTCGACGGCTTCGCGCGGGTACTGGCCCGTGGCCGACTCCGCCGACAACATCACGGCATCCGCGCCGTCGTAGATTGCGGTTGCGACGTCTGAAGCCTCGGCGCGTGTGGGCGTCGGGGCAGCCACCATGGAATCGAGCATTTGAGTGGCAACGATCACCGGCTTGACGGCCAGCCTGCAAGCACGCACCAGTTCCTTCTGGCGACCAGGCACCTCCTCATGCGGAATCTCGACCCCGAGATCGCCGCGCGCGACCATGATCGCGTCCGACATCTGGATGATGTCATCGATCCGCTCGAGTGCGGCGGGTTTTTCGATCTTCGCCATGAGCCCTGCGCGTTCGCCGACCAGAGCTCGCGCTTCGATCATGTCCGACGGTTTCTGCACAAACGAAAGAGCCACCCAGTCCACGCCAAGGCGCAAGCCGAATTCCAGATCGGCACGGTCCTTGGCGGTGAGCGGCGACAGATCCAGAACCGTTCCAGGCAAATTGACGCCCTTGTGGTTCGAGATCACTCCGCCAACAATCACTTCCGCTTCGATGGCGTCATTGCCCAGGGTAGTCGCGCGAACGCGCACTCTGCCGTCGTCGATCAATAGATCGTCGCCTGGCGCAAGGGCCGCAAAGATTTCCGGGTGCGGCAACGGTATGGCCCGACCATCCCCTTCCGATCCGGAGCGGACAAACCGAATGGACTCGCCGGGCCGGACCATGAGCTTCTGATCGCGCAACGTCCCAATGCGGATTTTCGGGCCCTGAAGATCCATCAGAATGCCGATCGGTCGCGCCAGCTCCTGCTCGAGCGCACGGATCGCGGCATGGACCCTTGCATGATCTTCCTGGGTTCCGTGGCTGAAGTTGAGACGGAATGTGTCCACACCTGCAACGAACAGCTCCCTAAGCATCTCCGGCGAAGCGCTGGCGGGACCAACGGTTGCCACGATCTTTGCTCGTCGAAGACGCATAAGTAGTTGACCCTTTGTGCATCCGGCCATTCAGGCACGATGAATGTTGCTCACATAAGGAAACTCACACTTCATAGACGCGAACTCGCCGCAAACGGTGCCGCCAACGGAGGACTTTGAACCAGCTTCTTATGATGACGCGCGCGAATTCGCTTTCGACCCTGACTCCCTGGACCGATCAAGCTTTCTGATCTCGGCAGCAACACCTTGCGCGCCGTTTCTGTCCGACACTTCTAGCATTTTTATGCCGGGCTCGTACACTGCGGGTTGTATGGATTGTTCGCTAGAGCGGCGCAGGACTCTGATCTGGAACGTCTCGTCATCCTATTTGTTAGGTCTGGTTGGACCCACGTAAGCCGGGATCACCTGAAACGGGGAATAGGATTGCACATGAAGGACATACTCGTTTTTCTTTCCCCTTCGGGCAGAGATGATCTCTCTGGCGGCGCGCGCTATGCGAACGGCGTGGCTCGCATTTACGGGGCGCATCTGTCTGCATTGATCGCGGAGATCGAGACCGACCTCGCCGATTTGCCGCCTGAGCCGGACATCCGGCAGGCCGGGAGCGCTCCCAGGAAGCAAGCATCACCAACTGAACGGGCGGCACGAACGGCGGAGCTCGTTCAGTCCGCAGCGGCGGACGCAAACGTACCCTGTGACATTCTACAGGCCGAAACTCCTACCGTGTCACTTCGCGAACGCGTCGTCCATTGTGCCCAGGTGCATGATATCCTGATCATTGATGTGCGTGGACCACTCGAATCGCCGCGCAAAGACCTCGTCGAGGCAGCCCTGTTCGGGAGCGGTCGGCCCATTGTCCTGGTGCCACCAGGCAACCCTGCCCTCCCGGAAAGCCGGATTGTCGTTGCGTGGGACGGGACGCGCTCGGCGGTTCGTGCAGTTCACGATGCCTTGCCACTCCTCATTGGAGCGCGTGAGGTGCTCGTCGTATCCGTCGTTGATGACAAGCCGTTTTCGACACCTCATTCTGGAGATGCACTCTGCCGTTATCTGGCGCGCCGGCAGGTTAATGCCAAATTCAGTACCATCCGTCGTGAGGCTCTGAACGTCGGCGCAACCCTTCTGGCCTATGCGCGGCAGCAAGATGCAGGTCTGCTTGTGATGGGCGCATTCGCACACGGCTTCGAGCGCACACTCATGCTCGGTAGCGCAACTCGAGACGTCTTCGAGGCGAGGATCGCAATTCCCGTACTCTTGTCGCACTAACTCCCCTTGAGTTGTCCGGCTCAACCGGTGCCGCGATCAGCACCGGCAACTCGCATCAACGTTGAACAGACCCTCACCACGTCCGTGCCCGTGTGTTGCTCACGCGGAAGGCGCCTGACGAAGCCGTGCTCCCGCTTCCACCGCAGTCACTGCCCTGCGCAACGACGCCGACGAACGGATGACGAGTTTCTCGACTTCCACGACGAGAAAGAATGCCAGTCCGGCCGCGAACAGCCAGGGCCAGACCCGGAGCGGGACGGCTTCATTGCCGAAAAGCGCCTGCGCGGGCGGCGCGTAGGTGAAAATCAGCTGAAGTATTACAACTGCGGCTATTCCGAGCGGCAGGTATTTATTGCCGAGATGCGCGGTGAAGGACAATGAGCTGTCCAACAGGTAGCGGCTGTTCAGGAGATAGAACACCTGGCCGATCGTGATCATGTTGACCGCGACCGTCCGGGCGAGTTCGTCCGAAGCCCCTTGCGCTTTCATCCAGAAGAACGCCCACAGGGTGATCGCGACAAGCGCCACACCGACGAACAGCACGCGCCAGAGGCCAAACCCGGTCAGGATCGGACGATCCACGGCGCGTGGCGGCCGGTTCATTACGTCGAGCTCGTGCGGCTCGAACGAGATCACCAGTCCCAGCGCGACCGAAGTTACCATGTTGACCCAGAGGATTTGCGGAGCGGTGATCGGCATCGTGAAGTGGAACAGGATCGCGACCATGACGACAACCCCCTGGGCAACGTTGGTCGGCAGCATGAACAGGATCGCCTTTTCAATGTTATTGTAGACGGTGCGGCCCTCCTTTACGGCCGCGGTGATCGAGGCGAAGTTGTCGTCGGCCAGGATCATTCCCGCCGCCTCTTTGGTGACTTCGGTCCCCTTGATCCCCATCGCAACGCCGATATCGGCCTTCTTCAGTGCAGGGGCATCGTTCACGCCGTCGCCTGTCATCGCCACGATCTGCTTGTTGGCTTGGATTGCCTTCACGAGGCGGAGCTTGTGTTCGGGGCTCGCGCGCGCGAATACATCGACATCGCGCACCTTCTCCCGCAATGCCGCCTCGTTCATCTCCTCGATTTCCGCGCCGCTGATCGCCGTCGCGCCATCGCCAATGCCGAGCATCTTGGCAATCGCCGCCGCAGTGATCTTGTGATCGCCCGTGATCATGGTGATGCGAATGCCGCCGCCATGACATTCTTTGACAGCCTCGATGGCCTCTTTGCGTGGCGGATCCAGAAGGCCGATCAAGCCGAGCAGGACGAGGTCCTTCGGCAGGTCGCCGGGAGCAAGGCTTCCCGTCTTCAGGCCGGGGTTCTCTAGCCAAGCGAGGGCGAGCACACGCTCGCCCTGACCGGCAAGCATGTCGGCAGCCTGCAGGAAGCGCGCGGGATTGAGCGGGACGGGCTGACCACTGTCGGCCTGCTGCCGATCGCAGTGCTCGAGCACGACTTCGGGCGCACCCTTCACGAAAAGACACTCGCTTCCGTCGGCAGACCTGTGAAGCGTCGCCATGAACTTGTGCTCAGATTCGAAAGGGATGGCGTCGATCCGCGGAGACGCGGCCCGCTCGGCCTGCCGGTCCAAGCCCAGCTTGGCCGCGAACGGATAGAGGGCTCCCTCGGTTGGATCGCCCTCCACCTTCCAAGTGCCTTCTTCCTGGAACAGTTCCGCATCGTTGCACAGCATGGAGGCGCGGCCCATCAGCGTGATCACCCCCTCCTTGCCTGCGGGTTTTCCATCCATCTTGACGTCACCCTCCGGGGCATAGCCATTGCCCGTGACCTGAAACATCGCCTCAGCAGTAATCGCGGACACCACCATCATTTCCATGAGCGTCAGGGTCCCGGTCTTGTCCGAGCAGATGCGCGATACCGACCCCAGCGTTTCCACCGCGGGCAGCCGCCGGATGATCGCATTGCGCTGGGCCATGCGCTGAACACCGATCGCGAGCGTTATCGTGATGACTGCCGGCAGGCCCTCGGGAATCAGGGAGACCGCGATGCTGACGACGGCCTGGAACAGCTCGACGAAATCCATGTGTGCTACCCACTTGCCGTAGGCAAACACCAGCACACCCACGACGCCGACGATGGCTGTGATGACATAGCCGAACTTCTTGATCTGGCGCAGCAGCGGAGTCTCGAGCGCATTGACGCGCGTGAGCATGGCGTTGATGCGACCAAGCTCGGTCCCGCTGCCGGTCGCGACGACGACGCCGGTTGCGCGCCCGAACACGACCATCGTTCCAGAGAAGGCCATGCATTCGCGATCCGCGACCGTCGCATTTTCAGAGACCGCGTCCGTGTTCTTGTCGACCGGAATCGACTCGCCGGTCAACGCAGCCTCCTCGGTCCGCAGATTCTTCACCTCAGCAAGCCGCATGTCTGCGGGGATCCTGTCGCCGGATTCAAGGAGCACAATGTCTCCAGGAACCAGCTCCTCCGCGGGAATCATGCGCGTTTCTCCGACGCGCACGGTTCGAGCCTCGGCGGACAGCATGTTACGGATCGCGTCCAGCGCTTTCTCGGCTTTGCCCTCCTGAATGAATCCGAGTAGCGAGTTGATGATGACGACGCCGAAGATGATCGACGCGTCGATCCACAGATCCAGCATGAGCTTCGTGAAGCCGGCTCCCAACAGAACGTAAATCAGGACGTTGTTGAGCTGCGACAGGAGCTGCATGAACGGCCCCCGCTTCTTGCCTTCCGGCAGCTGGTTGGGTCCATATGCCTGCAGGCGCCGTGCCGCTTCGGCCGTGTCGAGACCTTTCTCGCGGTCCGTGGAAAGCGACTTCACAACGCCATCGGCAGACATCGCATGCCAGGCTGTGACGCCATCACTCACCATCCGCTCTGCCACCGCGTCCATGGCTGTCTCCGCTTGGTCTGTCTTCATCCCGCTGTCCGGGCAGGCTCGGAGCGACTTGCGAGGTCGACGTCACGCCGCCGGGCAAACTGACGTTCTCAAGGACATGCGCTGGCTTTCACCGCGCTAAGGCTGCATCGATGCGCGCGCGCTCGGCCACCACTTCACCATGGAGACGCTCGACATCCTCCCGTCGGCACAATTGAGTGCCATGGGTCAGGACGGCCGCTGCGCCCGCGGCCATACCGAGCATGAAGGCGTCCTCGACACTCTGTCGGCGCGCGAGCGCGAAAGTCATGGCTGCCACGAAGCTGTCGCCAGCCCCGACGGCGCTCACGGCCTTCACTTTGGGGCCTCTCAGCCGCAACGTGCCCGAGGGATGCGCGAGCAACGCGCCATCACGCCCCATGCTCACAGCAAGGTTTTCGACGGAGCCACCGGCCACCAAGGATGTCGCCGCCTCGGCAAGTTCTTCGGCGGATTCAATCTTTCGGTGCGTCAGAATCTCGAACTCCCCGAGACTAGGCTTGGCAAGATAAATGCCTCCTGCCGATATCGCCGCGTGGAGTGCAGGCCCTGACGTGTCAAGGATCAGACGTGCTCCCTTGCTCCGCACAATGCGCGCCAGGCGGGCGTAAAAATCGATGGGTACCCCGAGCGGCAGGCTGCCGCTCGCGACGACATAGTCTGCATCGCATTCGCGAAGCGTGGATAGGACCGATTGCCACTCTGCTTCAACAAGGGCAGAGCCCTCGCTTACGAAACGATATTCCAGCCCCGAAATCTCTTCCAAGACCGTGAAACTGATGCGTGTGTCGCCGGCCACCTCGATGCATTTTCCCGGCACGCCCAATTTCGCGACGAGCTCGGTGAGGACGCGTCCAGTTACGCCGCCGGCGAGGTAGATTGCGTAGGATCCAAGGCCCAGTTCCTTCAGCACGCGCGCGACATTTATGCCGCCGCCCCCAGCGTCAGTGCGCTGTCCTACCGCCCGGTTCTTGCGGATCGGTCTGATCTCGTTCGACTTGAACGCGAGATCGATGGTCGGACTCAACGTCAGCGTAACGATCGGCTTTGAGGCTATCTCCGGCTGCTGTATCATGGCGCAAGCCTTCTCGCCTGGGGATAGAAAGGTTGAAAGTTATCACCGTTGGAGGCTGAGCGCCATGCGACTAGTCGGCGACATTGGTGGAACCAACGCAAGGTTTGCGATTGCGGAGCCGGGCAAGTGTCCCCGCGACGTACGCAAGCTCCCTGCTGCTCAATATCCGAGCCTCGCTGAAGCAGCAGAGGACTATCTGTCTCGTGCTCCGAGAGTGGAAGAGGCGGTGCTTGGTGTCGCCGGTCCCGTGTTGGGTGATGAAGTCTGGTTCAGCAACAGCACTTGGCGATTCTCGATCGAGGATGTGCGCCGGCGGCTCGGCTTGCGCAAGCTGATCGTCATCAATGATCTTGTCGCCCAAGCATTGTCCTTTGCTGCGTTGCAGCCCTATGAGATCGGCTCGGTGAAATCGGGAACCGGCAATCCGGAGCACCCTACCCTGGTGATTGGACCCGGAACCGGCCTCGGCGTCGCCTTTCTGCTGAACATTGCGGGTACGTTTGTCGGCCTCCCGAGTGAGGCCGGACATGCCACATTCGCCCCGACGGACCGCCTGCAAGCGGAAATCCAGTCGCGTCTTCAGGATCAACATGCGCGTGTGTCCGTTGAGCGGTTGCTGTCCGGATCAGGGCTGTTGTCGATCGCGACAACTTTGGCCGAGATCAACGGGCAGACTATCGACGTTCACGATCCAAGAGACGTTTCGGCGCGCGCTGCGACAGGTCAGTGCCCCACCTGTCGTGAGGCAATAAGGATATTCTCATCCATCCTCGGCTCCACGGCGGGCAGCCTCGCGTTGACCCTTCTGACCAGTGGCGGGGTTGTCATCACTGGCGGACTATGCCGCGGGCTGCGGCCACTGTGGGATGTGGGAGCATTGACCCGGGCTTTCGTCGCAAAGGGACGGTTCAGCTCATACCTGGACGGGATACCGATCGATCAGATCTTGCGTCCTCACGCAGGCCTGCTCGGCGCGGCACGGTATGTCGAGCGAAGCCGCTTGAGCTGAGCCAGGACGGGCGTGCGACGAAACTAAAGCTGAACGATTGTTGAGGGACCTGTGATGTCTTCACAAACAAGCCCGATGCCGAGCCCAGGGATGTCTCGCAAGGCCGGTCTTGTCCCGTCGCGATTTGATGCCGCAGCCTTCGATCTTGATGGCGTGATTACCGATACCGCGCGCATCCATTTCCAGGCGTGGCAGCAAACCTTCGATGCCTTTTTCGAAGGGGCCACCCGCCGCACCGGCGTTGGCTTTGCGCCGTTCACACTCCAGGACTATCACAGCTACGTCGACGGACGTCCGCGCGAGGAGGCTATTCGTGCCTTTCTGTCCGCCCGAGTTGTGGCGATAGAGGAAGGCAGCGAAGCGGACGGTCCCGAAGCCGAAACCGTCCACGGACTCGCCAAGCGAAAGGACGGGCTGTTTCTGGAGCGGATGCGCAGCAAGGGTGTCGACATCTATCCCTCCACGGTGGCGCTGATACGGCGTCTACGCGCCCTCGGCCTCAGGACGGCGGTGGTTTCGGCGAGCCGAAACTGCCGAGAGGTTCTGCAAGCCACACGGCTCGACCGGCTGTTCGATGTTCGCGTCGACGGACAGGATACCGCGGCGTCGGGGCTGCGAGGGAAGCCGGCGCCGGACACGTTTCTTGAGGCGGCGCGGCGCCTCGGGACCTCGCCCGAGCGCACCATCGTCATCGAGGACGCGATTGCCGGCGTGGCCGCGGGACGCGCCGGCGGTTTCGGCCTTGTCATCGGGATCGACCGGACCGGCCATGGGACGGCCCTGGAAGACGCTGGCGCCGATATCGTTGTCGCCGACCTCAACCAGATCGATTTGGAATTGGAGGATGGGCTGACGCGACGGCGCACGGCTCGGCTGGATGTGCATCGGCTCGACCCGTTCATCGCGCGACCAGGGACAGAGACCTGCCATCCCGCAGCTCAGGCTAGACCGGACCCGTGGCTGTTTGCCCATGAGGGTTTCGACCCTGCCCTGGAGGGCCGCCGCGAAACCCTGCTCGCCGTCGGCAACGGGTACTTCGTGACCCGCGGAGCGGCCGCCGAGGCACGCGCTGATGACCTGTATTATCCCGGCACGTATCTTGCCGGCGCCTACAACCGGCTCACGACGCTGATCGATGGCCGTCCGATCGAGAACGAGGACCTGGTCAACCTCCCCAACTGGCTGCCATTGACGTTCCGAATCGACGAGGGAGAATGGTTCGACCTGCGTCAGGTCGAAATCCTTGAATATCGGCTAGCGCTCGATCTGCGTCGCGGCCTTTACTTGCGAACCTTGCGGATACGCGACGCGCACGGGCGGGAAACCAGCCTCGCCGAGCGCCGCTTCGTGCACATGGACGCCAAGCACCTCGCCGGCCAGCATGTCACCATCACTTCGGAGAACTGGTCGGGCCGGCTCACGGTGCGCGCGATGCTGGACGGCGACGTCGCCAATACCGGCGTGCCGCGCTACGAAGCGTTTGCAAGCAGGAATCTGCGCGTGTGCGACGCGGCCGCCATTGCACCTGGCTCCATGCTGCTCCAGGTCGAGACGACGCAGTCGAAGCTGCGGATCGCACAGGCCGCACGGATTGAGGTAAATGTGCGCGGGCTCGATGTCGCCGTCGACAAGCGCCCGATCAAGGAGGCGGCGCGCATCGGGTACGACATCGTCCTTGACGTCACGCCGTGCACCGGCGCTGAAATCGAGAAGATCGTCGCGCTTTATACTTCCAGGGATCGCGCCATCGCAGATCCGGAAACCGCCGCACGCACCGCCATCGCGCGGGCCGACGGCTTTGACGCGCTTCTACAAACCCATGAACGCACATGGCGACACTTGTGGGAGCGCACTGACGTGGATCTGCTCGATATTGCGAGCGACGAGGCGGATGACGCGTATTTGGCCGTGCGGCTGCACGTCTTTCATCTGCTTCAGACAGCCTCAAGCCACAGTATCGAGTTGGACGTCGGCATCCCCGCCCGAGGCTGGCATGGCGAGGGGTATCGCGGCCACATCTTCTGGGACGAGTTGTTCATCTTCCCGTTGCTGAATTGGCACCTGCCGATCCTCGCTCGTGCGCTGCTGCTCTACCGCTACCGGCGCCTCGACGAAGCGCGATGGGCCGCCCGGCAGGCCGGATTCCGCGGTGCGATGTACCCGTGGCAGAGCGGCAGCGATGGGCGCGAAGAAACCGACGTCATGTACTTCAACCCGCGCTCCGGCAACTGGATCAAGGACGACACGCATCTTCAGCGCCATGTCGGCGCGGCCGTCGCCTACAATGTCTGGCAGTACTACCAAGCCAGCGGAGATGCAGAGTTCCTATACTCCTTCGGCGCCGAATTGATGTTCGAGATTGCCCGCTTCTGGGCCAGCATCGCGCAGTGGAACGAGGCACGCGGCCGATACGACATTCGCGGAGTCATGGGCCCGGACGAGTTCCATGACGGCTATCCGGATCGGGACACGCCGGGTCTGGACAACAACACCTATACAAATGTCATGGCGGCCTGGTGCATAGCGCGCGCGCTCGACCTCTTTGAGGTGCTGCCGAAGGAACGCTGCCGAGAGCTGTGCGAGGACCTGCGGATCGAGCAGGAGGAACTCGCACGTTGGGAGCATGTCAGCTGCAAGCTTTACCTGCCATTCCATGACGACGGCATTCTCAGCCAGTTCGAAGGCTATGAGGCGCTGCAGGAGTTCGACTGGAGCGCCTATCGACGCAAGTACCCGAACATCATGCGCCTCGATCTGATCCTCGAGGCAGAGAACGACACGCCCAATCGCTACAAGCTCTCCAAGCAGGCCGACGTCCTCATGGCGTTCTATCTGTTTTCCGCAGAAGAACTGGCGGAGCTCTTCGGCCGCCTTGGCTACACGTTCGATCCTGGCACGATCCCCAGAACCATCGACTACTATCTGCGGCGCAGCTCGCACGGCTCCACCTTGAGTGCCATTGTGCATGCTTGGGTATTGGCGCGCTCCTGCCGGCAGCGCTCCTGGTCGCTGTTCACCGAGGCCCTGCAAAGCGATATCAGCGACGTTCAAGGAGGAACCACGCGCGAAGGCATCCATCTCGGCGCCATGGCCGGCACGATCGACCTGTTGCAACGCTGCTTCACGGGGCTGGAGCTGCGCGGAAAAGAACTACGTTTCCATCCGGCGCTGCCGGATGAATTGCG
This sequence comes from Pseudomonadota bacterium, assembly GCA_023435725.1. GTDB lineage: Bacteria > Pseudomonadota > Alphaproteobacteria > Rhizobiales > Xanthobacteraceae > Bradyrhizobium. The sequence goes on along the minus strand of JAEYRD010000201.1, from coordinate 5,932 downwards.
TCGGCTTGCTTTTCGGCTCCGCTATCGCCAGCACTCGCTTAGCGTGGACATAACTCAGGATGCGCTAACGCTGTCGAGTGATCCGAGTGGGGCGGAACCGATCTCTATCGCGGTCGGCGACCGTCATGTCCTCCTGCGCCCGGGCGAGCGCACCAGCCTGACTCTCGTCCGTCCCTCGTGATCACACGAGCACTGGCTATGCCAGCCGGTCGCGGGCCCCAGCGCGCGCCTCAACGCGCCGATACAACATTCTGTGGCGTCCCCCGCGCAAATGCCTCGATGTTGGAAAGTGTCGTCGCGATGATTCGCTCCAGCGCCGCCTCGGTGTTGTAGGCATTGTGCGGCGTACAAATCACATTCGGAAAGCGCAGCAACACGTGGTTTGCCACGAGCACCTTGAAATCGTCGGCGTCCGGGGCGGCCTCCTGGTGGAAGATCGCCGCCTCTTCGCGGATCAAGGGCTCCTGCGGCAGGACGTCGAGGCCGGCGCCGCGAAGCCTTCCATCAGCCAGCGCGCGCACCAACGCTTCAACGTCAACGATATGGCCGCGTGCGGTATTGATCAGGATTGCGCCCGGCTTCATGCGGGCGAACTCGCGATCGGAGAGCATGCGGGCGGTGCCGGACGTTGCAGGAACGTGCAGCGTTACGACGTCGGAATCGGACAACAGCTTGTCGAGGCTCGCGTAGGCAAATTTGAGACGGGTAGCGGCCGCTTCGTCCGGCCGCAGATCGTAAGCAAGAACATTCATGCCGAAGCCGCGTGCGATTTCGATCACACGGAGCCCGATCCGTCCGGTTCCGACGACGCCGATGACCGCGTCGCGAAGCTCAAAGCCCCGCAGCCCTGCCTGCGTGAATCGCCCTCGTCGCGTCTGCTCCACCGACTCCACGAGTTTGCGCGCAACGCCCAACAGCAGAGCGAAAACGTGCTCGGCCACCGTCGAGTCGCCGTAGTCAGGCACGTTCGACACGGTGATGGCGTGCGTGGCGCAGTAGTTGAGATCGATGTGATCGTATCCGGTCGATCGCGTCGCGATCAGCTTCAGCTTGGGGAATTGTGAGAGGGCCGATGCGTCCAGCCGCGAATTGACGAATGGGCTGGCAACCTCGGCATCGGAGAACTCAGCCGCGTTCCGCTTGTCGAGCGGCTCAGCAATGCATCGTACGCGATGGTGCGGCTCGAGCAGCAAGAAGGCTGGTCGCTCCCATTCCTCGGTTTCAAACACAGCAACATTCATGGTGAGCCTCTCGGGTCTGAGCACGGTTCACAGCGCGGATGCTTTGCACATGCAACCTCACATTGATGGCGGGATTCGGTCGGGACGCCGTCTCCTGATGGGACAGGACTGCTGAAACATTTTCTTCCCTTTCAGATCATCGGCGAAAGCACACGGCGGTCGTCTCTCACCCCGCAAACGGGAACCACCGCACAAGCGCCAGCGCCAGAGCGCCCCCGAGCGCAAGATATCCAAGACAAACTGGTCCCGTCTTTCTCAGCACATCGCCTTCGCGTCCTTGCAGGCCGACCGTCGCGGCGCCTGTGATGATGTTGTGCAACGCCGCGCAATTGCCGACGGCAGCTCCGAATCCTTGAGCGGCAACCAATGCGAGCGTCGGCAAGCCGAGCCTGGCGGCCGCCGCCTGCTGAAGATCCGTCAGGAGGATGTTGGAGACGGTTGTGGAGCCTGTGATGAAGGAGCCGATGGCCCCAACCGAAGGAGCAAGCAGAGGCCACGCCCGACCGGTCCGTGTGGCCGTCTCCGCCAGCGCTTCTATCATGCCCGCGTGGACCATTAGTCGGGCTATTGCGAGCATCGCGAACAAGGCAAAGGCGACGGGAACCAGCCGACGAATGGCAGCACTGACCGCGCCGGCCAGATCGGCAATCTTGCACCCCTGCAACAGCCCGCCGAACAGAAATCCCGCGAGCAGCATGGTCCCCGGATGATAGAGGGGCTCGACACGCCCGCCGAACGGTCCAGGCGTCCCCCATTCGAGCACAACGTGCCGGAGCGTATCGCGGATCTGCGGAACGAGACGCGTCACGAGGATCAAGCCGACCAGCACGGCATATGGCAGACCGGCAATGGCAAGCGATCTGGCGTCCAGGCTTGCAGATTGCTGCGCATGCATCCGCCTGAGAACAAATGCAAATGCCGATCCGCCGGCAAGCGCCCCGCCGAGCGTCGGCAGCTCTGGTCCCACCCACGTCGCCAAGGCCAGGTAAGGCACCAGGAAACAAGCGGCGGCGACGATCGCCCATGCCACGTACTTCGCCTGGAGACGTCCTGTGCCCGCGATGAACACGATCGAAAGCACCAGCAATGGCGCCAAGCTCGCGTGCAGCAAAGCCGTCGGCGGCGCGATGCTGTCGCCGCTGATACCAGACACGTCGGTTTGCGCGAAGATCGGAGTGCCGAGCGCACCAAAAGAAGTGCCTGTGACGTGACCAATGAGCGGTAAAGCGACCGCCACGACGGGCGTGAAGCCGAGGCTGACCAGCAGAGGCGCAGCCAGAGCTATGGGCGTGCCGAACCCCGCCGCTCCTTCCATGAATGGCGCGAAGAACCAGGCGATGATGAGAGCAAGCAAGGTCTTGTCCGAGGACAAGCTCATCAATCCCGTCCGGATCGCGTCGATCGCGCCCGAACGCTGCTGCAGCTCATAGAGGGACAAGGCCGGCAGGATGATCCACAGGATGTCTGCGGCCGAGAAAATGGCCTCCGCGCCGGCTCCGCTGAGCGCTCCAGCAACGCCTTGCTCAGCGTAGATTTTCGTTCCGAAGCCAAAGAATCCGATTGCGCCAGCCGTGGCCGCCACGAGTCCGACCAGTCCCGCGTTCGCGGCCGACCACCGCAATGCGGCCATGAGGAGAACGATCAGGGCAAGCGGGGCAATCGCGACCAAGGCTGCCATTCAACTTCCCGTGGACTTGATTTGGCTCCCCCCCAACCAAAAGCTAGCATGCACCGCCCCTTCGCAGAACCGGGTCGGTTGATTGCGATTGCGAAAAATCGCGCGCAGGTGCGAGGCGATTCCTAAGCGATGTTCCGGCTCTTGAAGCGGCACGTGGCCACAGCACCAGGTGTCCGGATCGCAGAGGAGGCTAGCCAGCCGTTCGAGAGCGACCGCATGTCAATGTCGGCCGCCATAGATCGCATCGAAACAATCGTCGCAGTCTTCGCGATCCAAACACTCTCGCGCGTGGTGCCAGGAAAGGGAGCTGAAGAAAATGACCGTTCGCATCGCCATCAATGGATTCGGTCGCATCGGCCGCAACACTCTCAGGGCCATCATCGAAGACGGCCGCAAGGATATCGAGGTGGTTGCGGTCAATGACCTCGGGCCTGTCGAGACCAACGCGCACCTTCTACGATACGATTCCGTGCACGGCCGCTTCCCCGGTGAAGTGAAGGTTGAAGGCGACGCCATCAGCGTCGGCGGCCGCAAAGTCAAGGTGACCGCGATCAAGGATCCCTCAGGCCTGCCATGGAGGGATCTGGGCGTTGACATCGCGCTCGAATGCACGGGCGTTTTCAACTCGAAGGCCAAAGCTTCTGCTCACCTCACTGCGGGCGCAAAGGCGATCCTTGTCTCCGCGCCCGCCGACGGCGCCGATATCACGGTGGTTTACGGCGTCAATCATGGCGCACTGTCGAAAGAGCACAAGGTCGTCTCCGCCGCCTCGTGCACAACCAACTGTCTGGCGCCCGTTGCCAAGGTGCTCAACGATGCGATCGGAATCGAAAAGGGCTTCATGACAACGATCCATGCCTATACCGGCGATCAACCGACGCTGGATACGTTGCACAAAGACTTGTACCGCGCGCGAGCCGCGGCGATGTCGATGATCCCGACCTCAACAGGCGCGGCAAAGGCGGTCGGGCTCGTGCTGCCGGAACTGAACGGCAAGCTTGACGGTGTCGCCATTCGTGTCCCGGTGCCGAACGTTTCGGTGGTCGATTTCAAGTTCGTCGCCAAGAGGGCCACATCGAAGGACGAAGTGAACGCCGCGATCAAGCGCGCCGCCGACCAGCAGCTCAAGGGGATTCTTGGCTATACCAACGATCCCAATGTTTCCGTCGACTTCAACCATGATCCGCACAGTTCCGTCTTCCACATGGATCAGACGAAGGTCCTGGACGGCACGCTGGTGCGCGTAATGTCCTGGTATGACAACGAGTGGGGATTCTCGTGCCGCATGGCGGATACAGCCGTAGCGATGGGGAAGCTGATCTGAACAAGACCGCCACGCATTGCGGGCGGCGCCGCCCTTGTCGAAGAAGAGATCAAGCTGCGTCAGAGGTTCGGCTTCGCGATAGACCCGCCGAAGTGCCGACCGTTGATCCGGCGGTCGGCCAGGCTGCTGCGCCCACCAGCTTTCGCCGGTGCAGCGCGGCGCCATGAACGACGAGGGGAAGCTCTTTGACCTGAACCGTCACCAAGCCCGATCAACGAGCCGCGCTCGAGCGGTGTCCGGACCAGGACCTCAATCGCGTGCTGCGGCATGGACGCTCTGTGAACAGGAGGCGAACCTGGTTTGGCAATAGTCGGGGGAGCGCGTGCGCGCCTACGCGAATCTTGTGCTTACAAGCGCTTAGCGCAGTTCCGATGAGAGCATCGGAATCACAGTAAACCCTGATTCTAAACGGATATTTTGGTCGGGGCAGCTGGATTCGAACCAACGACCTGCAGTACCCAAAACTGCCGCGCTACCAGGCTGCGCTATACCCCGAATGTCCGGCGAGCCCCGTCGATACACGCTTCCCAGGGCGCCAGCAAGCTTCCTAAGGCGGGCAATGCCCCTGCCCGATGCCCCCTATTTGCTGCCGAACAGCGGGTGGGCCACCCGATCACCGGGGCGGATGCCGTATTTCTGCGCCGTCCCCGCCACCACCTCCAGAACGGCCCGGGCGGGCCCCTGCGAAGAAATGATCCTGGTCGACAGCGGCTCGGTATTTTCGGCGATGCGCAGGATACGGCCGTCGGCGCGGATGAAGATCATGTCGAGCGAGACGTAGGTATTCTTCATCCACATCGACACTTCTTGCTCGGGATTGAAGTCGAACAGCATGCCTTTGCCGTCCGCCAGTTCCTTGCGGTACATCAGGCCGGTCTGCTTCTCCTGCTCGGTCGTCGCCATTTCTACCGAGAACACCTGCACGCCATTCTTGGTGGCGATCTCGAGTGGCTGGAAGCTGGCGGCGCCGGCGGGCGCGCTGGCGATGGCAAGGCCGGTGATGACGAGTATGGCAGCGAGCCAGCCCCTCGTTGGGAGGGACCAGACGACCTTTCGATCAAGATTGACGGCAAAGCGCAGGGCAAAACGCATGGGACGGCACTCGAGGCGCGTGGAACTTGCACAGTCCTTACGCGGCGATCATGACAAAAGCCAGAGGCGCACGGCTCGGCCGGCGCACCTCTGCTCACGATTGCGGGAATTCGAGATCCGCGGCCGCTAGAGCATGATCCGGAAAAGTGTGAAGCGGTTTTCCGAAAAGATCATGTTCAAACAACAACCTAAAGCGCGATGACGATTCACCCCAATCTCATCGCGCTTTAGTGCGACTGCAATCCGGGCGATCCCGTCTCGGGATGGATCTCCGCCGCCATCATGCCCTTGGAGCCGGGCCCGAAGCGGACCAGGACATATTGGCCGGGCCGCAGTTCGGTCATGCCGAAGCGGCGCAGCGTCTCCATGTGCACGAAGATGTCGGGCGTGCCCTCGCCGCAGGTCAGGAAGCCGAACCCGCGCAGCCGGTTGAACCACTTCACCTGGGCCCGTTCCAGCCCGCTGGTCGCCGTGACAGTGACGTGAGTGCGCGGCGGCAGCATCTGCGCCGGATGGATCGCGGTGGACTCGTCCATCGAGACCACGCGAAACGCCTGATAGCCCTTGGCGCGCTGGATGCACTCGACGACGATGCGT
>JAEYRD010000240.1 GCA_023435725.1 Pseudomonadota bacterium | reverse complement strand
GTTCCAGGACGTGCGAATCAACCGCGGCCCCGGCGGACAGATCATCGTCTCCGTGGTGGAAAACCCGGTGATCGGTCGCGTCGCCTTCGAGGGCAACAAGAAGATCAAGGACGAGCAGCTCACCGCTGAAGTCCAGTCCAAGGCGCGCGGCACCTTCTCCCGCGCCATGGTGCAGTCGGACACGCTGCGAATCGCCGAAATCTATCGCCGTTCCGGCCGTTACGACGTCCGCGTCACGCCCGAGATCATCGAGCAGCCGAACAACCGCGTCGATCTCGTTTTCACGATCGAGGAGGGCGCCAAGACCTCCGTCAAGTCGATCGAGTTCATCGGAAACAACGCATTCTCGGGCTACCGCCTGCGGGACGTGATCAAGACGCACGAATCGAATCTGCTGAGCTTCCTCGCGAGCGGCGACATCTACGATCCGGACCGCGTCGAGGCAGACCGCGACCTGATCCGCCGCTTCTATCTCAAGAACGGTTTCGCCGACGTCCAGGTCGTCGCCGCGCTCACCGAATACGATCCGGAGAAGAAGGGCTTCAACGTCACCTTCAAGATCGAGGAAGGCTCGCAATACCGTGTCGGCGCGGTCGATTTCCGCTCCAGCATTCCCAACTTCGATCCCAGCTCGCTGCGTAGCTTCTCGCGCGTCGGTGTCGGCTCGCTCTACAACGTCGAATCGGTCGAGAAATCGGTCGAGGAGATGCAGGTCGAGGCTTCGCGCCGCGGCTATGCCTTCGCGGTGGTCCGTCCCGGCGGCGATCGCAACTTCGAGGCGCACACCGTGTCCGTCGTGTTCAACATCGACGAGGGCCCGCGCACCTATATCGAGCGCATCAACCTGCGCGGCAATACGCGCACCCGTGACTACGTCATCCGCCGCGAGTTCGACATCTCCGAAGGCGATGCCTACAACCGCGCGCTGGTCGATCGTGCCGAGCGGCGCCTGAAGAACCTCGACTACTTCAAGACCGTGAAGATCACGACGGAGCCGGGCTCATCGAGCGACCGCGTCATCCTGATCGTCGATATGGAAGAGAAATCGACCGGTGACTTCTCGGTCTCGGGCGGTTACTCCACGACCGACGGTGCGCTCGCGGAAGTCTCGGTCTCCGAACGCAACCTGCTTGGCCGCGGCCTGTTCGCCAAGGCGTCGGTGACCTATGGCCAGTACGCACGCGGCTACTCGCTGTCGTTCGTCGAGCCGTACCTGCTCGACTACCGTGTTGCGCTGGGCCTCGACCTCTATCAGCGCCAGCAGCTCTCCAACAGCTACATCTCCTACGGTACCAAGACGCTCGGCTTCTCGCCGCGCCTTGGCTTCTCCTTGCGTGAAGATCTGGCGCTCCAGGTGCGTTACTCGATCTATCAGCAGGAAATCACGCTGCCGTCTTACCTGGCGAACTGTAACAACGTGCAGTTCCTGCCTGATGGCACTCCGAATCCTGCGTTCAACCCGAGCCCGGCCTTTGCCAATGCCAATGGTATGAGCCTCGCCTCGACCAGTGGTCTCGGCTGCTACAGCGACGGCGAGGCCTCGTTGCCGGTGCGCAAGGAACTCGCGGGCGGCAAGACGCTGACCTCGGCGCTGGGCTACTCGCTGTCCTACAACACGCTGGACAACAACAAGAACCCGACCGACGGCCTCCTCGTCGACTTCCGGCAGGATTTCGCCGGCGTCGGCGGCGACGTGTCCTACCTAAAGTCCGTCATCGACGCGAAGTACTACACTCCGCTGGTGTCTGACATCGTCGGCCTCGTCCACCTCCAAGGCGGCATGCTGAACCAGATCGGCAGCAAAGAACTGCGCATGCTCGATCAGTTCCAGATGGGGCCGAACCTTGTCCGCGGCTTTGCCCCGAACGGCATCGGCCCGCGCGATTTGAATCCCTATGGCACGCAGGACGCGCTTGGCGGCACCAAGTATTGGGGCGCGTCGTTCGAATTGCAGATGCCGTTCTGGTTCCTGCCGAAGGAAGTGGGTCTGAAGGGCGCAGTCTACGCTGACGCCGGTGGTCTCTTCGACTATCAGGGACCGACGACGTGGTCGTTGACCAACGAAATGACCACGACCAGGAATTCGAGCTGTACGCCGTCGACGGTCAACCCGGCCACGCCTGGCACCTGTACCGGCTTGGTGTATGACAACGGTAATGCCGTTCGTTCGTCGGTTGGTGTCGGTCTGATCTGGCAGTCACCATTCGGACCGCTGCGCTTCGACTATGCGGTGCCGCTCACCAAGGGCAAGTATGACCGCACTCAGGAGTTCCGGTTCGGCGGCGGCACTTCGTTCTAATTCGATCAGCACGGCACGATCCGGATCAGTGGAGCCGGTTTCCGAAGAGGATCGTGACAATCCAAGAGATGAGGCATGATGCGGCCAGGCCGCTTCATGCCGAAGCCGGACCGCGACGGGGTGGAATGGCGCAGCCGACCTTCTTCAAAAAGCCTCCTGCCTCAGCGCTGGCTGACATTGCCACGCTGACGAAGGCGCAACTTGTCGATGCCGCCAAGGGCGGCCACGTCATCACGGGTCTGGCTTCGCTCGACGAAGCCGGCCCGATGCATCTGACGTTCTTCGACAACCTCAAATATGCCGATGAGCTCAAGGCGACCAAGGCCGGAGCTTGCCTCGTCAGCCCGCGCTTCGAGGCCCAGGTGCCCGCGCACGTGGCCGTGCTGCGGGTGGCGCAGCCGTTCCGCGCCTTCGTCCGAATCGCCCGGGAATGGCACGGCGATGCGCTGCGCCCCCAGTCCTGGGTTGGCAATGACGGCATCGCACCGTCGGCCATCATCGACCCCACGGCGCGGCTCGAGGACGACGTCGTCGTCGATCCGCTGGCTGTCATCGGCCCGGAGGTCGAGATCGGCAGCGGCACCGTGATCGGTGCCGGCGTAGTCATCGGTCCGGGCGTGAAGATCGGGCGGGACTGCAATGTCGGCGCCCGCACGGCTATCCAGTGCGCTCTGATCGGCAACGACGTGCTGATCCATCCCGGCTGCTCGATCGGGCAGGACGGCTATGGCTTCATCTTCTTCGGTCCTGAGGGCCATCTGAAAGTGCCCCAGACCGGCCGGGTGCTGATCCAGAACAATGTGGAAGTCGGCGCCGGCACCACCATCGATCGCGGGTCCTTGCGCGACACCGTGATCGGAGAGGGCACCAAAATCGACAACCAGGTCCAGATCGGCCACAATGTGACGATCGGCCGGAATTGCCTGCTGGCGGCCCAGATCGGCCTCGCCGGCAGCCTGACGATCGGCGACAACGTGGCGCTGGGAGCAAAGGTCGGCATCAACAATCACCTCAAGATCGGCGACGGGGCCCAGGTCACCGCGATGAGCGGCGTCAAGGACGACATCCCGCCGAACGGACGCTGGGGCGGTTTTTTTGCCAAGCCTACCAAACAGTGGTTCAAGGAAATCATCGCGGTGGAGCGCCTGGTACGCGACAGCAAGGCCGATCCGAAGGACGAGGGACGGGAATGACGGAGGAATCACCTGTTAAGTTCGAGCTGGTGGATATCAATGCGATCCTCCGGACTCTGCCGCACCGTTTTCCGATGCTGCTGATCGACCGCGTGATCAACATCCGCGCCGATTACAGCGGTATCGGCATCAAGAACGTCACCTTCAACGAGCCGGCCTTCCAGGGGCATTTCCCGGAGCGCCCGGTCTATCCCGGCGTCATGATGATCGAAGCGATGGCACAGACTGCAGGCGTCATTGGCATCACGTCGGTCGAGGGCACCGAGAAGCCGCGCGCGGTGTATTTCCTCACCATCGACAAGTGCAAGTTCCGCAAGCCCGTGCTGCCCGGGGATACCATCGAGTATCACATGCGCTCGCTCGGCCGCCGCAAGACGATGTGGTGGTTTCACGGCGACGCCAAGGTCAACGGCCAGGTCGTCGCGGAAGCCGACGTCGGCGCGATGCTGACGGACTGAGCGGGGTTAGCTCGAGGAGAGAGGCTCGCGCGCCCGGCAGCCGAAGCGCTCGCCGGTCGTCTCCCGCCTGATATTTTGGTTGAAGAACTGTCCCATGGACGGGGCGCCGAGGAGGCGCTCGACCGTCGCGGCGGGGACGCTGCAATAGCGATCATATCCGCCGCTGATCGCGACGACGAGGTCCTGCTGCGCCCGGTCGTAGCAGACGCGCTGAAGTACCGTGCTGCGGGTGATGTCGCGGCATTCGAACGTACCGAGGTCGAGGCGGCGTTCGCCGATCTCGACCGTCTCGGACACGATCGGTGCTGCGACCAACTGTGCGAGCAGGATTGCCAGGGCCCTGACCACGATGAGCTAAAGCTCCGCATGAACGTGTTGACGAGTTGGGACGGCCGGCTCATCCGGCACGTGAAATACGCCGATATGATACGTCACTGGACAGATCGGGCATAGTCGCGCTAACCACCGGAAAACCAAGCGACATCAACAGATAATCAGACATTCTTGATGAGTAAGATTGATCCTACCGCTCGTGTCGAGGACGGCGCCGTGATCGGCGAGGGCACCGAGATCGGGCCCTATTGCATCATCGGCCCGAATGCCGTGGTCGGCGCGAACTGCAAGCTGATCGGGCAGGTCACCGTCATCGGTCATACCTCGGTGGGCGACGGTTGCGTCATCTCTCCTTTCGCCGTGCTCGGCGGAGCGCCGCAGGATCTCAGCTACAAGGGCGAGCCGACCAGGCTCGAGATCGGCTCCGGCTGCACCATCCGCGAAGGCGCGACGATGAATGTCGGCACCATCAAGGGCGGCGGGCTGACGCGCGTCGGCAACGGCGGTTATTTCATGAACAACAGCCATGTCGGCCATGACTGCGTGGTCGGCAACAACGTGATCTTCGCGACCTCGGCGACGCTCGGCGGTCACTGCGAGATCGGCGATGCCGTCTATATCGGCGGCCTGTCCGCGGTGCATCAGTTCACACGCATCGGCCCGTATGTAATGGTCGGCGGCGTCTGCGGCGTGCGCGACGACGTCATCCCGTATGGGCTCGTGAACGGCCAATATGCGGTGCTCGAGAGCCTCAACCTGATCGGCATGAAGCGGCGCAAGTTCACCAAGCAGCGTCTCGCGACCGTGCGCTCGTTCTACCAGAAGCTCTTCTACGGCCCCGGCACTTTCGCCGAGCGGCTCGAGGCGGCGCGGCCGCTCGCCGGTGAAGACCCCGCCATCGCCGAAATCCTCGACTTCATCGGCAAGGGCAAGCGCCCGCTCTGTCTTCCCGCGATCGAAAAGTGAACCTGGGGTGGCCGCGGACATGACATCGGCGGCGAGGCAGATTTCATCGCCGGTCGGCGTGGTCGCAGGCGGCGGCGCCATGCCGTTCGCGGTCGCCGACTCGCTCGCCGCGCGCGGCATCACGCCTGTGCTGTTTCCGCTGCGGGGCGCCTGCGATCCGGCGCGGGTGGAGAAATTCCGCCATCGCTGGATTTCTGTCGGCCAACTCGGCCGCGCGATGCGGCTGTTCCGCGAGGAGGGTTGCCGCGACCTGATCTTCATCGGCACCCTGGTGCGGCCGTCGCTGTCCGAGATCCGGTTCGACTTCAAGACGCTGCGCCTGCTCGGCAACGTCATCCGCGCCTTCCGCGGCGGCGACGATCATCTGCTGTCCGGCGTTGGGCGCATCCTCGAGCAGGACGGCTTTCGCATGGTCGGCATCAAGGATGTCGCGCCTGATCTCCTGATGCCCGAGGGCTGCATCAGCCGCAACTGGCCGAACGGCAACAGCAAGACGGACATCGAGCGCGGACGTGCGGTGCTGACCGCGCTCGGTCCCTTCGACATCGGCCAGGCTGCGGTCGTGATCGACGGCCATGTGGTGGCGATCGAGGACATCGAGGGCACCGACGCACTGCTCGCGCGCGTGGCGCGCCTGCGCGAGCAAGGCCGCATTCGCGCCGCGACCGGGCGTGGCGTGCTGGTGAAGGCGCCGAAGAGCGGGCAGGATCTGCGCTTCGACCTGCCGACGATCGGCCCGCGGACCATCGAGGGCGTTGCGAAGGCCGGCCTTGCCGGTATTGCGGTCATCTCGGGCAACACCATTGCCGCCGAGCCGCAGGCGATGATCGCGCTGGCCGACGCAGAATATCTCTTCATCATTGGTCTGCCGGCGTGATGCAGGTTCGCGATCCCAAGCGGAAGATCTTCCTGATCGCCACGGAGGAATCCGGCGACCGGCTCGGCAGCGCCTTGATGAAAGTGCTGCGCCAGCGCCTCGGCGACGGCGTGCAGTTCGAGGGCGTCGGCGGCCGCACCATGGCACGCGAGGGACTCGACTCGCTGTTTCCGATCGAGGAACTGTCGATCGTCGGCTTCGCCGCGGTCGTGCAGCAACTGCCGAAGATCCTGCGGCTGATCCGCAAGACCGCAGACGCCGTGACCGAGGCCGCGCCCGACGCGCTGGTCATCATCGACAGTCCCGACTTCACCCATCGCGTCGCCCGCCGCGTGCGGGCGCGCAATCCGGCGATCCCGATCGTCGACTATGTTTCGCCGCAGCTCTGGGCCTGGCGGCCGGGACGGGCGCGGACGATGCTCGGCTATGTCGATCATGTGCTCGGCCTGTTGCCGTTCGAGCCGGAGGAATACCGCAAGCTGGGCGGGCCGCCATGCAGCTATGTCGGCCATCCCCTGGTCGAGCAATTGTCGTCGCTGCGGCCGAACGCGGAGGAGCGGACCCGCCGTGGCGGCGAGCCGCCGGTGCTGCTGGTGCTGCCCGGCAGTCGCCGCAGCGAGATCCGGCATCATATCGAGGTGTTCGGTGCGGCGCTCGCCCGGCTGCAGGCGGAGGGGTGCGCGTTCGAACTGATGCTGCCCACCATGCCGCACCTCGAAGCCACCGTGCGCGAAGGCATCGCGAGTTGGCCGGTCAAGCCGCAGATCGTGATCGGCGAAAACGAGAAGCGCGCCGCCTTCCGCATCGCGCACGCCGCACTGGCGAAATCCGGCACGGTGACGCTCGAGCTTGCGCTGTCGGGCATCCCGATGGTGACGGCCTATCGCGTCGGCGCGATCGAGGCTTTCATCCTGCGCCGCGCGATCCGCGTCCCCTCGGTGATCCTCGCCAATCTCGTGGTCGGCAAGGATGTCATCCCGGAATTTCTTCAGGAGGACTGCACGCCGGAGAAGCTCGCACGGGCGCTGTCGGAAGTGTTGACGGAGACGCCGCTGCGTCAGCAACAAGTCCAGGCGTTTGCGCAGCTCGATGAGATCATGTCCACCGGCAACAAGTCGCCGAGCGTGCTTGCCGCCGACATCGTGCTCGCGACGATGCGCAAGGGAAGGGCTGGCTGAGCTGATCTTATTTGGTCGGCTGCCGTCGCGCGGTTGCCCGCGACTTTGTCGAAGCCTTACGCGGTCGCGCGGAGAATGATTCCAGCGACGAACTCTCCTCGGGGATCTGAAGCGCCGAAAGAAAATCGGCTCCGGCTCGCATCACGTGCTCGGCGGCAAGCGTCGCAGCCGAACGCTCGTCCCCCGCAATGATGGCGCGGAGAATCCCGGCATGCTCGTCCCAGGTTCGTGCCTGACGCTCCGGATCTGTCGGTGCGAACAGCATCGCGGTTCGCTCGCGCAGTCGCTTGAGCAGGTCGGACAGGACGCGATTGCGGCCGGCGGCGGCCAGCTCGTTGTGGAATTGCTGATTGAGGCCGGGCAGTAGGTCGTAGCGCTTGGCTGCAACCGCCTCCGTCCCCTCGTTCAGCACGGCCGCGATCCGCGCCAGAATGCTCTCATCGCGACGTCGCGCCGCAAGCCGGGCATTCTGGCCCTCGAGCAGCGCGCGAACCTCGATGGTCTCGCGTGCCTCCTCGTCCGTCATGGCGAGCACCGAGGCGCCGCGCCGGGCGGTCACTTCGACAAGGCCCTCCGTCGTGAGCACGCGGATCGCCTCGCGCACCGGATTGCGGGAGACGCCGAGTTCGTCGGCGAGACGGCCCTCGACCAGCCGTTCGCCAGGCTTCAGCCGCCGGCTCAGGATGGCCTGCCGCAATTCCTCGATGACCCTGTCATGAAGAGAGAGGTAGTCGTCACCAAGACGTCGTTTGGAGTTTCCCAGTCTGCCCGCCATGAGATGACCCGCTCAGCCGCCGACCGAATATCCGAACGCACGGCGAGATCTAAGCCGCCATCGACCGTGTCAGAGGCCATGGCGACAGGAGAGTACTTAGACCGGCCGCTGTATGTCGGCAAGCCGTTGCTGTGACCCGTCGACGGCGGGATCGCGCGGGGGATTGCCAGAGTGAACGCTCACTCCGGGGAACTGCTTTCGGTTGACGTGGCGCGGGCGCCCGGGACAGCCGGCTTCGGCGTCCAGGACACGCTGACGTCGCCGTTGAGGAAGGTCTGGCACGCCATTCTGTAGCCGGCGGCGAATTGCTCCTCGGTCAGATGCTTGCGTTCCTTCGGCTTGATCGCGTCGGTGTTCTCCCGTCCCTTCTCGATGAGGCATTTGCAGGTCCCGCAAATCCCTCCGCCGCATTTGAAGGGAATGCCGCCCTGTTCACGCAAGGAGACCCGCAACAGATTGCTGTCGACGGGGGCCGTGACGGACTTCCCGTTATTGGTCACGAATGTGACTTCGATCATGCCGGTCTTCGCGGCGGGCGGATTTGTGCTTTCGGACGTCACGACTTGCGCAGCTTTGTGTCCATGTGGCCGAACGAGGTGAGGTGCTCGAGCTCGCGATAGGCCAGCTCGGGCGTTGCGAATTTTTCGAGGAATTTGGAGGGCACCTGATTCACGATAGGCGGCGACCAGGCTTCGTCGATCACCTTGATCTTGGTTTCCTTGAGCAACTCCGCGATCACGAAAGTTGCCTTCTTGGTGCCGTAGAACAGATAGTCGTAGGAGGCGAGGGGCCGTAGCCCGTCGATGATCTCGGTCCGGAACAGTCCGTCCTTGCTGGTCAGGATCACATACATGGCTCACGTCTCCCGTGTTTGGCGAGAATTGCCGCGAGGCCGGTGCGGACCTGGGCATTCAACGACCGGGCATTCAAGGGCTCGGCGCTCAAGGACCGGGCACTCAAGGAATCAGCCGACCTTGCCGGCTGCGACCACGTCGGCGAGCGGCGTTGCCTCCTGCGACAGCTCCACGTCGTGGGTGAGCCACAGCTGACAGGCCAGCCGATAGCCGGCCTCGATTCTCGCGCCGAGCCGCTTCTTTTCCTTCCAGTTCGGCTCGGGCAGGTGTTCAGCTCCCTTGATGATCAGGGCCGCGCACTTGCCGCATTTGCCCATGCCGCAACCGTAGAGGAAGTTCGGATATGGAAACTGTCGGATGCCCGCCCTCACGACGAGATTGGTGTTTTCCTTGATCTCGCCGTGAAAGGTCTGGCCGTTCCTGTGAAAGACGACGTTGGGCATGCCGCGTCGCTCAGGCCTGCAGCAGCGAGCGCTCTTCGGCCGGGACCTTGTTCTCGGCCGTGTCGAGCTCCGACATCGGAATGTCCTGAGCGACATAATCGTGGTAGAGCGCGGTGGTGTAGAGCAACCGCATCTGGGCGCCGATCTCGCATATCTTCAGGCAGCGCTGCTGGAGCTCGACCGTGTTGGCGTGCTCGAGCACGATCTGGTAGCCACGCTCGCCGTGAATCTCGTCGGAGACGATGTGGAGATCGAAGAACTCGACCTCTTCGTCGGTGAACTTGTACTTCTCGCGCAGCGTCGGTGTCTGTTTGCGGTAGATCGACGGCACCTGTGATTCCAGGCCTACCACGAGACCCGCCACGGCGACGATGGGGTCCTCGCGCATCGCGACCGCATAGCACCAGCTTTGCAAGCCGCGCGTGGTGGGGGTCATGTTGTCGGGATCCTTCACCCGCGCCGCCGTCGTGCCGCAGGCCTCGGCGAAGCGGATCAGAAGATCGGTATGGCGATCGCCGCCGATCTCTTCCTCATACATGTTGGCGAGCAGGAAGTCCTTGGCTTCCTGATACTGCTCGGGCATGCGCGAATAGATGTAACCGAGATAGTCCGCGAACGGTCCGACATAGTGATAGTGGTTCTCCGCCCAGCGGGCGAGATGCGCGCGGCTCAGCTTGCCGCTCGCCCAGGCGATGCTGAACGGCGCCTTGTTGGCGCTCTTGCCCTTGATGGCGTTCTCGAGGGCCGTGCGAAATTCCACGTGGTTCATCAGCTTCTGCATCGTCGCGCTCCTGTCGCCGTAGAAATGGGTTTGTTCCGCCGAGGGCCGCAAAACTGGGAGCGGTCCATTTGCAGTATACGGTATACAATTTCGAGTCGCTGTCAACGACCGCGCGGATGCGGGTTGTCGGCTCTGCGTTGGTCGTTCGAATTTAAGTGAAGCAAAATCAAATAGATATTTGGTCTCTCGCTGGCCGTTGCTAACTGGTTATGCAGGGTGATGAAATTTAATTCTTGCATTGATCGAATACAGTATACAACAATGCTGCGGCTTGGGGAGGCGAACTGATGACAATGCAGCCGCATGTTCCGATCGTTGCCGCGCACTGGGTTTACCTGTTCGGCGTCGCCATCATCGTCCTGACGATGATCTGGCGGGCCAACGTCGTTGTCCCATCGGTGATAGCGACTTTTCTCGTCACGCTGGCCTGGACGCATAGTCCGATTGCCGCGCTCGGGAGCATCTTCAACGCGAGCTTCACTGCGGCCAAGGAGCTCTTCAACATTTTCCTGGTGATCGCGTTGATGACGGCGCTGTTGAACGCGCTCAAGGTGCTGCGTTCCGACATTCGAATGGTCGAGCCGTTTCGCGCGGTGATGAAGGATGGGCACACGGCCTATTTCGTCCTGGCCGCCATCACCTACATCATATCCTTGTTCTTCTGGCCGACACCGGCCGTTCCGCTGGTCTCCGCGGTGTTGCTGCCTGCGGCGATCGCGGCCGGACTGCCGCCGCTCGGCGGCGCACTGGCGATCGCGATCGCCGGACAGGGCATGGCGCTGTCATCGGACTACGTGATCGGCGTTGCTCCAGGCATCAGTGCAAAGGCCGCCGGTGTCGCTGTCAGCGCCTCGACGGTCGCCGATCGCGCGTTGGTCCTGTCGCTGATCACAGGCGTCATCGCACTGGTGTTGGGCTACTTCGCGGTCCGCAAGCTCATCACCAAGCCGGATGACAAGCTGCTCGAGCGCTGGCAGTCGCAGTCGACTAACGGAGAGCTGGCTCGCATCGCGGAGGAGGGCACTTTTGACAAGGTCGAGATCGCACGTGGGACCGCGAGCGACCAGAAGCCTCTTGCATCTCAGGCGCAGATCGACAAGACGCTCGCAACGGTGCCCGGTCGCCGCGAGAAATGGTCGAAGTTCTTTGCCATAGCGACGCCGATTGCCTTTCTTGGCGTCATCGTCGTGATGGTGCTTTCGAAGCTCGGCATCGGCCACGACCTCAAGGGCGGCGATGCCGCGGCTCTGGTCGGCGGCGTCGCGGCCGTGCTGATGATCTGCGCGTCGCTCGCCGCCGACGAGTTCCGCAAATTCCTCGACGCCAGCGCCGACCATGTCACCGAAGGCTTCGTCTTCGCATTCAAGGCGATGGGTTCGGTGCTGCCGATCGCCGGCTTCTTCTTTCTCGGCGCCGAGCCGTCTCTCTCCGCGCCAATCCTGGGCGTCCCCGCGTCGCAGGCGCCCAATCTCCTGTTCGAGTTGGTTCAGGCCGGGCAACACTGGATTCCGGGCAACCAGGCCTTCGTCGCCTTCGGCGTGCTGATCGCCGGCATGATCACCGGCATCGATGGCTCGGGGTTCGCCGGCCTGCCGCTTACCGGCTCGTTGTCGGGTGCGCTCGCACCCACCGTCGGGCTTGATCCCGCCACGCTCGCTGCGATCGGCCAGATGGGGGCGGTATGGACCGGAGGCGGCACATTGGTCGCATGGTCGTCCCTCATCGCGGTAGCCGGCTTCGCGCGCGTGCCGGTGTTCCAGATCGTTCAGACCGTCATGGTTCCGGTGCTGGTGGGGCTGGCGACGTCGACGACCTGCGCCCTCCTGATCTGGCATTGAAGAAGGTTCGGTAAATCATGAGCGAGGTTGCGGCAAAGAGTGCGCGCACGTCCGGCGAGGGCGCGGAGGTCCAGGAATTCCCGACTCTCGTCAACGGTGAGTGGCTCCACGGCGTGTCCAAGCCATTCTACAACATCAATCCAGCCGACACGTCCGACATCGTCGGCCGTTTCCAGGCTTCGACCGCGGCCGAGGCAGGTCTTGCCGTAGCCGCGGCCTCCGCGGCGTTCGAGCGCTGGAGAAAGACGCCGATCTCGACGCGGGCCGCCATTCTGAATCGTGCGGCCGATCACCTCGAGGCGCATGCGGACCGGACTGCACGGGAGATGACGCGGGAAATGGGCAAGGCGCTCAATCTCGCCAAGGACGAGATCCTGCGCTCGGCACAGACGCTGCGGTTCTATGCGGTCGAAGGTCAGTCTCTGACCGGCGAGGTGTTTCCGAACGACGATCCCGATATGACGGTCTACACGTTGCGAGAGCCGCTCGGCGTCGTATCTGTCATCACGCCGTGGAATTTCCCCATCTCCATACCGGCGCGCAAGATCGCGCCCGCGCTGATCACCGGAAACACCGTCGTCTTCAAGCCATCGTCCGATGCGCCGCTGAGCGGCTACCGGCTCGCCGAGGCATTTGTCGCGGGAGGCCTGCCGAAAGGCGTCCTTAATTTCATCACCGGCAAGGCCGGCGAAGTCGGTCCGGCCATCACCGAGGCGCCGGCGATCCGCGCGATATCCTTCACCGGATCGACCGCGGCTGGCGAGCACATCTGCCGCTCGGTTGGATTCACCACCCGGACGCAGATGGAATTGGGCGGCAAGAACCCGCTGATCGTGATGGACGACGCCGACCTCGACAAGGCGGTCGACCTGACCATCAAAGGCGGCCTGTCGCTCGCAGGGCAGGCCTGCACGGGCACCAGCCGGGTCCTGGTCATGAAGCAGGTGCGAGCCGAGTTTACCGAACGGCTGGTTGCAAGGGTGAAGGCCCTGAAGATCGGCAGCGGCCTCACGGCCGGGATGGACATGGGGCCACTGGCGACTGCCAAGCAGCTCGAGACGGTGCTGCGCTATATCGCGATCGGAAAGCAGGAGGCCACACACGTCCATGGTGGCGACCGGCTCGCCGGGGCCGGCTATGATTGCGGCTACTACGTCTCGCCGGCGATCTTTACCGATGTCACCCAGCAGATGGCCATCGCGCGCGAGGAGATTTTTGGTCCCGTGATCTCGATCATCGAGGTGGAGTCCTATGCGGACGCCATCGCCAAGGCCAATGACACCGAATATGGATTGTCGGCTGCGATCGTGACGCGCAATCCGCGCATCATGCATGACTTCGCGAACGATATTCAGTCAGGAACCGTCAAGATCAATCGCACCACGACCGGCAACCTCATCAACGCTCCGTTCGGCGGCCTGAAGCGGTCGAGCACGTCGACGTTCCGCGAGTCCGGACGCACCGGGCTCGAATTCTATACGCAGGTCAAGACCGTATATCGCGGATGCTGATGGGCGTCTTGTTTGCCGCCCGCATGCGTGCAGCCGGTCATCTGAGAAGGGTATGAGATGAAGATATCGATCAAGCTCGAGCTGGCGGAGGCCAGGCACATGGCGGCCGCCGCGCTGAAGAAGGCTGCCGAGCTGGGCGTGCCGGAGACTGTTTGCGTGGTGGACGATGGCGGCTATCCGCTCATTCTCGAACGGATGGATGGCGCCCGCGTCACGGGCCCGCAGATCGCCTGGAACAAGGCGTTCACGGCGGCCGGGCACAAGCGCTCGACGCATCTTTTCAACCAGGTGCCGAACGGGCCGGCGCTGCCCGGCAACGAAGCCTTCGGAATTCAGTGGAGTTTTGAGGGCAAGTTCGCCGTGTTCGTCGGCGGCTTCCCGATCGTCGTCGACGACGAAGTGGTCGGCGGCGTCGGCCTCAGCGGCGGCAATGGTGAACAGGACACGCTATGTGGCGTGGCGGCGCTGCAGGCCTTGCAGGAGCTGCTGACCAACCATCGGGTGCTCGTCGCCGCCGACATCAAGAAATGAGCGTTGATGCGAACGGGCGGCCGTCACCCCGCCCGACACGACCACGACGGCGAGTCAGATGGCCGAGGCCCCCGTCGAGCTGAAAATACTGACGCGTGATCCGTTGGCTTTCGTCGGACGCCAGAGGCAACGCCATATTCGCGATGTCGTCGGGGGTGACCGCATCTTCTCTCGCCATTCTTGCTTTGAGCAAGGAATTGCTCGTTGATCTGCGAGTAGGGTATGCTAGCGCGGTATTCTGCGCGATGATTGAGTCCGGTGATTGTCCAAGGGATTGGTGCCTTGCGCTATCTCTTCCAGGACCATGAGTTCGACACCGAACGGCGCGAATTGCGTCGCGGGGCAGAGATTGTCTCCGTCGCGCCACAGGTGTTCGACCTTCTCGATCATTTGATCCGGAACAGGGAGCGCGTGGTCAGCAAGGACGACCTCATCAACACGATCTGGAAGGGGCGGAGCGTGTCGGATGCAGCGCTCACGACGCGCATGAACGTTGCCCGGACTGCAATCGGAGATTCCGGGGAGGCGCAGCGCCTGATCAAGACGTTCCCGCGGAAGGGATTCCGCTTTGTCGGACACGTGCAGGAAGTCCGGGATACCGCCGATGAAGCCGCGGGCAGTGGTCCCGTCCAATCGCCGACACTCGCCCTGACACCCCCCGATAAACCTTCGATTGCGGTGCTGCCATTCCAAAACATGTCGGGTGACCGGGAACAGGATTATTTCGCGGACGGGATGTCGGAGAACATCATCACGGCATTGTCGCGGTTCAGGTCGTTGTTCGTAATAGCCCGCAATTCGAGCTTCACCTACAAGGGCAGGATAGTCGACATCAAGCAGGTCGGCCGTGAACTTGGTGTACGTTATGTGGTCGAAGGCAGCGTGCGCAGGGCTGGTTGCCGCGTGCGCATTACAGGGCAGTTGATCGAAGCGGCAACCAACGTCCATTTGTGGGCGGACCAGTTCGACGGCGAGCTTGACGATGTATTTGATCTTCAGGATCGCGTTACCGAACGCATCGCCGTAACCGTCGATATGCGGCTCCAATCCGAGCAAGTTCTTCTCGCGCAACGAAAGCCGACAGATAAGCTCGACGCCTATGACTACGTCCTGCGCGCCAACGCAGCGTGGCGGCATGGCGATCGCGAGGCAAACGAGGAATCGCTGCGCCTCGCCTACAAGGCGATTGAACTCGATCCTCGCTATGGCGGCGCCTATGCGCGCGCCGCTCTCTGCATAAATGCAAAGAAGCAGCCCCACTGGATGGTCGATCCCGAGCAAGAGACGGCCGAGGCCATGAGGTTGGCCCGGCTCGCAATCGCGTTCGGAAGTGATGACGAGGTCGCGCTTGCGGCGGCCGCGTTGGTGTTCGGCTACCTGGCCGGCGAGCTGGATGCCGCGGCGTCACTGATCGACCAGGCGGTCGAGCTCAATCCGAATTCCGCATTCGCGTGGAGCGTCAGCGGTTGGCTGAGGCTCTACATGGGGGCCCACGAGCTCGCGATCGAGCATCAGAATCGGGCCATGCGGCTCAGTCCGCGCGATCCCAGTCGGCGGATCATGATCTCGATGATGAGCGCCGCAAATTTCTTCCTGGGCCGATTCGAGATCGCGGAGCGGATCGCGAGCGAGGCGGTGCAGCTTACAAGTGGCCATTTGCCTACGCTGCGGATGTTTGCTGCTTCCCTGGCCATGCAAGGCAAGCGCGCTCAGGCCGAACCTGTCGCTCGCCGAATCCTCAGCCTTGATCCAACCTTCAGGCTCTCGGGTGTAGGCGATCTCATACCGTTGCGTCGGCACGAGGATCTGGCTCTCTACATCGAGGCGATGCGGCTCGCGGGCATTCCCGAGTGATCCCGATCGGTGCCGACAGCGAGACTGAATCCCTGTCGCCCCAAACGAAAACGGCGCCATCCTGCGATGGCGCCGTTCCCTGGGACCATAAGGTCCGATCTTACTTGCGATCCTTCATCGCCACGTAGTCGCGGCGGGTGACGCCGGTGTAGAGCTGGCGCGGACGGCCGATCTTCTGCTGCGGATCCTCGATCATCTCGCTCCACTGGCTGATCCAGCCGACGGTGCGGGCGACCGCGAACAGCACGGTGAACATCGAGACCGGGAAGCCCATCGCCTTCAGCGTGATGCCCGAATAGAAGTCGACGTTCGGGTAGAGCTTGCGGTCGATGAAGTACTGGTCGCTCAGCGCGATCTTCTCGAGCTCGAGCGCCACCTTCAGCATCGGATCGTCGCCATGGCCGGTCTCCTTGAGCACGGCGTGACACATCTTCTGCATGATCTTGGCGCGCGGATCGTAGTTCTTGTAGACGCGATGGCCGAAGCCCATCAGGCGGACTTCGCTGTTCTTGTCCTTCACCTTGGCGATGAACTCGGGGATCTTGTCCACGGTGCCGATCTCGGCGAGCATCGCGAGCGCGGCTTCGTTGGCGCCGCCATGCGCCGGGCCCCAGAGGCAGGCGATGCCGGCGGCGATGCAGGCGAACGGGTTGGCGCCGGAGGAGCCGGCGATACGCACCGTCGAGGTCGAAGCGTTCTGCTCGTGGTCGGCGTGCAGGATGAAGATCTTGTCCAGCGCATCAGCAAGCACCGGGTTGCTCTTGTAGTCCTCGCACGGCACGGCGAAGCACATGTTCAGGAAGTTCTCGGCGAACGACAGCGAGTTCTTCGGGTACACGAAGGGCTGGCCGACCGTGTACTTGTAGGCCATCGCCGCCAGCGTCGGGATCTTCGCGATCATGCGCATGGATGCGATCATGCGCTGCTTCGGATCGTTGATGTCGGTGGAGTCGTGATAGAACGCGGCGAGCGCGCCGACCGCGGCCACCATGATCGCCATCGGATGGGCGTCGCGGCGGAAGCCCTGGAAGAAGCGGGCCATCTGCTCGTGCACCATCGTGTGATGGGTCACGCGGTCGTCGAAATCCTTCTTCTGCGCAGCGGTCGGCAGGTTCCCGTAGAGCAGCAGGTAGCAGGTCTCGAGGAAGTCGCCGTTCTCGGCGAGCTGCTCGATCGGGTAACCGCGGTATTCCAGCACGCCCGCGTCGCCGTCGATATAGGTGATCTTGGACTGGCAGCTCGCGGTCGAGGTGAAGCCGGGATCGTAGGTGAACAGGCCGGACTGGCCGTAGAGCTTGCCGATATCGACGACATCAGGCCCGACGCTGCCGCTGTAGATCGGGAGATCGTAGTTCTTATTTCCGACCGTCAGCGTGGCGGTCTTATTGCTTTGTTTGGCGTCCATCGTAGGTCCCCGATGTGTGGTGAAACGGGCCGGAGCCGGTGACCCCTAGGGAGATCATGGGGGGCAGGCCGGATGTTCCAGAATGTACGGGGGAGATGGGTATATTATTGCTGTGTGCGCTGCAAGATCACCGCGCGCATGACCTACTTACGTCGTAGACTGATCCTTAAGCCGGCCCAGGCTCTCCTGGCGTCCCAGGACGTCCAAAACCTCAAATATACCAGGCGATGTCGTTCGTCCGGTCAGCGCCGTCCGCAACGGCTGGGCGACCGCGCCGAGCTTGAGGCTGTTTTCCTCGGCGAAGGCGCGCAGCGCGGCCTCCGTATTAGCCGCACTCCACGCCTCGACTTTCTCCAGCGCGGAATGAAGCTGGCCGATCAGCTTGCGGTTTTCGCTGGTCAGCAGCGCTTGCGCCTTGGGATCGAGCTCCAGCGGGCGGTCGGCGAAGATGAAATAGGCGCCGTCGATCAGCTCGATCAGCGTCTTGGCGCGCTCCTTGAGGGCCGGCATGGCCTTGAGAAGCTGCGCCCGCGTGGTGTCGTTTAACTTCGCCTTAAGCTCGTCGCGGCTGGGCACGACGTGGTCCAGCACGTCCTCGAACATCTTCACGAGTGATTGATCGTCGGCGTGACGGATGTAATGGCCGTTGAGGTTTTCCAGCTTGGCGAAATCGAAACGGGCGGCGGCGCGGCCGACCCCCGAGAGGTCGAACGCCGCGATCATCTCCTCGGTGGAGAAGATTTCCTGGTCGCCATGGCTCCAGCCGAGGCGGACGAGGTAGTTGCGGAGCGCCGCGGGGAGATATCCCATGGCGCGGTAGGCGTCGACGCCGAGCGCGCCGTGGCGCTTCGACAGTTTCGAGCCGTCCGGGCCGTGGATCAGCGGGATGTGGGACATGCTCGGCAGCGCCCAGCCCATCGCATCGTAGATCTGCTTCTGGCGTGCAGCATTGATTAAATGGTCGTCGCCACGGATGACGTGAGTGACGCCCATGTCGTGGTCGTCGACCACCACCGCGAGCATGTAGGTCGGATTGCCATCGCCGCGCAGGAGCACGAGGTCGTCGAGGTTCTCGTTCTGCCAGACCACGCGGCCCTGGACCTGGTCCTCGATCACGGTCTCGCCGGTCTGCGGCGCGCGCAGCCGAATGGTCGGCTTGACGTCGGAGGGGGCGGTGGCGGGATCGCGGTCGCGCCACATGCCGTCATAGAGGCGGGTGCGCCCTTCCGCGCGCGCCTTCTCGCGCATCGTGGCGAGCTCCTCGGCCGTGGCGTAGCAGCGGTAGGCCTTGCCGTCGGCGAGCAGCTGCTCGGCGACCTCGCGGTGACGGGCGGCGCGGCTGAACTGGTAGATGACGTCGCCATCCCAGCCAAGCTCCAGCCATTTCAGGCCGTCGAGGATGGCGCCGATTGCGGCCTCGGTGGAGCGCTCGCGGTCGGTGTCTTCGATTCGGAGCAGCATCTTGCCGCCGTGCTTCTTCGCATAGAGCCAATTGAACAGCGCCGTGCGGGCGCCCCCGATATGGAGGAAGCCGGTCGGCGAGGGAGCGAAGCGCGTGACGACGGAATCGGTCATTCTTGGCAGGGCCTATGCATTGGAGGCGGTGGTGTATAGCAGGAACGGGACATAACTAAAGCCCGACGGCGGACCGCCCAGGGCGTTGCTTAAGGTCTTGGCTCAGCCTCCCGAATTTGGCAGAAGGACCGCTGATTTCCCTACAGGATTTTCGGAAATGACGACAGAACCGGTGGCAGCTGAGGTTGGGCGCGATTTTATTCGTGACATCATCCAGGCCGACCTCGATCAGGGCAAGTACCAGGAGATCGTGACCCGGTTCCCGCCGGAGCCGAACGGCTACCTGCATATCGGCCACGCCAAGTCGATCGCTCTCAATTTCGGCATCGCCCAGGAGTTTCCGGGCCGCTGCCATCTGCGCTTCGACGACACCAACCCGGTCAAGGAAGAGCAGGAATATATCGATTCCATCCAGGCCGACGTGCGCTGGCTCGGCTTCGACTGGGGCAAGAACCTGTTCTTCGCCTCGGACTATTTCGAGCGTCTCTATGAATGGGCGGAGAAGCTGATCCGCGACGGGCGCGCCTATGTCGACGACCAGACCCAGGAGGAGATTCGCCTCGCGCGCGGCACGCTGACCGAGCCCGGCAAGAACTCGCCGTTCCGCGACCGCGGCGTGGACGAAAATCTCGACCTGTTCCGGCGCATGAAGGCCGGCGAATTCCCGAACGGCGCGCGCGTGCTGCAGGCCAAGATCGACATGGCCGCGGGCAACATCAATCTGCGCGACCCCGTCCTGTACCGCATCCTGCATGCGCATCATCCGCGCACCGGGACCAAATGGAGCATCTATCCGAGCTACGACTATGCGCACGGACAGTCGGACGCGATCGAGGGCATCACGCACTCGATCTGCACGCTGGAGTTCGAGGACCACCGGCCGCTCTACGACTGGTTCATCGAGAATCTGCCGGTGCCGTCGCAGCCGCACCAATACGAGTTCGCTCGGCTCAACCTGACCTACACGCTGCTGTCGAAGCGCGTGCTGACCCAGCTCGTTCGCGACGGCCATGTCGCGGGCTGGGACGATCCGCGCATGCCGACCATGGCGGGGATGCGCCGCCGCGGCGTGCCGCCGGCCGCCCTTCGTGAGTTCGTCAAGCGCATCGGTGTCGCCAAGGCCAACAGCGTAGTCGACGTCGGCATGCTGGAGTTCTGCATCCGCGAGGAGCTGAACCGCACGGCGCAGCGCCGCATGGCGGTGCTGAAGCCATTGAAGGTCGTGATCGAGAACTATCCGGAAGGGCAGGTCGAGGAGCTCGAGGCGATCAACCATCCCGACGATCCCTCCGCCGGCACGCGCAAGATCAGCTTCGGCCGCGAGCTCTATATCGAGCAGGACGACTTCATGGAGAACCCGCCGAAGAAGTTCTTCCGCTTGTCGCCGGGCAACGAGGTGCGGCTGCGCTACGCCTATTTCGTCAAGTGCACCGGCGTGATCAAGAACGACGCCGGCGACGTGGTGGAGCTGCGCTGCACCTATGATCCCGCGACCAAGGGCGGCAACGCGCCCGACGGCCGCAAGGTCAAGGCGACCATGCACTGGCTGCCGGCGGCGACGTCGAAGCCGGCTGAGATCCGCATCTATAACCAGCTGTTCGCCAATCCGAACCCGGACGCCTCGAACTTCGCCGCCGATCTCAATCCGCAGTCGCTGGAGATTCTTTCCGAGGCGCGGATCGAGGCATCGGTCGCGGAGAGCAATTCGACGGAGCCGATGCAGTTCGAGCGCCAGGGCTATTTCGTGCGCGACAAGGACTCGACGCCGGATAAGCCGGTGTTCTCCAGGACCATCGGTCTGCGCGATACCTTCGCGAAGGAAGTTGCCAAGGGCTGACAGGGGCTGAAGGGCGGATATGAGCAACGAAGCCGGCGCCATCGTTTCCGCCATCATCGCGAAATGGTGCGCCGGCTTTGCGAGGCTCGACGCTGCGGCGCTGTCGTCGCTTTATTCGGAGAACGCGTTCTTCTTCGGCTCCAACCCGAAGCTCTATCGGGGCAGGGACGGCGTCGCCGACTATTTCAACGGCCTGCCGCGCTGGCGCAGGCCGGCTGCGGCCTTTTCCGAGGTGCAGGCGGCCTACGCCGGCCCTGATATGATCAACATGGCCGCGACCATCTCGTTCGACCTCGCCGGTGAACGCCCCGATCTCGTCGTCAAGATGAGCTGGGTCATCG
>JAEYRD010000215.1 GCA_023435725.1 Pseudomonadota bacterium | reverse complement strand
GGCCGCACGCACAACGCTGAACCATCCGGGTTTGCGCTTCGCTCCATCGGGGCTACGTCGGCCTGCTTATAGGAGAGATTCCCCGGCCCGTCAGCGGCGCGGCGACAGACCCGCGATGACGAAATCGATCATCTGGTCGATGGTCGGGCCCGGCTTGGTGGCGCACTGGGCGATCATCTGGGGGTGGAAGAAGCGAATCATCGCGGTGCAGGCGCAGAGCGACGCCAGTGGCAGATCCGGCGCCTCGAACTCGCCGGAGGCCACCCCTTGCGCGATCATCTGGCCGATCACGCCGGCGATGCACTCCATATGGGCGACGCAGACGTCCCAGTCCTCCTCCATCGCGATCGCGACCATCTCGTGCAGCTTGTTGTCGCCGACATAGCGCTCGGTGTTCATGCGGTGGATGGTGGTGAGCAGCTCGCGGAATCGTTCCAGCACCGGGCCGGGTCCCGCCACGATCCGTTGCGCCTCGAGCTCGACTTCGCCCATCAAGCCTCGCGCCACCGCCTGATGGATCGCCTTCTTCGATTCGAAGAAGCGATAGACATTGGCGGGGCTCATCCTGAGCTCCTTGGCGATGTCCCCGACCGTGGTCTTCTGATACCCGATCTGGCGGAACAGCCGCTCGGCCACCTCGAGGATACGATCCCGGGTGTCGCCTTCGATATGTTCGGAAACCAGTGTCATCTGTCAGGACTCGTTAGCTGCCACTGTTCATTTATTCAGCGGCCTCAGCAAGCGGAATTGCTGGATCAGCATCGCTCCCATGCTGCGGCGCAGCGGCGGACTGTTCACCCGGACCAGCCTCATCCAGGGTCTTCCTGAACCACAGGGCATAGAGACCCGGCAGGTACAGCAGCGTGAGGAAGGTCGCAACGAACAATCCGCCCATGATGGTGATCGCCATCGGGCCCCAGAAGGCCGAGCGCGACAGCGGTATCATGGCGAGGATCGCAGCGAGCGCCGTCAGCACCACGGGGCGGGCACGACGGACGGTCGCCTCCACGATCGCCTCGCGTCGGGTCAGTCCGTGCGAGACGTCGGTCTCGATCTGATCGACCAGGATGACCGTGTTGCGCATGATCATGCCGGCGAGCGCGATCAGGCCGAGCAGAGCCACGAAGCCGAACGGGGCGTTGGCGACGTTCAGCCCGAAGGAGGCGCCGACGATGCCGAGCGGCGCGGTCAGGAACACCAGGAACAGGCGCGAGAAGCTCTGCAGCTGGATCATCAGCAGCGTCAGCATCACCATGACCATCACCGGGAAGAGGATGAAGATCGAGGCGTTGCCCTTGGCGGATTCCTCGAACGCACCGCCCGGCTCGATACGATAGGCCGGCTCGAGGTAGTCCTTGATGGCCCGCAGCTTCGGCGTGATCTGGTTGGTGACGTCGGGCGCCTGCACGCCGTCGACGACGTCGGAGCGCACGGTGATCGCCATGTCGCGGTTGCGCCGCCACATGATCGGCTCCTCGTGGGAATACTCGATCTTGGCGATCTGCTGCAACGGCACGGCGACGCCGTTGCGCGAGGTGATGGTGAGGTCGCCAACACCGCCGAGGTCGAGGCGCTCGGACGGGATCGCGCGGGCGACCACGGCGACCTTCTCGATACCGTCACGGATGGTCGTGACCTGCGCGCCCGAGATCAGCATCGCGAGCGCCTGCGAGACGTCCTGCGGGGTCAGGCCCATCGCGCGGGCACGGTCCTGGTCGACGACGAGCTTGAGGTACGGTGACTGCTCGTTCCAGTCGAGCTGGACGTCCTTGACGTTCTTGTTCTGCCGCATGACGTCGCGGACCTGATAGGCGATCTCGCGCACCTTGTTGGCGTCGGGGCCGATCACGCGGAACTGGACGGGAAAGCCGACCGGCGGACCGAAGTTGAAGCGGTCGACGCGCACGCGGGCCTCGGTCAGCATGCCATCGGCGACCGCGTTCTCGATCTTGGCCTTGACGCGCTCACGCGCCTCGACGCCCTTGGCGACGATGACGATCTCGGCAAACGCCTCGTTCGGAAGCTGCGGGTTGAGGCCGAGCCAGAAGCGCGGTGAGCCCTGGCCGACATAGGAGGTATAGGTCTCGATGTCCTTGTCGTCCTTGAGCAGCGTCTCGGCCGTCTTCACCGCCTTCTCGGTGACGTTGAAGGCCGTGCCCTCAGGCAGGCGGAGCTGGAGGAACAGCTCGGGCCGCTCCGACAGCGGAAAGAACTGCTGCTGGACATGGCCGAAGCCGACGATCGAGGCGATGAAGATGCCGACGGTCGCGGCCACCACGGTGATGCGGTGATTGACGCACCACTGCACGATGGCGCGCAGGCCGCGGTACATGCGGGTCTCGTAGACCGCATGCGGATCGTGATTGTGGTGCGCCTTCATCTCCGGCAGCAGCTTGACGCCGATATAGGGCGTGAAGATCACCGCCACGAACCAGGAGGCGACCAGCGCGATCGCCACGATCCAGAAGATGCTGCCGGCATATTCGCCGACCGCGGAATTGGCAAAGCCGATGGGGAGGAAGCCAGCGGCCGTGACCAGCGTTCCCGTGAGCATCGGAAACGCGGTGGATTCCCAGGCGAAGGACGCCGCGCGCATGCGGTCCCAGCCCTGCTCCATCTTCACCACCATCATCTCGACCGCGATGATGGCATCGTCGACGAGCAGGCCGAGCGCGATGATCAGCGCGCCGAGCGTGATGCGGTGCAGGTCGAGCGACATCGCGTTCATGACGATAAAGACGATGCCGAGCACCAGCGGCACCGACAACGCGACCACGATGCCGGTGCGCCAGCCCAGCGCCAGGAACGAGACGAACAGCACGATGACGAGCGCTTCCATGAAGGAGTGCACGAACTCGCCGACGGCGTGCTCGACCACCTTGGGCTGGTCGGCGATGAGCCGGACGTCGATGCCCTGCGGGACCGCCTTCATGAATTCGGCGGTGGCCTTCTCGACCTCCTTGCCGAGCTCGAGGATGTTGGCGCCCTTGGCGGTGACGACACCGATGCCGATCGCGGGCTTGCCTTCCTGGCGCACGACGAAGCTCGGCGGATCGACATAGCCATGGGTGACGGTGGCGATGTCACCGAGGCGGAAGACGCGGCCGTTGCTCTCGACCGGCGTCTCGGCCACCGCCTTGGCGCCGTCGAGCGCGCCGGTGACGCGCAGCGGTACGCGCTGCGACGAGGTCTCGACCGTACCGGCCGGGGTCACGTTGTTCTGCTTGGCGAGCGAGTCGAACAGCGCCTGAGGCGTGATGCCGAGGGTGGCGAGCTTGGCGTGGCTGAATTCGACGAAAATGCGCTCGTCCTGGTTGCCGTAGACGTCGACCTTGGTCACGCCCGGCACCTTCAGGAGGCGCTGGCGGAAGCCTTCCGAGACCTTCTTGAGCTGGGCATAGTCGGCCCCGTCGCCGGTCATCATGTAGAGGATGGAATCGACGTCAGAGAATTCGTCGTTGACGACGGGTCCGAGAATCCCTGCGGGCAGCTGGCCCTGCACATCGGCCAGCTTCTTGCGCAGGAGATAGAAGAGATAGGGTACGTCCTTCGGCGGCGTGGAGTCGCGGAACGTGACTTGGAGCGCGGTGAAGGCTGGCTTGGAATAGGTCTGCACCTTCTCGAAGTAGGGCAGCTCCTGCAGCTTCTTCTCGATGGGATCGGCGACCTGCGTCTGCATTTCCTGCGCAGTCGCACCCGGCCACATCACGGAGACGTTGACCACCTTCACCGTGAAGAATGGATCCTCGGCGCGCCCGAGCTTCTCATAGGAGAAGAAGCCGGCGGCGCCGAGCACGATCATCAGGAAGAGAACCAGCGTCGGATGGCTGACGGCCCAGGCCGAAAGGTTGAAGCGCTTCATCGCACTCTCCGAAAGACGATCCAGTTGCAAAAACGACAGCCGCTCTGTTCAACTCGTCGTTGCGAGGCAGCGAAGCAATCCAGGGGGCTGGGCAGGTTCTGGATCGCTTCGCCGCTTCAGCCTTCGCATTTGCGCTCGGGCCGAAACTCACCTCGCAACGACGGACTCTTATTCTTTGCGCATGATCTCTTCGGAAAACCGCTGCACGCTTTGCGCTAACGCGGCCCTCCGGGTCCGGATCATGCGCTACGCGTCAGAAAGACAGTGACGAGACGATCCGCACCCTCTGGCCCGGATCGAGCTTCTGCACGCCAAGCGCAACGATCTTGGCGCCCTCCTCTACACCGCCGGCGATGACGACGTCGTTGCTCTCGTAGGACTTCACCGTCACCGGCTTGAGTGTGACCGCGCCGTTGTCGTCCACGACGTAGAAGGACGGCTTGCCGCCTTCGTTGAACAGCGCCGACAGCGGCAGCCGCGCGACGCGCTCGGTGGCGGCGTCCGACAGCGTCAGTGTCGCGGTCATGCCGAGCGCGACCTTGTCGTCGGCCTCGGGCAGCGAGAATTTCGCAAGATAGGTGCGCGTGGCCGGATCGGCTGCCGGCGCGATCTCGCGCAGCCTGGCCGTATATTTCTTGTCCGGCTCCGACCAAAGAGTGACGCTGG
This sequence comes from Pseudomonadota bacterium, assembly GCA_023435725.1. Classification (GTDB taxonomy): domain Bacteria; phylum Pseudomonadota; class Alphaproteobacteria; order Rhizobiales; family Xanthobacteraceae; genus Bradyrhizobium. The sequence continues at coordinate 20,290 of JAEYRD010000215.1, read as the reverse complement.
CGACGCCCGACTTGGCGCGTCCAACCAGCGTCTCAGGGATCGCGACGACCGCTTCCTTCTCGGCAAAGCGGGCGACACGGATCGAGGCCTGGCCCGCGGCAACCACCTGGCCGGGCTCGATCAGCGTTGCAGTGACGACGCCACGGGCGTCGGCAAGAAGCGTCGCGTAGGAAAGGGAATTCTTGGTCAGCTCGACCGACCGGACAGCGCGATCGAGACGCGCGCGGGCCTCGTCGGCGGAAGCACGGCTCTGGTCGAGCTGGGCGTCGGTGGTCCAGCCCTTGGCCTTCAGATCCTTGGCGCGCTGCTCGGCAGCGGCGGCCTGGGCCAGCACGCCGGTCGCGGCGGTCTGCTCGGCGACGGACTGCTCAGCCTGAAGCTTCAGATCGACCTCGTCGAGGGTCGCGAGCGGCTGGCCAACCTCGACGGTTTGGCCGACCTCGACCAGGCGCTTGGCGACCTTGCCGGCGACCCGGAAGCCGAGATCGCTCTCGATCCGGGGCCTGACGGTGCCGACGAAGCTGCGCTCGGGCGTCTCGGCATCATAATGGGCGGTCGCGACCAGAACGGGTCGCGGCGGCTCGGCCTTCTCGGCAACGGTGTCATTGCACCCAGCCAGCGAAACCGCCATCAGGGCCAGCGACGCACCCGCCAAGAGCCTGGAATAGCTCGACAAAATTGACCGGACGAACATCGGAGGACACTCCTGCATCTCGAATGAGAGGAATGTCGACTAATCACTGATAAAAGTCAATAATCGTCAGTCATCAGGAAAGCGTGATCGTTAAGGGATGGTAAGGATTGAGCTGACCGCCGCTAGGAAGGCTCCGTTGTGCGCGCTGGGCAACGCCAAAGCGTGACCACCGCCCTCCGAGGTTACGAAGCCCGTAGCCCGCCGGATGGAGCGCAGCACCATCCGGGGCCTTCGGATCTGGGGCGCATAGTCCCGGATTTCTCTCAAGCCGGGCTACGCAATGGTGAGCGCTGCTCTACCGCCCCTGTTCGACGAACTCGTGCTTGGTCTCGTGGCCGCCGATGAAGACCAGGATGCCGGCGAGCAGTGGCAGGATCGCGAGCACCAACAGGCCGGTCGAGGTCTGGCCGGTCGCTTCCTTGACCCAGCCGATCAGATAGGGCCCGGCGAAGCCGGCAAGGTTGCCGATCGAGTTGATCAGCGCGATGGCGCCGGCGGCGGCCATGCCGGAGAGCCAGGCGGTCGGCAACGTCCAGAACACGCCGAAGACGCAGAACACGCCGATCGCAGCAACCGTCAGCGCCACCATCGTCATGGTGGGGTCGGTGAGGTAGCTGGAGACGGCAAGCGCGATCGCGATCAGGATCAGCGGCGCGCCGACATGGAACACCCGCTCGCGTGTCGCATCCGAATGCCGCGCCCACAGGATCATGGCGATGGTGCCGAACAGATACGGGATCGCGGTGACGAAGCCGGTCTGCGCATTGGTGAGGCCGAACGCCTTGACGATCTGCGGCAGCCAGAACTGCATGCCATAGAGCGCGCCGACAAAGCCGAAATAGATCAGGCTGAGCGCGATCACCTTCGGCGAGCACAGGGCTTCACCGAGCGAGAGATGCTTCACCGCCTGCTTGGCCGCGATCTCGGAATCGAGCTTCGCCTTGAGCCAGCCCTTCTGCTCAGCTGTCAGCCAATCCGCCTTCTCCGGCCGATCGGTGAGATAGAACCAGGTGACGATGCCGAGTAGTACCGAGGGGATGCCTTCGAGAATGAACAGCCACTGCCAGCCCTTCAGGCCCATCACGCCGTCGAGCCCGAGCAGCAGGCCCGAGATCGGCGCGCCGATCACGGTCGAGATTGGCACCGCGATGGCGAAGGCGGCAAGGAAGCGCGCGCGATATTCGGCCGGGTACCAGTAGGTGAGATAGAGGATGATGCCGGGGAAGAAGCCGGCTTCGGCAACGCCCAGCAGGAAGCGCAGGACGTAGTAGCTCGTCACGCCATTCACCAGCGCCATCAGCGCCGAGATGATGCCCCAGGTCACCATGATGCGCGCGATCCAGCGGCTGGCGCCGAACTTCTCCAGCGCCAAATTGCTCGGCACCTCGAAGATGAAATAGCCGATGAAGAAGATGCCGGCGCCCCAGGAGAAGATCAGCGGCGTGAACTCCAGCTCAGCATTCATGGTCAGCGCGGCGAAACCGAGATTGACCCGGTCGAGATAGGAGAAGAAGTAGGCCAGCACCAGGAACGGGATCAGGCGCCAGGAGATGGCGCGGATGGTCGAGGTCTCGATTTCGCTCTTGTTGGAGTTCTTGGCTGTGCCGGCGGAACCGGCATAGGTCGTGGTCTGGCTCATGGCTTCCCCCGGGGTTGTTGCTTTTATGGGCTAGGAGGGCGGTTTTCAGCATCGCGGGCAAAGAGTCAATGGAGCAAGCAATGCACGGGGCGCAGCCGGTGGACCCCATTGCGCTCCGACAGCGGTCGCTGCCCCTCAGGCTGACCCGGTCGTGATCGCCTGCGCACTGTCCCTGCGATCTCGGCCCTCTCTTCCGTCATTGCGAGCGCAGCGAAGCAATCCAGACTATCACCGCGACAAGACTCTGGATTGCTTCGCTGCGCTTGCAATGACGAGATTGTTGAAGCCGCTCAACACATTCCTGCTGTTCACGCTCACTCCGCCAATTGAAACCGCTCGAAGCGATCGAGCTCGTCCTCGATCTTCTGCTTGAGCGTCTTGCGCCCCGCGGTCTTCTTCCCCTCCCCGACCCAGGTCCATTTCTGCATCAGGAGCTTCTTGCCCTGCCGGTCGGTCTTGAGGTCGAGCGCGGCGACGATCTCGTCGCCGACCAGCACTGGCAGCGCGAAATAGCCGAGCTTGCGCTTGGCCTTCGGCACATAGGCTTCGAAGAGATGGTTGTAGCCGAAGAAGAGGCTGGTGCGCTTGCGCTGGATGATCAGGGGGTCGAACGGCGAGAGGATGTGGACGAGATCGGGCGACACCTCACCCGGCTCCAGCGCCGCAGGCGTGGCCCAATGCTCCTGCTTGCCGGCGTCTTCGATCGCGACCGGCAAGAGCTCACCGCGGCGGACGCGCGAAGCGATCAGGTTAGCGACCGCCTTCTTGCGCGGCGCATCGAGATGACAAATCGAATCGAGACTCACCACGCCTTGCGACCGCAGCGCGCGGTCGAGCAGATAGGCCGTGATGTCCCTTGTCGAGGCAGGCTTCGGCAGCTTGTCCCAGCCGAAATGGCGCGTCATCAGCTCATAGGTCTTGAGCATGCCCTGGCGCGCGCTGATGGTCACCACACCGGTGTAGAAGGCAAGCTGCAACGCCCGCTTCGACGGCTTTCGGCTCTGCCAAAGGTGCTCCTTCTCGGTGAGCACGTCGTCCTCGATGTCCCGGATGGTCAGCGGGCCTGCGCGTACCAGCCGCATCACCTTGCGCATGTCGGCCGGCGTGACCGAGGCATACCATTTGTGCCCGTCACGGCGATGCTCGCGCATCGCCGGAAGGAAGAAACGGAGGTCGCTCGCCGGCACGTAGGACAGCGCGTGCGTCCAGTATTCGAAAACGCTTCTGTCGACGCTCTGGGCTTGGCTCAGATCGGCGCGGCGATAGGCAGGGATGCGGCTGAACAGGATGTGGTGGTGGGAGCGCTCGATGACGTTGATGGTGTCGATCTGCACATAGCCGAGATGGGCGACCGCATCCGCGACGGCCTGCGCGCCCTCGCCGAACGGCGCGCGCTCATCCAGCCGCTGGGCATGCAGCCAGATCTGCCGGGCCTGCGTCGTGGTGAGTGGAAGCGGTTTGGGCGCGCGGAACATTGCAGGGTGCAATGTAGCGGGATTCGCGCCGGGAAAAAGGACGCGGCAAAGAAGCGGTCACAAGAAAAGGCCACGCTGCCAACTGCTGACAGCGCGGCCGGATGATGCCCGAGGCCTATTTCATCGCCCTCGCCCGGGAAACGACGCCGCCTCGATGCCGGCCAACGCAGGATTTATTTTCCCGAGACAAGGCTTCGTAGAAGAGACCTAGTGTGCGGCTTTGGGGCGTTCCCCGACGCTGCCTGTTGCGACGTCCGGCTCGCAGGAAGCCCGGCCGCGCCCCTCTGCCTGGCAGCGATAGACGTTGCCGGTGAGACGATCGACCAGCCACATGTTCTCGTCGTTCGGCCCATCGAGGCCGACATAGCGGTTCGAGAGCCCCGTGATCAGCGTCGACAGCAGGATCGCCACCGCAATCATCGCCGCGCCGATATAGATGGGCATGGAGCTTAGAGAGACGGTCCGATCCGGCGGGCCACTGCGATAGTACTGATAGTCACTCGGCCTCGGCACTGGATGGAACTCGGCTCCCTTGATTGGCGATCGTCGTGCGAGATTTTTAGCTAGGCGTGCATCTGGCCGAAAACTTGTTCGGGGGCAGGCTATGCCGCGACGGCTTTGCGACGATCGTCGGAGCCCGTGGCGAACCTCGACGGAAGCGAAACGCCGCCCCCAGGCCGCCCGTCCGTAATGCCGCAAATGAACCAGAATGAGCCCGGGAGCCCTCGCTTCTACCGTGACCAAGGTCACATGAGGGGCTTTGAACCTGCCCTATGCTCGCAGCATCAAATCGTCATCAAGCGATACAGCGAGGATACGACAATGGCCCATTTTACCAAGTTCTTTGGATTGAAGGCGATCACCCTTTCGGCCGCGCTCTCGATGACGGCGGGCCTGGCCCTGGCCGGCGACAACAACGTCTCCACCAGCCAGATCCTGGACGCACTGAAGCCGAAGCCGCTGACCCGCGGCCTATCCGTCGGTCCGCAGGCCGATCCGACCGTGCAAGCCAGGGAGGCGACGTTCCTGAACACCGTACGCAATCGCTCGACCCGTTCGCTCTCGATGGGTGAGCGCGAGCAGATCGCCGAGCTTGCGGCGTCCAAGCCGAAGATCGATCTGGAGATCCAGTTCGACTACAACTCGGCCGACATCGCCAGGACGTCGGTGCCGTCGGTGCAGGCGCTCGGCAAGGCCCTGTCCGATCCCGCGCTCAAGGGCTCGACCTTCGTGGTCGCCGGCCATACCGATGCGATCGGCGGCGAAGAGTACAATCAAGGGCTCTCCGAACGGCGCGCCGACACGATCAAGAAGTACCTGGTCCAGAACTACGGCCTCAACGGCACCGATCTCGTCACCGTCGGCTACGGCAAGACCAAGCTGAAGGATACCGCCAACGGCGCCGACCCGATCAACCGTCGCGTCCAGGTCGTGAACATGGACACCAAGACCGCGTCGAAATAAACGACACAATCGACAACCGCCTGTCACGTGAGTGGCGGGCGGCCCTCTGTTGTCAGATCCAGCTCTGGAACAGCATCAGTCGGTTGAAGGTCTGCATCGACGTACCGACGAAAGCGGCCGAGATCGGCAACATCACAGCAAAGCCGATGGCGGCGACGCCGACATAGGCCCACAACAGCCAGCGCGGCAGCCCTTCCCTACGCAACACATAAACCAGTGCAAGCGATGCTACGGTCGCAGCCGGCAGATAATAATAGATGAAGCCGAGCGTCCGCGGCAGCAACGCCCAGGCGAGCCAGGAGCCGAAATAGAACGCCGCGATCAGGAAGGCATCCCAGCGCCGCGCGACGATGAAGTCGCGCAGTACGATGGCGAGCGCAGGCAGCGCCGGCCACAGCACCAGAGGATTGCCGAGGAAGACGATCGCAGAGACGCTGTCCTGCGCCGTCTTGTCGAACAGGAACCACACCGGGCGGGCGAGGAGCGGCCAGGATGGCCACGAGCTCATATAGGTGTGGCCGGCAATGGCGGTGGTGGTGTTGTCGGCAAAGATCCGACGCTGCGCCTCGATCAGATCCGACAGCGACAATCCATGGAGCGGAACGAAAGCGGCAAGATATGTTGCGGCCGGCAGGAGGGCAAAGCAGACCGCGGCGTGATGCAACCTGAAACCGGGCCAGAGATCAGGCCGGTACCAGTCGTCTGGCTTCGCGTCGGCAAACAGCGTGCGCCAGCCCTGCATCAGGCGGATCACCGCGACGATGACGATGCAGATTCCGAGCGGAAACAGGCCACTCCACTTGCAGGCCGCGGCAAGACCGAACAGAGCACCCGCCAGCGCGAACAGCGCATGCGGCCGCTCCTTTCGAAATCCGTGCACGAAGGCGGCCATCGCGAGCAAGCCGAAGCCAAGCGCAAAGATGTCGAGCATCGCGATACGCGCCTGCACGTAAACCATCTGATTGAACGCAGCGATCATCGCAGCGGCCATCGCGGGCGCCTGCGCGGAGAACAGCGCGAGGCCGCATAGATAGATCGCGACGATCGCGAGTGCGCCGAACAATGTCGCGGGATAACGCCAGCCAAACGCGTTGTCGCCGAAAGCCGCTATCGACGTCGCGATCAGCTCCTTCGCCAGCGGCGGGTGCATCGGATTGAGCATCGGCTGCGACATCGTGGGCGACAGCATCTGCCGCGCAGCCGGCACGTAGTGCACCTCGTCGAAAACGAACTTCTCCGGCGTCGTCAGTCCGATGAGCAGCGCGAGATGCGCAACCAGGAAAATCGCGACAGCAATCACTGCACTCCGCGACACCTTCGGAACGGCGGACAATTCGAGCGGCTGTTTTGATGAAGTTTTGCGTAGCAAATTTGCGTCACCGTGGACAAAAACGAAAATCGCACTTCTCATTGAACGCATTCTGCCGCAACTGTCACTAAGGATAACGCACGTCCCGCGCCGCTAGTGATAATTTCGTCACATCGCAAGCGCGCGAAATCCGGTACGATCAGGGACACATCGATCGGTTGCGAAATGAATTTTCGTTTTTTGTTTTTCCCCACACTGCTGTCAGCCGCCCTATGCGCGGCGCCTTGCGCGCTGGCGCAGACGCGCGTCGGCGAAGCGGTCGTGATCCAGAACGAAGTGGTGCGCGTGGCCGCAACCACGACTCCGATCAGCGTCGGCGACAGCATGCTGCGCGACGAGACCGTCCGCACCGGCGCCGACAGCGCGGCGCGCTTCGTGATGGCCGACAGCACCAATCTGTCGCTAGGGCCGAGCGCCACGCTGAAGCTCGACCGCACCGTCTTCAACGACGAGCACAGCTATCGCGACGTCGCGATCCGCATGACCACCGGCGCATTCCGCTTCGTCACCGGACATTCGGAGAAGACCGCCTACAAGATCACGACGCCGCTCGCGACCATCGGCGTGCGCGGCACCACGCTCGACATCCTCTCCCAGCGCGGACGCTCCGTCGTCGTGCTCCAGGACGGCGCGGCCAGCGTTTGCACGACGAACTCCCAGTGCGTGCAGCTCACCCAGCCCGGCGACACCGCAGTGATCACCTCGACCGGCGGCAAGGTCAGCATCACCAAGACCAATACGCCGCCGTGGACGTTTGCTGCGAACTGTGCCGCAAGCGCCGGGCTGTGCTCGGTCAACCAATATGCCGACGCATCTCCGACCATCACGCCCGCCGTCCATGACGACGGCATGCTGTGCGGGCGGTGACGATGGCGATGTTCAACCTCAGGCGCTTCATCCTCGCCATCGTGCTGACCGCAACCGCAGCGCTTACGCTGGCTGCAATCGATCCACAGCCAGTGGCAGCGCAGTCCGAATGCGGGCGCGAGTGCGGCGAGCCGGAGCCTTCCCCGTCGCCGACATATTCGCCCTCCCCATCTCCCAGCCCCTATCCGTCGCCGTCGCCGTCGCCGAGCCCGTATCCATCGTCATCCCCGATCTCGTCTCCACCACCGACACCGGCCCCGACCGGCGCCGATTCCAGCGGCAATTCGATCGGTGGCCTCGCCAACCAGCGCTTCAACCAGATGATCACCAACAGGGTGCTCGGCACGGTGCTGCTCGGCGTCAACGAGCAGGTCAATTGCAGCGACTGCATCAGCGCATTCGGCTCGGCTGGGTCGTTCTCGGCCGGCATCCACGGCCGCAAGCAGCTGACCAACAACCTGTCGCTGCTCGCCGGCATCGCCTACACGCAATACAACGAGGGCGGCTACAAGATCACCAGCGCGCCGATTGGTGCCTTCGCGCTACGCTATGACTTCACCGACTGGGGCTCATCGCGCCCGTTCTTCGACATCGGCACGATCCTGACGCCGTGGGAGAAGGCACGCTATACCCGCAGCTACGACACCAGCCTCGGTCCGGTGAGCGTCACGAGTTCGACAAACGCCTCGAATTACGCCGTCTACGGCCGCGCCGGCTGGATGAGCCGCGTTTCACCGCGCGACGAGGTCGCGGCCTCGATCGAGGTCTGGCAGCTCTGGCAACGTGTGTCCGGCTACACTGACAGCGCGGTGGCGTTCAATCCGTTCGACGCCACGATTGCAACCGGCACCGATCGCACCAATCTGATCAAGATCGGCGGCCAGTGGACGCACCTGTTCGGCTCCAATTTGGAGACCAACATCAACGGCGGCTGGGTGCAGTCGTTCGCCAGCCACAGCGGCATCGTCGCCACCGTGACCGGCGACGGCATGGTGGTGCCGACGATGGGCAACCAGGGCTGGTTCGAATATGGCGGCCGCCTCGGCTTCCGCGTGTCCAAGGGCTGGATCGTGGATCTGTTCGCGAACGGCACGCTCGGCCCGCAGCCGGTGGGCAACACCATCCACGGCGGCGTGGGGCTGCGGATCAATTATTGAGGCTCCGAGGCAGGCTCTCATAGGGTGGGCAACGCTAAGCGTGCCCACCTCGCTCCGTCGGAGATAGATGGTGGGCACGGCGCAAACGCGCCCTTGCCTACCTTCGCCACTTCACGCCGCCGACCTGCCCTCGAACGCACGGCGCAAGACCTCCACATCGAGCTTGACCATCTTCATCATGGCCTGCATGGCGCGCGCAGCCGCGGCCTTGTCGGGGCTCGACAGGAAATCGAACATCGCCTTCGGCACCACCTGCCAGGCCACGCCGTAGCGATCCCTGAGCCAGCCGCACTGCTCTTCCCTGCCGCCATGGGCCAGGAACGCGTTCCAGACGCTGTCGACCTGGGCCTGGTCGTCGCAATTGATCATCAGCGACAGAGCGTGCGTGTATTCCATCTTCATCCCGCCGTTGAGCGCGACCAGGCGCTGGCCGCCCAGCATGAACTCGACGACGAGCACCGATCCCTCCTTGCCGGACGGATTATCGGAGACGTTGCGCTGGACGTGAACGATCCTGGAATCCGGTAGCAGCGAGACGTAGAAGCTCGCGGCTTCCTCGGCATCGCCGTTGAACCACAGGCAGGGCGTGACCTTGGACATCTGGATGCTCCTGTTTGGGGGGATCAGGCGTTCGCCGTGTCGGGCTGGGTCGTGGCAGCCGCCACGTCCATCCACATCACTTCCCAGATATGGCCATCCAGATCCTCGAAGCTGCGGCCATACATGAAGCCGAAATCCTGCCTCGGACCGGGATCGGCGGTGCCGCCCGACGCCGTCGCCTTGCCGACGATGTCATCCACGTCGTTTCGGCTGTCGGCGGATAGGCAGATCAACACCTCGCTCGAGGTCTTTGCATCCGCGATCGTCTTCGGCGTGAACTGGCGGAATTTGTCGTGAGTCAGCAGCATGACGTAGATGGCCTCGGAAAAGACCATGCAGGACGCCGTGTCGTCGCTGAATTGCGGATTCTTGGCCGCGCCGATCGCCTCGTAAAAGGCGGTCGCGCGAGTGAGGTCGGTCACCGGCAGGTTGACGAAGATCATCTTGGGCATCGGAAGCTCCTTGATTAGGTTCCGCCCAAGGACGGATGACCCAGCGACCATCCGACACGGCTTCCGAATATTTTCGTCCCCTCGCCTGCGGGGTTCTGTCGCACCGCCTCCCGCGAGATTCTTCAGCTCTACTTCTTCTCGTTCGGATCCCGGTGGACGGGGTCGATCCACAGCACGGTCTCGGGCTTCTCGACGGGTTCGATGTCGAGGTTGATCGCGACCGCCTCACCGTCGCTGCGCACCAATACACATTCCAGCACCTCGTCCGGACTGGCGTTGATCTCCTGGTGTGGCACGTAAGGCGGGACGAAAATGAAATCGCCCGGACCGGCCTCCGCGGTGAATTGCAGGCTCTCGCCCCAGCGCATGCGCGCCTTGCCCTTCACGACATAGATGACGCTTTCGAGATGGCCGTGGTGATGCGCGCCGGTCTTGGCATCCGGCTTGATGCTGACCGTGCCCGCCCACAATTTCTGCGCGCCGACGCGTGCGAAATTGATCGCGGCCGCGCGGTCCATACCTGCCGTCGACGGCACGTTCGTATCGAGCTGGTTGCCGGGAATGACGCGCACACCGTCATGTTTCCAGCGATCGTCATGATCGTGGTCATGGTGGGAATGCGAATGGTCATGGCCGGTCATGGGACTTTGCTTTCTGTCGGTTCCGTGCGCGGCAAACTAGCCCAAAGCCGCATCCGCAAGCCATACCAAAATTAGACCCCTCGTAGCCGCCACACGTTGCCTTCCCGAGCAAATTGGACCGAGAGTTTCATGGGCAGCACGAAAGCGAAAAGACCGGCCGCGAGGCCGGTCTTTATGTTGACTTCTATCCGTCTTGGCCGGGCTCATCCCGGACATGACGACGCAGAGAGCTGCGTCACTTCACTGCGAGCAATTCCACGTCGAACATCAGCGTCGCGTTCGGTGGGATCACCCCACCGGCACCGCGGGCGCCGTAGCCGAGCTGCGGCGGGATGATCAGCGTCCGCTTGCCGCCGACCTTCATCGAGGCAACGCCCTCGTCCCAGCCGGCGATGACACGGCCCTTGCCGATCGGAAATTCGAACGGCTCGTTGCGATCGACGGAAGAGTCGAATTTCTTGCCCTTCTGGCCGTTCTCATAGAGCCAGCCGGTGTAGTGCATCACGCAGATCTGGCCGGGCTTGGGCGAAGCGCCGGTGCCGACAGTGCCGTCGATGATCTGGAGGCCTGAAGCTGTGGTCATGGTCTTTCCTGCGGTCTGGGCCGAGGCCGTGGTGGAAACGAAATGCGACACGCTGGCGATCACGGTGATCGCAAGTGCCGACATCATGGCGAGGAGCGCGCGTTGGAAACGCTGCATAAGACACCTTCCGTTTTGAGGCGGAAGGTGTCTAGCGCAACGCGGTCGCCGTTTCCAGCCCCGGCTCTTGGATCAATAACCGAGCGCGCAGCCATCCTTGCGCGGGTCCGAGCCGCCGGTGAGCGTGCCCTTGTCCCAGTCGATCCAGATCGCCTGGGCGCCGCCGAGCGGGCCCACCACCTTCGTCGTGTTATGCCCGAGCTTCTTCAGCCCTTCGACAATATCAGCCGGTACGCTGTCCTCGAGCTGGTAATTGCCCTCGTAGTGCAAGCCGCGCGGCATGTCGATCGCCTCCTGCAAATCGCAGCTATAGTCGAGGATGTTGGTCAGCACATGAGTCTGGCCGGTCGGCTGATACTGGCCACCCATCACCGCGAACGGCATCACGGAACGGCCGCCCTTGGTGAGGAGGCTCGGCATGATCGTGTGCAGCGGACGCTTGCCGCCCGCGATGCAGTTGGGATGGCCGGGCTGGATGCGGAAACCGCCGGCGCGGTTCTGGAACAAGACGCCGGTCTTGTTGGAGACGATGGCGGAGCCGAAGGAGTGCGCGATCGAATTGATGAACGAGCAGACGTTGCGGTCCTTGTCCACGACCGTGATGTAGATGGTCGAGGGATTCATCGGCGGCGCGACGTTCGGCAGGTCGAGCATGCCGTCCATGCGGATCTTGCTGATGTACTCGTCGGCGAAGCCGTTCGCGAGCATCTCGGCGACGTTGATCTTCATATGATCAGGTGAGGCGACATGCATCTCGCGATTCATGTAGGCGATCCGCGCAGCCTCCGCCTCGAGATGGAAGCGTTCGACGCTGAGCGGGGCGTACTTGGTGAGGTCGAACCGCGCCAGGATGTTCAGCATCAGCAGCATGGTGACGCCCGGGCCGTTCGGCGGGCACTGCCAGACGTCGTAGCCCTTGTACATGGTGCCGATCGGCGTCGTGGTCTCGGTGGTGTGCGCGGCGAAATCGTCGAGCGTGTGCAGGCCGCCGATGCCGCGCAGGGTCTCGACCATGTCTTCCGCGATCGGGCCCTTGTAGAAAGCGTCGCGGCCATCCTTGGCGATCGCGCGTAGCGTCTTGCCGAGTTCCGCCTGGCGGATGACGTCGCCGGCCACCGGCGGCTTGCCGTGTGGCAGGAGATAGCGCTGGGTGTTGGTGCCGTTCTTCAGTTTCTCGAACTGGTTCTTCCAGTCGAAGGCGATGCGGGGCGCGACGACGTAGCCTTCTTCGGCCGCCTTGATCGCAGGCTGCAGCAGCCGGTCGAAACCGAACTTGCCGTGGTCGCGCAGCACGGTGGCGAAGGCATCGACCACGCCGGGGATCGAGACCGCATGCGCGGAGGTCAGCGGCACCGAGTTGATCTTGCGCTCGAGATACCAGTCGGCATTCGCCGCCTTCGGCGCCCGGCCGGAGCCGTTATAGGCGATGATCTTGCCCTCGCCGCGCGGCTGGATCAGCGCGAAGCAGTCGCCGCCGATACCGGTCGATTGCGGCTCGATCACGCCGAGCACCGCCGAACCGGCCACTGCCGCGTCCACCGCGGTGCCGCCCTCGCGCAGCACCTCGATCGCGGCGAGCGACGCCTGCGGATGCGAGGTCGCTACCATCGCGTTGGTAGCGTGAACCGTGGACCTGCCGGGGAAATGGAAGTTTCTCATCGAATTCTGCTCTCTGGCCTCTAGGCTAACTCGTCGGGCGCCGATGGCGCGCCGGCTCGGAAAAACCGGGCCTACATGACACATTCCGGCCCGCCCCGGCAATGGCTGGCATACCAGGGAAATGGCTGCCATCCGCTGGGCGTATAGACCTTTTGCAGGCCCCGGCCATGCGGGTTTTCTGGGCGGCGGCCGCCTGCTAAACGAACCGCCATGTCCGACAAGAACTCGGCCTTCAAGGTCGCCGCCTTCTACCAATTCGCCGCCGTGCCCGATTACCGCGAGCTGCGCGAGCCGCTGCGCGCGTTCTGCGCCGGCCTGGCGCTGAAAGGCAGCGTGTTGCTGGCCCAGGAAGGCATCAACGGCACGATTGCCGGGGCGCCGGACGCGATCGACGCCTTCGCCCATGAGCTCGCACACGGCGACATGTTCGGCGGCAGGCTCGACAATCTCGAATTGAAGTTCTCGACCTCCGAGGCGATGCCGTTCGGCCGGCTCAAGGTGCGGCTGAAGAAGGAGATCGTCACGCGCGGCGACGAGACCGCCGATCCGACGCGCCAGGTCGGCACTTACGTCGATGCTGCCGAATGGAACGCGCTGATCTCGGCACCCGACACGCTGGTGCTCGACACCCGCAATGCCTTCGAGGTGGCGATGGGGACGTTCGAAGGCGCGGTCGATCCCGGCATCAGGAGCTTTGGTCAGTTCAAGGATTTTGCCGCAGAGCAGCTCGATCCGGCAAGGCATCGCAGGATCGCGATGTTCTGCACCGGCGGCATCCGTTGCGAGAAGGCGAGCGCGCATCTGCTCGCGCGCGGCTTTGCCGAGGTCTATCACCTCAAGGGCGGCATCCTCAGATATCTGGAAGAGGTGCCGGAGGCCCAGAGCCGCTGGCGCGGCGAATGCTTCGTGTTCGACGAGCGCGTCGCGCTCGGCCATGGTTTGCGCGAACGGGACAAGGGACACGGCCGTGACGAATGAGATCAGGATTCTGAACGAGCGCATCGACACGCTGGAGACGCGCATCGCCTATCAGGACGACACGATCGAGACGCTGAACCAGACCATCACCGCGCAATGGAAGCAGATCGACACGCTGACACGACAGATCGCGCAATTCAGTGAACGGTTGCAGGAAGCCGAGGCGAATGCGCCGGGACCTGCCAACGAGCGCCCGCCGCATTACTGAGCTCGCGTGCCCCGGGCGCGGCGCAGCGCCCCCTGGCGATGCGAAGCAGCGTCCAGCAGGACGATGCGCTGCTGAACCGGGGCCCATCATTGCGGCAAAGAACGAGCTGAGTCCCGGCTCAACGCCGCACCGTTTCACGCTGCGTCGCGTCCGGGACACGATGGCTCTTACTTCGGGCGATATTATAGGCCCGATGCCTTGGGCAGCAGGTTCGCCACCTCGCCCGACATCGTCAGGCGATCGCGCCCGGCTTCCTTCGCCGCGTAAAGCGCCTGGTCGGCAGCCTCGATAAGCGAGCCGACGCCAGCCGTGCGCTCCAGCGCCGGCCGGCAGGCCGCCCCGCCGAGCGAAGCGGTGACGCAGCCCGAGGCGCGATTGGTGGTATGGACGAGGCCCGCCGCGCGGATGGCCTTCCGGATCCGCTCGCCGATGCGGGCGCAGCCTGCGGCATCGGTGTTCGGCAGCAGCATGGCGAACTCCTCGCCGCCATAGCGCGCAGCCAGATCGCCGGGGCGCTGCATCTCGGCGGCGATGACCTCAGCCACGACCCGCAAGCAGGCATCGCCTGCGGGATGGCCGTATTCGTCGTTGTAGGACTTGAAACGATCGACGTCGATCATCAGCAGGGCTAGGCTGGAGCGGTCGCGATAGGCGCGCGCCCATTCCTCCTGCAGCCGCTCGTCGAAGCGGCGGCGGTTGGCAAGCCCGGTGAGGCTGTCCTCGACCGCCAGAGCTTCGAGCCGGGTCTCCAGCTTCTTCTGCTCGGTAATGTCGCGCGAGATCGCGACCACGCCGTCGACCCTGCCGTTATCCTTGCGTGTCACGCGCATGGTCGATTCGAGCCAGACCTCGGTATTCGTCCGGTGCGCGTTGCGGTAGGTGACGCGCGCCTCCTCTTTCTCGCCGCGCTTCATGGCATCGACGATGGCCTGGACCTGCGGCAGATCGTCCGCATGAATGCCGGCGAGCGCCGGCGATCCCAGCAGTTGATTGGCGCGCCAGCCGACGACGCGAACCGACGAGGGAGAGACATAGCGCAGCCGCTCGTCGAGCCCGATCCGGGTCACCATGTCGCTGGAGCCTTCGGCGAGCAGGCGGAAATGGGCCTCCTTCTCGACCAGAGCCGCGGCCATGCGCTGCCCACGTTGCAACTGCCGCACCAGCACCGCGCCGATCACCGCGATCAG
The DNA here is from genome assembly GCA_023435725.1 of Pseudomonadota bacterium. Classification (GTDB taxonomy): domain Bacteria; phylum Pseudomonadota; class Alphaproteobacteria; order Rhizobiales; family Xanthobacteraceae; genus Bradyrhizobium. The sequence goes on along the minus strand of JAEYRD010000215.1, from coordinate 5,200 downwards.
CACGACCAACGCGAGCACGTAGAGCATGCGGGACATCGCTGCGGCGCGCCACGGTGCGAGAAGCTCATCCTTGTCGACGGTGGCAAGCAGCACCAGCGGGTAGCGCCCGCCGCGCTTGAAAAAGCTCACGCGTTCGACGCCATCCAGCGGCGACTTGGAATGATAGGCACCGCTCGGCCGCTGCAGGCTGGCGTCACGGAACAGCGGCGCGTCAGCGACGCTGCGCCCGACGAATTTTTCGTTACTCGGATAGCGCGCGATGATCGTGCCGTCGCCGTACATCAGCGACACCGCACTGTTGCGACCGATCTCGAACTGCTCGTAGAGATGCGAAAGATATCGAGAGCTGATGGTCGCGAGCACTACGCCGCCGAAACTGCCGTCCGGCTTGTTGAATCGGCGTGACAGGGTGACGCCCCATTCGCCGTCAAGCAGGCTCTTCACGGGATGACCAACGTAGGCCGCGCGCTTGGGCGAGAGCTGGTGATGGCGGAAGAACGCATCATCGCTGAGCGTCGAGGCGATCGTGCCGGGCGAGGTCAGCCAGTTGCCCTGATCGTCGATGATGGCAAGGCTGTGCACACGCTCCATTGCCTTCTTGCGCGCCTCCAGCAGGGCGCGCAGCTTCGCGATCGTGGCAGGATCGGTGCCATCCATCTCCAGCCGGCTGACGACGCCGACGACGCCGGAATCGAGGAGGTCGAGACTATCCTCGGCATGCTGCGTCAGCGAGTGGGCAACATTCGCCATCTCGGTCTCGGCACCCTTGAGCACCGCATCACGCGCGGCCCATTCGCGCCAGCCACTGACGCCGAGGATCGCCGCGCAAGTGAGCAGGACGAACGCCGCCGCGCGCAACGGCAGGCGGCTCCATCCGGCTCTCTGTGAGGCGACGTTCATGCGGCAGGAATCTCCGATCGCCGGAAACTCCGCCGCTTCTGTTATTGAACCCTGAAGCGCTTGCCGACATTCACTGGCATAAGCGGGTTTTCCCGTACTCCTACGGACCCGCGCGTCGCCAGATCGCTAACAATGCGTTATCGAGCCTATCGGAAACCGGCGCGTCTACCCTCGCGGAAGATCGGCCCTAGCTGAAGATCTGCTTAACCTTGTCCCAGAGCGATCGGTTGTCGGCCTCGGCATCAGCCTTCGACGGCGTCGGCTGCGCGGCGCTCACTGGATCGGAAGCCGGAAAGGTATCTTCCAACCCGGTGTCGAGCTTGGCGTGGCGATCGGCGGCGAGCGCTTCGCGCAGATCGTCGGCGTGCTTGTCATGCGGCGCGGGATCGAATGTCTGAGCCATGGATTCCTCCTCCATTGGCTGATCAACGCGACGTATTTGCGCTGGTTCCCCTGTTCCGCTCCGGCCTCCAGCGGTGTATCAGGAACCTCAAATCTGCATCAGGATTCCTCGTGCCCCAGTCTGCAAAAAAGCCTTTCATCGACGTGCTCTCCGGCCAGCGCCAGACCATCCCGCCAATGTGGATGATGCGGCAGGCCGGCCGTTACCTGCCGGAATATCGCGAGGTGCGGGCCAAGGCCGGCGGCTTCCTCGATCTCTGCTTCAACCCGGAACTTGCCGCCGAGGTGACGCTGCAACCGATCCGGAGGTTCGGCTTCGACGCGGCGATCATCTTCTCTGACATTCTGGTGATCCCGTACGCACTCGGCCGGTCCGTGCGCTTCGAGGTCGGCGAGGGTCCGCGGCTGGAGCCGCTGGATGATCCCGCCAAGGTCGCAACGCTCGCCTCGCGCGCCGACTTCGCCAAGCTCGCACCGGTGTTCGAGGCGCTACGCATCGTGCGCGGCGCGCTCGATCCCAAAGTCGCTCTGATCGGCTTCTGCGGCGCGCCATGGACGGTTGCGACCTACATGGTCGCCGGCCACGGCACGCCGGACCAGGCGCCGGCGCGGATGATGGCCTACCGGCATCCGGAGGCGTTCTCGAAAATCATCGACGTGCTGGTCGACAATTCAGTCGAGTATCTGCTGGCGCAGCACGCCGCCGGTGCCGACGCCTTGCAGATCTTCGACACCTGGGCCGGCGTGCTGCCGCCGGCCGAGTTCGCGCGATGGTCGGCCGAGCCGACGCGGCGCATCGTCGAAGGCGTCCGCGCCAAGGTGCCGGATGCGAAGATCATCGGTTTCCCCCGCGGCGCCGGCGCGCAATTGCCCGGTTACGTCGAGGCGACCGGCGTCAACGCGGTCAGCATCGACTGGACTGCAGAGCCGTCATTCATCCGCGAGCGCGTGCAGAGCCGCGTCGCCGTGCAGGGCAATCTCGATCCGCTGGTGCTGATATCAGGTGGCGCTGCGCTCGATCGCGCGGTCGACAACGTGCTGGCCAATTTTGCGCAAGGCCGGCTGATCTTCAATCTCGGCCACGGCATCCAGCCGGAGACGCCGATCGCCCATGTCGAGCAGATGCTGAGGCGAGTACGCGGCTAATTCATCCTGCCCCTAAGGGGGAAAAACAAAAAATGCGAAAACAACCCCATGCAAAGTAGAAATCATTGAAGAATTTTGCTTGGCATGGTCCCGAGTCCTGCAACTGAGACGTTTGACACGTCGGGCAAAACAGGCGCACGATGGCATGATCGCGCCGATTGTAATTTCGCGGGCGGGCCAATGTTGCACGTGGGTAGCGAGACGCCCAGGTCGCCTTTTACATCTAGACTTTTGTTGCGAGCAACTCGCTGAGATGCTTGTCGAGTTGAGCGATCGCATTCGGATCGGCACCGAAGAGCGCAAGATGACCATCGACCGTCTGGATTGGCCTGAACTCGGCGTCGGGAAGTAGTCGCCACTCGGCCTGGCAATCGGACGGTGGGAAGAACATGTCCGAAGACATCGGCATGACGAAGGTTTTGGCCTTGACCCTGCCCAAGGCGGCCCGCAAGTCACCGCCAGTGTGTCGGCTCACGTCGCCATGCTGCCATTTCCACGCCATGCAGAGCAAATCGTTGGGATCCATGACGCTGAAATAGGCGCTCATGAAGTTTACGATGAAATCGTCCATCGACGAAAAGCCCAGCGCCTTATGCCGCTCCTGCTGGAAAAACTCCGTGCTCCAGCCCATCACGGCCCACATCTTTGCGTGGCGCGACAAGCCCTCCCTCACGTCCGCGGGCGACGTATAGAAGCCCCGGTTGAACCCGGGGTCGGAGATGATCGCATCGACCAACGTTTCCGTAAAAAGGGAATCGTGGACGGTATTCCTGGCAGTGCCGGCAATCGGCGCTGCCCGCTTCACCATATCGGGATAGCGCACCGCCCATTCGTACGTTTGCTGTGCGCCCATGGAGCCGCCGACAACGAGCGCCAGACTTTTCAGATCGAACCGTTCCGTGAGTAACTTATGCTGCGCCCGTACATCGTCTCCGATCCGCACATGCGGGAAGTTCGCCATGCCGGCTGGCGGCGGCGTGTTGTGCGGTGAGGTGGAAAGACCGCTCCCGATCTGATTGACGATCACGATGAAATACTTGTCCGGGTCAAGCGCGCGACCCGGACCGATATAGACCTGCTCCATGATCTTGTTTGTGCCGGAATACCATGTGGGAATGAGGATGGCATTGTCTTTCTCGGCATTGAGGTTGCCGAAAGTCGCGTAAGCGAGCTTGCAGGCACGAATCGTACCGCCATCCTCCAGCTCGAGATTGCCGACGTCGTGGAGCTCGTAAGGCCCGTGCAGCTCCTGAGAGTAATAGCTGTTCTCGATCATGATCGCCCTCCCTCATCTTGTTGTTGGGCGGCAAGGCTGGCTATGCCCTCCCGCCCGTTTGCCCTGGCCACGTTTTTCTAAGCCAGTTCGAAACCCTCGTAGCCCTTGGCTGCGATCTCGTCGCACTTCTTCCTGTAGCCGCCGACCCCTTCCGGTCCCAAGTAAGGCAAAAATGCGCGCGGCTTGCCGGGAATGTTGGCGCTCATGTACCAGGAGTTGGCGGTCGTCATCAGCGTCGCGCTGACGATTTCATTGACATGAGCGACCCATTGATCCTGCGCCGATGGCGTCGCTTCGATGCTGGTCTTTCCGTTCTTGCGCATCGTCTCGATGCAGTCCGTGATCCACTCCACATGCTGCTCGATCGATACCGGCATGTTCGACAGCACCGAGGGGCTTTGCGGACCGGTGATGGTAAACAGGTTCGGAAAGCCGGCAATGGCGACGCCAAGATAGGTATGCGGGCCGTCCTGCCACTCATGATCCAGCGTACGCCCGGCGCGTCCCTTCAGGTTCAACGCCTTCAGCGGACCGGTCATGGCGTCGAAACCGGTGGCAAACACGATGATGTCGAGGGGATATTCCTTACCGCCGGCACAAATTCCGGCTTCGGTGATTTCCTCAATTCCGCCGTCGGTTTTCGCATCGACCAGCAGCACGTTGTCCCTGTTGAAGGTCTCGTAATAGTTGGTGTCGAGCGGCTGCCGCTTGGTGCCGTAGGCGTGGCCCTTGGGTATCAGCTTTTCCGCGGTGCGCGGCTCTTTCACCGTGCTGCGGATCTTACGCTTGATGTAGTCAGCGCAGACGTCATTGGCCTCCTGCGAGAAGAACATGTCCTGATAGTTGGCAAGCCAGAATGCGAACCCGCCTGCATCCCACATGCGGTCAAACACGCCCTCACGTTCTTCGGGCGTTGCTTCCAGCACGGACTTCGGAATGAAATAGTGTTCCTGGCCGAAGAACGATTCCCGAATCCTCTGAACGATACCCTCGTAGTCCGCCTTTCGTGCCTTGACCAATTCGGGGTCCACCTTGCCGTTGCGCGCCGGCACGCAATAGTTGGCCGTGCGCTGGAACACGATCAGCTGCTTGGCCTGCTGCGCAATTTCGGGAATCGCCTGAACCGCCGTGGCCCCGGTGCCGACCACACCGACGCGTTTGCCGGTGAAGTCAACGCCGGCATGCGGGAAGCGGCTGGTGTGATACCACTTGCCCTTGAATTTCTCCAAGCCCTTGAAGGGCGGCATGTTCGTATCCGACAAAGTGCCCACGGCCGTGATGAGATAACGCGCCGTAACCTCTTCTCCCTTGTCGGTGTGAACCGTCCAAAGATTGGTCTTCTCGTCGAATTCAGCCCCGGTAACTCTTGTATTGAACTGGATGTTGCGCTTGAGGTCGTGACGTTTCGCGACATGTTCGAGGTAACGGAGAATTTCGGGCTGCTCCGGATAGCGTTCGGACCATTCCCACTCATGC
>JAEYRD010000154.1 GCA_023435725.1 Pseudomonadota bacterium | reverse complement strand
GCCTCGTTCCGCCGCCGCACCCAGCGCCTGAAGGGTCATGCCTCGAATGAGCCGAAGGAAAAGCTCATCCGCGAGGTGACGATCCCGGAAGCGATCACCATCCAGGAACTCGCCAACCGCATGTCCGAGCGCGCGGTCGACGTCATCCGCATGCTGATGAAGCAGGGCGCGATGCACAAGATCACCGACGTGATCGACGCCGACACTGCGCAGCTCATCGCCGAAGAACTCGGTCACACCGTCAAGCGCGTTGCCGCCTCGGACGTCGAAGAAGGTCTGTTCGACCAGGTCGACGATTCCACCGACACCGAGACGCGTTCGCCTGTGGTGACCGTGATGGGCCACGTCGACCACGGCAAGACTTCGCTGCTCGACGCGCTTCGTCATGCCAACGTGGTTTCCGGTGAAGCCGGCGGCATCACCCAGCATATCGGCGCCTATCAGGTGACTTCGCCCGAAACCGGCAAGAAGATCACCTTCATCGACACGCCTGGTCACGCCGCGTTCACCGCGATGCGCGCCCGCGGCGCCAAGGTCACTGACATCGTCGTGCTGGTGGTCGCAGCCGATGACGGCGTGATGCCGCAGACGGTCGAAGCCATCAACCACGCCAAGGCGGCGGGCGTTCCGATCATCGTTGCCATCAACAAGATCGACAAGCCCGACGCCAAGCCCGAGCGCGTGCGCACCGAGCTGCTCCAACATGAAGTGCAGGTGGAATCCTTCGGCGGCGAAGTCGTCGACGTCGAGGTGTCCGCCAAGAACAAGACCAATCTCGACAAGCTGCTCGAGATGATCGCGCTGCAGGCCGAAATCCTCGACCTGAAGACCAATTCGGAGCGCCCGGCCGAAGGCACCGTGATCGAAGCCAAGCTCGATCGCGGCCGCGGCCCGGTCGCGACCGTGCTGGTCCAGCGCGGCACCCTGCGGGTCGGCGACATCATCGTCGCCGGCGCCGAGATGGGCCGTGTCCGCGCGCTGATCTCCGATCAGGGCGAGACCGTGCAGGAGGCCGGTCCCTCGGTGCCGGTCGAGGTGCTCGGCTTCAACGGTCCGCCGGAGGCAGGTGATCGCCTCGCGGTCGTCGAGAACGAAGCCCGGGCCCGCCAGGTCACCAGCTACCGTGCGCACCAGAAGCGCGAGAACGCCGCGGCCTCGATCTCCGGCATGCGCGGCTCGCTCGAGCAGATGATGTCGCAATTGAAGACGGCGGGCCGCAAGGAATTCCCGCTGATCGTCAAGGCCGACGTGCAGGGCTCGCTGGAAGCGATCCTCGGCTCGCTCGAGAAGCTCGGCACCGACGAAGTCGCCGCCCGCATCCTGCATGCCGGCGTCGGCGGCATCTCGGAATCGGACGTGACGCTCGCGGAAGGCTTCAACGCCGCGATCATCGGCTTCTCGGTTCGTGCGAACAAGGAAGCCGCTGCGGCCGCCAAGCGCAACGGCATCGAGATCCGCTACTACAACATCATCTACGACCTCGTGGACGACGTGAAGAAGGCGATGAGCGGCCTGCTCGCGCCGACCTTGCGCGAAACCATGCTGGGCAATGCCGAAATCCTGGAGATCTTCAACATCTCCAAGGTCGGCAAGGTCGCCGGCTGCCGCGTCACCGACGGCACCGTGGAACGCGGCGCCAACGTGCGCCTGATCCGCGACAACGTCGTCGTACACGAGGGCAAGCTGTCGACGCTGAAGCGCTTCAAGGACGAAGTGAAGGAAGTCCAGGCCGGTCAGGAATGCGGCATGGCCTTCGAGAACTATCACGACATGCGTGCCGGTGACGTCATCGAGTGTTATCGCGTGGAGACGATCCAGCGCTCCCTGTAAGTCCAAATCTTACCGAAGCGCCCGGATCTTTTTGAACTGAAATTGCGGGAGTGCGATGGCCGGATTTTTTCCGGCCATCCGCGCCTCATTCGTTTCAACAGGACAAATGACAACGCTCGTGTCCCAAACACGGGCAGTGAGGTTATTTTCGACCATGCCACGCCACCATCAGAAGAAGAGTTCCGCAGCCGGAGGCTCGCAACGTCAGTTGCGCGTCGGCGAGCAGGTTCGCCACGCGATGGCCGATATTCTGGCGCAAGGCAATGTGCATGATGCGGACCTCGAAGGTCACATCATCACCGTGCCGGAGGTGCGGATGTCGCCCGACCTGAAACTCGCAACAGTTTACGTGATGCCGCTCGGTGGCCGCGACACCGAGATCGTCATCGCTGCGCTCGATCGCAACAAGAAATTCCTGCGCGGCGAAGTCGCGCGGCGCGTTAACCTGAAATTTGCACCTGACATTCGCTTCCGCGTCGACGAGCGATTCGACGAAGCGGAACGGATCGAGAAGCTTTTGCGAACACCTGCGGTGCAGAGGGACTTGGAACAGGATCCGGATTCGGATCGGGAAGAAGAACAATGACGATGGACCCGGCTCACGGCACGATCGGCGGCGAACAGGCCGATCAGCGCAACGTGCAAAAAAATAATTTTGCGGACGTGGGAGGCGATGCTCGGCCGCATCAGGAGCCGCGCCGCGTCAACAACGATCCACGCGCCAAGCAGCAGAAGGGCAACCAGCCGCGCCGCGACCGGCGCGACGTCCATGGCTGGGTCGTACTCGACAAGCCGATCGGCATGACCTCGACGCAGGCCGTCGCGGTGCTCAAGCGCCTGTTCAATGCCAAGCGCGCCGGTCATGCCGGCACGCTCGACCCGCTCGCGTCCGGCGGCCTGCCGATCGCGCTCGGCGAAGCCACCAAGACGGTTCCTTTCGTCATGGACGGCCGCAAGCGCTACCAGTTCACCGTGTGCTGGGGCGAGGAGCGCGACACCGACGATATCGAGGGCCGGGTGACTGCGACCTCCGACCAGCGCCCGACCCGCGAGGCCATCCTCGCCCTGCTGCCCCGTTTCACGGGGGTGATCGAGCAGATCCCGCCACGCTATTCCGCGATCAAGGTCCAGGGCGAGCGCGCCTATGACCTCGCCCGCGACGGCGAAGTCGTGGAATTGGCGGCCCGCCCGGTCGAGATTCACCAATTAACCCTTGTAGATCAACCGGATAACGACCGAGCCGTGTTCGAGGCCGAGTGCGGCAAGGGAACCTATGTCCGCGCGCTCGCCCGCGATATGGGCCGGATTCTCGGCACTTACGGCCATATCTGCGCGCTGCGGCGGACCCTGGTCGGCCCATTTGGCGAGAACGACATGATTCCGCTGGATCAGCTGGAGGCTTTGTGCGATAGAGCCGCGTCCGGCGAGGGCAGCCTCGCCGACGCGCTTTTGCCCGTTGAGACCGCGCTGGACGACATCCCGGCACTGGCCGTCACTCGGGCTGATGCGGCAAGGCTCCATCGGGGCCAGGCCGTTTTGTTGCGCGGACGGGATGCGCCCACTTGTAGCGGCACAGTCTATGTCACGGTGGCAGGCCGACTTCTCGCGCTTGCTGAAGTTGGCAATGGCGAAATCATCCCCAAGCGTGTGTTCAACCTGACCGGCCTGACTGCCAGCCCCGGTCGCAACGAGAGAATTTGACGATGTCGATTGCCGCAGAACGCAAAGCGGAAGTCATCAAGACGAATGCTACCAAGGCCGGCGACACCGGCTCGCCCGAGGTTCAGGTCGCGATCCTTTCGGAACGCATCAACAACCTCACCAGCCATTTCAAGACCCACGTGAAGGACAACCATTCGCGTCGCGGCCTCTTGAAGCTGGTCTCGACCCGCCGCTCGCTCCTCGACTACCTGAAGAAGAAGGACGAGGCGCGGTACAAGGCACTGCTCGAGAAGCACAACATTCGTCGTTGAGTGTTCCTGCGCGCGCCACTGGCGCGCGTTTTCGCGTGTGGTTTCGAACGAAAGCGTTTGTTTAAAGGTTTTTGATCGAGGCTGCGTGCACATCGGGTGCGAGCCAACGAAGATTCGCATCCGAGGTGTGATGGGCGAAGACCGCGGTTCGGTGTTCGCGTTCATGCCGACTGACAGTCCAGCAGCAATCCGGCGGCTGGGCACAACGGGCAAGGCGCCCGTATGACCCGAAAGGATGGACGCCATCCGAAATCCGAAAACCATGGCAGGATCGCAGGACGCTGATCATCGCTTCGATCAGCGTCCCGCAATCTTGCGCATGGTTTTTGTTTTTCGAGCCGTCCCTTCTTTCGAGAACCCATGAAAGAAGACCTCTATGTTTAATAAGCATTCAGTCGAGATCGACTGGGGCGGACGCCCTCTCAAGCTCGAAACCGGCAAGATCGCCCGTCAGGCCGACGGCGCCGTCGTCGCCACCTATGGCGAGACCGTGGTGCTCGCCACCGTCGTCGCGGCCAAGGCGCCGCGCGAAGGCGTGGACTTCCTGCCGCTGACCGTCGACTACCAGGAGAAGACCTACGCAGCCGGCCGCATTCCCGGCGGCTATTTCAAGCGCGAGGGCCGTCCGACCGAGAAGGAGACGCTGGTCTCCCGCCTGATCGACCGTCCGATCCGTCCGCTGTTCGTCGATGGCTGGCGCAACGAGACCCAGGTGATCGTCACCGTGCTGTCGCACGACATGGAGAACGATCCCGATATCGTGGCGCTGGTTGCGGCCTCCGCCGCGCTGACCTTGTCCGGCGCGCCCTTCAAGGGCCCGATCGGCGCAGCGCGCGTCGGCTTCGCCAATGACGAGTTCATCCTCAACCCGACGCTCGACGAGATGGTCGACACCCAGCTCGACCTCGTGGTCGCCGGCACCGCCGACGCCGTGCTGATGGTGGAATCGGAAGCCAAGGAGCTCAACGAGGACATCATGCTCGGTGCCGTGATGTTCGGTCACCGGCACTTCCAGCCGGTCATCAACGCGATCATCGAACTCGCCGAGAAGGCCGCCAAGGAGCCGCGCGAAGTCACCGCGATCGACAATTCCGCGCTCGAGAAGGAAATGCTCGGCGTCGTCGAGCAGGAACTGCGCGCCGCCTACGCCATTCCGGTCAAGCAGGATCGCTATGCCGCGGTCGGCAAGGTCAAGGAAAAGGTGATCGCCCATTACTTCCCCGAAGGGCAGGAGCCGAAATACGACAAGCTGCGCATCGCCGGCGTGTTCAAGGAGCTCGAGGCCAAGATCGTTCGCTGGAACATCCTCGATACGGGCAAGCGCATCGACGGCCGCGACTCCAAGACCGTGCGCAACATCGTCGCTGAAGTCGGCGTGCTGCCGCGCGCCCACGGCTCGGCGCTGTTCACCCGCGGCGAAACCCAGGCGATGGTCGTGACCACGCTCGGCACCGGCGAGGACGAGCAGTACATCGACGCGCTGTCGGGGACGTACAAGGAAACGTTCCTGCTGCACTACAACTTCCCGCCCTACTCGGTCGGTGAGACCGGCCGCCTCGGCGGCACCAAGCGCCGCGAGATCGGCCACGGCAAGCTGGCCTGGCGCGCGATCCACCCGGTTCTGCCGCCGCACCACGAATTCCCCTACACTACGCGCGTGGTGTCGGAGATCACCGAGTCCAACGGCTCGTCCTCGATGGCTTCGGTCTGCGGCGCCTCGCTCGCGCTGATGGACGCCGGCGTACCGTTGAAGCGGCCGACCGCCGGCATCGCGATGGGCCTGATCCTCGAGGACAAGCGCTTCGCGGTTCTCTCGGACATCCTCGGTGACGAGGACCATCTCGGCGACATGGACTTCAAGGTGGCCGGCACCGAGCAGGGCATCACCTCGCTCCAGATGGACATCAAGATCGAGGGCATCACCGAGGAAATCATGCGCGTCGCGCTGGCCCAGGCCAAGGACGGGCGCATCCACATCCTCGGCGAGATGGCCAAGGCCCTAACCGCGGCCCGCGCCGAGCTCGGCGAATACGCGCCGCGCATCGAGACCTTCAAGATCCCGACCGACAAGATCCGCGAAGTGATCGGCACCGGCGGCAAGGTGATCCGCGAGATCGTCGAGAAGACCGGCGCCAAGGTCAACATCGAGGACGACGGCACCGTGAAGGTCGCCTCCAGCGACGGCGAGGCGATGAAGGCCGCGATCAAGTGGATCAAGTCGATCGCGTCCGAGCCCGAAGTCGGCCAGATCTATGACGGCACCGTCGTCAAGGTGATGGAGTTCGGCGCCTTCGTGAACTTCTTCGGTTCCAAGGACGGCCTCGTCCACATCAGCCAGCTCGCGGCCAACCGCGTGCAGAAGACCTCCGACGTCGTCAAGGAAGGCGACAAGGTCAAGGTCAAGCTGCTCGGCTTCGACGATCGCGGCAAGACCCGTCTGTCGATGAAGGTGGTCGACCAGACCACCGGCGAGGACCTCGAGGCAAAGGAGAAGCCGGCCGACGGTCAGCCGGCTCCGCGCGAAGCGGCCGGCGAGTAAGCCTCGCTAGACAGGTCAGAAACACGAAGGGCGGCCTCTCGGCCGCCCTTTTTGTTTGTCGCTTGCTCCGGGCGATCTGCGCCCCCTCTCCCGCTTGCGGGAGAGGGTCGGGGAGAGGGTGCTTCCACAGCGAGCCTCCCAACGAGGAGAGAAACCTCACCCGGTGCTTCGCACCGACCTCTCCCGCAAGCGGGAGAGGTGTAGCAACACCTCAGGCCGCGATGTCGAACCGGTCGAGGTTCATGACCTTGGTCCAGGCCTTGGCAAAGTCCTGCACGAACTGCTGCTTCGCGTCCGACGAGGCATAGACCTCGGCGAAGGCGCGGAGCTGTGAGTGCGATCCGAAGATCAGGTCGGCGCGCGTGCCGGTCCACTTCACCGCATTGGTCTTGCGGTCGCGGGCCTCATAGGTGCCGTCGGCAGCCGGCGCCCACTGCGTGCTCATGTCGAGCAGGTTGACGAAGAAGTCGTTGCTCAGCGTGCCCGCCTTCGCAGTGAAGACACCGTGCTTCGAACCGTTCGCATTGGCACCAAGCACACGCAGGCCGCCGACGAGCACGGTCAGCTCAGGACCGGAGAGCTTCAACAGCTGCGCGCGATCGACGAGGGCCTCCTCGGCCATCAGGAACTGATGCTTCTTGCCGATGTAGTTACGGAAGCCATCGGCCCGCGGCTCCAGCGGCGCGAAGGAGTCAACGTCGGTCTGCTCCTGCGAGGCATCCATGCGGCCCGGCGTGAAGCCGACCTTCACATCGACGCCGGCATCCTTCGCGGCCTTTTCGACCGCAGCGGTGCCGCCGAGCACGATCAGGTCAGCAAGCGAGACCTTCTTCGCGCCGGCCGAGGCGTTGAAGTCCTTCTGGATCGCTTCGAGCTTGGCGAGGACCTTCGAGAGCTGAGCCGGCTGGTTCACCTCCCAGTCCTTCTGCGGCGCGAGGCGAATGCGTGCACCGTTGGCGCCGCCGCGCTTGTCCGAGCCGCGGAACGTCGAGGCCGACGCCCAGGCGGCCGAGACCAGCTCGGACACCGAGAGGCCCGACGCGAGGATCTTCGTCTTCAGCGAGGCGATGTCCTGATCGCTGACCAGCTCGTGGTTCACGGCCGGAATCGGATCCTGCCAGATCAGCGTCTCCTTCGGCACCAGCGGGCCGAGATAGCGCTGGATCGGGCCCATGTCGCGATGGGTGAGCTTGAACCAGGCGCGGGCGAAGGCGTCCGCGAACTGATCCGGGTTCTCGAGGAAGCGCCGCGAGATCTTCTCATAGGCCGGATCGAACCGGAGCGAGAGGTCGGTCGTCAGCATGGTCGGCAGATGCCTCTTGGACTTGTCGAACGCATCCGGAATGCTGGCCTCGGCGCCCTTGGCCTTCCACTGCTGCGCGCCTGCCGGGCTCTTCGTCAGCTCCCACTCGTAGTTGAACAGGTTCTCGAAGAAGTAGTTGCTCCACTTCGTCGGGGTCTGCGTCCAGGTGACTTCGGGACCGCCGGTGATCGCATCAGCGCCGACGCCGGTGCCGTATTTGCTCTTCCAGCCGAGGCCTTGCTCTTCAAGCGCGCCCGCTTCCGGCTCCGGACCGACCAGCGACGGATCGCCCGCACCGTGGGTCTTGCCGAAGGTGTGGCCGCCGGCAATCAGCGCGACGGTCTCCTCGTCGTTCATCGCCATGCGGAAGAAGGTCTCGCGGATGTCCTTCGCTGCGGCGACGGGATCCGGCTTGCCGTTCGGTCCTTCCGGATTGACGTAGATGAGGCCCATCTGCACGGCGCCGAGCGGCTCGGCAAGCTGGCGTTCGCCGCTATAGCGCTCATCACCCAGCCAGGTGCCTTCGGGACCCCAATAGAGCTCTTCCGGCTCCCACACGTCGGCGCGGCCGCCGGCGAAGCCGAAAGTCTTGAAGCCCATCGATTCCAGCGCGACGTTGCCGGCGAGCACCATCAGGTCGGCCCAGGAAATCTTGCGGCCGTACTTCTGCTTGATCGGCCAGAGCAGGCGGCGCGCCTTGTCGAGGTTGGCGTTATCGGGCCAGCTGTTGAGCGGAGCAAAACGCTGCTGACCGGCGCCGGCGCCACCGCGACCGTCGGTGATGCGGTAGGTGCCCGCGCTGTGCCAGGCCATGCGGATCATCAGGCCGCCGTAATGACCGAAGTCGGCCGGCCACCATTCCTGCGAGTCCGTCATCAGGGCGGTCAGGTCCTTGATGACTGCATTGAGGTCGAGCGTCTTGAATTCCTTGGCGTAGTCGAAGTCCTTGCCCATCGGATCGGACAGGCCGGAATTCTTGTGCAGGACCTCGATGCTGAGTTGGGTTGGCCACCAGTCGCGGTTCACCCGCGTGGGTTTTCCGCCCGAAAACGGGCACTTCGAAGTGTCATCCATGATTACCTCCTCTGCCGGCGTCGAACTTGCGCCTTTGACCAGGTAGAACCACTCTAAGCCGCGCGTCCTATCAGGTGAAGTTGACTTTAATGATCGCTGCGATAGGATTTTCTGATGATCAACGTGACGCTGCGTCAGCTCCGGTATTTCGATGCGCTGGCACGTCATGGTCATTTCGGCCGGGCGGCGGAGGCCTGTTCCATCTCGCAGCCGGCATTGTCGATGCAGATCAAGGAGTTGGAGGAGGCGCTCGGCGGCCTGCTGCTGGAGCGTAGCGCTCGCCAGGTCGCGCTGACCCGATTCGGCGAGGAACTTGCGCAGCGCGTCCGCGACATTCTGCGCTCGGTCGATGAGCTCGGCGATTTCGCCCGGGCCTCGCAGGACCGGTTTGCCGGCCGTCTGCGCATCGGCATGATCCCGACGATCGCGCCCTACCTGCTGCCCAAGATCACCAAAAATCTCACGCGCATGCATCCGGAGCTCGACATCCGCGTGCGCGAGACGATGACGCCGCGACTGATCCAAGAGCTGGTCGAAGGCCGGCTCGACACCGCCATCGTTGCGCTGCCGGTGTCCGAGCCCTCGCTCACAGAGGTCGCTCTGTTCGACGAGAAATTCCTGCTGGTGCGCCCGGGCTCTGATGAAGGCACACCGGTGCCATCGCGCGAGATGATGCGGGAGATGCGGCTGTTGCTGCTCGAGGAGGGACATTGCTTCCGCGATCAGGCGCTCTCCTTCTGCAACATGCAGTCGGCGCCGCCGCGCGAGATGCTGGATGCGAATTCGCTGTCGACGCTGGTCCAGATGGTCAGCGCCGGCCTCGGCGTCACCTTGATCCCGGAAATGGCGGTGCCGGTGGAGACGCGATCGGCCTCGGTCTCGCTCGCGCGCTTCCGCGACCCGCAGCCCTCGCGTACCATCGGCATGGTCTGGCGCAAGACCAGCCCGCTGGCGCGCCAGCTCCTGCAGATTTCCGAAGTGGTGTGCCTGTCGGCCGGCAAGGTGCGCGCAAAGCAATCGCTGCGCAGCCAGCGGGCCTGAGCTCCCGATGTCGCAGCCAATCATCCGCCCTGCCCACGCCGACGAATACGACGAGGTCGGCCGTGTCTGGATGGAGAGCTGGGTCTCGACCGGGCTCGCCGAGGAGAGCGGCTTCCTGCTCGCGAATTTGCGCGCGCGTATCAGGCGTGAGATCGAGAACGGCTGGAGCCTGTTCGTCGCCGACGACCGTGGCACGATCGCCGCGATGCTGGCGCTGCATCTGCCAAAGCTCCATCTCGACATGCTTTTCGTCGCGCCCGCCTATCAGGGACAATCGCTCGGCCGCCGGTTGCTCGCCTTCACGCGCACGCAAATGCCCGATGAGATGTACCTGCGCTGCGTCCGCGAGAACGAAAAAGCCTGGCGCTGGTACGAGCGCGAAGGTTTTGTGTTCGAGAAGGAAGAGATCGAGCCGTCGAATGGCTTCACGATGAGATACTACCGGTGGAAGCGGGAGCGGCCGGCCGAATAGGCAGCGATCGCCGGCTACAGCTTGCGGTTGTCCAGATCCCCACCTAGTGTGACGCGTCCGACATCCTCTTGCCGCTGGTCTCCCAGAATCCATGGTTCGAATTGCTGTCTCGGTCATCGCTCTGCTGTCCTTTCTAATTCCGGCAGCCGCGCAACCCCCTCCCGCGACCACCGCGCCTCCCGCTCAGACCGCGCCGGCAAAACCAGCGGCCAAGAAGGCGGCGCCGAAGGCCAAACCGGTTGCAAAGCAGCCGGTCGCCGTGGAGAGCGGCCCGTGCCGGCTTGGTGTGATCTCGGTGATCGGAGACCATTACTCCGTACAGAAATTTGGCCTCACGATCTTCGAGAATGAGGCAAGCGAGGTTCCAATCGACTGGGGCCTTGATGACCTCGTCTTTGCGCGGGTGCGCGCGGCAACGAACAATGATCCCGCGGTGCGCAGGATTGCCTATCCCAAGGGCGTCTTCGAGCCCTTCTATAATCCGAAAACGATCCTCATCCGCGATCCCGAAGAGCGTCTGCCGGTGATTGTGCGGGGCTTCTCCGCGAACGCGAATTGCGATCGCTATCTTGTCGCAACCACGTTCAAGGCGGAGTTACCGAACACGCACATGACACTGAACGGCATCGGCACCTACAACCAGGGTCTCGGCGGCCTGCTCCGGCACTCCCACCTTTTCGCCAATGTTGCGATCACGCTGATTGACGGCCGGAGCTATGAGGAGATCAAGCGTCCCTTTGTGAATTTCAGCGCGCACTTCGCCGCAAGCATGCGACTGATCGAAGACCCGCTGACCAAGCTCGACAACTCGCTATTCCCTGACCCGCCCGCCGCAGCTTCGGCCAGCGCGGCGCTGCGCGAGAGGACGCGCGCACTCGTCGCGGACAGGCTCGACCGGGGCCTGCCCGGCTATCTCAAGGAAGACTGAGCCGGAGCATTGAATTTCAGACGAGGTCGCTGAAGAAGCCCGGACCATCCGGCCCCCGGACCTGGCGGATTGTGGATTCGATAGAGACGCGTCATGAATCCGTCCCTGCTCGCCTCGTGCCGATGAAAGGTCCCCTCCCATGATCAAGCTCTATTGGTCGCCCCGGTCGCGCTCGTTCTCGACGCTTTGGCTGATGGAGGAGAGCGGCCTTCCCTATGAGCGCGTGCTGACCGACATTTCGACCGGCGCGCAGAAGGCGCCGGATTTCCTCAAGGTCAATCCGATGGGCAAGGTGCCGGCACTCAGCGATGGCGACGCTGCGCTCGGCGAAGCCGCCGCGATCTGCGCTTACATCGCCGACCGCTACCCCGAGACGAAGCTTGCACCAGCGGTGACTGATCCGCGCCGCGCGCGCTATCTGCAATGGCTGTTCTTCTCGCCGAGCTGCATCGAGCCCGCCATCATCCAGATCTTCACCAAGATAGAGGTGCCGACGTCGACCGCGGCCTGGGGCAGCGCCACACAGGTCTTCGACGTGCTGGAAGCCGCGGTCGCGAAGGGACCGTGGATACTCGGCGACGAGTTTTCCGCTGCCGATATCACGATCGGCTCGGGCCTGAATTTCGCGGTGCGCCTGTTCAAGATGGTGCCGTCGCGACCGGCCTTCGATGCCTATATCGCGCGCTGCATGGCGCGGCCGGCATTCCAGCGCGCGGAGATGATCGCGGCCGGCTGAGGCAGCCGGCTCACAGCTTGATCTTGAGGACGGCGAGCCCGGACTGCTGCAGCAGTCCGGAGGATGTGGCCGCAAGGCCATAGCGGAAGCCGAGATCGAAGCCCTTGCCATCGGCCGCGACGAGCCCCAGCGCGGTCGAATAGATCCACGGCGAAAGTACAAGACCGTAGGTCGTGAATGTATCGCCGCCTCCGGCAAACGCGGATTTGATCTGAAGTCCCTGATTCAGCGTGTTGTAGCCGACGCCGACATCGCTGGTGAGAGACACCCGCGGCGCAATCCGGTAAGCACTCTTCAATCCCGCCGTCACCGTCAATTCGCGATAGGTTTGCGAATCGACGTTGAGACTGAAGCCGCCTGCGCCGCCTTCCTGGTAGGCGGGCGAGCGAACCTGTCCATAGTCCAGCCGCAGCGACGGCGCGATCACAAATCCGGGTTCGATCGGTATCAGCCTGCGGACGCCGGCACCCGCATGCCCGCTGTAGGATCGGTAGCCGGCCGCCGCGGTGCTGTTGATGAACGTGAGCGAGCGGCTTTCACCGTTGTCGTTCATCGCACCGTCAAGCTGGCCGTCGACCTGAATGCCGCCATCGAGCGCGTAAGCGCCATAAAGCCCCGCTTGATATGAATCGATGCCGAGCCGGCTCGGGACTGCATCCTCGCTTCCGGTGATGGTTTGATGGGAATAGGCGAACACGCCGCCAAGCAACGCTCGCGCCGAGATCGTCGTGTCTGCGCCCACGGCAATGCCGCCACCGGATGCGTTGTAGCCGGGAACGCCGTCGACGCTTCCTTGCCGGACACTGCCGCCCAACGGTTTCATCCAGATATTGCGCTCGGGTGCAACGCCGCCGTTCAGGCCGAACACATCGTCGAGCCGGCCAGTGACGGCCTGCTGAAACGCGCGCTGCGTCGCGTAGGTCGCCTGCGATGCCGCGCCCGTAAGAACGGGCAAGGTCTGGTTGACGGCGTTGGTGAGGCTCGGGCCGCTCAGATTATCGAGCGCGACGAAGCCGGGCGCCATGGTGCCCGTCCAGCCGAGCGACGTCGTGGACAGGCGATAGAGCATATCGGCCGCACCCAACCCCGCGCGGCTGTTCTGCGCCTGCAGGGTCTCGGCATAGGGCCGCACCAAAGAGAGATAGGCGACGCCACCGGTCGGATTACCCGAGAGGTCGTAGGTGCTGACGAGCATCTGCGCGCCCGACGCATCGCCGTTGGCCGCTCCGTAGAGGCTGGCGAGCGTGCCGCGCGAGAGCGTGTTGAAGAGGACGTTGCCTTCTGGTGTCACCGAGCCCAGCAGCGTGAAATTGGCGGCACCGCTTCCCGCGGGTGCAATTCCGGCGCCCCAGAAATATCCGTTCTGGTAATTCGTGATGACGAAGCGGCCGGGCGCGGACGTGCCGAACAGCGTCGGGCTGACAATCCGCCACGGCGTGCCTGACGTCCACGCCCATTGCGGGACGGAGTTTGCGGGAATGGCTTGCGACGTCGGCGGCGTGAACGTCGCGGGATCGTAGGGCAGCATGTAGGCCCAGTGAGTCACGAGCAGGCTGTCTCCCGTGATCATCTGCATCTCCATCCCGGTCACGCCGTTGACGGTTCGCATGTGGCCGAGACCGACGGTCACAGCACCGCCCGCATTCGGCGTGAACAGCATCGTGATCTGGCCCGTGGTCGTGACGAAGCCCTGGATGGTCGAGGCATCAGTCACAAGCGCGGGTCCAAGCGCAAGCTGCGCGACGCTGGTCCCGGTGAACGAGCCATTCGACGCGGTCGCGAGCGACCACAGCGTCTGATCGCCGATCGGGATCGGATTGGAAAAGCCGGTCTTCGGCGCGGCATAGGCCAGCAATTGCGCCGTCGGCACGTACCAATGCGTGTTGGAGAGGGTTGAGTCCCAGATCGCCGACTGTGCCCGGACATGCGAGCCGCCGCAGAGCAGCACGGCGCCGGCAACCGACGCCAGCGCACCGGCGCGACACATCGCATGCACCATCGGCAAAATCGTTCCCCCGAGCCGCGGGACATGACCTGCGGCGCCACCACGCGCAGCAAACACTATTCCGGTGCCGAGTCTGCCCCATGATCCTGGGGGATGCGGGGAAACGTCGCGGCCTCAGGCCGCCTGCGGACGCATCATTCCGGCTTCAGGTCGTCCGGCTTCGGCATCAGGATGATGTTGTAGCCGGAATCGACGTAGTGGATCTCGCCGGTCACGCCGCCGGAGAGGTCCGACAACAGATACAGCGCCGAGCCGCCGAGCTGGTCGAGCGTGACACCGCGGCGGAGCGGCGAATGCTTTTGCATGAAGCCGAACATTGCGCGCGCCTCGCCGATGCCGGAGCCGGCGAGCGTGCGGATGGGGCCCGCGGAAACCGCGTTGACGCGGATGCCGCGCGGCCCGAAATCGGAGGCGAGATAGCGCACGGAGGCTTCCAGCGCCGCCTTGGCCACGCCCATCACGTTATAATTCGGCATCGCGCGCTCCGAGGCGCCGAAGGTCAGCGTGATCATGCTGCCACCCTCCGTCATCAGCTCGGCGGCGCGTTTTGCGACCTCCGTAAACGAGAAGCAGGAGATCACCATGGTCCGCGAGAAGTTTTCGCGGCTGGTATCGGCGTAGCGTCCCTTCAGCTCGTTCTTGTCGGCGAAGCCGATCGCGTGGATCACGAAATCGAGGCGGCCCCATTTCTCGCGGAGCGCAGCGAAAGTCGCGTCGACGCTCGCGATATCCTCGACGTCGCAAGGCAGCACCAGATCAACGCCGAGCGACTCCGCCAGCGGCTTGACGCGCTTGCCAAGCGCCTCACCCTGGAAGGTGAAGGCAAGCTCCGCGCCATGGGCATGCAGCGTCTTCGCCATGCCCCAGGCGATCGAATGATCATTGGCGATGCCCATGATCAGACCGCGCTTGCCTTTCATCAGACCTTCCATCTCGCGATCACCTTCCGTTTTCGTCATGCCCGGGCATAGCCGTCTGAAGGACGGCGTCGCTTCGCTCGCCTATGTGCCGGGCATCCACGCCCTTCCAAGCCTGAGGCCAATACGCGGATGGCCGGGACAAGCCCGGCCATGACGAGAAAATCAACAGTGCGCCAACCAATGACGTCACACATCCAGCCGGCTGAACACCAGCGTAGCGTTGGTGCCGCCGAAGCCGAAGGAGTTGGACAGCACGGTGCCGATCTTGGCGTTGTCGATGCGCTTGCGCACGATCGGCATGTCGGCAAACACGGGATCGAGCTCCTGGATGTGCGCGCTCTCGCAGATGAAGCCGTTGTTCATCATCAGCAGCGAGTAGATCGCCTCCTGCACGCCGGTCGCGCCCAGCGAGTGGCCGGTCAGTGCCTTGGTCGCCGAGATCGGCGGGCACTTCTCGCCGGAGCCGAACACCCGTCGCAGCGCATCGATCTCCGGCGGATCGCCGGCGGGGGTCGAGGTCGCGTGCGGATTGATGTAGTCGACCTTGGTCTTCACCGTCGACATCGCCATGCGCATGCAGCGCTCCGCGCCCTCACCTGATGGAGCGACCATGTCGTAGCCGTCCGACGTCGCGCCGTAGCCGACGATCTCGCTGTAGATGCGTGCGCCGCGCGCCTTGGCATGCTCGAGCTCTTCCAGCACCAGCACGCCGGCACCGCCGGCAATGACGAAGCCGTCGCGGTTGACGTCGTAGGGGCGCGAGGCCGTGGCGGGCGTATCGTTGTATTTCGAGGACATCGCGCCCATCGCGTCGAACAGCACCGACAGTGACCAGTCCAGCTCCTCGCAGCCGCCGGCGAAGATGACGTCCTGCTTGCCGATCTGGATCGTCTCATAGGCATTGCCGACGCAGTGGTTCGACGTCGCGCAGGCCGAGGAGATCGAATAGTTCACGCCCTTGATCTTGAACCAGGTCGCAAGCGTCGCGGAGGCCGTGGACGACATCGCCTTCGGTACTGCAAACGGTCCGACGCGCTTCGGGCCCTTGGTGCGGGTGATGTCGGCGGATTCGACGATGGTACGGGCGGACGGGCCGCCAGATCCCATGATGATACCGGTGCGGATATTGGAGACTTCTTCAGGCGACAGGCCGGAGTCCTGGATCGCCTGCTCCATCGCAATGTGATTCCACGCCGCGCCCTGACCGAGGAAACGCATGGCGCGGCGGTCGACCACCGTCGCAGGATCGAGCGTAGGTGCACCTTGCACCTGCGAACGGAAGCCGAGCTCAGCATATTTCTCAGCCCGCGAAATGCCCGACTTCGCCTCGTGAAGGCTCGCAAGCACTTCCTGGGTGTTGTTTCCGATGGACGAGACGATGCCCATCCCGGTGACCACAACCCGCCTCATGACAGCCTCGCCTAATTCGTTGTCTTCTTGGTGATGCGCCTAGTTGGTAATGCACCTAGCCCAGGCTTGTGCCCTGCTTGAACAAGCCTACCTTCAGGTCCTTGGCGCGATAGATAATCTGGTCATCGACCGAAAGCCATCCGTCGGCGATGCCGAGCACGAGCTTTGAACGCATCACGCGCTTGATATCGACGTTGTACACAACCTTGCGGGCCTCGGGCAGCACCTGGCCGCTGAACTTCAGCTCGTTCAGGCCAAGCGCGCGACCGCGACCTTCGCCCCCGGTCCAGCCCAGATAGAAGCCGACCATTTGCCACAGGGCATCGAGTCCGAGGCAGCCGGGCATCACCGGATCGTTCTTGAAGTGGCAGCCGAAAAACCAGAGATCGGGCTTCACATCGAGCTCGGCCCGCACCACCCCCTTGCCGAACTCGCCGCCGGTGTCGGTGATTTCCGTGATGCGGTCGAACATGAGCATCGGCGGCAGCGGCAGCTGGGCATTGCCCGGACCGAACATCTCGCCACGGGCACACGCCAGCAGATCTTCGTATTCGTAACCGTTGCGCCTGTTCAGCATGCGGAAGCCTCTGTTCTAACCCCGATTGAGCGGCGTTTCTGGCAAAAATGGGCCCCGTTCGGTTCGGAAGGCAACGTCAATTGCAGTCGTCAGTCGCGAATGCCGAGAGCCCGGATGGACCGCGAACCAGGCCTCAATGCCCGGCCGCGCCAAAATCGGCTGAGCGGAACCGCGCGCTCTCTAACACAGGCCATTTCGGTGGCAAAGCGCTCTCATGAAGGTAAAATGACGGGGTCGTCGCCCGGTTCCAGGCCTGATTAGAACCTCTCTAGTTGCGAGAAACTTGCATCTGCATCTATCTGTTCTTATATTGCATGTCGGTAGTGTCCACGCGTGCCCGAAATCTGGAAATGAGCGAGAATACCGCGCCCCATCACGACGACGAGGTCCATTCCGCGGCCCTCCTGTCCGGCCGCCAGCCGGCCCTGACGGGCTGTCCGTGGCATGACGTCAACGAAATGCTCCAGTCCGCGGGGCTCCGACCGACTCGCCAGCGCATGGCGCTCGGCTGGCTCTTGTTTGGCAAGGGCGCACGCCACCTCACGGCTGAAATGCTGTACGAGGAAGCAACGCTGGCCAAAGTTCCGGTCTCGCTCGCGACCGTCTACAACACGCTGAACCAGCTCACCGATGCCGGTCTGCTCCGACAGGTCAGCGTCGACGGCACCAAGACCTATTTCGACACCAACGTCACCACCCACCACCACTATTACCTCGAGAACAGCCACGAGCTGGTCGACATCGAGGATCCGCATCTGGCGCTGTCCAAGATGCCGGATGTGCCCGAGGGTTACGAGATCGCCCGCATCGACATGGTCGTGCGCCTGCGCAAGAAGCGCTGAGGTCGATCCAAAATTGCTGATTTGATCGTCGTGGCCAGGCTTACGCCCGGCCATTGTCGTTGACGGCGTCAGTTGACCTGCTCGTCCGAGTACACGCCCCAGAGGCGTTCCTGCTGGATCCAGCCGTCAAAACCGTTGCCGGTGACGTGGCACCAATTTGCGGTGCACTTCTTCACCTGTGTGACGACGCCGGCCTGGAGCCTGGCCGCAACCGCGCTGTCAGGATCGGCCCGGTCGTAGATCGGCGCGAGGTCGTCCTTGTGCTTCATGGTGACGACCGCGGTGCGGCGGCCGGACAGCAGGGAGTGATAGACCCAGCCTTCGGCGCCTTCGGAATCGCGCACCCGGCGCCAGTTCTCGAACTCGGCGGTGATTTCGACCGGCAGGCCTGAGCGGGTGTAGACCCAGGCAACGTCATTGTCCTTGGTCGGACCGGCGCGGACGTTCACGTGATCCGACTTGAGGCTGACATAGCGCGGCACCGGCAGGCCGCTGGCGGTCTGGAGAGTGTTGTCCTTCGCCGAATGCCCGGGGCTGACCGAGGCGCTCAACCAGGTGCAAACGAGCGCCATCACCGAACAAAAACGCCCCAATGCCATCAACCGTCTCCTGTCGAGGATCCGGCCAGGCCCGGTCCTCACCCCAAATTCCAAAACCTGCCGCGCAAGCCCCCTGCCCCGCCCCACGCGGGTGTTCCCGAAGCCGGATCCGCAAGCCGGACCCGTGGTTCTTGTCTTGGCCCGGCCTTCTGCTAGAGAGGACGGACACTTGAACAACCAGTTTGCCCCGATTTTCCGGCCGGAAATGTCGGGAGAGCTTGAAGGAAGCGCCGGGGACGACACGGCAAGGGCAGTGTCGAACAACCGGGTTAATGAGGCCTGAACGGCCGGCCTTTGGCGACAGAGGCGGCTCGCGACGCCTCATGAGAGCAGGACATGTCGGTGAAGAAAAAGCCCCTCGTCGTCGTGACGCGCAAGCTGCCGGATTCGATCGAGACGCGGATGCGCGAACTGTTCGACGCGCGGATCAATCTCGAGGACACCCCGATGTCGGCCGAGCAGATCGCGGAGGCCGCGCGCACTGCCGACGTGCTGGTTCCAACCGTCACCGACAACATCACCGCCGACATCGTCAACCAGCCCGACTGCAAGCTCCGCCTGATCGCGAATTTCGGCAACGGCGTCGACAATATCGATGTCGAGGCGGCGCATGCCCGCGGCATCACCGTGACCAACACGCCGAAGGTGCTGACCGAAGACACCGCCGACATGACCATGGCGCTGATCCTGGCCGTGCCGCGCCGGATGATCGAAGGCGCCTCCATCCTGACGGAAGGAAAGCCCTGGCCGGGCTGGTCGCCAACCTGGATGCTCGGCCACCGCATCGGCGGCAAGCGCCTCGGCATCATCGGCATGGGCCGCATCGGCCAGGCGGTAGCGCGCCGCGCCCGCGCCTTCGGCTTGCAGATCCACTATCACAACCGCCGTCCCGTCGCGCCCAAGATCGCCGAAGAGCTTGGCGCGACCTATTGGGAAAGCCTCGACCAGATGCTGGCGCGGATGGACATCATCTCGGTGAACTGTCCGCACACGCCGGCGACTTATCACCTGCTGTCGGCGCGGCGGCTGAAGCTGATCCGGAAAGACGCCTACATCGTCAACACCGCGCGCGGCTCGATCACCGACGAGGACACGCTGATCAAGCTGATCGAAGGCGGCGAGATCGGCGGCGCAGGCCTCGACGTCTATGAGCACGAGCCCGCGGTCAATCCGAAGCTGGTGCGGCTCGCCAAGGCCGGCAAGGTGACGCTGCTGCCGCATATGGGCTCGGCCACGATCGAAGGCCGCGTCGAGATGGGCGAGAAGGTGATCATCAACATCCGCACCTTCCTCGATGCGCACAAGCCGCCGGATCGCGTGCTGCCGAGCATGCTGTGAGTTTCCAACCGACTGGGTGACAGCCCTCCATCCTCATCCTGTGAGGAGACCGCGCAGCGGTCGTCTCGAAGGATGACCGCGGGCGAGAGGCGGGCCCGCATGGTTCGAGACCGCGCTCCTCACCATGAGGGTCTACTGCCTGCGCGTCTCGCGCTTGCGCCAGTCTGCGACGAAATCGATGAAGGCGCGCAGCGCGGGCGGCGTCTGGCGCCGGCTCGGATAGTACAGGAACGGGCCCGGAAACGGCTCACACCAATCTTCCATCAAGCTGACGAGTGCGCCGGACTTCAGGGCTTCGCCGACATAGCCATCGAGGCTTGCCCAGATGCCCGCGCCATCGAGCGCAGCGCGCATGGCAAGGCCCATATTGGTCGAGATCAGCTTGGCCGGCGGATCGACCTTCACGACCTGGCCACCCTTCTCGAACTCCCAATCGTGCATGACGCCGCTCGAGTAGCGGGCGCGGATGCAATCATGGCCGAGCAGATCCTTCGGATGCTTCGGCTTACCGCGGCGCGCGATATAGGCGGGTGATGCGACGACCACGTAGCGCTGCGGGCCGCTCAGCGGGATCGCCACCATGTCCTGCGCGAGATGCTCGCCATAGCGCACGCCGGCATCGAAGCCGGCACTGACGATGTCGACGAACCCGCTTTCGGAAACGATATCGAGATCGACCTGCGGATACGCCGAGAGGAACGGCCCGACCATCGGTGTCAGCACCAGATCGACTGCGGGCGGCGGCGCGTTGATGCGCAGGCGGCCCGACGCGACCTCGCGCAGCCCGCGGAGCTGATCCAGGGCATCGCCGACGTCGCGCAGCGCCGGCGCAACGCGCGACAGCAGCAACTCTCCCGCCTCGGTCAGGGCGACGCTGCGGGTGGTGCGGTTCATCAGACGGACGCCAAGGCGCTCTTCCAGGTCCCGCAATCGTTGGCTAAGGCTCGACACGGACACGCGAATGTCCTGCGCCGCGCGCCGGAAATTGCGGGTGCGGGCAACCGCCACGAAGACATCGAGATCACGCAGATCGGGTTCGGTCATTGTTCGATATGATGAACAGACTATTCTGGATTGTCCAGCTTATCGGCGTAATCGGCCGGGCGCATATCTGGCTTCGTCACGCGGCAATCAGCTGCCGCCCTCTCGAGGAGAGCCACCATGGAAAAGCGCAAACTGGGTTCAACCGGCCCCACCGTCTCCGCCCTCGGTCTCGGCTGCATGGGCATGTCCGAAGCCTACGGCCCGGCCGATCGCGGCGAGAGCATCGCCACCGTGCACGCCGCGCTCGATGCCGGCATCACGCTGCTCGATACCGGCGACTTCTACGCCATGGGCCACAACGAGATGCTGGTCCGCGAGGCGCTGAAGGATGTGCCGCGCGACAAGGTGCAGATCAGCGTCAAGTTCGGCGCGCTACGCGGTCCCGCCGGCGAGTTCGTCGGCTTCGACTCGCGGCCATCAGCGACGAGGAACTTCCTCGCCTATTCGCTGCAGCGGCTCGGCACCGATTACATCGACATCTATCGCCCCGCGCGGCTCGATCCCACCGTCCCGATCGAGGAGACGATCGGCGGCATCGCCGAATTGGTGAAGGCCGGCTACGTCAGGCATATCGGTCTGTCCGAGGTCGGCTCCGACACCATCCGCCGGGCGCATGCCGTCCATCCGATTGCTGATCTCCAGATCGAATATTCGCTGATCGAGCGCGGCGTCGAACGCGACATCCTGAAAACCTGTCGCGGACTCGGCATCGGCATTACGGCTTACGGCGTGCTGGCGCGCGGCCTGATCAGCGGCCATTGGTCGAAGGACAGCGGCAAGACCGGCAAGGACTACCGGCTGATGACGCCGCGCTTCCAGGGCACGAATCTCGACGCCAATCTCGCGCTCGTCGAAACGCTGCGCACGATCGCGAACGATGTCGGCGCAACGCCGGCGCAAGTCGCGATCGCCTGGGTGGCTGCGCAGGGCCAGGAGCACGGCCTAGAGATCGTGCCATTGATCGGCGCCCGCACCCGCAATCGTCTCAGCGAAGCGCTCGGCGCGACCAAGGTGACGCTGACGCGGGCTCATCTGGCAGCACTGGCAAAAGCTTTCCCGCCCGACGTTGCCTCGGGCACGCGCTATGCGGCCGAGCAGATGGCATATCTCGACAGCGAGAAGCGCGCCACGACGTAACGGGCCGCGAATCAGGTGCGATGGGCGCTGAGGTCGGTGATGACGGGCCCATCGCCATTGAGCGGATTGGCCGGATCGCGCGTGTAGCGCAGCGTCTCGAAGCGCATCGCGCGCGCATCGATCATCAGGAGGCGGCCGACGAGGCCATCGCCAAAGCCGACGATCTCGCGGATCGCCTCCAGCGCCATCATCGAGCCGAGCACGCCCGCAAGCGCACCCATGACGCCGGCCTCGGCGCAGGCCGGCACCGTGCCGGGCGGCGGCGCCTCAGGAAACAGGCAGCGATAGGTCGGATTGAAGTCGCCCTGCTCGTTCTTCTCATGCGCCCGAATGGTGGTGAGCGAGCCGTCGAAGGTGCCGAGTGCTGCCGTGATCAGCGGCCTCTGCGCGAAGAAGCAGGCATCCGAGACAAGATAACGGGTCGAGAAATTGTCGGAGCCGTCGAGCACGAGATCGTAGTCGCCGATCAGGCTGAGAGCGTTGTCGGCATTGAGCCAGGTGGCATGACCGACGAAGTGGACATGCGGATTGAGCGCCGAGATCCGCTCCGCCGCGCTCTCGACCTTGTGCCGGCCGATATCGGGCGTCGTGTGGATCACCTGGCGCTGAAGATTGGACAGCGACACCACGTCGTCATCGACCACGCCGAGCGTGCCGATACCGGCTGCGGCAAGATACATCAGCGCCGGCGCACCGAGCCCGCCGGCGCCGATCACCAGCACGGAGGCTTGCTTCAGCGCGGCCTGCCCCGGTCCGCCGACGTCGCGCAGCACGATATGGCGGGCATAGCGTTCGAGTTCGTCCGGGCTCAGCATCGTCGTACGTCCTCCTATCAAGCCCTTCGCCTTTCAACCCTCATGATGAGGAGCGCGCAACGCGCGTCTCGAACCATGAAGGCCCCGATATCGCCTTAGCCATCCTTCGAGACGCGGCCTACAGGCCGCTCCTCAGGATGAGGGCCTGAGTTCATGGCCTCTACTGCCACCTGAACCACCCCGAGATTGTTCGCGACCAACGAGATGTGCTTCAATGGCAGCACGTTCAATGGGCTGGCTGGATTTGTCATGAGATCGATGCTTGCGGCAACACTGATGTTCGCGACTGCCGGAGGCGCGAACGCCCAGATCACGACGCCACAAATCCCCGGCACCAAGCCGAAGACCGTCCAGACCGTTCCGATCCGCCCGCCCGCGTTGCAGAAGGCGTCGGAAACGGCGGATGGGATGACGCAAGCCGAGCGGATGTCGCTCCAGTCCGACCTCGCCTGGGTCGGCGAATATAACGGCGCGATCACCGGCGACGTCAGCGAGCGCATGGTCAATGCCATCAAGGAGTACCAGAAGAACAAGGGCGGCAAGCCGACCGGCGTGCTCAATCCGCAGGAACGCGCCGCACTCGCCGAGACCGCGCGGCGGAAGCAGGAGAGCGTCGGCTGGAAGATCGTGATGGAGCCGACCAGCGGCGCGCGGCTCGGCATCCCCGGCAAGCTGGTGCCGCAGCAGGTCACCGACGCCAACGGCTCGAAATGGACCTCGCCGACCGGCACGGTGCAGGTGTTGCTCAGCCGTCGCAAGGAGGCGAGCCCGACCACCGCGAAGCTCGCCGAACGGGAGAAGAAAGAGCCGGCCGGGCGCCAGGTCGACTATACCGTGGTCAAGCCCGATTTCTTCGTGCTGTCGGGGCTTCAGGGCCTGAAGAAATTCTACGTGCGCGGTACACTCAAAGGCGACGAAGTCCGCATCATGACGATCCTCTACGACCAGGCGACCGAGAACACGGTCGAGCCGGTCGTCATTGCGATGTCGAGCGCCTTCAATGCGTTTCCGTCCGGACCGCAAGCCGGGCCGCCACCGCGCAAGACCGTCGAATACGGCACCGGGATCGTCGTCAGCGACGACGGCGCGATTGTCACCGACCGCCTCGTCACCGATAGCTGCCTCGCGATCACGATCGCCGGCTATGGCGGCGCCGACCGCCTCGCCGAGGACAAGGAGCACGATCTCGCGCTGCTGCACCTCTACGGCGCGCGCGCCCTGAAGCCGCTGAGCCTTGCAAGCGGCACGGCGAAGACGAATGTCGATGTCATCGGCATCGCGGATCCTCAGAGCCAAGGCGGCGCGGCTGGCGTGTCCAGTCTCAAGGGCGCGCTGGCGCTGGTCACGGCGAGCGATTCCGCGCTCTCTCCTCCGCCGGCGGTCGGCTTCTCTGGCAGTCCGGCCATCGACAGCGACGGCAAATTCGCGGGCATCGCGCTGTTGAAGCCGGCGATGGTGGCGGGACCTGCGACCTCTCTACCGGCGTCACAGGCCGTCATGGTCTCTGCGGAGACGGTGCGCGATTTCCTGAAAGCGAACTCTGTCACCGCGAACGGCACGTCGACGGATGCGAAAGCCTCCGTCGTCCGCGTGATCTGCGTGCGGAAGTAGATGAGCGACAAGAACAACTCTCGCATCCCGGACGCGCTGCAACGCGCATAGCGCGTCGAAGACGCGCGTAAACGCGCTTATGGCGCTTGCGTTGCGTCCGGGGCACGAAACCTAGACTAATCCAGCCTGAACCTGACCCCGCTCTTTGCGAGACCACCCGAAATGCCGATCGGTGTGCCATCCGCACGCCAGCAGGCAGCGCCGGTCATGGTGCCGTCGTCATGGAAGGCGATGCCGTTCATGCCGCCGGCGACGGTCGCTACGGGCTGCACCTTGTGACCGAGGCCCGCGAGTTTTGTGCGCACGCTCTCCGGCACCTTCTGCTCGACTTCGAGCGCATTGCCCTCGGTCCAGACGCGCGGCGCCTCGACCGCTTCCTGCAAGGTCATGCCGTGGTCGATCAGATTGACCAGCGCCTGCATCGCGCTCGGGAAGATACGCTTGCCTCCAGGGAGCCCGAGCGCATAGCGCAGCTTGCCGTCGCGCACCGCCATCATCGGCGACATCGAGGTCGTCACCCGCTTGCCCGGCGCCAGCGACAGTGCGTGGCCCGGACGCGGATCGAACAGGTTCATGTAGTTGTTGGCGATGGCGCCCAGGCCCGGGATCATGATCTTCGCGCCGAACAGATTGTTGATGGTCTGCGTGGTCGCAACCACATTGCCAAGGCTATCTGCCGCCGTCATGTGGGTAGTGTGGGCGCCTTCGAACTGCGACACGCCTGCACCCCAGGCCTGCGCCAACGCCGGATCGATGGCACGGCGGCGTTCTTCGGCATAGGCCTTCGAGGTCAGCTTCTCCACGGGAACGCCGACATAGGCGGGGTCACCGCTGGCCGCGGCGCGGTCGGCGAAGGCGATCTTCAGGACCTCGGCGAGGTAATGAATGGTCTCTGATGTGCCGAAGCCGAGGCCGCCGATGTCAAAACCCTCTAGAATGTTCAGCATCTGCGCGATATGCACGCCGGAAGCCGCCGGCGGCGGCGGGCCGAGGATGGTCCAGTCGCGATAGTCGGCGCGGATCGGCTGCCGTTCGACGGTCTTGTAATTGACGAGATCGCTGCGGCGGATGAAGCCGCCGGTCTTCTCCATGTAGTCGGCGAGGATGTCGCCGAGCGGCCCCTCGTAGAGCGCGGCCTCGCCGTGGTCGGCGATGTAACGGAGCGTCTCGGCATACTCCGATTGCACCACACGCTCGCCGACCTTCAAGGGCTCACCATCGGGCAGGTAAATCGCCGCAATCGGCTGGTCCTTGCGCATCTCGGCGGCGCTCTCGCTGATGCATTCGTGCAAATAGGGCGTCGCCGCATAGCCACGCGCGGCGTACTTGATCGCGGGCTGCATGACCTCGGCGAGCGACATCGTGCCGAACCGGCGCAGCGTTTCGCACCAGGCTTTCAGCGAGCCCGGCACCGCGACCGCCTTCGGGCCGTTGAGGTTCTCGTTGCCGACGGTGTCGAACACGTCATGCGCCGAACCGGGCTTGGAAGTGTAGGTGGTGTCGCGCACCGCCGCGGGTACGGTGCTCTGGCCGTCGATGAAGCGATGGCTGCCGTCGGCCAGCCGGATATGCGCCATGCCGCCGCCGATGATGCCGACCATCATCGGCTCGACCACGGTCAGCGTGAACAGGGTCGCGATCGCGGCATCGATAGCATTGCCGCCGGCCGCCAGCATCTCGGCGCCGGCGCTGGAAGCCAGCGGGTGGTTGCTGACCACCATGCCGCGACTAGAGACGGCAGGCATTTTCTGGCATTCAAAGGTCGTTGCCGTCCGGTCGCGCCAGTTTCCGCCCATGCCACTCATCCCTTCTTATTCAGAGCGGCGAGCACATCATACGCACGACCACGGGTCCAGTATTGGTACGGATTAACTGGCATTCCCGATTCTGCCATCATCGTCAGCATTGATTCGGACATCCGCGGTCCCCTTTGGATCGGGCAGGGCACGTCCTGAGCGAGAAGAGCTCAGCATCGAGAAGCGATGCACGTTCGCGTGGCGCTCCCCCAAGACCCAGGCACTCTAAAGGATTCATCCTTCCATGCACACGATCGTACTGGCCACCCAAAAGGGTGGCAGCGGCAAGAGCACGCTCGCCATCGGCCTCGCGCTGGCAGCCAGGCAGGCCGGCTTCTCCGTCCGTCTCATCGAGACCGACCCGCAGGGCACCCTGTCCAACTGGCAGCGCCGCCGCAACACTGACAATCTCGTCGTCGAGCCGATCTATCACGCTGCCAACATCGAGCCGCGCCTGAAGATGCTGGCCGACAGCGGCCTTCAGCTTGCGATCGTCGACACCGCGGCCGGCCTCAGCGCCGCGACCACCGCCGCGATCCGCTATTCCGACCTCTGCCTGATTCCGGCCCGCCCGAGCGTCGCCGACATCGAGGCGACCGTCTCGACGCTCAGCGTCGCGCGCGCCTGGAGGCGGCCCTACAGCTTCGTGCTGAACCAGACGCCGATCCGCGGCCAGCGCATCGACAACGCCGCCAACACGCTGACCGAGGAAACCGCGCTCGATCTCGCCGACGTGCTGGCGCGCCCACTGATCGTGATGCGCAACGATCACCAGGACTCGCTCGCCAGCGGCCTCGCCGTCAGCGAATTCGCGCCGAACGGCAAGTCGGCGGATGAGATCCGCGGCCTCTGGCGCTGGATCGAGGCCCGTCTCGACCTCGTCGCCGCGACCAATGTCCGGATCGACCAGGTCATCCCGGCCGCCGACGGTATGTTGCACGTCGCCGCCGAACGCGCATCGGACGAGACCACGACACTGGCGTCCTGAGCGAGGCAATCGCTCGGGCACCAGCCGGGTTCTTCGCCATCCGATAGAAGAGCCCATGCGACGAAGCAGTCCGGCCACCAGCCCGGCCGGATTGCTTCGCTACGCGCTTTTCGGAGGTTCCATTCTTCTCGTCATTGCGAGCGCAGCGACGCAATCCGGACTGCCACCGCGGAAAGATCCTGGATTGCTTCGCTGCGCTCGCAATGACGCCGGTATTGGGTTCGTCAGCTTCGCCGAGACTCACGGCTTCTCAGACGCGAGCCGCATCCTCACTTCTGACATTTCAGGCACCAGAAGGTCGACCGGCCGTTCTGGGTGAAGCGCTTGATCGTGCCGCCACAACCGGGCGTCGTGCATTTCTCGCCCTCGCGGTCATAGACCTTGAACGAGTGCTGGAAATAACCGAGCTCGCCCGAGGTCTGGCGATGATCGCGCAGGCTCGAGCCGCCGGCCTTGATGGCATCGTTCAGCACGGTGTGGATCGCACCGACCAATCTCTTTGCGTGATCCGTCGGCTCGCCTCCACCAACACCCTTGCGTCCCTTGGTCGCGAGCGTCGCGGCGATCCGGCGCGGCGACAGATGCGAGCGATGCAGGGCTTCGCAGACATAGATGTTGCCGAGCCCCGCGACCACGCGCTGATCGAGCAGCGCGGCCTTCAGGCTCGTGGTCTTGCCGGCGCAGGCACGCGCCAGCATCGTGGCGTCGAACTCGTTGCCGAGCGGCTCGGGCCCAAGCCCGCGGAGCAGCGGCTCCTCGTCGAGCGCGTTACGCGCGATCACTTTCATGTAACCGAAACGGCGCGGATCGTTGAACACGATGTCGGCGCCCGAGGACATCCGAAACAGCACGTGGTCGTGCGTTGAGTCCTTTCCGCGCGGATAGTGAAACTCGCCCGGCGCGGTGGCGCTTTCCGGCTTGATGACGCGAAACGAGCCCGACATGCCCAGATGCATCAGGAGCACATCGCCGGACGCAAGATCGGCCATGAGATATTTTGCGCGGCGTCCCAGCCCTGTGACGACCTGCCCCTGGAGCCGGGCCACGAAATCCGGCTGGAACGGAAAGCGCAGATCCGCCCGGCGGGCCTCCGCGGTGAGGATTTTCGCCCCCTCCATGACAGGCTGAAGGCCGCGGCGGACGGTCTCGACTTCGGGCAATTCAGGCATGGTCAGGCATTCACCTTATGAGGGCGGTGTGATAGCGCCATTGCGGCGGCCGCGCTATGGTCCGCCTCGTGGAGTAGAGTAATGGATCGGCCGGGCGAAACCACGCATTTTGGCTTCAGGGACGTTCCCCTGGGGGACAAGCAGACGCTGGTAAACGATGTGTTTCACAGCGTGGCGTCGCGCTACGACCTGATGTCCGGTGGCCTGCACCGGGTCTGGAAGGACATCATGATCACTGCGCTCGACCCGCCCAGGAGTGACCGGCCGTTCGCGTTGCTCGACGTTGCCGGCGGCACCGGCGACATCTCGTTCCGCGCCGCCAAGGCGGCAGGCGCCGGCTTCCATGCCACCGTCTGCGACATCAACACCGACATGCTGGCCGTGGGGCGCGAGCGCGCCGCGAAACGGCATCTCGACACCCAGGTCGATTTCGTCGAAGGCAATGCCGAAGCACTCGCCTTCGCCGACCGCAGCTTTGACGCATATACGATCGCTTTCGGCATTCGCAACGTGCCGCGGATCGACCTCGCGCTGCGCGAAGCCTATCGCGTGCTGAAGCCGGGCAGCCGCTTCCTGTGCCTGGAATTCTCCACCGTCGAGATGCCCGGGCTCGACCGGCTCTACGACCTGTTCTCGTTCAAGGTGATCCCGCCGCTCGGCCGCATGGTCACGGGCGACGCCGAGTCCTATCAGTATCTCGTCGAATCAATCCGCAAGTTTCCCAAGCCAAACGTCTTCGCCGACATGATCCGCGACGCCGGCTTCGCCCGCGTGAGCTGGCAGACATTGTCCGGCGGCATCGTCGCACTGCATTCGGGCTGGCGTTTGTGATTTCTGCCTTCACCCACATTGTGCGCCTGATCCGCGCCGCCTTCGTGTTCGCCCGCGAGGGCGTGTTCGGTTCGGTCGATCCGAGCCTGGTGCCGCCACCTGGACAGGTCGCGCTGAAATTGGCGCGGCTTGTCGAGCGGCGCGGCGTCAAGCAGGGGCCGCGGATATCCCGCGCGCTGACGCGGATGGGGCCGGCCTATCTCAAGCTCGGCCAATTCCTGGCGACGCGACCCGACGTGGTCGGCGTCGTCATGGCGCGCGACCTCGAAAGCCTCCAGGACCGCCTGCCGCCATTTTCGCAAGCCGACGCGGAAGCTGCGATCACGACCTCGCTGGAGCAGCCGCTGACGGACGTGTTCGCGAGTTTCGGCCCACCGGTCGCGGCGGCCTCGATCGCCCAGGTGCATCGCGGCGAAATCTTGCGCGACGGCGTTCGCAAGCCGGTCGCGATCAAGGTGCTGCGGCCCAACGTCGCCGCGCGCTTCCGCCGCGACCTCTCCGACTTCTTCTTCGTTGCGCACAGGGCCGAGACCTACTCGGCCGAGGCGCGGCGGCTGCGCCTCGTCGAAGTCATCAACACCATGTCGCGCTCGGTCGCGATGGAGATGGATCTGCGGCTGGAGGCCGCCGCGCTGTCGGAGATGGCGGAAAACACGCGCGACGATCCCGATTTTCGCGTACCGACCGTCGACTGGGACCGCACCACGCACAACGTGCTGACGATGGAGTGGATCGACGGCATCGCGCTGAACGATCACAAGCGCCTGGCAGAGGCGCATGTCGACCTGCCCGACCTTGGCCGCAAGGTGATCCAGAGTTTCCTTCGCCATGCGCTGCGTGACGGTTTCTTCCACGCCGACATGCATCCGGGCAATCTGTTCCTCGACGATGCCGGCCGTCTCGTCGCGGTCGATTTCGGCATCATGGGCCGGCTCGGAATGAAGGAGCGGCGCTTCCTCGCCGAAATCCTGCTCGGCTTCATCACCCGCGATTATCGCCGCGTCGCCGAGGTGCATTTCGAAGCGGGCTACGTGCCCGCGCATCATTCGGTCGAGAATTTCGCACAGGCGATCCGCGCAATCGGCGAGCCGATCCACAACCGCACCGCCGAGGAGATCTCGATGGCGCGGCTGCTGACGCTGCTGCTCGAAGTCACCGGCCTGTTCGACATGACGACGCGGCCCGAGCTGATCCTGCTGCAGAAGACCATGGTCGTGGTCGAGGGTGTGGCGCGCGGCTTCGATCCCAAGCTCGACATCTGGAAGATCGCCGATCCCGTGGTGCGCGAATGGATCGAGCGCAATCTCGGGCCGATCGGCCGCGTCCAGGGCGCGTTGTCCGGCGGCGGCGATCTCGCCCGCGTGCTGATGAACCTGCCCGACATCGCCGCGCGCTCGGTCAAGGTGCTCGAGCAGCTCGAGACCATGACCCGCGAGGGCATTCGGCTGTCGCCGGAGAGCATCGCGGCCATGGGGCGCAGCGAGGGCCGCAAGAACCGCTGGCGCACCGTCGCGCTCTGGATCATCGCCGCGACCTTCATCGGAATCCTGATCGCCGTCCGGAATCTATGATTGCAATGCAATCATATGAGCGATAGCATCGCTATCATTCCGTGCTGGAGGGCGTCATGGCAAGCCTGACCATCCGCAAGCTCGACGACGCCGTCAAAACCTACTTGCGGCTGCGCTCGGCCAAGAACCACAGGTCGGTCGAGGAAGAGGTCCGGGTCATCCTGCGGGAGCTGATCGAGGGCCGCGAGGAGCCGCTGACGCCATTTGCGGTGCCGCCTGCGGCGTCTTCCGCCCCGACACCCCAGCGCACCGGCGCCGTCCCCGAGGCCAGCGTCACTCTGATCATCGGCGGCGGGATTGCGGCCTATAAGTCGCTCGACCTGATCCGAAGGCTGAAGGAGCGCCGCATCGAGGTCCGCTGCGTCCTGACCAGGGCTGCGCAGCAATTCGTCACGCCGCTCGCTGTGAGCGCGCTGTCGCATGAGCGCGTCTACACCGACCTGTTCGACCCGCAGAGCGAGTTCGACGCCGGCCACATTCGCCTGGCGCGCGAGTGCGACATGATCGTGGTGGCGCCTGCGACCGCCGACCTGATGGCCAAGATGGCAGGCGGCCATGCCGATGATCTCGCCAGCGCCATCCTGCTCGCCACCAACCGCAAGATCCTGCTCGCGCCGGCGATGAACCCGCTGATGTGGAACAACGCGGCGACGCGGCGCAACGTCACGCAGCTCCAGCGCGACGGCGTGGTGCTGATCGGACCGAATTCAGGCGAGATGGCCGAAGCGGGTGAAGCCGGCATCGGCCGTATGTCCGAGGCGATCGAGATCGCCACCGCCGCCGAGCGCCTGCTGCGACCGCCGGTGCCGCGACCGCTCGCCGGCAAACGCGTGCTGATCACCGCAGGTCCGACGCATGAGCCGATCGATCCGGTGCGCTACATCGCCAACCGCTCCTCGGGCAAGCAGGGCTTTGCCATTGCCGCCGCCGCGCAGGCCGCTGGCGCCGAGGTGATTCTGGTCAGCGGCCCTGTCGATCTTGAGGATCCCCAGGGCGTGACAGTCAAGCATGTGGAATCCGCCCGGCAGATGCTTGAGCAGGTGCAGGCGGCGCTTCCGGCCGACATCGCTATCTTCGCCGCAGCCGTGGCCGACTGGCGCGTCGCCAATGAGGGCGAGCAGAAGCTGAAGAAGACCTCGGCCGGCATGCCGCCGCTGCAGCTGGTCGAGAACCCCGACATCCTCGCCACGATCTCCAAGCTGACGGAAAAGCGCCCACCGCTGGTGATCGGCTTTGCCGCCGAGACCGAGCATCTCATCGACAACGCCAAGTCCAAGCTTGCCCGCAAGGGCTGTGACTGGATCGTCGCCAACGACGTCTCGCCCGCTACCGGCGTGATGGGAGGCGACCGCAACACCGTGCATCTCATCAGCCACAAGAACGGCGGGAAGGATGGAGAGATCGCAGTTGATTCCTGGCCGGTGATGACCAAGGAACAGGTCGCCATCGAACTGGTCGCGCATGTCGCAAGGAGCGTGACCGACAAATCCCGGGAGCCGGCATCTTGAGCACGAAAGTCACGGTCGAACTGCAACGCCTGCCGCATGCCGATGGCCTGCCGCTGCCGGCCTACCAGACTGCCGAGGCCGCCGGCCTCGACCTTATGGCTGCGGTTCCGGACAGCGAGCCGATGACGCTCGCGCCCGGCCAACACGCACTGGTGCCGACGGGCCTTGCGATTGCATTGCCACCCGGGCACGAGGCGCAAGTGCGGCCGCGCTCGGGGCTTGCTGCCAAGCACGGCGTCACCGTGCTGAACTCGCCGGGAACGATCGACGCGGACTATCGCGGCGAGATCAAGGTGATCCTGATCAATCACGGCCAGGCCTCATTCGTGATCAAGCGGGGCGAACGTATCGCACAAATGGTGATCGCGCCCGTGGTGCAGGCCGCGCTGGTTCCCGTCGCGACATTGTCCGCGACCGATCGCGGCGCCGGCGGCTTCGGTTCCACCGGCCGCTAACCCACGGCAGCTCCAACAGAATCACGCGAAGGAACCACGTGTGATGGAACACCGTGCCCGGCATTTTTGCGGGGTCGCCTTTGCGTTCACGATCTGGACTCTTACCGGTGGAGTCACGGTGAGGGTATTGTGTCTTGATTCGCGCGCGATGGGGGTCGCCGCGGGTAGATTCGTGCGGTCTTGGGGCAACTATGTCAGGCGTGATCGTGTCGATGCGTCGGACGCTGTTGTCGTGCACATCGTTGGCGCGCAACGGCCTGCTAGGAGGCGCTCTCGCGGCGCTGCTGCCGGCTGCGCCGGCTGAGGCGGCCGATCTCATCGACACACTCTCGATAATGCTGGACTTCAACCGACAGGAGCTCGCGGTGCTGGCCACCGCGCTGGCCTTGCTCGGCTTCACGGTCGTGGCCGCGATCCTGCTGATGCGCACGCGCGTGCGCACGGCTCAGAACGAGGCGCGGCTGCGCGCACGGATCGGGGAACTGCAACTCCAGGCCGACCGCTTCGGCGCGCTGCTGTTCGCCGAGCCGCAGATCCTGATCTCCTGGCCTGCCGGCGACAATCGCGCGCAGATTTCCGGCGACATCTCCATGGTGCTGCCGCGCGACTCCTCGCCGCAGCGCGTGCTGGCGTTCGGAACCTGGTTGCCGCCGGAACCTGCGCTTCAGATGGATCATGCGGTCGATGCGCTGCGTGACCGTGGCGACGGGTTCCAGCTGACGCTGACCACCGCGCACGGCCACACGCTCGAGGCCATCGGCCGTGCCATCGGCGGTCAGGCCATTGTCAGGATTCGCGAACTCTCCGGACTCCGGCGCGACCTGGCCGAGACCCATCTGCGCTACAAGGCGCTCTCCGACGAGACCGAGATGCTGCGCGGCTTCGCCGCCGCCGCACCGTGGCCGATCTGGGCCAAGGCCGAGAACGGCGCGCTGACCTATGCCAATCCGGCCTATGTGCGCGCGACCGAGGCGAACAGCGTCACCGACGCCCAGGAGCGCAGGCTCGAGCTGCTCGACAGCGCCGACCGTACCGCGATGGAGCGGGGACTGAAGGACGCCACCAGCTTCACCTCGCGGCTGCCGATCGTGATCGGCGGCGAGCGGCGCATCTACGACGTGCGCGCCGTCAATGTCGGCGGCAGCAGTGTCGGCGTCGCCATCGACGCCAGCGAGGCCGATGCGCTGAGCTCGGCGCTGGTGCGGATGGCGGAGGCGCATCGCCGCACGCTCGACCAGCTCTCCTCGGGCGTCGCGGTGTTCGACGGTCATCACCGGCTCGCCTTCTACAACGATTCCTACCGGCGGCTGTGGGACCTCGACCGCACCTTCCTTGACGCCAGCCCTGATGATTCCAGCGTGCTCGATCAGCTTCGCGCCGCGCGCAAGCTGCCCGAGCAGCCGGACTTCCGCGCCTGGAAGGCCAAGCTGCACGAAGCCTATCGCGCAGTCGAGACCGCCAAGGACACGTGGTACCTGCCCGACGGCCGCGCGCTCTCCGTCGTCACCACGCCGAATCCGGAAGGCGGCGTCACCTACCTGTTCGACGACGTCACCGAGAGCCTCGACCTCGCCCGCCGCTTCGACGGCATGATCCGTGTCCAGCGCGAGACGCTCGACAGCCTCGCCGAGGGCGTCGCCGTGTTCGGCAGCAACGGCAAGGCACAGCTGTTCAACCCAGCCTTTGTCCGGATGTGGAAGCTGTCCAGCGACGCCATGCGCGACGAGCCGCATATCCAGACGGTCGAAGGCTGGTGCCATCAGCTGTTCGACGATCCCGTGGTCTGGCGGCAGATCCGCGAGGCCATCACCTCGATCGAGAATCGCGCCGACGTGCCGCTCAAGCTGGAGCGCAAGGACGGAAGCGTTCTCGACGGCATGATCCGGCCGCTGCCTGACGGCGCGACCATGCTGACGTTCCAGGACATCACCGACACCGAGAATGTCGAACGAGCGCTGCGCGAGCGCAACGAGGCGTTGGAAGCCGCTGACCAGATGAAGGTGGATTTCGTCCACCACGTCTCCTACGAGCTGCGCTCGCCGCTCACCACGATCATCGGCTTTGCGCATTTCCTCAGCGACCCCTCGACCGGGCCGCTGACGCCGAAACAGGCCGAATATCTCGACTACGTCACCAAATCGACCAACGCGCTGCTGGCGCTGACCAACAACATCCTCGATCTCGCCACCATCGACGCCGGCGCGATGAAGCTGGAACTCGGCCCGGTCGACGTCAGCAAGACCATCGAACTGGCCGCCGAGGGCATCCAGGACCGCCTTGCCACCGACCGCATCCGCCTCAAGGTCGAGATCGCGCCCGATATCGGCAGCTTCATCGGGGACGAGAAGCGCGTGGTGCAGGTGCTCTATAACCTTCTCGCCAACGCCATCGGGTTTTCTCCACAGGATTCCACCGTCGGCATCAGCGCGCGCCGCACCGAACGCAGTGTTGTCTTCACTGTGACAGATTCCGGTCCTGGAATACCTGCCGACATGAAGGACAAGGTGTTCAACTGGTTCGAAAGCCGCTCGCAAGGCTCGCGTCACCGCGGTGCCGGGCTCGGCC
Source organism: Pseudomonadota bacterium (assembly GCA_023435725.1). Taxonomy (GTDB): domain Bacteria; phylum Pseudomonadota; class Alphaproteobacteria; order Rhizobiales; family Xanthobacteraceae; genus Bradyrhizobium. Next base: position 19,475 of record JAEYRD010000154.1, on the reverse strand, counting down.
TGTCGCTGGTGCGCTCCTTCGTCGAGCTGCATGGCGGCAAGGTGCGGGTGGATTCGATCGTGGGCAGGGGCACGGTCGTGATCTGCGACTTCCCGACCGACCAGGCGGCGCATCGCGACGCCGCCGAATGACTGCATCAACCACATTCTCCGTCGCGCTCCACAACGAGACGGCCACTGCGCAACTGATGGCCGATCTCGCGCTGCTGATTGGCCCCGGCGACGTCATCACGCTCACCGGCGATCTCGGCGCCGGCAAGACCGCGGCGGCGCGCGCCATGATCCGCTACCTCGCCGGCGACGAGGACCTGGAGGTGCCGAGCCCGACCTTCACCCTGGTGCAGGGCTACGAGCTGCCGCCATTTCCCGTGATGCATGCCGACCTCTACCGCGTCGAGGACGAGAGCGAGCTCGAGGAGATCGGGCTGTCGCCACTCCCCGATGCCACGCTCGTCCTGATCGAATGGCCGGAGCGCGCGCCGTCGGCGATGCCCGCAGACCGCATCGACATTGCGCTGACGCACCGGCCGGCACTGGGCTCGAATGCACGCGCGGCCGACATCACCGGCTACGGCAAGGGCGCCGCACAAGTCGCGCGGCTCAAGGCGCTGCGCGAATTCCTCGACGCATCCGGCTATATCGACGCGACGCGGCGGCGCATGCCCGGCGACGCCTCGACCCGCTCCTATGCGCGGCTGCTGCGCGACGACGAGATCGTCATCCTGATGAACTTTCCGCAGCGGCCTGACGGCGCTGCGACGTACGACGGAAAGTCCTATAGCGCCGCGGTGCATCTCGCCGAAAACGTAAAGCCCTTCGTCGCCATCGACGAAGGACTGCGCGCGCAGGGAATCTCGGCGCCTGCGATCCATCATTACGATCTGGACCACGGCTTCCTGATCAGCGAAGATTTCGGCAGCGAAGGCGTGATCGAGGGCGACCCGCCGCGCCCGATCCCCGAGCGATATGAAGCCGCGACCGACGCGCTGGCCGTGCTGCACGGCAAGACGCTGCCGGAGACGCTGCCGCTGGCGGGTCAGACCTACGCCATTCCGGTGTTCGACACCGAGGCATTGCTGATCGAAATCGGGTTGATGCCGGAATGGTATCTGCCCGACCGCAACGCGCCGCTGAGCGAAGAGAAGCGCGAAGAGTTTTTCGCGATGTGGCGCCAGCTGCTCAAGAAGCCGCTCGCCGCGCCGAAGACGTGGATCATCCGCGACTATCACTCGCCCAATCTGATCTGGCTCGCTGACCGCTCCGGCATCGAGCGCGTCGGCGTGATCGACTTCCAGGACGCCGTGCTCGGGCCGCAATCCTACGACGTCGTCTCGCTGCTCCAGGACGCCCGCATCGACGTGCCGGAAAATCTCGAGCTGACGCTGCTGTCACGCTACATCAAGGCGCGCCGCGCTGCCGATCCGAGCTTCGACCCGGCCGGCTTCGCGGAGCTCTACGCCATCATGTCGGCGCAGCGGAACACGCGCCTGCTCGGCACCTTCGCCCGGCTCAATCGCCGCGACGGCAAGCCGCACTATCTTCGCCACCAACCGCGGATCTGGACCTACCTCCAGCGCTCGCTGGCGCATCCTGCGCTGGCTCACTTGCGCGACTGGTATCTCGCCAACGTCCCGCCGCCCCAAGGGCCGCCCCAAGAACCTCTCCAAAGACCTCTCCAGGCCTGATTCACGGCCGATTTACCGGGTATTAGCCATCGCATCCGTATCATCGCCGCTTGGGCAGCCGGATGACTACGAGGCTGGAGCAAGGCAGATGGCGGTAAGGACGGACCACCGCGGCAACAGCCGGGTTGTTTTCGAACGCGGGATTCCGGCCCAGATGATGGGGATCGACGGCACCTGGCGGCGCGACTGCACCATGGAGGACGTCTCCGAAACCGGCGCCAAGCTGACCATCGACGGTTCAGTGGAAGGGCTCCATCTGAAGGAGTTTTTTCTTCTCCTGTCGTCCACCGGACTTGCGTACCGGCGCTGCGAGCTCGCCTGGGTCAATGGGGACCAGATCGGCGTCAATTTCCTCAAACCCGGCGACAAGAAGAAAAAAGCGCGTTCCACATCCGTTGGAGCGTAACGGCAACACTCGTCGTACAACCGTCACGGCGGCTGGTTAAGGCGGTTGAGATGCGGTGCGGCCAAATGAGGTCCGTGCTAGGCTTGCTGCGAACGCGAAATCCAAGAATCCGAAATCCAAAAGTCCGAGGACGAGTCTGAGAAAGCAAACGATGTCCGTCAAACCGACCAAAGCCATGGTGCTCGCCGCAGGGTTTGGCCTGCGCATGCGTCCATTGACGGACAAGATGCCGAAGCCGATGGTGCCGGTGGCGGGCCAGCCACTGCTCGACCACGTGCTCGACAAGCTCGGCCAGGCCGGCGTGACCGAGGCGGTGGTCAACGTGCACTACCTGCCGGACCAGATCATCGATCACGTCGCATCGCGCCGACTTCCGCGCGTGACCATTTCAGACGAACGCGACCAGGTGCTCGGCACCGGCGGCGGCGTGGTCAAGGCGTTGCCGCTGCTCGGCACCGCACCGTTCTTCCACGTCAACTCCGACACGCTGTGGATCGACGGCGTGCGCTCCAACCTGGCGCGCCTTGCCGAGAACTTCGATCCCGAGCGCATGGACATCCTGCTGCTGATGGCGCCGACCGCGACCAGCATCGGCTATGGCGGCCGCGGCGATTACGCCATGATGCCCGACGGCGCCCTGCGCAAGCGCAAGGAAAAAGAGGTCGTTCCGTTCGTCTATGCGGGCGCGGCCATCATGTCGCCGTCGATCTTCGCCGACGCGCCCAAGGGCGAGTTCTCGCTGACCAGGATGTTCGACCGCGCCAACGAGCAGGAGCGGCTGTTCGGCCTGCGCCTCGACGGGGTCTGGATGCATGTCGGCACGCCCGACGCCGTGCACGCGGCGGAGGAGGCGTTCCTGGAGAGCGTGGCGTAAACTGTCCCGCTCATGTCCCGGACGCAGTGCAGCGCCATAGCGCGTTGAAGACGCGCGTAAACGCGCTTACGGCGGTGCACTGCTGAGCCGGACCCACACAGCCACAGCCGTGACGACGTAGCATGGGCTCCGGCTCAGCAGCGCTTCATTTCATGCCGCGCCGCGTCCGGGGCACGAGAACAGCAAAGTCCAGCGAACAGCGGGGAAGACCTTGCCTGCACCCATGACCATTCGGGTCCGTCTGCCTATATTGGCCTGATCCCCGAATCAGGCAGCCGATGCGCGTCTTCAGCGTTCCAGTCTCAGTTCCATTCCTGCGCACGGTCGTCTCGGCCCTGCTCGACGGCCGGCTGGTCGAAGGGTTCGAGGCGCGGAAGGAGCCGGCGCGGCTTGCCGATGCCACGCTCTACCTGCCGACCCGCCGTGCCATGCGTGTCGTCCGCGAGATCTTCCTCGACGAGATGAAGGCGGACGCGGTGGTGCTGCCGCGCATCGTCGCGCTCGGCGACATCGACGAGGATGAACTCGCTTTCGCCGACGAGGCCGAGCAGTTTTCGACCGCCGCCCCGCTCGACATTCCGCCGCGGCTCGGCGAGCTCGAACGGCGGCTGACACTGGCGCAGCTCGTCGCCGCCTGGGCCAAGGGCCCGGTGCTGGCACCGCTCGTGGTCGGCGGTCCCGCCTCGACGCTTGCTTTGGCTTCCGATCTCGCCCGCCTGATCGACGACATGGTCACGCGCGGTGTCGACTGGAGCGCGCTCGATGGTCTCGTGCCTGATAACCTCGATCGATACTGGCAGCACTCGCTCGAATTCCTGCGCATCGCGCGCATCGCCTGGCCCAATCATCTCGCCGAGATCAACCGCATCGAGCCGGCGGCGCGGCGCGATCTCCTGATCGCGGCGGAAGCCAGGCGACTGACCGCCCATTCTCATGGCCCCGTGATCGCGGCGGGCTCGACCGGCTCGATGCCGGCTACCGCGAAATTCCTCCATGCGGTTGCGTCGCTGCCGCACGGGGCGGTGGTGCTGCCGGGCCTCGACACCGATCTCGACGACGACGCCTGGCGGACCATCGGCGGCGTGCGCGATTCGCTGGGCAAATTCGCGGAACATCCGGAATCGAACCATCCGCAATATGCCCTGCACGCGCTGCTGCAGCGCTTCGGCATCAAGCGCAGCGATGTCGACATCCTCCAGCCGCCGGCGCAAGGCGGCCGCGACCTCCTCGCATCGGAGTCGATGCGGCCGTCCGCCAAGACCGAGATCTGGCACGACCGGCTGAAGCAGCCGGATGTCGCCGCGAAGATTGCCGGCGGCATGAACAAGCTCGCGGTCGTCGAAGCACCCAATCCCGAGATGGAGGCGCTCGCAATCGCAATTGCGATGCGCGAGGCGCGGCATCTCGACAAATCGGCGGCGCTGGTGACGCCAGACCGCGCGCTGGCGCGGCGGGTGATGGCTGCGCTCACCCGATGGGATCTCGCTTTCGACGATTCCGGCGGTGATGTCTTGATGGAAACGTCCGCCGGCGTTTTCGCGCGGCTCACGGCGGAGGCGGCGACCAAGGGATTGGAGCCGCCGACGCTGCTGGCGATGCTGAAACATCCGCTGTGCCGGCTCGGCCGCGCGCCGGGCGCGTGGAAAGCGGCGATCGAGGGGTTGGAGCTCGCAGTCTTGCGCGGCACTCGCCCGCCGGCAGGTACAGGCGGCCTCTTGCGCGAATTCAACCGCTTTGGCGAAGAGCTGGCAAAACTGTGGCGCAGCGAGGTCTCGGCGCTACATCGCGCCGAGCCGCGCGCGCGTCTGAAGGCCGAGGATCTCGATCGCATCCAGGCGCTGATCGATGCCTTGCGAAAAGCATTGGCGCCGATCGAAAGCCTCGCGTCATCGAAGCCGTATGACTTCGCCGAGCTGGCGCACCGGCACCGCGAGCTCCTGATCGAGCTGTCGCGCGACGAGCAGGGCATCCCGCTGACCTTCGAGGAGCGCGAGGGCCTCGCCCTCGCCAGCGCCTTCGACGATCTCCTGCGCGGCGGCACGACCAGCGGATTGATGGTGCCGCTGCCGGACTATTCCGACGTCTTCCAGACCGCGTTCGGCGACCGCGCAGTGCGACGGCGCGACAGGCCGGGCGCGCGCCTGCAGATCTACGGCCCGCTGGAATCGCGCCTGATGCAGGCCGACCGAATCATCGTCGGCGGGCTGATCGAAGGCGTCTGGCCACCGGCGCCCCGCATCGATCCCTGGCTCAGCCGGCCGATGCGGCACGAGCTCGGCCTCGATCTGCCCGAGCGGCGCATCGGCCTCTCCGCGCATGACTTCGCGCAACTGCTCGGCGCCGACGAGGTGATCCTGACCCATGCCGCCAAGGCTGGCGGCGCGCCGGCGGTGGCCTCGCGCTTCCTGCACCGGTTAGAGGCGGTTGCGGGCGACGATCTCTGGAAAGCCGCAAAGCGCGCCGGGGAAAAATACGTGCAGTTCGCAGAAGCGTTGGACCAGCCCGACGAGGTCAGACCGATCAAGCAGCCCGAGCCGCGGCCTCCGCGCGCGACGCGGCCGCTGAAAATGTCGGTCACCGCAATCGAGGACTGGCTGCGCGATCCCTACACGATCTACGCGAAGCACATCCTGCGGCTCGACGCGCTCGATCCCGTCGACATGCCGCTGTCGGCCGCCGATCGCGGCTCGGCGATCCACGATGCGCTCGGCGAGTTCACCGAAACCTATGCCGCGCATCTCCCCGACAACCCCGCCCGCGTGCTGCGGGCGATCGGCGAGAAATACTTCGCGCCGCTGATGGAGCGTCCCGAGGCGCGGGCGCTGTGGTGGCCGCGCTTCCAGCGCATCGCGCGCTGGTTTGGCGAATGGGAGACGGTACGGCGCGACGCGATCGAGGCGATCACGGCGGAGACGCGTGGTGAGATCTCGATCAGGCTCGACAATGAGCGCAGCTTCCACCTCTCCGCGCGCGCCGACCGCATCGAGCGGCGCCAGGGCGGCGGCTACGCCATCCTCGACTACAAGACCGGCCAGCCGCCGACCGGCAAGCAGGTTCGCATGGGCCTGTCGCCGCAGCTCACGCTGGAAGCCGCGATTCTGCGCGAGGGCGGTTTTCCCGGCATCGACGCGGGCGCGTCCGTGAGCCAACTCGTCTATGTGCGGCTGAGCGGCAACAATCCGCCGGGCGAGGAGCGCATCCTCGAGCTCAAGATCAGGCAAAGCGACCAGGCGCAACCGCCTGACACGGCTGCCGCCGAGGCGCGGGCCAAGCTGGAGGCGCTGATCCGTGCCTTCGATGACGAGAACCAGCCGTACATCTCGCTGAACTTGCCGATGTGGACGAACCGCTACGGCGCCTATGACGACCTCGCCCGCATCAAGGAATGGTCGGCGGCCGGCGGATTGGGGATCGAGGAATGGTGAAGCTGCCACGCCCCATCCCGGATGAAGTGCGTGCGCGACAGGCGCGCGCGTCGGATCCGACCGCCTCCGCCTTCGTGTCTGCCAATGCCGGCTCGGGCAAGACGCATGTGCTGGTACAGCGCGTGATCCGCCTGCTGCTGTCGGGCGTACCGCCGGAAAAGATCCTCTGCATCACCTTCACCAAGGCGGCCGCAGCCAACATGGCCGAGCGCGTGTTCACCACGCTCGGTCATTGGGTGACGCTGGACGATGACGCGCTCGATGCAGCGATCCGCGCCGTTGGTATCCCCCATCCCAGCGCAAAACTGCGGCGTGAAGCGCGAAAGCTGTTCGCCTGTGCGCTGGAGACGCCGGGCGGCTTGAAGGTCCAGACCATCCACGCGCTGTGCACGCGCCTGCTCCAGCAATTTCCGTTCGAGGCCAATGTGCCGGCGCGCTTCGCCGTCATCGACGAGCGCGACCAGACCGACATGATGGAGCGCGCCAATCTGAAGGTGCTGCTGGAGGCCGCGCGCGATCCGGAGACCGTCACCGGCCGCGCGCTGCTGACCGCGATGGCGAACGCCGCCGACGTCACCTTCAAGGAGGTGGTGCGCGAGGCTTGTTTGAGCCGCGACCACTTCATGGCCTGGACCGACGAGGCCGGCAACGCGGAAGCGGCAGCTGCGCAGATGGCTGCCGTGCTGGGCGTGGATGCGAGCGACCGCATCGAGGACGTCGAGAACGAGATCCTCGATGGTCCGTTCCTGCCGCGATCGCGCTGGGACGACATCGTCTTTGCGCTGGAGGACGGCAGCAAGTCGGACAACGACCAGGCGGCGCGCCTGCGCGCGGCAAAGGTGTTTTCCGGCAGCGACCAGGTCGATGCCTATCTCAGCGTCTTCCTCACTGACGAAAAGCTGCCACGCAAGGCGGTGCTGACCAAGAAGTTCAGCGAGCATAATCCCTCCGTCGCGCGCCTGTTCGAGAACGAGGCGCAGCGCCTCGTCGGATTGATCGAGAGGCGCCGTGCCGTGACCGTGCGCGACCGCACTGCGGCCCTCCTGCACATTGCAACTGCCGCCGCGGCAAACTACCGCCGCGAGAAACAGGAGCGTGGGCTGCTCGACTACGACGATCTGATCGACAAGACGCTGGCGATGCTGAACCGCGTCTCTTCGGGCTGGGTGCATTACAAGCTCGACCGCGGCGTCGATCACGTCCTGATCGACGAAGCGCAGGACACCAGCCCGCGGCAATGGGACATCGTCGGGCACATCATCTCCGAATTCACCGCAGGCGAAGGCGCGCGCGAAGGGCTCAATCGCACGGTCTTCGCGGTCGGCGACGAGAAGCAATCGATCTTCTCATTCCAGGGCGCGCAGCCGCGGGAATTCGACGCGCGCCGGCGCGAGCTGGGCCGCAAGTTCACCGCCGCCGGGCTGAAATTCGATCCGGTCGCCTTCACCTATTCGTTCCGCTCGGGCGCCACGATCCTGCACTCGGTCGACCACGTCTTCCGCGATCCCCAGATCTACAAGAGCATCCATTCGGTCGACATCGGCCATCCCCTGCACAATGCGCTCGGCGACGCCGGCCCGAGCGTGATCGAGCTGTGGGACCTCGCCGAGGCCGACGACAGGCAGGACATCGAGGGCTGGCGCGCGCCGTTCGACGGCGTCGCCGTCACCAGTCCCGAGGTCAAGCTCGCGCGGCGCATCCAGGCCGAGATCAAGCGGCTGGTCGAGAGCGGCACGCTGACGGGGCACGAAGGCGAACGCCGTCCCCTGCGCTATGGCGACATGCTGATCCTGGTGCGCCGGCGCGGCAATGCGTTCGATGCCGTGATCCAGGCCTTGAAGCACGCCAACGTTCCGGTGGCCGGCGCTGACCGGCTGAAACTCACCGAGCACATCGCAATCATCGATCTGATGAACCTCGCCGATGCGCTGCTGCTGCCGCAGGACGATCTGGCGCTTGCGGTCGCGCTGAAGAGCCCGCTGTTCGGGCTCGATGACGACGACCTGTTCCAGCTCGCCTGGGACCGCAAGGGATCGTTGCGCCGCGCGCTCGGCGAGCACGCGGCCGGAAGCGAGAAGTTCGCCACGGCGCTGCGGCGCCTGGAAGCCTGCGAGACGCGTGCGCGCGAGGAGACGCCGTTCGCCTTCTATGCCTGGCTGCTCGGAGGTGACGATGCACGTGCGCGCATCCTGCGCCGCCTCGGCCACGAGGCCAATGACGCGCTCGACGAATTTCTGGAGCTCGCGCTGAACTATGAGCGCAAGGCGCCGGCCTCGCTGCAAGGCTTCATGGCCTGGCTGCGCTCGGCCGACACCGAGGTGAAGCGCGACATGGAGATCTCGCGCGACGAGGTGCGGGTAATGACCGTGCACGGCGCCAAGGGGTTGGAGGCCTCGGTGGTGTTCATGGTCGACACGACGTCGTCTCCTTCGGATTCGCAGCGGCTGCGGCTGATCCACGTGCCGCGCGGTAACGGTGGCGAGGTCGTGGTCTGGGCCGGCCGCAAGGCCGACGATCCAAAGCCGGTCATCGAGGCGCGCAAGGCGATGCTGGAGGAGACCGAGGACGAGTATCGCCGCCTGCTCTACGTCGCGATGACGCGCGCGGCCGACCGGCTGATCGTCGGTGGCTGCATGCCCGGCAACATGAAGACCGTCCGCAAGCTGAGCTGGTACGATCTGGTCGACACTGGGCTCACCGGCTCGGGCCTCGAGAAACAGACGGTCGAGACGCCGCTCGGCAAGGTAACACGGTTCGCGCGACCTGAGGATGTCGCAGCGCGGGGCACACCCACGATTGCCGTGGACCAGACGATCGTGTTGCCGGACTGGCTGCGGACGCCGGCGCCGCGCGAAACCGTCGACGACGATCCCGTCCGCCCGTCCGGTCAGTCCGCCGAGGAAGGCCGTGCAGTGCGATCAGGCGAATCGGTGCAGTCGCGCGCGCTGGCGCTGCAACGCGGCACGCTGGTGCACCGGCTGCTGCAATCCCTGCCCGACATCGCTGCCGAGCGCCGGCGCGATGCCGCGATCGGCTTCATGGCGCGCAATGCCTCGGACTGGACGGAGGCCGACCGCGCCGCGCTGGCCGACAAGGTGCTCGCCCTGATCGCCGAGCCGCGTTTCGCGCCGGTCTTTGCCGCCGGCAGCCGGGCCGAGGTCGCCATCGTCGGCAAACTGGAGCGGCCGAGCCGCACCCCGGCCATGGTATCCGGACAGATCGACCGGCTGGTTGTTGGTCCGGAGGAAGTCCTGATCGTCGATTTCAAGACCAACCAGACGGCTCCCAGGAGCGCGGCTGAAGCGCCCGCGGCCTATGTCCGGCAGCTTGCGCTGTATCGGGCGGTGCTATCGAAGCTTTATCCCCAAAAGCCGATCCGCGCCGTCCTGCTTTGGACCGAGGCCCTTGAATATATGGAGATTTCAGCCCCCGCGCTGGACGCGGCGCTGGCATCCCTTCATGTCGGCGTGACCGTCCTTGACCCGGCAAGGAGCCGTTCATAGGTTGACCCCATGATCCCGGGCGCGATTCCAGGTCGCGCCGATTCTCTCAACCGAGTGAGGTACTCCAATGGCCGTTAGCAAGGTTTCCGACGCCGATTTCGAAGCGGAAGTGCTCAAGGCGAACGGCCCCGTGGTCGTCGATTTCTGGGCCGAGTGGTGTGGCCCCTGCCGCATGATCGCGCCCGCGCTCGACGAGATCGCCGGCGCGATGGGCGACAAGGTCAAGATCGTGAAGCTCAATGTCGACGAGAGCCCGAAGACCGCGTCCAAGTATGGCGTGATGTCGATCCCGACCCTGATGATCTTCAAGGGCGGCGAGATGGCCTCCCGTCAGGTTGGCGCGGCACCGAAGGCGAAGCTTCAGCAGTGGATCACCTCCGCGGTCTGATCCGAGTCGCGAGTGAAGAGTTATGTAACGGCCGGCGTCATGCCGGCCGTTTTGTTTTTCACGGATTGATCCATCCCGTCGCGAGCGCGCTCGCCAGCTCCGGCTGGCCGTTGCGGCGTGCGAGCGCTGCCATCGTCTCGTGATCGTAGGCGACGTGGCGGAACGTCACCTGCCAGGCACTATCGGTCAGTTCGAGAATCGCATAGCGCGCATGTGGCGTGCCGGCCTCGACAACATGCGGGAACGGATGCACGTCGCGATAGCCGGGGCTGCCGACGCTGCCGGGATTGACGATCAGCCGGCCATCGCGCAACCGCACCGCCCGGGCGAGATGCGTGTGGGCGCAGAGGATCAGCGACTGCGTGACGCCCTTCGCTGACTGCTCGATCCGGTCGAGCGGAGATAGTGCGACCGTGCCGTCGGGATGGACGGTTTCGAGCCAATAGATTTCGTCATTGTCTGGTGTCGCGTGGCACAGGAAGACCTGCTCGCGGAACACGCGGGTCATCGGCTGCGACCGCAACCAGTCGAGCTGCGAGCTCTCCAGTTGCGCATGCGCGGGACGGTCCCATGAGCCCATTTTCTCGGGCGGGCGGTCGAGCAGGTAGCGATCGTGGTTGCCGAGCACGTGCACGGCATCGAGCTTCATCAGGATCTCGATGGTATGTCGCGCATCCAACGGACCGCTCAGCATGTCGCCGAGATTGACGATGTCGGCGACTCCCTGTGCGCGGATATCGGCAAGCACCGCCTCCAGCGCGAGGTAGTTTCCGTGAACGTCGGCAATCGCGGCAAAACGCATCGGCATTTCCTGTCTCGTGCCCCGGACGCAGCGCAGCGCTTAGTATCGTAGCCCGGATGGAGCGAAGCGTAATCCGGGGCCTTCATCGCTTGCGGCACGATCCCGGATTGCGCTTCGCTCCATCCGGGCTACGCAACCGCTATGCAGGAGGCGTGCCGTTGAGCCCCAGGACGTGGCCGGCGAGATAGAGCGAGCCGGTGATCAGGATGCGCGGCGGCACTTCGTAGGCGAGCCGCGACAGAGCGCGCAGCGCGGCCTCGATGCCGGGCGCGGGCTCGACGCGCATGCCGAGGCTGCGCGCGGCGTCCCCAAGCCGGTCAACCGGCATCGCGTTCTCTGTGTCGGGAATCGGTACCGCGATGATGTGGCGGGTGAGACCCGCGAAGTTCGCAAGAAAACCTTCCGCGTCCTTGTTGGCCATCATGCCCGCGATCACCACCAGCGGCCGCGACACCCGCTCCTCGAGATCGCCGAGCGCGGCCGCCGCGACGCGCCCGCCCTCGGCATTGTGCCCGCCATCGAGCCAGATTTCTGACCCCTGCGGTCCCCAGGAGAGCAGCTCGCCCGTGGTGATGCGCTGCATCCGCGCCGGCCATTCCGCGCCAACGATGCCGGCTTCGAATGCCGCCTGATTGATCTTGAAGCCCGGGATCGCGCGAAGGGTCGCGATCGCAAGGCCGGCATTGTCGAACTGGTGACGGCCGAACAGGCGCGGCGCCGTGAGATCCATCAGGCCGCGCTCGTCGGAATAAACCAGACGCCCGTGCTCGACATTGACGTGCCAGCTTTCGCCCGCGGCAAACAGCGGCGCGCGCATGCGCCTGGCCTGCGCCTCGATCACGGCCATCGCCTCCGGTGCCTGCTCAGCGCAAGCGACGGGCACGCCACGCTTGATGATCGCCGCCTTCTCGCCGGCGATCGATGTCAGCGTGGGCCCGAGAAAGTCCATGTGGTCCATGCTAACAGGCGTGATCACGCAAGCCGCGGGCGCGTCGACCACGTTGGTGGAATCGAGCCGGCCGCCGAGGCCGACTTCGAGCAGCACCACATCGGCCGGATTCTGTGCGAACAGATGGAACGCCGCGGCGGTCTTCAGCTCGAACACGGTTGCGGCCTCGCCGGCATTGACGCGCTCGACCTCTTCCAGCGCCGCGCGCAACTCGTCGTCGCCGACGAGCACGCCGCCGCCGACGCGGCCAAGCCGGAAACATTCGTTGATGCGGACCAGATAGGGCGAGGTGTAGGCGTGGACGCGCAGGCCTGCGGCTTCCAGCGTCGCGCGCAGATAAGCGAGCGTCGAACCCTTGCCGTTGGTGCCGGCGATGTGGATCACCGGCGGCAGCTTGCGCTCGGGATGACCGAGCCGCTCAAGCAGACGGTGCATCCGCTCCAGCCCGAGATCGATGCGCTTCTGATGCAGGGCCGACAGCCGCCCGATCAAATCGCCGAGCGGCGGCTTTGCGCTGTCAGAGGAGGCGTTCACGCGTGCGGCGCGGCCGGCGCCGTCTCGGGAGCCGGTACGATCTGCGCCGGGCTCGTGACGGGTTGCATGGGCTTCGATGCGCCCTCCAGCGCCGGCGCCCTGGTCAGGAGGCGGCATAGCCGCGCCAGGGTCGGGCGCAATTCGTGGCGATGCACGACCATGTCGACCATGCCGTGCTCCTTCAGGTACTCGGCGCGCTGGAAACCTTCGGGGAGCTTTTCGCGGATGGTCTGCTCGATCACGCGCGCGCCGGCAAAACCGATCAGCGCGCCGGGCTCGGCGATCTGCACGTCGCCCAGCATCGCATAGGACGCGGTGACGCCGCCGGTGGTCGGGTTGGTCAGCACGACGATGTAGGGCTGCTTGGCCTCGCGCAGCATCTGCACCGCGACGGTGGTGCGCGGCATCTGCATCAGCGACAAGATGCCCTCCTGCATGCGCGCGCCGCCGCTGGCGGCGAACACGATGAACGGCGACTTCTTCTCGACCGCGAGTTCCAGCCCGCGCACGATGGCTTCACCCGCGGCCATGCCGAGCGAGCCGCCCATGAAATCGAAATCCTGCACGGCGACGACGACGGCGGCACCTTCGAGCTTGCCATAGCCGACCTTGATCGCGTCGTTCAGATTGGTCCGCGCGCGCGCATCCTTGATGCGGTCGACGTATTTCTTCTCGTCGCGGAACTTGAGCGGGTCGGGCGTGACGTCCGGCAGCGCAACGTCAAACCAGGTCTCGTTGTCGAAGATCGACTTCAGTCGCGCCACTGCGCCCATGCGCATGTGGTAGTTCGAGCCGGGAATGACGAACTGGTTGGCCTCGACGTCCTTGTAGAACACGAGCTGTCCGGAATCCGGGCACTTGATCCAAAGATTCTCCGGCGTCTCCCGCCGCAGCATGTTGCGGATCTTCGGCCGGACCACATTGGTAAGCCAGTTCATGGTTTGCTCCGATGTGCGAACCCGCCTGGGGATCGCCTGAAGGGATATATGGCGGCCGGGCTTCTGCCCGGCAAGCCGCACTGTCATCCGCCACGAAGCGGAATTGTGGCCTATTCCGCCGCCTGTTGTGCGCCCCGGACGCCCTGGGCCAGGGACACCGTCAATTCCGCGACGGCGTTAACGGTCTTGCCGGTGGCCCGTCCTTCCGCATCGAGGCTATTCTTGAGGGCATCGACCAGCGCAGTGCCGACCACAGCGCCGTTGGCATGGGAAGCGATGGCGCGGGCGTTCTCCGGCGTGCGGATGCCGAAGCCGACGCAGACCGGCAGCGTGGTGTGTCGCTTGATGCGGGTAACCGCCGCGCTCACGGCAGTGGCGTCCGCAGCCGCCGCACCCGTGATGCCGGTGATGGCGACGTAGTAGACGAAGCCCGACGTGTTGGCGAGCACGGCCGGCAGGCGCTTGTCGTCGGTTGTCGGCGTTGCCAGACGAATGAAGTTGAGGCCGGCCTTCATTGCGGGCAGGCAGAGCTCGTCGTCCTCTTCCGGCGGCAGGTCGACGATGATCAGGCCATCGACGCCGGCGGCCTTCGCATCGACCAGGAACTTGTCGACGCCGTAGATGTAGATCGGGTTGTAGTAGCCCATCAGTACGATCGGCGTCGCGTCGTCGTCCTTGCGGAAGCCGCGCACGAGCTCCAGCGTCTTCTTCAGCGTCATGCCGGCCTTGAGCGCGCGCAGGCCCGCCGCCTGGATCGACGGGCCGTCGGCCATCGGATCCGTGAACGGCATGCCGAGCTCGATCACGTCAGCGCCCGCCTTCGGCAACGCCTTGATGATCTCGAGCGACGTCGCCGGATCGGGATCGCCGGCCATCACGAAGGTGACGAAGGCCGAGCGGCCCGCTTTCTTCAGCTCGGCAAAACGGGTGTCGATACGCGTGGTCATGGTTCGGCTGTCGCTGTGCTATACCTCTCCCCTCCGGGGAGAGGTGAAGGAAGCGTGACGCCAGCCTCACTTGTTCTTGCCCTTCAGGATGTCGCCGACCTGCGGGACGTCCTTGTCGCCGCGGCCGGAGAGATTGACGACCATCAGGTGATCTTTCGGCCGCTTCGGCGCGAGCTCCATCACCTTGGCGATGGCATGCGCGGGCTCAAGCGCTGGAATGATGCCTTCGAGCTTCGAGAGCAGCTGGAACGCGGCAAGCGCCTCGTCATCGGTCGCGGAGAGATAGTTCACGCGGCCGACCTCGTGCAGCCAGGAATGCTCGGGGCCGATGCCGGGATAATCGAGGCCGGCCGAGATCGAATGCGCGTCCTGGATCTGGCCGTCCGCGTCCATCAAGAGATAGGTACGATTGCCGTGCAGCACGCCGGGACGACCACCCGCGATCGACGCCGCATGCAGCTGCGTCAGCCCGTGCCCCGCGGCTTCGACGCCGAAAATTTCGACCGAGGGGTCGTCGAGGAACGGATGGAACAGGCCCATCGCGTTCGAGCCGCCGCCGATGCAGGCGACGAGCGAATCCGGCAGGCGGCCTTCGACCTCCTGCATCTGCGCCTTGGTCTCGTTGCCGATGATCGACTGGAAGTCGCGCACCAGCGTCGGATAGGGATGCGGACCCGCCACCGTGCCGATGCAGTAGAACGTGTTGTGCACGTTGGTGACCCAGTCGCGCAGCGCCTCGTTCATGGCGTCCTTCAGCGTGCGTGTACCCGACTGCACCGGAAAGACTTTTGCGCCCAGCATCTCCATGCGGATGACGTTGGGCTGCTGCCGCTCGACGTCGACGGCGCCCATATAGACCACGCATTCGAGGCCGAAGCGCGCGCATAGCGTCGCGGTGGCAACACCATGCTGGCCGGCGCCGGTCTCGGCGATGATGCGCTTCTTGCCCATGCGCCGCGCCAGCATGATCTGGCCGAGCACGTTGTTCACCTTGTGCGAACCGGTGTGGTTGAGCTCTTCGCGCTTGAGGTAGATCTTGGCGCCGCCGAGATGCTCGGTGAGACGCTCGGCGAAATAGAGCGGCGAGGGCCGGCCGACATAGTTCTTGAGATAGCCGTTCATCTCGGCCTGGAACGCCGGATCGGCCTTGGCCGCGGTGTAGGCCTTCTCCAGATCGAGGATCAGCGGCATCAGGGTTTCGGCGACGAACCGTCCGCCGAAGATGCCGAAATGGCCGCGCTCGTCGGGACCACTGCGGTAGGAATTGGGTTTGGCGATGTTCATCGTACGCTCAACTCTTGGCTAGCGCGCGCGGCGCGAATAAAGGCCTTGATCATCTCGGGATCCTTGATCCCGGAGGCGCTCTCGACACCGGAGGACACGTCGACGCCGCCGGCGCGGGTGACGCGGAGGGCCTCGGCAACGTTGTCGGCGTGAAGCCCGCCCGAAACCATGTAGGGCAGCTTCAGATCGAGATTCTCGAGCAGGTGCCAGTCGAAGGGTGCCCCTAAGCCGCCGGGCCGCGTTGCGTCCTTCGGCGCGCGCGCATCAAACAGGATGCGGTCGGCAACCGCGGCATAGCCGGGCAGCACGTCGAGATCGGCGGCAGCTGCAACCGGCACCGCCTTCATCACCGGGCGGCTGAACCGCTGCTTGATGTCGCGCAGCCGCGCCACGCTCTCCTTGCCATGAAGCTGAAGAATATCCGGCGAAAGCGCGTCCATGATGTTGTCGAGCGTGGCATCGTCGGCATCGACGGTGAGCGCGACCTTGAGCGCGCGGCGCTTCACCTGGCGGCCGAGGTCGCGCCCCGCCTCCAGCGACAGATGCCGCGGCGACGGGGGAAAGAACACGAACCCCACCATGTCGGCGCCCGCATCGAGCGCTACCTCGAGCGTCTCGCGCGTGGACAGGCCGCAGATTTTGACGAGCAGGGTCATGGTCTCAAAGCAGGTAGAAGCCGCGGGCGCGCGGCGGGAAAACGGGGTTTTCGATTGCGGCCGCTTCTACAACGTCGCGCGCTGCTTGTCTCGCCCGATGGGCCCGTAAAGGCCCACCCCGGAGGGGGCGGGGAGACGCTGGGCCTCGGGCTTCGCTGGGGCCATTTGGGCCCGCAAATCGGCCAATTCGCCCCGGGCAGCGCGTGCCGCCGCATCATTCCGGCGCGCGGCGCGCCGCCAGTGCCGCTGCCCGAGCCAGACGGCGCAACCGCCGGCCAGGACACCGAGCGCGGCCACCAGGATCAGGAGCAGGAACAGCGGCAGCGTGATCGACAATGCCGGGTCGTCCGCCAGGAAGGGGTCGAAGGAGACCGTGACGAAATGGTGGTTGGCGACAGCGAAGGTCACCAGGATCAGGCCCAGCGGAATCACGATCAGCGCGGTCAGGAACTTTCGCATCTCGCTTCGCTCGCCTTGAATCAAGCTTCCGGCCGCATCTCAAGCGACCACGGAAAACCGTGACGATGGCCTCAGTCAGCCGCGCCGGGATCCGGATGGTCGCGGTTCAGCCGCTCGCGCATTTCCTTGCCGGTCTTGAAGAATGGAACACTCTTCTGGTCGACCGGTACATGAGCGCCGGTGCGCGGATTGCGGCCAGCGCGCGCTGGGCGATGCTTCACCGAGAAGGCACCGAAGCCGCGCAACTCGACGCGATCACCGCGCGCGAGAGCCGCTACGATCTCTTCGAGAATCGCATTCACAATGTTCTCGACATCCCGCTGGTACAGATGCGGGTTGTGCTCGGCGATACGCTGAACAAGTTCGGATTTGATCATCGAGAGATAGGACCCGGGAGCGTGCGGATGACCATTTCCGTGAAAATACCGTGATCTGTCAAGACGCTAAATCAAGGTTGAGCGTCGTGAAAATACGTGACAAATGCCGAAAAAGCGGACTGCCCCCCGTACCCGTCAGACGGGAAAAGCCTCGGAGGGCTCGCCCGGTCCGCTCAATTTGACGCCGCCGGCTGCCACAAGGCCAGCATTCCGTCCATTCCGAACCGGTCGACCGCCTGCGCAACGCCGGACTGCCCGATCTGATGTGCAATCGAGCCTAAACCAAGCGCTTCCAGCGTCACGGCAGCAGCCGTCCTGAGGAACGGCAGATCGCCAAACCGCGGCTGGAGCCTGAAATCACGGACGGTGAGGCCCTTCTTGACGCCCTTCTGCTCGACCAGCCAGGTCACCGCCGTCTTCTCGTCGCCGAGCTGATCGATCAGCTTGAGATCGATCGCCTGGCGCCCGGTGAAGACACGGCCATCGGCGACTTTTTCCAGCTGCGTGTCGTCCATGCCACGCCGTTCCCTCACCAGTCCCTTGAACCAGGCGTAGGAATCCTTCACGAGCGCATCGAGCGCAGCCCGCGCCTCGGGGCTGGTCGGCTCAAAACCGTTGGGTGCAGCCTTCAGGGGCGTGGACTTCACCTCCTCGACCTTGACGCCGATGGTCTTCAGAAGCTCCGCCACGTTCGGAAACTGGAACAGCACGCCGATCGAACCGACCAGCGAGCTCTGCTGGGCGATGATGTGGTCGCTCGCGATCGCAGTGATGTAGCCGCCGGACGCGGCGAGGCCCTCGACCACGACGACGAGCGGCTTCTTGGCCTTCAGCCGCGTCAACGAATCGTAGAGCTGCTCGGAGCCGGCGGTGGTGCCGCCCGGCGAGTTGATGTGAACGATGACCGCGGCGGCCTGCGAGCTCTCCAGCCGCTCCAGCGCCTGTGTGCGCTCGGAGTCGCTGCGGATCAACCCATCGATATGGACCCGCGCGATCGAGCCGGCGGATACGAACGTGCCGCGCGCACCGGGTGTCGCGATCAGCGCGAAGCTCGTGATCGCCCCGATCGCGATCAGCGCAGCCATCACGCGCCAGAACGTCAGCTTGCGCCGGATCCTGCGGCGATCGACGATGATGTCCGAATCGATCGACATCGAAATATCTCCAAATGAAAGGCCAGGCGCGTTGTGCCGTCACAGCGTGACCATTGGCTTATCTGGATACATCAATTGCGGCGCAATTTGAAGACAACAAGGCTGGCCGCCGCGTCGCCCCAATGGAGCACAGCGCAATCCGGGACTCCTCAATCGTGGCAACGTCCCGGATTCCGCTGCGCTCCATCCAGGCTATAAACGCGGCAACAAAAAAGCCCCGGCGTGAGCCGGGGCTTTGATGGCAGCGAAACGAACGTTTCGCTTACTTGCTGTCGCGGTTCTTGAGCGCGGTGCCGAGGATGTCGCCGAGCGTCGCGCCCGAATCGGAGGAGCCGTACTGCGCGATGGCTTCCTTCTCTTCAGCGACTTCGAGCGCCTTGATCGACACCTGGACCTTGCGGGCCTTCTTGTCGAACTGGATCACGCGGGCATCGACCTTCTCGCCGACGGCAAAGCGTTCGGCGCGCTGGTCGTTGCGGTCACGCGCGAGCTCCGAGCGCTTGATGAAGGTCGAGAAGTCGGTACCGGAGATCTTCACCTCGATGCCGCTTTCCTTCACTTCGAGCACTTCGCAGGTCACGACCGCGCCCTTCTTGACATCGCCCGGCTCGGCGAAGGGGTCGCCTTCGAGCTGCTTGATGCCGAGCGAGATACGCTCCTTCTCGACGTCCACATCGAGCACCACGGCCTTCACCATGTCGCCTTTCTTGTAGTTGTCGATCACCTGCTCGCCCGGAAGCTTCCAGTCGAGATCGGAGAGATGGACCATGCCGTCGACGTCGCCCT
Organism: Pseudomonadota bacterium; assembly: GCA_023435725.1. Classification (GTDB taxonomy): domain Bacteria; phylum Pseudomonadota; class Alphaproteobacteria; order Rhizobiales; family Xanthobacteraceae; genus Bradyrhizobium. The sequence continues at coordinate 309 of JAEYRD010000154.1, read as the reverse complement.
CGAGACCCAGGAACAGACCGAACTCGGTCTTGTTCTTGACCTCGCCCTCGACCACCGAACCGGTCGGGTGACCTTCGACGAAGACCTCCCAGGGGTTGCGCATGGTCTGCTTGAGGCCGAGCGAGATGCGGCGCTTGACGGAATCGACTTCCAGCACCTGCACTTCGACTTCCTGCGAGGTCGAGACGATCTTGCCGGGGTGCATGTTCTTCTTGGTCCACGACATCTCGGAGACGTGGATCAGGCCTTCGATGCCCGGCTCGAGCTCGACGAACGCACCGTAGTCGGTGATGTTGGTGACGCGGCCGG
>JAEYRD010000124.1 GCA_023435725.1 Pseudomonadota bacterium | reverse complement strand
TCCTCCGAAATCAAGCTCATGGAGCGCCTCCTGGTCGTCTGCATGACGGTCCTTGTTCCGAAAACTGAACCCATGTTGCGCTAATGCGGCCTTCGGTTCGGGATCGTCACGTCATTGACATGATCGCGCCGACTGCGCCTCACCGCAAGGGGCGCTCAATGAATACCCCGGCGCCGTGCGAATCCGCCACATGCCCGCAAAAAGACGGGTAACGGGATCGTTAGGCGAATCTTATTGCTGCCCCACTTCCGCCAACCGCCTGCCGTGCCCACTTGAGATAAGTGATTCTGCGTTGACCCGGTCCTTTCGGTTCCGGATTCCTCAGCCCCCAGCCCCCCGGGGTCGATGGGATCGGGTCTGTACGCACCGCAAGGAGAGGGCCAACGCGAGTTGGTCCTTTTTGTTTGTGTCGGGTGCTTCTGTGGCGACGAACTTCTTCTCGCTCCGCACACACTCTCTCGTCTCATCCTGAGCAGCCTGCGAAACAGGCGTCTCGAAGGATCGAGGCCGAGTTGCTTCAGCCGGGCCTGATTCGAGACGCGCGCAAGAGCGCGCTCCTCACCATGAGGATTGGGAGCCGGAGCCTAGCAGAAATTCTGAAAGATCAGTGCAGCGCCGTGTACGCCGCGCCCAGCATCGGGCCGGGTTTGTCGCGGCTGCCGTCCTGGACATAGACCACCGCGCCGTCCACGCCGTCGCGCGTGAGGTTCTCGATCGGCACCGTCCAGCTTTCCGGATGCCCGTTCCAATCGCCGACCTTGAGCAAATTGCGCACCACGTTGTGATAGGTGATCTGCTGCCCGCGATTTTCGCCACGCCCGATCGAGATCGGCACCGACTTGGCGATCGAGCAGATCCAGACTTCACCATGCGTGGCCGCCGGCTCCTTGCTCTCGGCCACCGAGACATTGATCTGCTTGCCCGAGAGCGACATCGTCACCGGCACACTCATCGCGCCGGTGCTCTTGTCGGTTTTGCCGATCGCATTCTCGATGCCGGCGCGATCGCTGCCGATGACGTGCGCGGAGCCGTTGACCACGACCTGCGGCGTATAGACCTCGCGGTCGCCGCGCATGCGTGAATACGCCTTCTGCCGCGCCGAGAAGCGCGAATCCGCCAGCGTGTCCTTCCAGCCGAGATAGTCCCAATAATCGATCGGCATGCTCAGCGCGATGATCGAAGGATCGCTGGAAAGATCGCCAATGATCTTGTCGGCGGGCGGGCAGGACGAGCAGCCCTGCGAGGTAAACAATTCGACAACGGCGCGGGGTTCTGCATGCGCAGGACGGATGATGGCGACGATGGCACAGATGCCGAGCGCTCCCGACCACAATGCACCGGACCAGCGCGAAACCAGATTAGAAGCCATCATTCCAGTCATGTCGAACGTCACACATCGTCACTCGTTGGGGGAAGCTTAGCGCCTGATGGTCACCGTAGTCTTACGGGGGCGCGGCACATTCAACCGTCCTTGGCGGAGTTTTCCGCCGGGCGGGCCCACCTGAAGCATGCCGCAAACGTACGAAGGCGGCCTTTTGATAGGCCGCCTTCGTTTAACCTTCTACTCACTTCGGAGTGAGCCACCGTTCACAAATCCGCGCTTAGGCCGCGAGCTTGCGCAGCACATAGTGCAGGATGCCGCCATTGCGGTAGTAGTCGAGCTCGTCCAGCGTATCGATGCGGCAAAGCAGCGAAACGCGCTGCAACGAACCGTCGCCGGAGACGATCTCCGCAGTCAGCTTCTGACGCGGCTTCAGATCGCCGACGAGACCGCGCAGCGTGACCTTCTCGTCGCCCTTCAGACCGAGCGAGGACCACGAGGTGCCTTCCTCGAAGGTCAGCGGCAGCACGCCCATGCCGACGAGGTTCGAACGATGGATGCGCTCGAAGCTCTGGCAGATCACCGCGCGCACGCCGAGCAGACGCGTGCCCTTCGCAGCCCAGTCGCGCGAGGAGCCGTTGCCGTATTCGGCGCCGGCGAACACGACCAGCGGCACCTGCTCCTGCTGATACTTCATCGCGGCGTCGTAGATCGACATCTGCTCGCCGTCGGGCCAGTGCTTGGTGAGACCGCCTTCCGGAATGTTGCCGTCGGCGCCCTTGAGCATGAAGTTCTTGATGCGGATGTTGGCGAAGGTGCCGCGCATCATGACTTCATGGTTGCCGCGCCGCGTGCCGTACTGGTTGAAGTCGGCCGGACGGACCTGGTGCTCGCTGAGATACTTGCCCGCGGGCGAGGTGAGCTTGATCGAACCGGCCGGCGAGATGTGGTCGGTGGTGATCTTGTCGCCGAACATCGCGAGGATGCGCGCCTCGACGATATCGGTGACCGGCTCCGGCTCCTTCTTCATGCCGTCGAAGTAGGGCGGGTTCTGCACATAGGTCGAGCTCATGTTCCAGCGATAGGTCTCGCTCTCGACCGTCTTGATCTTGCGCCAGTTGGTGTCGCCCTTGAACACGTCGGCGTACTTCTTCTTGAAGATCGACGCGGTCACGAACTTCTTCATGAAGGCGTTGATCTCCTTCGTCGTCGGCCAGATGTCCTTCAGGTACACCGGCTTGCCGTCCTTGCCTTCGCCGAGCGGCTCGACGGCGAGGTTCTTGGTCACGCTGCCCGCGAGCGCGTGGGCGACGACCAGCGGCGGCGAGGCCAGATAGTTCGCCTGCACGTCCGGCGAGACGCGGCCTTCGAAGTTGCGGTTACCGGAGAGCACGGCGGCCGCGACGATGCCGTTGTCGTTGATCGACTTCGAGATCTCCTCCGGCAACGGGCCGGAATTGCCGATGCAGGTGGTGCAGCCGAAGCCGACCAGATTGAAGCCAACCTTGTCGAGATCCTTCTGCAGACCGGAATCGGCGAGATAGCCCGCGACCACCTGGCTGCCCGGCGCGAGCGAGGTCTTCACCCAAGGCTTGGCCTTGAGGCCCTTCGCGGCGGCGTTGCGCGCCAGGAGACCGGCACCGATCAGCACGCTCGGGTTCGAGGTATTGGTGCAGGACGTAATGGCGGCAATCACGACGTCGCCATGGCCGAGGTCGAACTTCTTGCCCTCGACGGCAAAGCGCTTCTCGGGCTCTTCGGCCTTCTTATACTCGCTGCTGAGCGCGAGCGAGAAGCCTTCAGCCACCGACGGCAGCGCGATACGGCCTTCGGGACGCTTCGGACCGGCCATCGAGGGAACGACGTCGGCGAGGTCGAGCGTCAGCGTTTCCGTGAACACCGGATCGGCCGACTTGGCGGTGCGGAACAGCCCTTGCGCCTTCGCATAGGCCTGCACCAGCGCGACGCGCGCCGGGGCGCGGCCGGAGGTCTTGAGATAATCGATCGCGGCAGCATCGACCGGGAAGAAGCCGCAGGTCGCACCATATTCGGGAGCCATGTTGGCGATCGTGGCCTTGTCGGCGACGGAGAGATTGTCGAGGCCGGGGCCGAAGAACTCGACGAACTTGCCGACCACGCCGAGCTTGCGCAGCATCTGCGTGACGGTGAGCACGAGGTCGGTCGCAGTGACGCCTTCCTTCATCGCGCCCTTGAGCTTGAAGCCGACGACGTTGGGCAACAGCATCGACAGCGGCTGGCCGAGCATGCAGGCTTCCGCCTCGATGCCGCCGACGCCCCAGCCGAGCACGGCGAGACCGTTGACCATGGTGGTGTGGGAGTCGGTGCCGACGAGCGAGTCGGGATAGGCGACCTCGAAGGTGCCGGTCTTCTTGCCGACCGTCATCTTCTCCTTCTTGGTCCAGACCGTCTGGGAGAGATATTCGAGATTGACCTGGTGGCAGATGCCGGTGCCGGGCGGCACGACCGAGAAGTTCGAGAACGCCTTCTGGCCCCACTTCAGGAACTCGTAGCGCTCCTGGTTCTGCTTGTATTCCTCGGTGACGTTCTTGGCGAAGGCCTTGTTGTCGCCGAAGAAGTTCACGATCACGGAGTGGTCGATGACGAGGTCGACAGGTACCAGCGGATTGATCTTTTCGGCATCGCCGCCGAGCTTCTGCATCGCGTTGCGCATCGCGGCGAGGTCGACCACCGCCGGCACACCGGTGAAGTCCTGCATCAGGACGCGCGCCGGGCGGAACGCGATCTCATGCTCCAGCGACTTCTTGCGCAGCCACTTCGACACCGCGACGATGTCCTCCTTCTTAACCGAGCGGCCGTCCTCGTTGCGGAGGAGGTTCTCGAGCAGGACCTTCATCGAATAGGGAAGTTTCGAAATTCCCTTCAGACCATTCTTCTCGGCCGTGGGCAGGCTGTAATAGACATAGGTCTTGGCGCCGACCTTGAGGGTCTTTTTGCATTTGAAGCTGTCGAGCGAGGTCATGTAGGAAATCCCAATTGTTAGTTATACCCGGCAAGGGGTATTTTAACACCGTCAGCGAATCCGGCTGGGTCGCTTGCAGGGGCAGGTTGAGTTGCTGCATCAAGTAGTTCCGGGCTTATAGAAGCTTTCTAACCGCGCCGCCACAGCCACAAACGTGCCGCAGCAATCCGCGAGCCAAAAATTCCCATGCGCTACCCCAAGATTTCCTGAGGCCTGGTTGTGATCGGGTTGAAACAAGGCGAGATGCGGCTGTACGGCAGCGAGGTCAGATGCGTCCGGGGCGGCCGCGAGGTGTTCGCGGGGCTCGATTTCGCGGCCGTCTCCGGCGAAGCGGTGGCGGTCGTGGGCCGCAATGGATCGGGCAAGACCTCGCTGCTGCGCCTGATCGCGGGCCTGCTCATTCCGGCCGGCGGCAAGATCGCGCTGGATGGGGGCGATGCCGAACTGACGCTGCCGGAGCAGTGCCACTATCTCGGCCATCGCGACGCCCTGAAGCCGGCACTGAGCGTGGCGGAGAATCTGTCATTCTGGGCTGATTTTCTCGGCGGCGAGCGCTGCGACGCCGCGCAAAGCCTCGCAAACGTCGGCCTCGACCACGCCACCCATCTGCCCGCAGCTTTCCTGTCCGCCGGCCAGCGCCGCCGCCTGTCGCTGGCTCGGCTGCTGACGGTCCGCCGGCCGGTCTGGCTCCTGGACGAGCCGACCACGGCGCTGGACGTCGCCGGCCAGGACATGTTCGGCGGCCTGATGCGCGATCATCTGGCGCGCGGCGGCCTGATCATCGCCGCCACCCACGCCCCACTCGGCGTCGAATCGCGGGAATTGCGAATCGGGAGCGCGGCGTGAGATTCACGGACCCTCAGTTTTTCGAGCGGCTAGGCCTCGCCTTCTCCGTTCCCTCCCCTCTCCCTGCCTGCGGGAGGCAGGCGTCGCCACGGGCTCCCTCGCCTCTCCAGCTTGCGGGAGAGGCCGGCATAGGCGGCCCTCGGCCGCCGTTCCTTAAAAACGCCGATGCTTTGCATCGGCTATGGCGCCGGGTGAGGGTTCTCTCCTCTGGGGGCGTCTTCGTTGTCGAGACACCCTCTCCCCAGCCCTCCCCCGCAAGCGGGGGAGGGGGCGCATTGCGCTTGTGGCACGATGGGAGCATCGCATGACCGCGCTTTCCGCCCTCATTCGCCGGGACATCAGGATCGCGCTCCGCGTCGGCGGCGGGGCGCTGATCGGCGTGCTGTTCTTCCTGACGGTCGTGGTGCTGATGCCGTTCGCGGTGGGACCGGACCTGGCGCTGCTGTCGCGGCTCGGGCCGGCAATCCTGTGGCTCGGCGCTCTGCTGGCCACCCTGCTCACGCTGGACCGGCTGTTCATGGCCGACCATGAAGACGGCTCGCTCGACCTGATCACGATGAGCCGGACGCCGCTGGAACTCGCCTGCGCCGCCAAGGCGCTGGCGCATTGGCTGGCCGCGGGCCTGCCGCTGATTGTCGCAACCCCCGTGCTGGGCCTGCTGCTCAACCTCGACATGGTCGCAACCGGCGCGGTGGCGCTGACGCTTTTGGCCGGCACCCCCGCCCTGACCTTCACCGGCATGATCGGCGCGGCGCTGGCGGTGACCCTGCACCGCGGCGGACTGTTGATGGCGGTGCTGGTGCTGCCGCTGTCGATCCCGGTGCTGATCTTCGGGGTCGCGGCCTCGCAGGCCGTGATCGTCGGTCCGATGACATTCGGCGCGCCGTTCTCGATCCTCTGCGCGTTGTCGCTGGTCAGCCTCGTGATCGGCCCTTTCGCGGCCGCGGCGAGCCTGCGGCACGGGTTAGACTGAGCTTGACCCCGATCAATTTTCGCTACGGACTTTCGTGCTGATTGCCTGAGCGACCACCGGTGATTATCAGAATACCATGACGCTGATCGACCTCGCCAACCCGACACGGTTCCTCGCGCTCTCGGCGCGGGTGCTGCCGTGGCTTGCGGCCGCAACCGTCATCCTGCTCACGATCGGCCTGTATCAGTCCGCCTACGCGCCCGACGACTATCAGCAGGGCGCGACCGTGAAGATCATGTTCATCCACGTGCCCAACGCCTGGCTGTCGATGTTCGTGTGGGGCGTGATGAGCGTCGCTTCGCTCGGCACGCTGGTGTGGCGGCACCCGCTCGCCGACGTCGCCGCGAAAGCGGCCGCACCGATCGGCGCCGCCTTCACCTTCCTCGCGCTGCTGACGGGATCGCTGTGGGGCCGGCCGATGTGGGGCACCTATTGGGAATGGGACGCGCGGCTGACCTCGGTGCTGATTCTGTTCCTGATGTATCTCGGCCTGATGGCGCTGTGGCGCGCAGTCGACGATCCCTCCCGCGCGGCGCGCGCCGCCGCCGTGCTCACACTGGTCGGTGCGATCAACCTTCCCATCATCAAGTTCTCCGTCGACTGGTGGAACACGCTGCACCAGCCGGCCTCGGTGATGCGCATGGGCGGCTCGACGCTCGACAAATCGTTCCTGATCCCGCTGCTGCTGATGGCGGTCGCGTTCACGCTGCTGTTCGTCACGCTGCACCTGGCGGCGATGCGCAACGAGATCCTGCGGCGCCGTGTCCGCTCCCTGCAGATGATGCAGGCGAGCCGCATGGCGTTCTCGAGCGAAGCGGGCGCCGGTTCAAACGCGTCGAAAGAAGTTGGGGCCGCATGACGATGTCACTTGGTCCTTACACGTCCTTCATCGTGACGTCCTACGCAGCCGCGGCCATCGTGGTCGCGATCCTGATCGGCTGGATCGTGCTCGACTATCGCAACCAGACCCGGCGCCTGCGCGACCTCGAGCGCAGCGGCGTCACTCGCCGCTCGGGCCGCAGCGCGATGGATACGCCAAGAACGATCACAAGAACGATCACATGAGCGATCAATCGACCTCCGCAACGCCGCAGCGCCGCACCTTCCTGATGGTGCTGCCGCTGATCGCCTTCATAGGGCTGGCACTGCTGTTCTGGTTCCGGCTCGGCAGCGGCGATCCCTCGCGGATTCCTTCCGCGCTGATCGGACGGCCGGCACCGCAGACCACGCTGCCGCCGCTCGACGGATTGCAGGCTGACAACGTGCAGGTTCCCGGACTCGATCCCGCCGCCTTCAAGGGCAAGGTGAGTCTCGTCAACGTCTGGGCGTCCTGGTGCGTGCCGTGCCATGACGAGGCGCCGCTGCTGACCGAGCTCGCCAAGGACACGCGCTTCCAGCTCGTCGGCATCAATTACAAGGACGCGCCCGACAACGCGCGGCGCTTCCTCGGCCGCTACGGCAACCCGTTCGGCCGCGTCGGCGTGGATGCCAACGGCCGCGCTTCGATCGAATGGGGCGTCTACGGCGTGCCCGAGACCTTCGTCGTCGGCCGCGAGGGCACCATCGTGTACAAGCTGGTCGGGCCGATCACACCGGACAATCTGCGAACGGTGCTGCTGCCGCAAATGGAGAAGGCGTTGAAGGCGGGAGGCTGACGCCGTCGCTGTCATTGCGAGGAGCGGAGCGACGAAGCAATCCAGACTTTCTCCGTGGAGACATTCTGGATTGCTTCGCTTCGCTCGCAATGACGAGCTGAGATAGCGGCCTACCCCTTCCTCACGTCCCCAGCCTCGGCCTCGCTCGTCTCCAGCGACACCGGCTCGATGTGATAGCGCTTGGTCAGCGGCATCTGGGCGATGGCGAAGATCATGGTCAGCGGCGTCACGCCGAACACCTTGAAGTTCACCCAGAAGTCCGTGCTCTGGGTGCGCCAGACGATCTCGTTCAGCACTGCCATGCCGGCGAAGAACAGCGCCCAGCGCAGCGTGAGGATGCGCCAGCCCTGCGGCGTCAGGTTGAACATCTGGTCGAACATGACGGCGATGAAGGAACGGCCGAACAACAGACCGCCGCCGAGGATCGCCGCGAACAGGCCGTAGATGATGGTCGGCTTGACCTTGATGAAGGTCTCGTCGTGCAGCACCAGCGTCAGCGTGCCGAACACCAGCACGATCACGCCTGTCACTATGGCCATGATTGGGACGTGGCGCGTCACCACGTAGGACGCGGCCATCGCCGCCACGATCGCAACCATGAAGGCGCCGGTCGCGGCGAACAAATTGAACTTCGCGTTCACGAAGAAGAATACGAGCAGCGGGCCGAGCTCGGTCGCCAGCTTGAACAGCGGATGCGGCTGGGTCTTGTCCATTCTCAGCTTTCGATTCCGGCAATCGCACGGGCGAAATCGCGCGCGGTGAACGGCGCGAGATCGTCGACGCCTTCGCCGACGCCGATGAAATGCACCGGCAGTTTGAATTTCTCCGCGAGCGCCACCAGGATGCCGCCGCGCGCGGTGCCGTCGAGCTTGGTCATCACGAGGCCGGTGACCCCCGCCGTGCGATGGAACGCCTCGACCTGCGACAGTGCGTTCTGGCCGACGGTAGCATCAAGCACCAGCAAGACGGCATGCGGCGCAGTGTCGTCCACCTTGCGGATGACGCGCACGACCTTTTCGAGCTCGTTCATCAGCTCCGACTTGTTCTGCAGCCGCCCGGCGGTGTCGATCAGGAGCACGTCGACGTTCTGCTCCTTCGCCGCCGTCAGCGCGCTGAAGGCGAGGCTGGCCGAATCCGATCCCTGCGCCCCGGCAATGACCGGAGTCCTGGTGCGCTCGCCCCAGACCTTGAGCTGCTCGATGGCTGCCGCGCGAAAGGTGTCGCCGGCGGCCAGCATCACCTTGCGGCCTTCGGATGCGAACTTTTGCGAGAGCTTGCCGATGGTGGTGGTCTTGCCGGAACCGTTGACGCCGACAACGAGAATGACGAATGGCTTCCTGCCGGCATCGATCTCGAGCGGTCTGGCGACCGGCGCCAGCACCTTCTCGACCTCGGTCGCGACCACGTCCTTGACCTCGTCCGGCGAGATCGCCTTGTCATAACGCCCCGTGCCGACGGCATCTGCAATCCGCACCGCGACCTCGGTGCCGAGATCGGCGCGCAGCAGCACGTCCTCGATGTCGTCGAGCATGGCACGGTCGAGCTTGCGCTTGGTGACGAGATCGGCGACCGCGGTCCCGAGCGAGGACGAGGTGCGCTTCAGCCCGTTGGACAGGCGGCGCCACCAACTCAGCTTGGGGGGATCTGACGTGGTATCGTTCATGATGCTCGTGCCGACGATTTGAAGTTCCTACTCTCTTGCCGCAAGTCCGGTTAGGAACTTCAAATCGAAGAGCGGCACGAGAAAATATGGTTGCCAGTGCGGCCCTGGATTTGGCATTCGCTTCGCATTTCGCGGCAGCCGCTGAGCGCATGCCAAATCCACCGCACTGGTGTGTTAGCCGTTCCGGCCCGTAAACGAAAGTCTTGCAATTGCTCGATGTTCCCGAATTGACCGCCGACGAGATCCTGGCGCGCGTGCTCCATCGCGACGGGCTGATGCTGGTCATCGACAAGCCGGCCGGCCTGCCCGTGCATCGCGGTCCCAAGGGCGGGGCGAATCTCGAGGCCTCGTTCGACGCGCTCCGCTTCGGCCTGCCGCGGCCGCCGGTGCTGGCCCACCGGCTGGACAAGGACACCTCCGGTTGTCTCGTGCTCGGCCGCCATCGGAAAGCGACGGCCTCGCTCGGCCTGCTGTTCAAGCATGGCAAGATCGGCAAGACCTACTGGACCGTGGTCGAGGGCGGCCCCACCAAGGACGAAGGCACCATCGACATGCCGCTCGGCCGGCTCAACGCCGAACGTGGCTGGTGGCAGAAGCCCGATCCCGAGGGCCAGAAGGCGGTCACGAACTGGAAGGTGATGGGCCGGGGCGACGGCCTGACCTGGCTCGCCATGGAACCGGTGACCGGCCGGACCCACCAATTGCGGGTGCATTCGGCCGCGACCGGCTGGCCGATCTTCGGCGATAACATTTACGGCAACGGCCCGCGCTTCGGCGAGCCGCGGCTGCACCTGCATTCCCGCGAGATCGTGGTGCCGATCTCCCGGAACAAGGAGCCGGTCCGCGTGGTCGCGCCGGCCCCACCCCACATGCACGAGCGCCTCCGCGCCTGCGGCTGGAACGGAGAATAGCGGCGCGTGTCCGCTTAACCTCTCCCGCAAGCGGGAGAGGGAGTCCACCGCCTTCGTGGCGACAACCAGATCTCAACACGCTCAGGGCCATGGTTTACGAAACGTTCAGTGCTCGCCTCTAATGATGACGGTTGCTTAGAACAAGCTTCCATCACTCCGCTCAGGACGAGCACGCGTCATGTTGAACGCCAAGCTATCGATCATCGACGAGGTCGAATCCGCGATTCGGATGGGCTCGGCGGAAAAAGGCCTGGAAACGGCCCGGCGCGTCACCGACCTGTTCCTCTCCTCCGCAGGCAGCTTCAGCGACGAGCAGATCGCACTGTTCGATGACGTGCTCGAGCGCCTGATCGGCACCATCGAGCTGCGCGCCATCGCCGACATAGGCGCGCGCGTCGCGCTCGCCGAGATCAGCGCGCAGCTCGCGCCGATCGCCCAGGCCCCGCCATCGGTAATCCGCCGTCTCGCCAACAACGACGAGATTCGCATCGCCGGCCCCGTGCTGCAGGAATCCGCGCGCCTCGACGATGGCGAGCTGGTGAAGATCGCATCATCCAAGGGTGAGCCGCATCTGCTCGCGGTTGCCGGCCGCTGGTGGCTGAAGGAGATCGTCACCGATGCGCTGCTGGCGCGGCACTATCCCAGCGTCAGCCGGCGGCTTGCGGCCAACCCCGGCGCGCGCATTTCCGGCAACGGATTTGCCGTCATCGTCGGGCAGGCCGAAAGCGATCCGGAACTCGCCGTGAGCGTCGGCGTCCGCGTCGACCTGCCCTCCGAGCAGCGCCGCCAGTTGCTGCGTTCGGCGACGGATGCCGTTCGCACCCGCCTGTTGTCGCGCGCGCCGCCGCATCTGTTCGAGGAAATCCAGAGCGCAATCGCTGCCGTCACTGTCGGCGTCGAACGCGAGATGTCAGGCGTGCGCGACTTCGAAGGCGCCAAACGCGCCATCGCACATCTCCGAGCTACTGGCCAGCTCGGTGAGGCGACGCTGTTCGGCTTCGCCAGGCAGCGACGCTATGAGGAGACCGTCGCGGCCCTGGCAGCGCTGTCCGGATCGACAGTCGAGGTGATTCGCCCGCTGATGCAAAGCCTGCGCGAGGACGGCCTGCTGGTGCCGTGCAAGGCGGCACGACTCAGCTGGGAAACGACCGCGTCCGTCCTCGAAAGCCGCTTTGCCACCGGCGCGATGAAGCCGGCGGACCTTGCAAGGGCACAAGACCATTTCGCCCGTATGACGCCAGAGAACGCGCAGCGGACGCTGCGGTTCTGGCAAGTGCGGGCGTCTTAGGCCGGCGCGCGTTCGGGGCGCGCTGCGCGCCAAATTGAAGGTGTCATCACCCGCCTTGTGCGCAATTGCGCACTGGGGCGGGTGATCCAGTACGCCGCGGCTCCGGTTGAGGCAGACCAATAGACGACACGTAGTGCTAAATGCCCTGCCTTCGCGGGGCATGACAGCGCGGGCAGGGCGATGTCCATATCCCCTCCCGCACCGCAGCACTCAGAAGTTGCGGGACGGCGCGCGCGCCTGCTTGACAACCCCCTGCGCTA
>JAEYRD010000038.1 GCA_023435725.1 Pseudomonadota bacterium | reverse complement strand
CAGAAACGCACGATCGACGACGCCTGCGACCACATCGGGCATCTCGTCAGAAGCATTATGTCAGCAGAATGCAGCAACTACTTCGCTAATGCCGGATACGTTTCAATCAAAAAATGAAACGCTCTAGAATATGATCCGGAAAAGCGTAAAGCGGTTTTCCCTCGCGACAAACGCGGAACGCGTTTGCGCGGAGATCATGCTCAAACAATAACCTAAAGCGCGATGACGATTCATCCCAATCTCATCGCGCTTCAGGCGCCGATCAGCGCCTTCAGCTCCCGATCCAGCCCTTCGCGAAACAGCTTGACTGGACGCGCGAGCCGGCCGGCCGGCGGACGATGCACGATCCATGCACGCACGGCGGGTTTGAAGCCTTCCACCGCGACCGGTTTGAGCTTGTCGCGAAACGCGCTCCGCCTCAACGCGATCGGCGTCACCAAGCCAACGCCGAGACCGCGTGCGACCAGCGACAGGCGAAGCTCGCTATCGAGCGCCTCGACCGCAATGTTGAACGGCAGATGTTCGGCATCAAAGCGCCGCTTCAGCGTGTCACGAAATCCGCAGCCATCCTGGTTGATCACCCAGGACATTTGCGATAGCCGCTCCAGGCCGACGGAGCGCGGCATCTTCACGTCACGTGCGACGACGAACACCACCGGCTGCGCACCGAGATCATCGGCAACGAGATCGGCGGGTGGGACGGCGCCGTCGGGCAGGCAGATCGCGGCGGCATCGAGCTCGTTGCGGCATACGCGTTCGAGCTGATGCGGCGACCAGCCGGAGACGACCCGCACGGCAAGAGCCGGGAATTCGGCACGCACGGCGTCGAGCGGCGTGGTGAGCCCGGCCTCGGACAAAAACGGCGTGAGGCCCAGCCTGAACTCGCCGCGCACCACCCCGTCATTCGCAACGCCCGATTTGAGATCATCGAGCATTCGGAGCAGGCGTCGTCCCTGCTCATACGCCTCATGGCCGGCGGCCGTTGGCTTCAACGGCTTGGAGAGCCGGTCCAGAAGTTGTGCCCCCAGCATCTCCTCGAGATTCTGGATGCGCCGGGTGACGCCGGGCTGAGTGAGATTGAGGCGGGCGGACGCCGCGACGATCGACCCGGTCTCCACCACGGCAACGAAGGCAACGAGGTCATGGGTATTCATAACTAACTCGCATATTCTTTATAGTCTTATTTGAATTGTAGCATATTGATCCGCCCGCTTAAAGGACCCCGCACCATTGCTGCGAGGCCCGATGACCATCTCCGAAACCTCCAAGTTTGCATCTCCCAAACAACTCGCCGAGCGTCCCCTGATCTGGCTCGGTGCGATTACCACCGGGGTGGTCGTCACCAACCTGTTCGCGCCGCAAATCCTGGTTGGCCTGATCGGCCGCTCGCTGGCCATGGCGCCCTGGCAGGCGGGCCTCGTCAGCACCCTGACGCTGCTCGGCTATGCGCTCGGGCTCCTGCTGCTGGTCCCGCTCGTCGATCTCGTCGAGAACAGGCGCCTCATCCTGCGGACGCTCGGTTGCGCGATCCTTGCCGCCTTGGCGACGGCGCTCGCACCAACGCCGTTGCTGCTGATGCTTGCCACGTTTGCTCTCGGCGCCTCCTGCGCAGCGATCCAGATGATGGTTCCGCTGGTCGCGTCCATGGTGGCACCCGAGCGCCGCGGCCAAGCCATCGGCGAGGTGATGAGCGGATTGATGATCGGTATCCTGTTGTCGCGCCCGGCCGCGAGCCTGATCGCCGATCTCTGGACCTGGCGAGCCTACTACCTGGCTTCAGCCGTCCTGATGGCGCTGCTTGCCGGTGCGCTCGGACGCTATCTGCCAACGCTTCAGCCGGTCGCGAACCCGAGCTACGGCGAACTGCTGCGCTCCTTTCCAATGCTGCTTCTCGAGGAGCCGGTGTTGCGCGTGCGCGCCTGGACCGCGGCACTGGTCATGGCCTCCTTCACTGCGTTCTGGTCCGCGGTGGCGCTGCGCCTGCCGGATGCCCCGTTCGCCCTCGACGCCAAGGGAATTGCAGGGTTCGCGCTGATTGGCGTCGCTGGCGCCGCCGCAACGCCAATCGCCGGACGCTGGGGCGACAGGGGCTGGGCACGGCCAATGTTCCTTGCGGCCCATCTGCTAATCATCGGCTCACTCGCGCTCTGCGCACTAGCCGGCGTGTTGGAAGCACGCAACGCCGCCCTGCCCGTGCTGAGTCTCGGCACCGTCCTGCTCGACGTCGGCATCACCACCGACCAGACGCTGGGCCGCCGCGCCGTCAACCTGCTGCGTCCCGAAGCACGCGGCCGCATCAACGGCCTGTTTGTTGCCCTGTTCTTCGTCGGCGGCGGCATCGGCTCCGCCGCCGCATCCCTCGCCTGGAGTTACGGCGGCTGGCCGATGGTCTGCGTGGTCGCAGCAAGTTTCGGCGTACTAGGCCTGATCACGGATATCACGACCCGGACCGGGACATCATAGGCACGGTGGTCTTTGGATCGTCCCGCCATTCCTGCGCAGCGGAGGCCTCAAGGGGCGGCGGCGTTCTATGACCGCTTCAGCCGCTCCAGCACGCCCCTACCCGCCGCGGCACCCGTCGCGAACGACGCCTGCAACAGATAGCCGCCGGTCGGCGCCTCCCAGTCGATCATCTCACCTGCGGCGAACACGCCCGGCAGCTTGCGGATCATGAAGTCGGCGTCGAGCTCGTCGAACGAAATGCCGCCGGCGCTAGAGATCGCGCGCGCGATGGGCGCGACGCCGGTGAGCTTGATCGGGACATCGTTGATGAGCTCCGCCAACCGTTCCGGCGGCATTGCCGACAACGACTGGCCCGCACCGATCGTGGCTTCCTGCAACAGCCCGACCGCAACGGGCGGAAGCTGCGCGGCCTTGCGCAGGAAGTTCGAGAATGATTGCTTTCCGCGCGATGCCGACAGCCGCCGGACCAGCTCGGCGTGACCGACATCGGAGCGCAAGGCGATGAGAAGCACCGCCTCGCCCTTCGCAGCTATCGCCTCGCGCAGTTCGGCCGAGAGCGCATAGATCGCCCCGCCCTCGATGCCCGCCTGTGTGATGATCGCCTCGCCGCGCAGTCTGTGCGCGCCAAAGGTCAGCACAATCCCCTTGAGCGGCTGGCCTTCGAAACGCGTGCGGAAGACATCGGACCAGGCGACGGTGAAGCCGCAGTTCGCGGGCCGTAGCGTCGCGATCAAAACGCCCTTGTCGGCCAGAATTCTCGTCCAGCCGCCGTCGGAGCCCAGGCGCGGCCAGCTTGCGCCGCCGAGTGCCAGCACGGTGGCATCGGCCGCGATGACAGGCGCGCCGTCGCGTGTTTGAAACTGCAGCCGCCCCGCATCATCCCAGCCGGTCCAGCGATGACGAAACGCGAACCGCACCCCGGCTGCATCGAGCCGCCGCAGCCACGCACGCAGCAATGGCGATGCCTTGAACGCCTTCGGAAACACGCGCCCGCTGGTGCCGACGAAGGTTGGCTCGCCCAGCGCCTCGCTCCACGCGCGTAGCGCGTCCGGCGAAAACGCCGCGATCGCCGCTTGCAGCTTTGGCGCCGCACCACGATAGCGCGCCATGAACTGCGGCAGCGGCTCGCTGTGGGTGAGATTGAGCCCGCCCCGTCCGGCCATCAGGAATTTTCGGCCCGCGGACGGCATCGCGTCGTATACGGTGACGCGGGCGCCGCCTAGCGCCAGCACCTCCGCCGCCATCAGCCCGGCGGGACCGGCCCCGATGACGGCGACATGGTTGTCAGGTGATGTCATGCCGGGAGTTTAGGCCAGATTCTCGCGCCAGGAAGAGACCTGTCATTCCGGGGCGCGCCCGCTTGGGCGCGAGCCCGGAATCCATTGGGCGGCGGATTCTGTGGCTGGATGGATTCCGGGCTCGCCCTCCGGGCGCCCCGGAATGACAGCCTCAGAGCTTGATGCCTGCCCGTGCCGCGGCCTGCGCGACGTACTTCTGCGTCTGCTCGAACGCACCCTGCAACGCCCTGGCCTTCGACATGTCGCTGATCTCGGCGAAATGCGCGGCGACCGCGTCCGGGGTCCACTCGGACTCCGGCAGGTTGATGCCTTCGCTCTCCAGAATCTTGATCACCGCGAAGGAGCCGGCGCCGGCACCCATGATGGTGCGGGTCGGCGCGTCCTCGCTCAGCATGTATTCGACCGCGGGCGTGATCGCATTCGGCTTCATCAGCTGCAGCGCCTGCGGCGGCAGCAGCTCTTCCGTCATGCGGGTCGCCGCCGTCGGCGAGATGATGTTGACGCGGATGTTGTTCTTGCGACCTTCCTCGGCCAGCACGTTCATCAGGCCGACCATGCCGGACTTCGCCGCGCCGTAATTGGCCTGGCCGAAATTGCCGTAGAGGCCGGAGGACGACGTCGTCAGCACGATGCGGCCGTAGTTGCGGTCGCGCATGCCGGCCCAGGCCGCCTTGCAGCAATAGAAGGTGCCGACGAGGTGCACGTCGAGCACCTTCTGGAAATCGGCGGCCTCCATCTTGCCGAACGACTTGTCGCGCAAGATGCCGGCATTGGCGCACATCAGGTCGACACTGCCCCATTCCTTGGTGGCGCGCTCGACCATGGCGGTGACCTGCTCGAAATTCGAGACGTCGGCACCATCAGCCATCGCGGTGCCGCCGGCCTTGCGGATCTCCTCGACCACGGCTTCCGCCGGCGACAGCGAGCCGCCGGTGCCGTCGCGCGCGCCGCCGAAATCGTTGACAACGACCTTGGCGCCGCGGCTCGCCAATCCCAGCGCATGCGCGCGCCCCAGACCGTTGCCTGCGCCGGTGACGATAGCGACGCGTCCGTCGAACCTGATTGCCATGAGTGCTTCCTTTTCTTCCTTCTCCCCCTGCGGGAGAAGGTGGCGTAGGCGGCCTACGGCCGCCGTTCTTAAGAGGAACGCCGACGCGTAGCGT
>JAEYRD010000037.1 GCA_023435725.1 Pseudomonadota bacterium | reverse complement strand
CAGAAACGCACGATCGACGACGCCTGCGACCACATCGGGCATCTCGTCAGAAGCATTATGTCAGCAGAATGCAGCAACTACTTCGCTAATGCCGGATACGTTTCAATCAAAAAATGAAACGCTCTAGGGCCGATGGTCTCGTGGCTGCCGGCGCCGCGGCCGAGGCGGAGAGCCACGCCGAGCGCCCAGAATGCACCAGCTTCAGGGCGAACTTTTTCTTGGATGGGAATCCGTGTGTGTGGCTGTCGTGAAATCTGGCTTAGTCAGGTCACGCCAGGCGCAACTTAAAGCTCAACGCATGGATCAGGACGGGGCGCGGTGTTTTGCGAGCGTGATGGAGGCCGATGCCAGTCGCTCTCGCGGCAAAGTGCTAGATGGATTCCCGGCTGACCTCGGTTCGTCGAATTTTATATAGTAATTTCAATTATATATGAGTTCACATTTTTATTATGAATGGCGCACCATTTTTACGCCTTTCCACGCCGGAGCGCGATCTTGCAGCATTGTGTTCGCTGGACGGTCGATACCAAGCATGCTCGTGGATTTCTCTCCCTAGGAGTCGCTAAGCTCACGCACGTTTAGATCCTGCCCCTAACCGATTCTTGCGATATCGACGCAGGTGACGCGGAAGGGGCGCCTTTCGGGGTTTGGCGATCACTTCGCAGAGATCGGCTGTTGCGCCTCCTCGCAACCAACGATCCAAGAAACTCTCATGGTCGCCGCCGGGCAGACGTAATCGTTCCGGGCGCTCCCGCAGGTTCGATCGCTTCTTCGATAGCATTCGCTTCCAAGGGGACCTCGCGCGTTTGCGCGCGAGCGCCCTACGGTCCGAAAGCGGTGCCTCTCCCTCGTTTTCACGGTGCCTGATCCTTGTTCGATGGCCTGAATCCGTTCAGAAAAGGGGGAGTGCTCGATCCGACAAGGGGATGGATCCACAGACCATGACAGGACGTCGTCCGTCGGTCCTCCTCGTGGAGGATGAGGTTTTCGTGCAGACGCTTCTGGCGGCTTACCTGGAGAAGGAAGGCGTCGAGGTCACGGTCGCATCCACGGCAGCGGAAATGCGGGCCGCGTTGCGTGTGCCGGGTCGGCCGGTCGATGCCATCGCCCTCGACCTCGGTCTTCCCGACGAGGAGGGGCTCGCTCTCGTCCGCCAGTTACGAACCCGGTTGGACGTGCCGATCTGCATCACGACGCGTGACGACTCCGCGGTCAGCCGCACCATTGCGGTGGAGCTCGGCGTCGACGACTATCTGGTCAAGCCATTTCACCCGCGACAGCTCATCGCAAGTCTGATGGCCCTGCTCGGCCGCCAGCCGGGCGAGAAGGGAGCGCCGATCCGATTCGAGGGATGGTCGTTCGATCCCGCCGGCCGCGCGCTGGCGAACACGCAAGGGCAATCCATCCCGCTGACCCCATCTGAATTCGACGTGTTGGCGGCCCTGGTCGCCGCTGCGGGACGCTCGGTGTCGCGCGCGCATCTGCTGGACGCGATCGCCTCAGACAGCATCGGCACGTCGTCGCGGGTAGTGGATGTCATTGTCAGCAGCTTGCGCCGCAAGCTGGGCGATCCGGCGCGCATGCCTCGATTGATTGTCACCGTCCCCGGCGTTGGCTACCGGTTCTGTGCCAGACCGGAATAGATGCGCCGGAGATCTTCGGCGGAGCGTCCCGCCAGCGCAAGCATGGCATTGACGTCTGCGTCGATCCCGTCCGTCAGCGATAGGGCGAGGCGATCCTCCAGCGTTGCTGCAGCCGTGCTCAACCTCGTCAGCCCGGCAAGCCCCGCCGAACCGGCCAGGCGGTGTGCGGCTTGGCGCGCGCCCGCCTGGTCGCCGCGTCGCAGGGAGGCATCGATTTCCGCCGCGCTTCGTTCGACGGCCGCCACGGCTTGCCCGACCAGTCGACCGACGGCCTCCACACCGAGTTCCTGCTTCAGCGAAGCCAGAAAGTCCGCCTCGTGCACTTGTGCGCCGACCCGCGCGAGCGGCCGGCCGGCGCAGACTGCGTCGATCACGCGTTGCAGGTCGTGGGGCATCACGGGCTTCGACAGATAGCCATCCATGCCCGCCTGCAAGCAGCGTTGGACCACACCTGCCGTGACATTGGCGGTAACGGCAACAATCGGAACGGTTGCGCGGTCCCCCGGCAGGGTGCGGATGCGACGGACCAGCTCCGTTCCATCCATGCCGGGCATCTGGAGATCGGCCAGCACCACGTCCACCGGCTGCTCCGCCAATAATGCGAGCGCCTGCGCGCCGTCCGCTGCTTCCGCCACACGATGCCCCATCACGCCGAGCAGGCCGGAGAGCACGAAACGATTGTTCTCGTCATCATCAACGACCAGCACGCTGAGCGACCTCCGCACGGCATCGTCTCGTTCGTCGGTGGCCGGGATTTCGATATCGCCTGCTTCAGCAGGCGGGAGCGGCAATCGCAATTGAAACGTGCTGCCCTGTCCTGGCGGACTGTCCGCCTTGATGCTGCCCCCCATGGCTTCAGTCAGTCGGCGGCAGATCGCAAGGCCGAGGCCGGTGCCGCCGAACCGCCGGGCGATCGAGGCGTCGGCCTGCGTGAACGGCTCGAACAGCCGGTCGAGGCTGTCCGGCGGGATGCCGATGCCGGTGTCCGTCACCTCCAGCCGGATCCAGCCGGCCCGGTCGGTGTCCGGTGCCGCGGATAGGCGAATCTCGCCGCTCTCGGTGAACTTCACGGCGTTGCCGACGAGGTTCAGCAGGACCTGCCGGAGCCGGTCGACGTCGCCCATCACCGCCGCCGGCAATGCCGGATCGGTGGTGACCGTGAGCGACAGATTTTTCTGCTCGGCGCGCAGGCTCATGATCGCGCAGACATCGGCGAGCAACGCCGGAAGGTCGAAGGGCGCGTAATTTGTCTCCAGCCTGTCGTCGGAGATTCTCGCGAAGTCCAGGATGTCGCCGATGGTTGCCAGCATTGCGGCGCCCGTCCGCTCGGCGACGTCGACCGCGGTGCGTACCTTGCCCGCCAGCGGCATGGATTTCAGCAGATGGATGGCGCCGAGCATGCCGTTCATCGGCGTGCGGATCTCGTGGCTCATCACAGCCAGAAAATCCGACTTGGCGCGATCGGCTTCGCCCGCTGCAATCAGCGCGGTCTGAAGCTCGCGGGTGCGCTCGTCGACCGCCCGCTGCAAACGCTCCCGTTCGTGCTCCTTGACGTCTATTAATTCCTGCTGGGCTTGTTCTCTCGCTTTCTGCACGTCGCGGAGACGCCCGAGCGCAATCAGCATCAGCAGCAGCATGACGGTCAGATTGTTCCAGGCGATTTCCGAGCCTACGGACCAGGAGGCCGGCCAGATGCCGAGAATGTGTCCGAGATAAAGGAAGAACCTGAAGGCCCCGGGGCTGCTTGCGAGCAAGACCAGCCGGGCATGGCCGAAGCCGCGGCGCCAGCTATCCAGGACGGCGATGATCCAGACGGCCTCATAGACGACATGCAGGACAGCGAGAACGGAGGCCGCGGTTCTATAGTCGCCGAAGGCGGCCCACAGCGATCCCGCCAACAGAATGCTGCTGAACGCGCCGAAGATGATCCGCCAAACCGCGATGCGATCTGTTCCGACGAACATCATTCCCATCATGCATAGAAGCACATGCGCGATCGGACCGAGGACACCCGGTGCGCGCAGGACGATGTCCCCGCCGCCGGTCAGGACGTAGCGGTACAAAAAACCTTGGAAGGCCGCGTCGTAGACGATCTCGGCCATGGCCCCGGCGCCGAGCGCCAGGAAGACTCGATCGCGCAGGAGCACGCCCGGCACCAAAGCGAGAATCGCCATAGTTGCCATCGATCCGACCAACAGCGTCTCAATGAGCGTGTCGGGCGCCTCCGCCTCCCGGAAGGTGGCGGGGCTCCATACGCTCACGTCCATGCTGACGGAAGAGCGGCTTTGCACGCGCAGCACGAAGACGATGCGTTCTCCCGGCGCAAGTGTAACGGGAAAGACGGATTGGGCCGCCCTGATCGGGCGGCTTTCGAGGGGCATGCGGTTGCCGGCGAGCAACGTTTCGGAAGGCTTGTCTTCGCCGGGCGCAAAACGGAAATAGCGCACATCCTCAAGCCGCACTGTTCCGACAGACAGCCACCGCGTGACCGGTTGATCGCTGCTGTTATGAAAAGTGCCGCGCAGCCAAAAGGCTGAGCTCGTGAATCCCCAGGTTAACGCTCGCGGCGACGCAGCGCTCCACCCCGGACGCCCGAGCACCTCTTCGGCGGAGAGCAGGCCGTCGCGGTCTTCCAGGATCGACAAAGACTGCACGAGCGAGAGGTGATCTGCGACCCGCGCCAGATCCACGTCATCCTCGCTGGCCGCCGCGAAACCACAGGGCAGCGTCAGTCCCGCCAGCAGAATCGTCAGCGCGAGCACGCAGATCGCCGCGCAGCGCGCGAGAGCGGCGCGGTATGCCAGACCAGCCGCCGTCAAGAGCGCGCGCCCTTCACGTATGGCGAGCGGATGGTGTCTGAAGCGATCGACATGGGATGGAAGCCGGGACGTTGCGAGCAGCGGTCCTTAACATCTTCCCGGTGTTCGCGCAGTGCGGATATTTCCGGAAACGGCCGCGTCCATCTCGACGCGGCGACGCGCGCATCGTCCTTACATCCATTTACAATGCGCGCCTGCATTCAACGACAAATTCTACGTGAGCGCGGGTAAGCAAGCTTCGGGGGAGTCGCTCATCGTGAGTCGGCTCGTGGAAGTTGCGTTGGCGACCGGCGGGCTGCCGGCGACGTTGGGGTGGGCATGAACGTTTTTGGAATTCGGGCCTTTTGCGCAGGCCGGTTTACGGCTGCATTTCTGGTCAGCACGGCCCTCACGGCGCCTGCATTCGCCGGGGGCGGCGCGTCGGGAGTCTGGAATGAAGGCGGAGGCGTCCTGTGGAGCGCAGGCGGAGGCGCCGACCAGTCGACAGACCCCGGATCGGACGGCGAAGATGCTCCGGATTGCTGCGGAGGCGGTGGCGGCGGCGCGGGAGCGACCGGCGGGCAAGGTGGCGGGAGCGCCGCCAGCGCGGCGCGGGCGATGGGAGGTTCTGCTCCTGGCGCCAATGGCGATAATGGCTCGACAGACGGCTATGGTTCTGGAAGCGGTGGCGGCGGCGCCGCGCATGGCTTTGTCGGGAGCGCGTTGCCGACATCGGCTGTCAGGGGTGGCGATGGTGGCAACGGAGGTCTGGCTCATGCAGGTCTATCCAGCCCTACCGCCGGGGGCGGCGGGGCCGGTGGCTATGGTGCCGTCGTTATCGGAGCCGCCTCGTATCCGGTGGACACGCTGTCGGTCAGCGTGACCGGCGGCAATGGCGGAGCTGGCGGTGACGGTTACGCCAGCCAGTCCTTGAGTGGCGGCAGCGGCGGCAGTGGCGGCATCGGACTGTATTTCGTGAACAATGCGGTCGACCCGTCGCAGTTCACGTTCAACGGTGCGGTGACGGGCGGTAATGGCGGTTCTGGCGGCGCGTATGGCGGCACCGGCGGCAATGGCGGTGTCGGGCTGGATCTTTCCCACCAAGCATCCGCGGCGCAGATCG
>JAEYRD010000216.1 GCA_023435725.1 Pseudomonadota bacterium | reverse complement strand
GGCCGGCGTCGCGGCCTGAATGCCGGCCGCTTGCGGCAGGCGCCCCGGACCCGAAGCGGCCTTCTCCGCATCACTCCGGCCCTCCCCTTTGCCAAGAGATGAGAGATAGCGGGCCATCGCTCCTACGTCCGCGGGATCGACCTGGGACAGGTTGTCGACCACGTTCGCCATGGGTCCCTGCGCCGTTCCGTGCAACGGGTGCGAACCGCGCGCGAGATAGTCTCCGAGCGCGGCCTCATTCCATGCGACTGGCGATAGCGAACCTCGACCGAGCGCATAGGCGCGCCAACCTTCGGCTTCGCCTCCTGCGAAAGCAGCCGAAGTCTCTTCCGCACCAAGAAGATTCCGAGGGGAGTGGCAGGCGCCGCAGTGCCCCAGTCCGTCGACCAAATACTTTCCCCTGTTCCATTTCTCGTCCTTCGACGGATCGACGACGAAACGCGACTGACGCAGGAAGAGAAGTTTCCAGCCAGCAAGCGTCAGACGGATGTTTAGAGGAAACGGGAGTTCGTTGGGTGGCGCCGTTGACTTAACCGGATCGATCGACATGAAGAAGGCGTACAAGGCCTTCGCGTCGTCGTCGGATACGCGCGTAAAGTGATCGTACGGAAAGGCCGGATAGAGATGACGACCTTTACGATCCACGCCGGACCGCAGAGCGCGAATGAACGCCTGCTCTGACCAACGGCCAATTCCCGTCTCCGGATCGGGCGTAATGTTGGTGGAGTAGATCGTTCCGAAGGGCGTCGGCATCGCGAGCCCTCCGGCGTATGGGAGTCCATCGGGACCAGTATGGCATGTGGCGCAATCGCCAAGGAGTGCAAGACGTGCTCCACGGCGTGCCGCGGCATGATCCGGCAAGCCGGTCGACCGCAGATCGATAGCTGGAATAGGAGGCTCCCAAGCATAGAGGACTGCCGCCGTCCCGCCAATCGCCCCGATGGCAAGCAGCGCGAGCAGAACCGACCTGAGCTTCATTGCCCTTCTCTCCTAAGTGCCATCACCATATCAGGCCAGTCCGCGCGTCTTCTTTTCAGTTTCGCGCACGACTTGCACAAACTCCCGATCACGGTTTGACGAGCCAATCCAAAGCGGGCCTACAAAATCCAATACGTTCGTTCGCCCGCGAAGTAACGATCACCGAAGATCCTCACGCCGGCGATCGCCAAGATCACCACCGATCGTACGCCGACGAAGCAAAACCATACAGGAGCCAGCCAATTCCGACGCCCTTGTTATTTATCAATTGATAAATACCTATCGATCCTGCTTTAAGTCAAGAGCCGGACGCAGCGAACCGAGACTGCGCTCCGACAACGAGAGGATTTGCGCCATGTCGACGTCGACGATCGCGGCAGACCAACAGCCTGCCAAACTCACCCGTGCACGCACTTTCGTCATGGCGGTCTGCGCGGGGATCGCGGTCGCCAACATCTACTACAACCAGCCTCTCCTCGGCCTGATCGAGGCAAGCTACCCGAACTCCTCCGCAATCGGCCTCATCCCGACGGCCACGCAATTCGGCTACGCCGTCGGCCTTCTCTTACTGGTGCCGTTGGGAGATCTTGTTGAAAGGCGGAGCCTTATCTCCGCACAATTCGTCGTTCTGGCAATGGCTCTCGCGTTCGCCGCCGTTGCGCCATCCACGTTCGCGCTGATCGCAGCGTCGCTCATGCTGGGCGTGGCAGCCACCGTGGCCCAACAGATCGTTCCGTTCGCCGCGACACTCGCTAACGACCGGACGAGAGGCTCCGCCGTCGGCACAGTGGTTAGCGGGATCCTGGGCGGCATTCTCCTCAGCCGCACGATCGCCGGCTTCGTGGGATCGCACGTCGGATGGCGCGAGATGTTTTGGCTCAGCGTTCCCTTGGCGCTCGGCGCCGCCGCGCTGGTTCGTTCGATCCTGCCGCGCCACCATGCGACGCAGAAGATCGGGTACGTGGCCGCGCTGCGCTCGCTCGTCCACTTGCTCGTTGAGGAGCCGGGGCTTCGACTGGCCGCGGCGACGCAAGCGATGCTGTTCGCCTCCTTCATGGCCTTCTGGACCGTCCTGTCTCTCCACCTCCAAGAACCGAGGTTCGGATTCGGACCGGAGGTCGCCGGCCTGTTTGGCGTGATTGGCGCGTCGGGCATTCTCGCTGCGCCCCTCGCAGGTCGCTTTGCCGACAAGCGGGGCCCTCACGTGGTGATCGCGGTCGCCGCCGCCATCTCGCTTTCCTCATGGATCATATTCGCGGGCTGGAACGCCGTCCCGGGGTTGGTCGTCGGGGTGGTGTTGCTCGACGTGGGCGTGAACGCGGCGCTCGTTTCGAACCAGCACCTCATCTTCGCGCTCCGCCCGGAGGCGCGAAGCAGGCTGAACACTGTGTTCATGACGGCAATGTTCATCGGCGGTTCGCTCGGATCCCTTGGAGCGAGTTGGGCATACACGCATCTGTCCTGGCTC
Organism: Pseudomonadota bacterium; assembly: GCA_023435725.1. Classification (GTDB taxonomy): domain Bacteria; phylum Pseudomonadota; class Alphaproteobacteria; order Rhizobiales; family Xanthobacteraceae; genus Bradyrhizobium. Next base: position 71,784 of record JAEYRD010000216.1, on the reverse strand, counting down.
GGCGTGTGCGGCTACGGGGCGATGCTTGCGGCGGCGGGTCTGCTCCTGCAACTGCCGACTCTTTCCACCCGAACCGCCGAGCCACCGCGTCACTGAAGCCGCGAACCTGGAGAAACAGATGAGTTGGCAAGCCGAACATGACTTCACGGTTACGATCGGTGGAGGGTCGGTCGCCGGTCTTTGCGCTGCTATCACCCTTCGAAATTTAGGTGCGACCGTAAGAGTTCACGAACGCGTCCCCGGCCCGATGATTGCTCGCGGGGCGGGAATCGTCGTCCAAAGCGAATTGACGCGGCTGTTTGCGGAAAATGGCGTGATCCCCCTTCCCTTCACCTCCTGCCGCGGCCGGAGATATCTTGATCCTGATGGCGGAGATGGCGCGCTACAGGAGATGCCGCAGGAGTTCACCTCTTGGGAAGCTATCCACGCGGCGCTACGGGCCGCCGTTCCGGACGAATGCTATCGCGCGGGCTCTGAAGTGACCGCTGTGGCGCAGGTCGGCTCGAGAGTCGCTGCGACTCTTGGTGACGGTACCGTGGTCGAAAGCGATCTTTTCGTTGCTGCCGACGGTTCGGGCTCGGCGACGCGGCGACGAATGCTACCCGCGGTCGCCGCCCGGTATGCCGGTTACGTGGCCTGGAGGGGCACGCTGAACGAATGCGATGTGCCGCACGATCTGCTGTCCTTCTTCGACGACCATTTCACCTTCTCCGAGGCCCGCAGCGGCGGCCACATGTTGGCCTATTTCATTCCCGGAAAGGACGGCACCGTCACAGCCGGATCGCGACGCCTCAACTGGGTCTGGTACGTGCACGTCGGACCGGCCGACCTGGGGAGCGTGCTGACCGACAAGAACGGGGCGCGACATCGATCCTCGCTAGGGCGCGGCATGGCGCCGGAGATCATCGTTGCAGCGCTCAAGGCACGCGCCTCGCGCGAGATTCATCCAAAGATGGCCGCGCTGGTGTCGGAAACGCAAGACCCTTTCCTTCAGACCATCCTCGACGTGAGGGTACCGAGGACCTTGTTTGGCCGAATCCTGCTGACCGGTGACGCAGCGTTCGTCGTCCGGCCCCACACCGCAGGAGGGACCGCCAAGGCGGCCTATGAGGCCTCCATACTCGCATGCGCTCTGAAGTCGTCGCGCGCGAACGTCGACGTCGCGCTCGCGTCCACTGAGCGGCTGCAGCTCGAATACGGGAACACCCTCTACCAATACGGTCTCGCGCTCGGAGATCGGTGGTCGCGCGAACGTAGCACCGACTAGCGCGGTCCGCCCCGTACGAACGAGATAAAGCTCAAAGGAGTGCGAAACATGACGAGTCTCTTTGATCCGATTACATTGGGCGATCTCCATCTAGCGAACAGAGTGGTGATGGCTCCGATGACGCGCTCGCGCGCGGATGATCGTGGTGTCATCAATCCGACTGCGTCGGATTACTATGCTGCCCGGGCGAGCGCCGGCCTCATCGTAACCGAAGGCATAAACGTGGGACCGATGTCTCGCGCTTTCGACCGCACACCCGGTCTCTGGACCGACGAACAGACCGAAGGCTGGAAACCTGTCCTCGATCGCGTCCACGAAAGAGGTGGACGCATCGTCGCGCAGCTATGGCATGCCGGACGAGCGAGCGCGCGCGGGCTTCTGTCGGACAAACACCCCCTGTCTCCGTCTGGCGTGAACGACGATCTCGATCGACTACAGGTATGGGCTCTCCTCGCCAACGGCGCCTACGTGCGGATCTCCGCCACGCCGTCGCGCGAAATGACGCTCGGAGAGATACAAGGTGTCGTGAGCGAATTCAGACATGCGGCCGCCAACGCCGTTCGCGCTGGGTTCGACGGCGTCGAGCTCCACGGCGCCAATGGCTACCTCATCCACCAGTTTCTGTCGCCGACCATCAATGTGAGAACCGATGACTATGGTGGGAGCGCCGAAGCACGATCCAGGCTGCTCCTGGAAATCGTCTCGGCGATCTCAGAAGTCATGCCGAGATCTCGCATAGGACTTCGGCTATCGCCGTTCGCGGACTACAACAGCGTCCGAGACCCGGAGCCGGGGGAGACCTACGGGCAACTTGCGTCGTCGCTGCGGACCGCAGGGCTTGCGTACCTGCACCTTGCAGACACCAACGCCTGGACCGGAGCGCCCGACTACGAAAAGATGCTGCCGATCTTCCGTGGCGGTTATCGCGGCCCCCTCATCGTCAACGCGGGCATAACCCCCGACCGCGCAGCGCGGATCGTCGGCTCAGGCGAGGCGGACGCGGTCGCCTTCGGCCGGCTCTTTCTTGCAAATCCGGACCTTCCGGCGCGAATTCGAGCGGGCGGCCCATACAACTCGCCCCGACAGTTCGGGATATATGGCGGTTCGGATTGCGGATATCTGGATTATCCCACGCTGGAGAGTGACAGCAGAGAGGTAGCTGCGCGAGCTTAGTGCAGCCAGAGCTGCGGAGATCGTCGATAGCCGCCGATGGCCCGATGCAGCCATCGTCGGCGGCAACGGCTCTTAAGGATGGTCGGCAGACAGCGGTGGATCGCCTGCTGTTATTCCTGGCCCTGAAGGGTCGCGCTTTCGTCCTCGCGAACATGTTCTCTCGGTCGGCGGTCCGGCTCGGTTCGAACCGTCGCAATCGACGTAGGTTCTGCCAGACCGTACACTGACATGCTCGCGGAAACTCCCCGCAATTGGTGCATACCGAGATGCTCGACACCATGGGAAAGATGTCGGGCGACGGCTTCCGTGATGAGCAGATCTCGGCCTATTGTCTTGGTGAGCGCCTCCACCCGACAGGCCTCGTTGACGGCGGCGCCGATGACAGTGAAGTCCAGGCGATCCGGGGCTCCGATGTTTCCGAAAAAGACCTCACCTTCGTGGAGGACGATGCCCGCTCTCAATAAGGCGCGCCCGTCGGCGTCGGACGCAACACGGAGGCTCTGATTGGAGACTTCGAGTCGGGCAATTGCCTCTTTCGCCGCCGAGACGGCCGCGCGCGACGCTTCGGCGACGCTGTTCGTCTCCGGAAAGACAGCGAGCATACCGTCACCTATGAATTTTAGAATCTCGCCGCCGTGGGCGGCCACGGCGCTCACCATCGCTTCGAAGTAGGCGTTGAGCAGCACCAGCATGTCCGCGGGAGCAAGAGCGTCCGACATCTTCGTGAAATTTCTGAGATCCGAGACCCAAATCACCGCGCGGATCGAATCTCCCGCGCCGCGCTTGATCGCGCCTTCGAGCACCTTGGCGGCGGTGCCGTAGCCAAGATATGCGCCCAACGCGTTCTCGGAGATTTTCAACTCGCTGTGCCGTTGCACATGCAACGCGAATAGTTTGAAGACTCGTGTCAGGCAGTCTATCTCGGCTCCGGCAAAGCCGCCGCGCGCTGTTGTCGCGATAGTGATCACATTACGTACATCCAGACCCGACAAGGGAATTGCGACGTAGTCGGTCATGCCTGCGGCCGCAAGCTCGATCATGATGGGAAATTCGGCCTGCGCCGACGGCTCTTTCGGCGCTCGCCGTATCGTCTCACCGACCTCGACGATACGCTGCAGCGGATTGAGTCTGTAGGCATCGGAATCGATCGTCGCGTCAGCGACCCGCACCTCGTCGCAAAAGCCGTCATCGCCGTTCCAGACCCACGCAAACCCGACAAGCTGAGGGTGCAGCGTGCCGATATGCAGGGTCAAACGATCGATTGCTGATCCGGCGGACTTGAGCCGACCGATCAGCTTAACCAAGAGATCGATCATCTGCCGCTCTGCGGAAGCCCCTTCCAGCAGCCAGTTTTCGATCTCGACGAACGTGTCCATGCCGGCAGCGATCACGATTGGGCCGGCCCTTCGCACGAACGTAACCGACTCGGGATAGGATCGTGGCGACGGATCGGAGTTCTCGAATTCCATTTCAGTTTCCTCGCGCATCGACTTCGCGCCCGAAGCGCTCGACCAGGAAATCGATGAACAACCTGACCTTCACCGACAGGTGTCTGGTTGGTGGGTAGATCGCATACAGCGTCAACGGCGGCGCCCAAAATTCCTTCAATATCGCTTTCAATAGTCCCGACTTCAGGGCCTTTCCTGCAATGAACTCCGGGATGAGGGCCACGCCCCTCCCCTTAATCGCAACGTCGCGTAGTACTTCAGCATTGTTGACGCAAAGCGCCCAGGCGGGCTGGATCCAATGTTCCCCGTCCGTGCCGGTCAGCTTCCACTGGTTGCCGGTGAGCAGGAAGCCATACGTTAGCGACATGTGATCACGCAACTCTCGCGGGTGCGAGGGCGTGCCGTGCTTTTCGAGATAGCCTGGTGATGCGCAGATTACTCTCGGCATCGGCGTGATCTTACGCGCGATCAAACTGGACGACTCGAGGTCGGCGATACGAAGGGTAACGTCGAAACCATCTTGGACGGGATCGACGAGATCGTCGCTTAATACAAGTTGGACCTGCAAATCAGGATACTTCTGCATGAAGTCGGCGAGGGCCGGCCCGAGCCGAATGGTGCCGAAGGACATCGGCGCATTGACGCGCAAGAGCCCGCGCGGAGCCGACTGCAGGTGGGTTACAGCCTGATCGGCCGCATCGATCTCGGACAGGATGACGAGCGCGCGCTCGTAATAGAGCTGACCGTTTTCGTTGGGGCTCGCGTGCCGCGTGGTGCGATTGAGGAGTTGCACGCCGAGACTTTCCTCCAGTTCACCCACGTATTTGCTGATCGCAGACCTGGACAGGCGTAGTTGTCGGCCCGCCTCGGAGAAACTGCCGGTTTCCACCACCTTCGCGAAGGCCCTCAGACTGGTCACTTTGTCCATCGCTCAATCCCGATTGTCGCCGATTCGTAAACAGGAGTGTCACAAGAGCACGGATTGTTCTCAGATCGAAGCCATTCGATATCTGCCGCCAGAGCCGCAGCGGCTCCTTCCAACCCGGAGGGCAAGATGTCAGGCATTCACCACGTCACCGCCATCGCAGGCGACCCGCAGAAGAATTTCCGCTTCTACACACGGGATCTCGGCCTGCGCTTCGTCAAGAAGACCGTCAATTTCGACGATCCGGCGACCTACCATTTCTACTACGGAGACGAGACCGGGCGCCCTGGCTCGATCCTCACCTTCTTCGCGTGGGAGGGCGCTTCCGCGGGCCGCCACGGTGTCGGCGAAATCCATCAGACAACTTTCCGCGTCCCACAGAGCTCGCTGGGCTATTGGACCCAGCGCTTCCTCGAGAAGGGCATCAAATTCGAGGCGATCGAGAAGCGTTTCGGCGAGTCCGTGCTCGCGTTCTCCGATCCAGACGGCATGGCTCTTGCTCTCGTCGGCATCGCCGGCGCCAAGGACGAACCCGGATGGAGCAACGGCGACGTGCCGGCGGAGCATGCAATCCGTGGCTTCCAAGGCGTCACGCTCCTGCTCGATGATGCGACCAAGACCGCCAAAATCCTCACCGACGTGTTCGGCTTCCGCGAGACCGCGCGGGAGGGCGCCGTGACGCGCTTCAAGACACCCGGCGACGTGCAAGGCTACGTTGTCGATATCTATGAGGCAAAGGGCTTTCTGCGCGGCAGCCAGGGCCGCGGCTCCGTGCACCACATCGCTTTCCGTGCGAAGGACGATGCGGAACAGGAGGCCATGGCCCAGAAACTCGTCAGCAATCATGGACTACACACCACCGAGCAGAAGGACCGCAACTACTTCCGCTCGATCTACTTCCGGGAGCCGGGCGGCGTCCTGTTCGAGGTCGCGACTGACATTCCGGGTTTCGCTGTCGACGAGCCCGTTGAGACGCTCGGTCAGGATCTGAAACTGCCGAGCTTTCTCGAACCCTACCGCCAGGAAATCGAGGACGTCCTGCCCGAGCTTCAAGGAGTCGTGTCATGACCGCGGAGTCTCCGTTTACCTATCGCTTCGAACCCGGCAGCAGGACGGATGCGCCGCCTTTGCTGCTCCTTCACGGTCGAGAACGATCTCCTGAAGCTCGGAGTCATGATCTCGCCAGGATCCGCGTTGCTGTCGCCTCGCGGCCGCGGTCTCCTGGCCATCTCGCGCAACGCGCGCCCCGGTCCACCGACCCGGGCACGCCTCGACACCGCTACCCTCTTCCCCGCGTGCACTCGTAGAGAAACCAGGTCCTGCGTTCAGTCTCGTCGATCCAGTTTTCGATGAGGCTTGTCGACGCAACATCGTTATGCTCCTCGCAGACTGCGTGGGCCTCACGCAGCAAGGTTGTCATCCGCTCGTTGTCGTCGAGGAGCTCGGCAAGCATGTCCTCGGGCGTCACGTAGGGCGCGTCGTTGTCCAGAAGCCGCTGGATGCGGTTGATGTGACCGATTGATCGGATGGTCGAGCCACCAAGTTTACGGACGCGCTCGGCGATGACATCGGTCGTTGCGAATATCTGATCGCCCTGCTCGTCGAGCAGCAGGTGGTAGTCGCGGAAGTGAGGCCCGGACATGTGCCAATGGAAGTTCTTGGTCTTGAGATAGAGCGCAAACATGTCGGCCAGAAGCCCGGTGAGAGCTGCGGAGATGTCGGTCGTCGCATTGTCGCCGAGGTCCGACGGGGTCCCGAGCGGCGTCAGTCGCGTGGCTTCGGATGAACGATCCTGCATTGTGGCCTCCTAGTGCTCATCGAAACTCCAAAATTCGCCTTCATATCCTTTGCCGTTTCCCTCCCGTGAGGTCACTTCGGCTCAGCGACCGCCAGGAAGACGGCTGGGAACGCGATCAACGGAGGGATGACAAAACACCACGTCCCGAGCTTCGCATAGAGAACTGCGCCGGCGGCGCAGCCCAGCGCAAATGCCGTCACGCTCGCGACCATCTTGCCGAGACGCGGTTTGGCCACCGTCAGTACGGAAACCGGCGCGCCCCTTATGAAGTCGGCGACGTCGATCATGATTTGGGTGGTGGTACCTGTCATGAGAGTGCTCGGAGGCTCCGTCCCCATGTGGACGCGATGCGCCGCGTTCTGAATGGCCATCGCTGCGACCAGGACCATGCCGGTGCAGATCGCCTGCCAGCTATCGCCTTGGACGAAGGGTCCGAAGCGGACCGCGCAGACCGCCCCAATTGCCAACAGCAGCACTTTGAGGGCGAGCATTGAGCGGAAGATCGGCAATCCGATCGCAGGCAGGAAAAAGCTGAAGACCCGAGTGCCGATCACGACCAGACAGAAGACTGGTAGCGCCAGCAATTTCGCGAGAGCGCCGGAAGTCCCAAGCACCATGGCCGCCCCGAAGGTGACGAAGTTGCCGGTGACGTGCGCGGTGAACAATCCCTGAAGCGCCAAAAATCCTGCGGTGTCGACGAACCCCGCGTTCAGGCTCATTAGGAGCGGAAGAAGAAGTATCTGCCGCGGCATCTCACCAGCCGTACTGGAGTTGGACGCCGAGGTAGTTGCTGGTGTGTCCGCCGGCGCGGATGATCGTGTCGCCAACATCGAAATGCACAGCTTCGATGGCTCCTGTCAGATGCTCGTTGAAGGCGTAATCGACCCGAAGTTGTCCATATGCACCCGTCCAATTGCTTCCCTTACCCGCGGTCCCCGCTACCGGCACGTTGGGCTGGACGTAGATCGCGTCCGCTGTCGTTTCACGCCATTGCAGGCCGATCGCGCCCATTACCTTCAGGCGGTTCGCCGGACTGACGGTGATGGACGGTTTGAGGTGCACCAAGTTTACGTATCCCGTGTAGCCCGCGAGCGTGAAGTAATAGCCGTTGGGGAAGAGTGGATTGAACGTCCCCAGCGTTCCGTCGCCGGGATGATCGTCACCTGAGGCAGCATCGAACTGAAGGCCTAGGCGAGGCTGCCACGGTACGTCAGCGAACGTATATCCCGTTCTCGCGCCTACGGCCCACGCGCGAATATCCGTCGTCGCCACTTGGCCCACCTGCCCCATGGCCTCGAGATCCCAATCGACATTCTGGGCATTGCCCGCGAAGCGGACGTCGAAGACATGCCGGTGCTCTTCGCCGGAAGCGTCGAGGTATCTGGCATTGCTGCGTTCGTAGAGCGAGTAGTAGCCGGACAACTCCTTGTCGCCGAACACTTTTCGCTCGACCCTTAGAGTGTTGAATCGGAAGTTACTGTTCGACGTGTCGTCGAAGGGTTGCCCATCGAAATATTGGACTGGATGGCTGACGAAACCGATGAAGCGCCAAGCGCCCGTTTCCCAATCGGCCCAAAGCGCGTCGAACGACTGCCGGACGTTTGGACCGTCCCGAGACGATACGAAGCGTTGCAGGTCGAACGCAAAATCCTGGCGGCCGGCGCGCGCCTTCAGCGTTCCGCCGTCAAACGTGTTGACGTACTCCACGAAAGCGAGCCGGAGATCCAGACGATCCTGATCGACGGACGTTACGTTGAACTTGTGAAAGGCTCGATCGTCCTCGAGCTGAACGAACGCTCGCCAGTTCTCGTTGAAGTGGATATCGGCATGGACCTGTAGCCGCTGCAGGAAATAGCTGTCCGACGGTATGTTGCCGATGCCGAATCCCGCTGCGTTGTTGCTCTCGAAACGCTCGCGCAACGTGGCACCCAGCGAAATGTAGCTCTTCGGATCGGTAGCCCAAAGCGGAATGTACTTGAGTTCGTCGAACGGCTCGGTGCGTAGTCTCGGATCGGCAAGAACCGACCAATCCTCCGCCCAACGGTTTGCCTGAATCGCGGGTCTCTTGGAAGGTGCGGCATCTCCGTCGTCCGCCCGCGCGCGATCGATGCCGGCGCTAAAGGTCGCAAGCGCCAGCACCATCGAAAAGTTGCGGAGATCGGTCCACGCCAACATCGGCGGACGTTTCATCTCATTTGCCGCCGGCCCGCGACGCGCTCTTGGGACCGAGCGAGTGTATCTCGGCGACGTAACCACCGGGGAACATGACGAACGCCGCGGAGCGGCCGTCCGACGTGGAGGGTTCGACGAGTACGGTTGCGCCGGCGTTCTTTGCCTTGTCGAGCGTCGCAGCAAGATCGGCCACTTCGTAACCTGTCGTCTCCCGGCCATAGGGATAGGGCAGATGGCCATCAGTGACCAGTACGACCATCTTTCCGAAGGGGGACTCGATCCGGATGCGCCTGTAGGTCGCGTCCGACCTACCGATCTCGGCGCCCGGCGCCTTTGCGTCGTCGGAGACGATCTCGCCGTGGGAAAATGCAACGAAGGCCTTGGTGAACGCCGCCACCCGATCGGGTGAGACGTAAACGCGATTCTCCGGAATCCGCTCGAACGGAGCATAGTCGGGCTTCGTCGTGTGCCAGTAGATCTGCAGGTTGACGCCGCCAGGCCACTGTATCACGGCGTCGCGACCAATGGGATCGGGGAAAGTGGAAACGATCACGTCGGCACCCGCCGCGCGGGCCGCCCTGATCGCCTCGTCCATGTCGCTCACCAGATAGCCGTTGCGTTCCGCGCCGAACGGATACGGAATCGGCGTCTTGAAGCCGAACAGTGAAACGGTGCCCACAGGGGTCTGCAGCAGTTGCGACGACGTGCTACTTGGCGTGGGCGTAACGGTCACCACCACTTGCTTGGTGCTCTTGCCTCCGAAGGTCGCCAGGAAGCTGGTCACGAACTTGTCCACGTCCTCCGGCGCCACGTAGACGTGCGTCGTATCGTACTGGGCCGCGACCGCAACCCCCACTGCCCTGGACTTCGGCGTGTCCCTGGCAAAGACCGGCATCGCTGCTAGGGCCGCGGTAAACGCCAGCAGAGCGAATAGCCTCGTTGACTTCATTGAGAAACTCCTTGGAAGGCTTGACGTGCGACGCGGCGCGGACCGAAGGAAGCCTCGTCGGAAACGATTGACACGATGACGAGTCCCGCGATCAACCCGAGATGTTCAAAGAAACTATTCGTAGCCATGAATCTCTCATGGCCACCCATAGTCCAGAACGCGTTGGCGGTCAGCATGGCAACGAACGTCAGGACGCCGAGCCCACCAGCCCCGAGCCACACGAAGCGATTCACGATGACGAGCAGAGAACCGCCGAGTTCCACTACGATGGCAGTCGCGGCCCACAACCAGCCCGGATGCAGACCGAAATGTTCCTGCTCGGCCACGGCGGTGGCGAAGTCGAGCAGTTTGGTCAAGCCGCCGAGCAAGTAGGCGGACACCAACGCCAGCCTGGCCGCATGCCACAGGAGCGGCCAGCGGAGGATCGCGGAGATCCAGTTTGGCGAGTCCCCAGACGCCATGTCAGACCGCCCAGCAAGCGCAGCCGAGCGCGCCCCAGAAGCTCCTTAGGTCGGAGATCGGCAACCGGCTGGACCATGCCGCGGCGTGATCATGTCCGTGCACGCCACAAGAGTTTGCGCAGCCGCACATCTGCATGGCCTTCATTGCGAGACCGCTTTCCGTCTTCTCCTTCTCGTCCGCCCAAGCCGCATAGCCGCCGAAGCGGCGGACGGGCGACCAGTCCGGCATGGCCGGCGGCGGAGTGACGGCCTCCAGTTTGGAGAAGTCGCCTGCTCCGAACACGATCCTCCCGCCGACCATGGTCAACAGAGACGTCGTATCTGCGATCTCGGCCTCACTGCAGGAGAAGTAATCGCGATTCGGTACGATAAGATCGGCAAGTTGGCCGACCTGGATCCGGCCCTTGTTGCCCTCCTCGTTCGAGAACCACGTCACGTTCTCTGTCCACATCCGCAGCGCCGTCTCGCGATCCAGGCAATTGCGCTGCGGTGTGATCCGCAGTCCGCCCACCGTGCGGCCCGTGACGAGCCAGGATAGTGAGACCCACGGATTGTAGGAAGCCACACGGGTCGCGTCGGTGCCGGCCGATATCTTGACGCCTTTGTCGATGATTCTCTTGACCGGCGGCGTCGCCTCGGCGGCCCCCGCCCCGTATCGTTCAACGAAGTATTCTCCCTGGTAGGCCATACGGTGCTGCACGGCGATGCCGCCACCAAGCGCCGCGATGCGATCGATCGACTGGTCTGAGATCGTCTCGGCATGATCGAAGAACCAGTGAAGGCCTTCCAGGGGCATGTCTTGATCGACCCGCTCAAACACGTCGAGCGCCCGCGAGATCGTCTCGTCGTACGTCGCATGGAGCCGCCACGGCCATTTGTTCTGGACGAGGACGCGAACGACTTCCTCGAGCTCGCCCTCCATCTCCGGAGGCATATCTGGACGCGCGACCCGAAAGTCCTCGAAGTCGGCGGCCGAAAATACCAACATTTCGCCGGCGCCGTTGTGCCTGAAATAGTCGTCTCCCTGCTTGTATTTCGAGCTCTTCGTCCAGTTGAGGAAGTCCTCCTTCTCGCCTTTCGGCTTTTGGGTAAAGAGATTGTAGGCAAGCCGGATCGTCAGAAGACCTTCGTCGCTCAGCTTCTGGATGACTGCATAGTCCTCCGGATAATTCTGGAATCCGCCGCCCGCATCGATCGCCCCGGTCACGCCCAACCGATTCAACTCCCGCATGAAGTGACGGGTCGAGTTGACCTGATAATCGAAGGGCAGCTTGGGGCCCTTGGCGAGCGTCGCGTAGAGAATGTTCGCGTTCGGCTTGGCAAGCAGCAGTCCCGTCGGGTTTCCCCTCGCGTCCCGCAGAATCTCGCCGCCAGGCGGTTCGGGCGTGTCCTTGGAATAGCCGACGGCCCGCAGCGCGGCGCCGTTCAGGATGGCTCGGTCGTAAAGATGCAGCAGGAAGACCGGCGTATCCGGAGCGACGGCATTGAGCTCGTCGATCGTCGGCAGCCGCTTCTCGGCGAACTGATGTTCGGTGAACCCGCCGACCACCCTCACCCATTGCGGCGGCGGGGTGACGGCGACCTGCCGCTTCAACATGTCCATGGCGTCGGCGAGCGAACGCACGCCGTCCCATCGCAGCTCCATGTTGAAGTTCAAGCCGCCCCGAATGATGTGGAGGTGGTTATCGATCAAACCTGGAAGCACGCGATGCCCCTTGAGATCGACGACTTTCGTGGCCGGCCCGGCGAGCTTCATCACCTCATGGTCGTTTCCGACGGCGATGAACCGGCCGTCGGCGATGGCGACAGCCGATGCGGCCGGATTCGAGCGATCGAGTGTCGTAAATAGACCGCGATGGAGAATGATGTCCGGTGTCGAGCTCATGAGTCTTTCTCCAGGCCTTCCAGCGAGGAAGTTCGATTAGATTGGTCGCTTTGACGTCCGGGCAGCATTCCGAACATGTGCGGAGCGCACTTGGCCTGTTGCCAGGCGGATGCGAGCCCGTGCCCGGACATCAATTGCCGGGCGACGGGAACGATCTGTTCGCCGGCAAGGATGCCGAGCAGCCCGACCAGAGCGATCAGCGGCGGGGCCGGCGAACGCACATTCAACAGGCTGTAGATGACGCCGACCAGAAGGCCGGCGCCGAGTGACAAGAGATAGATCTTCATCACGGTTATCCGCGATTTGAGGACGTCTAGCCGGCTTTGGCGCCGCCTTCGGAGGCGTGCTCTCCCAGCGCCCACTTGGAGAAGCGGATCTGAATTCCGTAGGGCGAATGTGCGCGCTGGATGTCCATCATTCCTTCGTAAGTCTCGGTGCGCGCCCAGTCTTGCTGAAGCTCGTAGGCGTACTGCGAGGAAGTGATCGGAACCGCGCCCGCTTGGATGGCCCGCTCCATCGCACGGTTGTGAGCTTCCAGCGAAAGGTCGCCGCAAGCATCGGCCGCGATGTAGATCTCGTAACCCTCCCTGAGCATGTCCAAGGTTGGAAAAAGCACGCATGCCTCGGTCCAAAGACCGGCCAACACGAATTTTTTGCGACCGGTAGCAGCCACGGCCTTGCGGAAGTTCGCATCAAGCCACGAATTCATCGACGTGCGGTCGATCACGTCATGTTTCGGAAACAGAGAGGTAACTTCCGGAATGAAGGGCCCGGAAAACGAATCCCGCGCCACCGTGCTCAGCACGGTCGGAATCTTGAAGAGCTTGGCAGCCTTCGCGAGAATCTGGACGTTGTTGATGGTGACCAGGCGATCGTGCGATTGAACACCTTGGAACATGGCCGGCTGATAATCGATCAGTGCGATAGCGCTGTTTTCCGGGGTGAGCATTTCGAGCTTCGACATCGAGAGAATCTCCTTGCGATCGGCGTGCGCGATCGAGCGAAAGCGGATGAGTGCGCTCATCGTGCCCCCGAACGCCATCCGACGCTTGGACGAATTCGTCGCGGCTTGGACTCCGGCGCGATGATCCGTTCGCGCGCGACAAATGCCACGTCCCCACCAGGCTCTCATCCGGCATCGCCAGCATGTCCAAAGCACGCGCAGATAGTCCAAGCCAGCGCGCTCTCCATCCGCGACCTTTGCGTGCAAGAGGATCGAAGGCGGCAATGAGACGCTCCGATTCTCGTCGCCCCGCCACGGAGAGAACGAGAACAATGGCCTTGCTGAACTTGCGAGACGGTACGGAGCTTTACTACAAGGACTGGGGAAGCGGAAAACCGGTCCTGTTTAGCCACGGCTGGCCGCTGAGCGCCGACATGTGGGACGCGCAGATGCTCTTTCTCGCCGAACGAGGCTACCGGACCGTAGCATTCGATCGCAGAGGCTTCGGCCGCTCCAGCCAACCCTGGACGGGATACGACTACGACACCTTCGCCGACGACATCGCCGACTTGATCAGACATCTCGATCTAAAGAACGTGATGCTCGTCGGGTTTTCCATGGGAGGCGGTGACATTGCGCGCTACGTGGCGCGGCACGGAACGTCACGGGTCTCCAAGTTCGTTCTGGTCAGCGCTGTAACGCCTCTGTTCGTCAAGACCGCGGACCACGACGGCGTCGACAAGTCAGTGTTCGACGGCATCAAGGCCGGACTCGTCAAGGACCGTCCGCAATTTCTCGACGACTTCAATCCCCTGTTCTACGGCACGAATCACGGCATGAAGGTGTCGCAGGGCATCTTCAAGCAAACTTTGCAGATCGCGCTACAGGCCTCGATCAAGGGCACGATCGATTGCGTGACCGCATTTTCAGAGACCGACTTTCGGCCGGACATGGCCAAGATCGATGTACCCACTTTGGTGATCCACGGCGAGGACGATCAAGTGGTTCCGCTCCCCTATACGGGCAAACTGGCCGCCGAGATGATCAAAGGCGCTAAGCTGAAGTCATATCCGGGGGCGCCGCACGCCACCACGACGACGCATGCCGATCAGGTCAATGCTGACCTGCTCGCCTTCCTGAAGGCCTAGCTGGAGAAGACAAATGACGCCAAATCCACTTCACTTGCTCGAGCCGAAGGACTGCGCACTGCTCTTGGTTGACCAACAGGCTGGCCTAGCGTTCGGGGTCGGCTCGATCGACCGGCAGGTCCTCATGAACAATGTCGTCGCGCTCGCAAAGACCGCCACGGTATTCGGCCTGCCGGTTGTCGCTTCGACTTCCGCGACGAAGGTCTATAGCGGCCCACTGATGCCGACCGTCAAGTCGGCGCTACCCGGAATCGAGCCGATCGACCGGCGCAGCATGAACGTGTGGGAGGACGAAAGGGCGCGCGAAGCCGTCCTCGCCACCGGTCGTAGCCGCCTGATCGTCTCTGGCCTGCTCACTGAGGCATGCGTCACCTTCGCCGTATTGTCGGCACTCTCGGCCGGTTTGGAGGTCTACGTCGTCGGCGACGCCTGCGGTGGCCTCACGACAGCGAGCCACGAACTAGCACTTTGCCGGATGGAAACCGCCGGTGCCCGCCTGACGTCGTGGATCCAAATCCTACTCGAAATGCAGCGCGACTGGACGCGGCACGAAACCTACGACGGCGCTCGCGCCATCGTCGAATCCCACGCGGGCGGATACGGGATCGGCTTGGCCTATGCCCGCGATATGATCCGTCCCGGCTGAGGGCCTTGCGGGCCCGGACCTAACCTTCGGTCCGGGCTCGCCGCCAGGCTCCGGGGCTTACGCCCACACTGCGTGAGAACACTCGGGTGAAGTAGCTCTGGTCGCCGAAGCCGCAGATAAGCGCGATGTCGGCAAGCGGAAGTTTGGTGCTCAACATCTGGCGTTTGGCCTCTTCGATCCGGAGTTGCGAGAGGAACTCGTGCGGAGCGATGCCCGTGCTGCGCCGGAACGATCTTGCGAAGTGACTGGGTGTCAGTTTGCACTCCGCAGCGACATCGGCAATCGTCAGGCCGCTGGCAAGCCGTGCCCGCATGATCTCCTTGGCGCGACGCTCCTGCCACGGAGCCAGTCCTCCGCCGACCGCACTATCCTGCGGGCGCATACCGCCGTAGGTCTGCGCGAAATGAGCGAGCAGGCTCAAACCGATCTGATCCGTGAATAGCTGATTAGTCTCTGGATCGTGCTCGACGGCGCTGAGCAGCACGCTGGACAAAGTCGACAGATAAGGATCGCGTTGATCCCGGCCCCATTTGAGTGTCGCAACCGGCTTGGCTCCATGCTCGCGTGCGAATTCATCGAGGGCACTCTTCGGTACGTAGTATTGAACCGCGTCGAAGGGCCCCTTGAATTCGCATTGGGGGTTGTCCATGAGATTGATCACGCTGACCGTGCCGGCGCCGAAAGCGCCCGAGTATCTGGGTTTGCCCGCAAGCCAACAGGAATGCCTTTCGAGATCGCCGAGTTGGTGAAGGATGCTGAACGCCGGCTCGGCAGGAATGGCGGCAGTCCGTTCCCGAATGAACCGAGAGCAGGTTAGTCGGGTCATCGCGAGCGCCAATTGTCCCTCGCGATGGACACGCAGCACACAGTCGCCCTCCATGCCGAGATGTTGACTGAGCCGACGACCATAGAAGCCGCCAGACATGCCATCAGACTCTTCCTTCATTGGAGCGTCCAAAGCCATCTGCCACCGTACAAGTAAATCCAGTTCGCTCCGGTCGAACGATTTCTCTCATAGAGATATAGTTCTCTCTGTTCAAGTCGCCGATCCGACGACAGCGCGATAGCGACCTCGCTAATCGGAGATCGCGCTGAAAAGGAAACGATGGTCGACGATAGGTGAAGAAACGCGGACTTGATAATCCACCCTGGATCCACATTATTTGTGAAACCATTTCATAGATGGATTCAGTATGGACAATCGTATCGGGGAAATGCAGGTCTTCCTCCGAGTGGTAGATGCGCGAAGTTATTCCGAAGCGGCTCGCTGCCTTCTCATGACGCCGTCCACGGTCAGCAAGCTCATCGGAAGGATCGAGGAAAGGTTAGGCGTTCGACTGTTCGAACGCTCAACCCGGCGCTTGGCGTTGACCGCCGAAGGCCGCATGTACCACGAGAAGAGCCTTGCACTCGTCGCCGAACTCGACGGCATCGAGCGCGGCATTTCCCGAGGCGCGGCGACGGCGGGGGGAACGATCCGGGTTAATACCACCATTTCGTTCGGCATCCTCGGACTGGAGCCTCTGCTTCCGGACTTTTTGAAAGTTCATCCCGGCATCGTTATCGATATTTCGCTCTCCGACGAGATCGTCGATCTCTACCTCGATCGGACGGACGTCGCCTTCCGCGTGGGCCCTCTGCAGGACTCCGCGATGGTGGCCAGGCGCATCGGCGTCGTAAAGAGAAGAATCGTGGCCTCTCCTGCCTATCTTCAGCACATGGGTGAGCCCAAAAAGGTGGAGGATCTTTCAAGCCACAGATGCCTTGGATTCAACTTCCGACGCTCGGCGCCGGTCTGGCCTCTGAAGGAGAGCGGTCGCATTGTCGATCGGAAAGTCAACAGTCCGCTAGTCGCGAACAATGCTCAAACGTTGCGAAGGATGGCGATCGCAGGGATCGGTCTCGCAAGGCTCGCCGACTATCACATTCGCGACGACATGGAAGCCGGCCGTCTGGTCGAAGTCCTAAAGGGAACGGTAGGCGACGACGAGCAAATTCACGCGCTCTACCACGGTGGACCGCGTCTACCCTTCCGCGTGAAGGCCTTCCTCGACTTCGTCTGCCCTCGCCTGACCGACTTCCTGGAGGGTAAGGCGGAGAGTAGGGAATCCACCGAAAAGGCATCCCCGGAAAGCAGAGCGAAACGGGGCGGCAGGACATCTAGTTGAGTGGAGGAAGGATCGCCTGCAGTTCGAGGCGACGCTCCTCGAGGAAAGCGGGGAGTTGCAATCTTTCTCCCAATCGCTCGGGCGCCTCGTCGACGGAGAATCCCGGACCGTCGGTTGCGATCTCGAAAAGCACGCCGCAGGGGGCGCGAAAGCCTACCGCGTTCAGATAGGTTCGCTCGATAGGATCGCTCACTACGATGCCGTATGCCGAACGAAGCTTCTCGACCATCTCCGATCGGTCGTCGAGATCTCTCGCGCGGAAGGCCACGTGCCGAATGGTGCCGCCGCCGAGGCGCCCCCGCGAGGACTTTCCGATGACGCGCAAGGTGATCGTACCACCCGGGCCGTCATGCGCCGCGAGGCGGATAGTCCCATCCTTCCTGGAAATCAGTTCGAAATCGAAGACCTCCTGCAGAAGATCGACGGTTGCGTCCTCCTCGCGGACGTTGAGCGTAACGTCATGGAGGCCGTGCAGCGAGCGGACCCGGCCGTCACGACCGGCTTGCTGAGACGCCCCTTCCAACATCTCGACCAGCGCGAGCGCCGTACCGTCGGGATCTGCAAAACACAGCATGCGCTCCCCAAAGGTCGACACTTGCGAACGGTTGGGTACACCGAAAGAATCAAGCCTATCCGCCCATTGGTCGAGGGACCCTGGCGCAGCGCGAAAGGTGGTCTGAACGACTTCGCCGACGCCCGCCAACCCCGGCGCCACGCAATTCCAGGCGAGCGTGCTGATCACAGTGCCGGGCAGACCGAGATCATCGCCGTAATAGACATGATAGCTCCCCGGATCGTCATAACAGACGGTTTTCTTGACCCGCTTGAGGCCGAGTACTCCACGGTAGAACTCGGCGGCGCGGCGGACATCGCCGACGATCGCCGTAACGTGGTGAATTCCCCGCGCGCTCACGTAGCTGATGTCCATTCCGCGGCCTCAAGGCCGTCCGTCCGATGAGCAATATCCGCCCTGCCGGCTCCGTTCTCTCTGGTGGCCGGTCGTCCCGAGCAGACAACCGCGAACCTCATCACGCGTCTTGGACTTTTTCGCGATGCCGGAACCGTTGCTGAGGCAATTGTAGCCTTTTTTGCCGCCGTGGCGACGCAATCGTACAAAGCGCCTTGGAATCCTGAAATCACTGCCGATCGGCCTGACAAAAGATGGTGGCCCGAAACCTCACGCCAGGGCTTCAGATCGGTGACCATCATTCGTCGGACCACGCGCCGGGCCAATGGCATCAGGCAGTTCTACCTCGAGGCCGGGTTCGGCCCCCCGGTCGTCCTCCTGCATGGCTTTCCGGAGACCAGCTTCGCTTGGCGCTTCCAGATCCCCGCCCTCGCCTCCCACTACCGGGTGATCGCCCCGGACCTTCGCGGATACGGAGAAACCGACAAGCCGGCGAGCGGCTACGACAAGCGGACGATGGCGGGCGATATTGTTGAGCTGCTTAAGACACTCGGGATGGGCCGCATCGCTCTCGTCGGGCACGACCGCGGAGCAAGGGTCGCGACCCGTCTCGTCAAGGACCATCCGGATCTCGTCGATCGCCTTGTCGTCATGGACAACGTCCCCACGCGCATCGTCGCACGCGAGATGAAGGCCAAAGTCGCCCGCGAATACTGGTTCTTCATGTTCCACCAGATTCACGACCTGCCGGAGGCCTTGATCGCCGGGCGAGAGGACATCTGGCTTCGGCACTTCTTCTCCGACTGGTGCCATGATCCGTCGACGATCACCGGCGAAGCGTTCGACACCTATGTGAGGGCCTACAGCGCTCCGGGCGCGGTGCGGGGGGCGATGGCCGATTATCGCGCGCCGCGGAAGACATCGCTCAGGATCTCGAGGACGCCGACCGGAAGATCAAGTGCCCCGTACTCTCCCTTTGGGGCGCGGATTTCGGCGCCGTCGGACGCCTGTTCGATATGACGGCGGTCTGGAGCGAGATGGCGGAGAATCTCACCGTCGCTCCGATCGAACGCTGCGGCCATCTTCCGCAGGAGGAACAACCGGAAGTCGTCAACACGCTCCTTCTGGACTTCCTCAAAGGATGGAACGGCTGAGACTTCGAGGCCTCCGCAACAACGTCCAATCCGCCTTGAGATCGGACAAGACGAGCTCGCAGTGTTGACCGATGCTCGATCCGCATCGAGTGGAGCGGCAGATGATATCGCTCAACATCGGCCGCGACTATTAGATGGACTCCCCGACGACATGCCGTTGCTCTGGGATCTGCATAAGCTTCTCGATCTCATGGGACCAAATTCGGGTGCGGAATCGCGCAATGCGGCGCCTGAAGGAGGTCAGGATCGGATCGCCTGGCGGCGACAATACGATGCCTTCGTTCGACGCCGTGTATTCCGATGAAGAGATCGCCGTGGTGTGAGCAACTACACTACGGTATTGAATCCTCACTGACGGCGGAAATCCTGCAGCCTCCGCGGTCAATCGGTCGAGTGAACACGATGTCATCAGACAACGAGAAGCCTACCCCATCGATTGCTCCGCCCAGGGCTTCTCCGTGGATCGCATTTCGCCACACGACGTTCACCGTGGTTTGGATCGCCACTGTCGTCGCCAACGTCGGCACCTGGATGTACAACGCCGCGTCCGGATGGCTGATGACGAACCTCGACGCCGATCCGCTCACCGTGTCTCTGGTTCAGGTGGCTAGTAGCCTTCCTATGTTTCTATTCGCGATGCCGGCCGGCGCGCTGGCAGATACCATCGACAAGCGGCGCTTTTTGATCGGTTGCGAGATCGCTCTCACGATCGTCGCCGGAGCAAGCGCTGTGCTCGTCGGATTGAACCTCGTCACGCCGCCCATTCTGCTCCTGTTCACATTCTTGCTCGGCGCCGGAGCTGCGTTCACCGCACCGGCGTGGCAATCGGTCGTGCCTCAGCTTGTTCCCAAGGAGGACTTGGCGGCGGCCGTGGCCAGCAACGGCGTAGGCGTCAACATCAGCAGAGCGATCGGACCGGCGCTCGGCGGCGTGATCATCGGTGGATTGGGCATCGCCGCGCCGTTCTGGTTCAACGCGATCAGCAATTTCGCCGTGATCGGAGCCCTTCTTTGGTGGCGCCCGGATACCCCGCCAGGGAGCGGGCTGCCGCCTGAGCGTCTCATCAGCGCTATGGTGGTCGGCTTCCGCCATGTGCGGTTCAATCCGAACCTCCGTGCGACGCTTGTCAGAGCGGTGGCGTTCTTCTTCTTCGCGAGCGCCTATTGGGCCCTGCTCCCACTTGTCGCGCGCAGTCAAATCGCGGGCGGTCCGGAGCTATACGGGATTCTGCTCGGCGCTATCGGCGTCGGCGCCGTCGTCGGTGCGTTCATGCTGTCCTGGATGAAGACGACCCTCGGACCAGACCGGCTCGTTGCTGTGGGCACGCTCGGCACGGCGCTCAGTTTGATCCTGCTCGGCATCGCCCATCACCCCGCGATCGGACTTTCGGCTTGCCTGATCGCCGGCGTCTCCTGGATCGCCGTTCTCGCCACGGTCAACGTCTCGATTCAGGTCTCGCTGCCCGATTGGGTACGCGGCCGCGGCTTGGCCATGTTCGTCACCGTATTCTTCGGAGCGATGACCGCGGGCAGCGTGCTGTGGGGACAGCTTGCCTCAGGACTTGGCCTTCCGGTTGCGCATTTCGTCGCCGCAGCAGGAGCTGTTGCCGGAATCGTACTGACTTGGCGTTGGAAGCTTCAGGCCGGCGCCGGAATAGACCTTGCGCCGTCGATGCATTGGCCAGCCCCAATATTGACCATCGATGCCGATGCGGATCGTGGACCGGTTCTCGTTACGGTCGAATACCTGATCGCTCCAGAAAGGCGCGATGCTTTCCTCTCGGCCGTGATGAAGTTGGGCCTGCAGAGACGGCGCGATGGTGCCTATGCTTGGGACATGTTCGAGGACACAGCGGTGAGCGGACGGTTCCTGGAAACATTCATGGTAGCGTCCTGGCTAGAACATCTTCGACAGCACCAACGCGTGACGAATGCGGACAGAGTCGTTCAGGACACGATCCGCGAGTTCGGCGCTATAGCCGAACCCAAGGTTACTCACCTCATAGCTGCTCGGCCCCCTTCCGAGTAACTCAGACTGAGAGAGCATGTTAGTCGACACGCCGCGCCGTGACTGACCACTTGCGTTGGCCCGTCCGGCTATGCCCAAGCAGCTTCAAGGCTTGGGCATAGCGCGAAGCATAGGCCAGCGCGATACCTAGTCGACCTTGGGCATGCATTCTTTGCGAATGTAGGCAAGGTTTCGCGCACTGCGACGCCTGCTCGCGAACATCCAAAGGGAATTCGTCGGCCGGCTGTCTCCTTCAGGAGTACAAAATCGAGTGAAATCGTATTTGTGCGCCCGTGGTAGCGGTGAGTGACGCGAACCCCTGACGCAATCTCTTATTTTCGTTGCAAATTACTTCACCGTCAACGTTAAGGTGAACAGAGATACCGGCGCTCATGACGAGCATTATTAATGCTTTGGTGAGCGAGATCGTTGAGCGGTTTGACGGCGCCAAGAAGCTTCGCCGTCAATCAGATTTTCTCGATCTACTCGCCGATAAGCCCGTGCGGATCAATCCGGTCCTGTTTGCTATGGAAGGCAACGTAAGATCGATGCCGACACCAGAGCTTGTACGGCAGCAACTCGAGGAGGTTACAGCGAAGCTGCGGAAGGCATTGCCGCAAGCCCAGCTTGTGCTGAGTTCGGATGGCCTGAGGGGTGCGCTGGGTCTGATTGAAGAATCACGCCAGGGCTTTGAGCGCAAACGGAGACCGGGTCACGTCCAGCGGGCCGCACGCCCCGAGCTACATTTGGCAGAGCCTCGACGCGGAAACTAGGCCGCGGACCACAATTCTTCGTCCCCGCTTTACTAGGCTCGGAGATATCTCGCCGACCGGCCGGAAATCCTCGTCATTCGTGATTGTTCCTAGCTCGGTAGTTCAGCGACCGGCCGTTGCGTTACGACGAGCTTAGCCAGTGCGGCAGATGCGATCCGTGTATTGAGCGAGTCGGCCCGGCTGGTCAGGACAATGGGAACGCGCGCGCCGAGCACGAGTCCTGCCGCAGTGGCATCTGCAAAGTAGATCAGTTGCTTGGCCAGCATGTTACCCGACTCCAGATCGGGAACGAGCAGGATGTCGGCGTGGCCCGCAACCGGTGACACGATGCCCTTGGTTCGAGCAGCATCCGCGCTTATGGCATTGTCAAAGGCAAGCGGGCCGTCAACTTTGGCGCCGCTGATCTGGCCTCGCGCCGCCATAACGGTCAGCGCGGCAGCGTCCAGCGTTGCCGGCATCTTCGGGTTCACAGTCTCGACAGCCGCAAGCACTGCCACATGCGGTTCGGCAATGCCCAACCTTTGCAAGAGATCGATCGCGTTCTGGCAGATGTCGCGCTTTTGCTCCAGCGTCGGCTGGATGTTCACGGCCGCGTCGGTCACGATGAGTGGCTTCGGATAGGCAGGGACATCCATCGCATAGACGTGACTTATGCGGCGCTCCGTTTTCAGACCAGAGCCAGGTGCGACGACAGCGCTCAACAGCTCGTCCGTATGTAGGGCGCCCTTCACAAGAACCGCGACCTTGCCGGCGACCGCGAGTTCGACGGCGCGCGCGGCAGCCGCATGGCTATGCGGGGCGGGTTCGATACTCATGCCATCGAGTGAGACCTGTGCTGCTTCGGCGACCGCTCGAATTTTCTCCTCCGGTCCAACCAACACTGGCTCAAGCAGGCCCTCATTTCTAACCTCCACAGCAGCTAGAATCGCGTCCGGTGAGCAGGGATGCACGATGGCCGCACGGATCGGTGGCGGCTTTCGAGCCTCCTTGATGAAGGTCTCGTACCGATCATGCCGTCGGACCGACACGTCGGGTAGCTTGGTCTGCGGCCATTCGATTCTTCGCTCTGGAGCAATGACCGTCGCAAGGCCCGTCAGTACTTGCTCGCCTCTTTGGTTGGCGCACAGAGTATCCAGGAGCACAACGTGATGAGGTCGCTTTTCCCTAACGGTGACGGCTGCGGTGATGGTGTCATTTGGGGCGACAGGCTTCAGAAATTTGAGATTCTGTTCGAGATAAACCGTACCGGGTCCGGGCAACCTCGTGCCCAGCACGGCTGAAACCAGTGCTCCCGTCCACATTCCATGAGCAACGATGTGACCGAACAGATCCGTGGCGGCAAAGGTCGGATCCAAATGCGCTGGATTCACGTCGCCCGAGACCTTCGCGAACAGGTCAATATCGTCACGCCCCACAATCCGCGTTAGCGAAGCGGTATCCCCGACGCGAAGCTCATCAAATGTCCGGTTTCGAAGAATTGGCTCATCCATGGTGTCACCGTTGGAAGACATAACTACCAGGCGCCTCGCCGAGCGGCGGATACCCTCCTGCGATCGACCCCATCGACGGCGGTGGTGCCTGCTTAGGCGTTGAATGGCCAACGAGCCACTCACTCCAAGCCTGCCACCACGAACCCTGCCTCAATTCTGCTGCTGCTGCCCACTCATCAGGCCCGAGGCAAATGTCGTCGACTTCATGAAGGGCGATGCGGTAATGCCTGCCGTGATGCCCGGGCTCGCTGACAATCCCCGCGTTATGACCGCCGCTCGCCAGGACGAACGTGACGCTTGTGTCGCTCAGGTAATGAATCTTGTAAACGGATCGCCACGGCGCAACATGATCCCGCTCCGTTCCGACAACAAACATCGGCACGCGAATGTTCTGCAGCACGGCCGGGCGGCCCTCGACCATAAAGCGGCTCGCGGCTAGCTCATTGTCAAGATAGAGGCGCTGCAAATACTCGGCATGCATCTTGTATGGCATTCGCGTTGAGTCCGCGTTCCATGCCATGAGATCGGTCATCGGCGTGCGCTCGCCCATGAGATAGTCGTGAACGAGACGGGACCAGATCAGGTCGTTGGAGCGCAGAAGCTGGAAGGCGCCGGCCATCTGGTCGGCGGAAAGATAGCCCCTATTCCACATCATGCTCTCGAGGAAATGGATCTGGCTGTGATCGATGAACAGCGCGAGTTCGCCGGGCTCGGTAAAGTCAGTTTGCGCCGCAAACAGTGTTAGCGAGGCGATGCGCTGATCCCCCCGCCGCGCCATCGCGGCGGCTGCGATCGACAGAAGCGTCCCTCCCAGGCAGTAGCCCGCCGCATGGATCTTACGCTCGGGAACGATGGCGGTGACTGCGTCCAGCGCGTCCATTACGCCCATACGCCGATAATCGTCCATCGTCAGCTCGCGGTCGTCCGCAGTCGGATTGCGCCATGAAATGCAGAAAACAGTGTGCCCTCGTCCCACGAGATAGCGAACCAGCGAGTTCTGGGGAGACAGATCGAGAATATAGTATTTCATGATCCAAGCGGGTACGATTAGCATCGGCTCAGCGAACACGTTTTCCGTCGTCGGCGTAAACTGGATCAGCTCAATCAGGTGGTTACGATAGACAACCTCTCCCTGTGTGACGGCAACGTCCCGCCCCACCTTGAAGTTCTCCGTTCCGATCGGCGGCTGCCCTGCCGCCATGCGCGTGAGATCCTCGAGCCAGTTCTGGAACCCTAGATTGAGATTGGTCCCGCCTGTTTCCCATATCCTTTCGAGTACTTCGGGGTTGGCGAAGGCGTTGTTGGACGGCGAGAGCATGTCCAGGGACTGACGCGCCGCGAAGGACAATACATCTTCGTGATGGGGCGTCATCCCCGGCACTTCATGCGTGACGTTGTGCCACCACTGTTGGCTCAGGAGAAACGCCTGTGCCCACGAATTGAAGGGTTGCTTCTGCCATCCCTCCGCGCGGAACCGGTAGTCCCCCGGCAGCGGTTCGATGCAGGGTGTCGTACCGGGATGTAGGCTCGCTGCAGCCATATAGGCAAGCAGGCGGCCTGTCTTGCGTGCCGCCTTGTCGATAAGCTCCATCTGCTTGCCTGGAGCTGCTGCCAGGTGAATCGACCAATCGAACAGAGCAAGCGCCAAAGCGGCAGGCGAAAGACCTCCCGTTGTTTTGGCGTTAAGCGCCTCCCGCATCCGATTGATTGAGCGGAATGCTTCACTGCCCAGACTTTCGTCTTCTTTGAGCAATGCGCCTGGTTCGGAAGGGATCGAGGCGGTCGCTCTGGTTGCCACTGAGCGCTTCGGCGGCGGAGCCGGGACAAGAGAGGTCGTCGCGCTCATTGACAGGCCCCTTCCAGCTTACCAGGCGCTTTTGGCACGTCGACTCGTTCGATCATGCCCTGGATCGCTTGTGCAATGAGTGCTTCCAGTTCTCCGCCTTCAGCCCCGAGCAAGGGTCTTAGCCGAAGCATGTTTCTGAAGATCGACACGCCGGTCAGTAGCGCTGCGATGAGCGTCGCTTGTGTTGTGCTCGACCCGCCGATTTCTTCGGAAAGTGGATCAATCACGCTATCCAATATGAAGCGGCGGAGCAGCGGCGCAGCTTCCGGACTGGAAACCGAATGGATAAAGATGCCGAGTGCCTGGTCCCTTTGGCCACGCCCTGCAAGTGCATGACTCGCCAGCGATTCCGCTAGCTCGTCCTTGCTGGCGTTGACAAGCTCGCTGACATGCGCAGACGCCTCGATCGCTTCCGAAAACAGACGATCCTTCGAGCCAAAACAGCGGTGTACGTAGGCGACATCGACGCCGACATCAGTCGCGATGTCGCGCAAGCTGGTTCGTTCGTAGGAATTTCTCGAAAACCGCTTGATCGCCGCGTTCAAGATACGATCGCGAGATCCGACCGCAATGCGCGCTGTTGCTTTAATGGGCATCAGACCTCACTTAAAATGCTTGTTCTTTTAGCACCGAGAGACTGTCTCGAACGCAAATCCCAGACATCAATGCATTGCGAATGGTCAACACATGTTGACACATATCAAGATATAATGCCGCTTAGCCGGTAACAAGGTTTCTCGTTCAAAGCCCCCCAAGGGAGTACCGTCGATGGACCAGGGAAATGCAGCCGTCTCCAAATTCTCGTTCGCAAGCCCGGAATGGCTCAAGCTATTTTCAGGGTCGCCAAGAAATCTCGGCGTCGCGGTGAAGGAAGCGTTGGAGTTCAACGCATCCTGTCTCCGGGATCAGGCTGACTATCTGAAGAAGCTCGCCGAAGCTACGAATCCAGCGGACGCAATGAAGTGCCAGTTGGACTTCGCGCAGCAGTCCTGGGCGCGATGCCTCGGCGGAGCGTGGCAAGCGTTCGACAGCTTGCGCATCAACACTTCGTCCGACCCGACAAGTACATGATCCATTCCAGAATTGCGCTGCGGGAGGCTAATTGATAGCCGGGAGCGCCAGCGGTCCTTCGGTGGCTGTCCAGCCGCAAGCCGACACCACAGGACTCTGAGGTCAAGCGAGAAAGAGCCTGTTCGGGACGAGCAACTCGAAGCGCTGATTTGTTGCTACGAGCGAAGACTACTCCTTCCAAAGGTCGAGCAGTATGGAAAATTCGGGCAAGATCACGCAAATATGCGCGCAGTTGTTTGATTCTCGTCAATACCGCATCCTTCATCATAATGAATGAGATCTGCGAAGCTCTTAGCTCGCCGCGATGTCCTGCGCCTCGCATCGATAGCGCCGCTTGCCGAGAGAGATCGGGCAGTTATTCTGAAAACCAAGTTGGAGAACATCGTGCTTTCGGATTCCGTATCGTGGTGCCCTCCGAACCGGTCAGCCGGTCGATTTGCAGCGAGCTATTCGCGCGCCGCAATGGCTTGCCTCGCTATCGCGGCCGCATTGTGGGTCAGCGCGGACCGGGGCTTCCTGGTCGCTCAAGCGCACGCTCAATCGAGCGAGCAGAGCCCTGTGAACAAGGCCCGCGCGGCGGTCGAGACGCTGATCAATCGCCTGCGCGGCGTCGATATGCCCGAGGGCATCGTGAAGACGAACGGCCGCATTGAGGCGACGCAGGTGGATGTGGCAGCGAAATATCCCGGGCGGCTCGCGACCTTGACCGTCGATGAGGGCGACGAGGTCACTGCTGGACAAGTGGTCGGCACCATCTCCTCGCCGGAGACGGAAGCCCAGCTTCGTTCCGCGCAGGCGCAGGTTCTGAAAGCCAAGCAGGCGCTCGCTGAGGCAGTTGCGTTGACCGCACAGCGCGACAGCGATCTGACGTTCGCCAGAACCGATTACGAGCGCGGCAGAACCCTGCTGCAAAGCGGGAATATCACCCAGCAACTGGTCGATCAGCGACGCAACAGGTTCGAGGCGGCCGAGGCTGCCTATGTCGCCGCGAATGCCGAGCGCGATCAGGCAGACTCCGCGATCAAATCGGCCGAGGCCAATGTCGAGCAACTGCAATCGATGCTGGTCGACATGGTGCTCGTGTCACCAAGAACCGGACGCGTGCAATACCGCCTGGCACGATCAGGCGAAGTGATCTCCGCGGGCCAGCGTGTTCTCACGATCTTGGACCTGAACGACGTCTACATGACGATCTATCTGCCGGCGAGCCAGGCCGGCCGGCTCATGATTGGCGACCAGGCTCGCGTGATCGCCGACCCCATTCCGCAATTCGTCGTTCCCGCCACCATCAGCTTTGTCGCGACCGAAGCGCAGTTCACGCCCAAGAGCGTCGAGACTAGCGAGGAGCGGGAAAAGCTGATGTTCCGCGTCAAGATACGGATCGATCCCAAGGTGCTCGATCAATACCACAAATTCGTCAAGACAGGCGTCCGCGGTCTCGGCTTCGTGCGCACCGATCCCAAGGTCGCCTGGCCCAGCGAGCTCGAGGTCAAGCTGCCGCAATGACCACCCCCATTGTCGCAAGCATCGAGCAGGTCACGCATCGCTACGGCAAGACCTTCGCGCTCGATGACCTCACGCTCGATATTCCCGCACAGTGCATGGCGGGATTGATAGGGCCCGACGGCGTCGGCAAGTCCACCCTGCTCGCTGTGATCTCCGGCGTGCGCAAGGTTCAGGCGGGCAAGGTCGCGGTGCTCGACGGCAACATGGCCGACGAGCGCCATCGCGAACGGAGCTATGGCCGCATTGCCTACATGCCGCAAGGGCTCGGCCGCAACCTCTATCCGACGCTCAGTGTCTTTGACAATATCGACTTCTTCGGCCGCCTGTTCGGCCAGGGCGCAACCGAGCGCCGCGCGCGCATCGACGAGCTGCTGAAGGCCACAGGTTTAGCCCCGTTCGCCGACCGGCCATGCGGCAAGCTGTCGGGCGGCATGAAGCAGAAAGCGAGCCTGTGCTGCTCGCTGATGCATGATCCCGACCTGCTGATCCTCGACGAGCCCACCACGGGCGTCGATCCGCTGTCGCGCAGGCAGTTCTGGGAACTGATCGATTCCATCCGCGCGCGGCGCCCGCATATGAGCGTGATCGTCGCAACCGCCTATATGGACGAGGCGAGCCGGTTCGACTGGCTTGCCGCGATGGACGACGGCAAGGTCATCGCGCAGGGCGCGCCGCAGGAGATCCTCGCCAAGGCGGGCAAAAGCACGCTCGACGAGGCCTTCATCGCGTTGCTGCCTCCGGAAAAGCGCGGGCAGCATCAAGCCGTCATCGTCCCGCCGCGCGCCGCAGAGGATGACGACACGGCGGCGATCGAGGCGGAAGGCCTGACGCGCCGGTTCGACGATTTCGTCGCCGTCGACCATGTGAGCTTTCGCATCGGGCGCGGCGAGATATTTGGCTTCCTGGGCTCGAATGGCTGCGGCAAGACCACGACCATGAAAATGATGACCGGCCTGCTACCGGTCACCGAAGGATCTGCAAAGCTGTTCGGCAAGCCGTTGGCGGCCGACGACATGGAGGCGCGCCGCAACGTCGGTTACATGTCGCAGGCGTTCTCGCTCTACAACGAGCTGACCGTGCGGCAGAACCTTGATCTGCATGCGCATCTCTACCACCTTCCGGCAGACGAGATCGAAGGCCGCATCGCCGAATTGCTGGAGCGCTACGAGCTGAAGGACGTGGCCGATACCAAGCCGGAAAGCCTGCCACTCGGCATCAAGCAGCGGCTGCAGCTTGCGGTGGCCGTGCTGCACCGTCCGGCGATGTTGATTCTCGACGAGCCCACCTCGGGCGTCGACCCGGTCGCCCGCGACGCGTTCTGGCGCTCGCTGATCGATCTCTCGCGCAACGACGGCGTCACCATCTTCCTGTCGACCCATTTCATGAACGAGGCGGAGCGCTGCGACCGCATCTCGCTGATGCATCAGGGCCGGGTCCTCGCCGTGGGCGCACCGAAGGAGCTGACCAGAGAGCGCGGCCAGAAAACTCTCGAGGATGCCTTCATCTCCTATCTGGAGGAGGCCGCCGCTGAAACAAGGAAACAGATTGGTTCAGCCCCCCAAGGCGGAGCGCCCGAAGCCGCGACGGCAGCCACGTCTGCCGCTGCCACGTCGACGCCATCGCACGGGTTCAGGCGATTCGATCCGGGACGGCTATGGGCCTATGCAAGGCGCGAGACGATGGAGCTGTTGCGCGATCCCTTCCGCCTGGCATTCGCCTTCGTCGGCCCCGTCATCCTGATGCTGGCCATGGGCTATGGCATCACCTTCGATGTCGAGAACCTGAAATATGCGGCGTTCGACCAGGACCGGACGCCGGAAAGCCGCCGGCTGCTAGAAAGCTTTTCCGGCTCGCACTATTTCACCGAGCGGCCGCCGGTGACCTCCACCGCCGAGCTCGATCAGCGAATGCGCAGCGGAGAACTCGCCGTCGTCGTCGAGATTCCCGCCGGCTTTGGCCGCGATCTTGCGAGCCTGCACGCGCCCGAGGTCGCCTTCTGGATCGACGGCGCCATGCCGTTCCGCGGCGAGACCGCCAAGGGTTACGTGACCGGCTTGCTGCTGCGCTATGCGCAGGACCTTGTCACCGAGCGCATCGGCCCCAACGGGGCGTCCAGCGCCTATCTCGGAGGCATCAATATCGAAAGCCGCTTCCGCTACAACCAGGCTTTTAAGAGCGTGTTTTCCATGGTTCCGAGCGTCGTGGTGATCATGCTGGTGTTGATCCCCGCCGTGATGGCGACGATCGGCGTCGTCCGCGAGAAGGAGACCGGTTCGATCGCCAACTTCCGCTCCACGCCTGTCAGCAAATTCGAATTCCTGATGGGCAAGCAGTTTCCCTATGTCGTCGTCGGCATGCTCACCTTCGTCCTGTTGCTATTGATGGCGTTCTTCGTCTTCCACGTGCCAGTCAGAGGCTCTCTCGGCGCCCTCACACTCGGGGCTTTGCTCTATGTCTTCTCAACCTGCGGTTTTGGACAACTGGTGTCGACTTTCACGCGGACCCAGGTCGCAGCGGTGTTTGCAACCATGATCCTCGCCATCATCCCCGTGGTGAATTTCTCGGGTCTGCTCGTGCCGGTGTCCTCGCTGACCGGTCAGGGCCGGCTGATCGGCCTGATCTTTCCGGCGGCCTGGTTTCAGCCAATCAGCGTCGGCACCTTCACCAAGGGGCTCGGACTTTCCGATCTGTGGTTCAACGACATCGTTCTGGCGATGTTCGCGGCCGGCTTCTTCATCGCCGCGCAATTGCTGTTGCGGAAACAGGAGAGCTGACGATGTCGCCCTCGAACGGCCGCCTTGCCAAGTTGCGCCTGCACCTTTCCAACATCTACCGGCTGATGATCAAGGAGCTGCGCAGCTTCCGCTCCGACCCGGTCATGCTGGCGCTGGTTGCCTATTCCTTCACGGTTGCGATCTACGCTGTCGCCACCGGCGCCTCGACCGAAGCGACCAACCTTTCGGTCGGCATCGTCGATGAGGACCATTCCGACCTCTCGCGCCGCATCGCCGATGGCCTCACGCCACCGACCTTCAAGCCGGCCATTCAGCTTGCCGCGGCGGGCATCGACGCCGCCATGAATTCACAGCGCGTCGTCTTCGTGATCGAGATCCCGCCGAAATTCGAGGCGGATATTCTCGCCGGGCGGCAGCCAAGCATCCAGATCGATGTCGATGCCACGGCGGCCGCCCAGGCGTTCAATGGGATGACCTACATCCAGAGCATTGTCGTCGGCTATGTGACCCAGTTCATGACGGGACGCGAAGGCGGCGTCGACGTCTTGAGCAGGATGGTTACCGAGGTGAAATTCAATCCGAACCTGAAGTCGAGCTGGTTCACCTCGGTGATGCAGATCATCAGCAACCTCACCATGATCACGGTGCTCTTGACCGGCGCCGCCCTGATTCGCGAGCGCGAGCAGGGCACCGTCGAGCACCTCCTGGTCATGCCGGTGGTTCCCATCGAAATCATGCTGTCGAAGATCCTGGCCAACGGCATCGTCATCGTGCTTTCGGCGGGTTTGTCGCTGCTGGTCGTGGTGCAGTGGTTGCTGCAGGTGCCGATTACGGGATCGATCCTGCTGTTTCTGGGCGGCTCGTGCTTCTATGTGTTCACGGTCGCATCACTCGGCATTGCGCTCGGCACCATTGCTTCCACGATGGCCCAGTTCGGCCTGCTGTCGATCCCGGTGCTCATGGTGATGATGCTGCTTTCGGGCGGCACGACACCGCTGGAAAGCATGCCGGTGTGGCTGCAGTACCTGATGAAGCTGATCAGCCCGACGCCGCATTTCGTCATTTTCGCCCAGGACGTGCTCTATCGTGGTGCCGAAGCCGCGATCGTCTGGCCAGAGATCGTTGCGATGACCGTGATCGGCGGCATTTTCTTCGGGGCTGCGCTGTACCGGTTTCAGCGCGTGATTTTCAACGGATGACACGCAGGGTCAGAGCTTCCCTTAAAGTAAATCGAGCCTCCTCTTTGTGGTTGAGATTCGGTGAAATGCGGTAGCATTGGTCAAGGCTGGGCAACTTCACCTTTCCCTCAAGCTCTCCTGCCGACGGGCCTCGAAGATGGCCGCGGCGGGAGTGGCCTGCACCCTCAGGGATATCGGTGGCGATGTACTTGAAGCCGTGGCGCCTGCCAGCCGGGATCACCACGGACTGGTTGGGCAGGACGATGCGCATCTCGTGGCCGAGATGATCTCCGCCCGCCCCTCCATGACGTCCAAAACGTTTTCCACCGCTCGAATATGGATGGGTGCCCCGAGATCCGGATCGCAGAACTGCTCGAATATGCACAGTTGATGCGATTTCGTTAGGGCGGCGAGAGCCCAAGATGGCAGGCGCCGTCGCGGACTGTTTTGGCAAACCATTGCTTCTCTCGGAGCGAGAGCACAGGACTGCTACCGCGCTTGGCCGAAGAAAGTCGTTTACTGTGCCGGTTTCATGTCGAGTGCCGACCAGTCGATGTAGTACCCGTTCGGGGCCGAGAAGCCCGTAATGCGAGGCGACAATGCCCTCGGCGCGACCTCGTGCACGAAGAACATGAACATTGCCTCATCGACAAGTCTCTCGTGGACCTTCGAGAGAGCGAGATCACGGGCGTCGGGATCAAAAGTCGTTCTTGCTACCGCTGTCAGTCGGTCAAGTTCCGGATCGTTGATGAAGCCCCAATTGTTCGACAAGGGTGGCGCCATACGCGAATCCGCGAAGCGTGCCAGTGCGAAGAATGGGTCGATTGTCGCAATGGACACGTTTGTCGTGTTGGCACCGCGCGCCGACGCCGCCTGCGGTCCCTCTCGCCAATTCGTGAACAACGTGCCCCATTCCAGCACCTCGATCTTGACATCGAAATAGCACTTGCGGAGAGCTTCCTGGATCAACTCGTTCATCGGAAGGGGCTGCATCATTCCCGAACCGGCGATGGCCGTGATCACCTTCACGGTAGCGAGCTTGTTGTCGGAATAGCCGGCCTCCTTCATCAGACGGCGCCCTTCGTTCGCATCGAAACGGAGCTTGAACGTCGGCTTTCCGAACCAGGGGTGATTGGGACGCACCATGCCGACCGCCGGCTCCGCGATGCCCCCATTCAGCTCCACGAGGTCATTCCGGTCGACGCAAAGATTGGCTGCCTGCCTGACCCGCTTGTCCTGCCAGGGCGTACCGGGGAGAAGGGACGGCTGCCACGGCCACACATGCGCACTTTGACTTGTTGCAATGGTGAATCCGCGGGCGCGTATTGACGCTACCGCATCCGGTGCGGGCGCCTCCACGAAGTCGACTTGACCGGCAAGCAGCGCCGCCGTGCGCGAATTCACGTCCGG
Organism: Pseudomonadota bacterium; assembly: GCA_023435725.1. GTDB lineage: Bacteria > Pseudomonadota > Alphaproteobacteria > Rhizobiales > Xanthobacteraceae > Bradyrhizobium. The sequence continues at coordinate 38,724 of JAEYRD010000216.1, read as the reverse complement.
AAGCGGGATCAGAACGATACGATCGATCTTCGGAAGTCGGCTCTTGTCCCAATAATTGTCGTTGCGAACGAGCTCGAGCCGCTCACGTGGCACAAAGCGCGACAATGTGAAGGAGCCGGTACCGGACGGATCCTTTGCGAACTCCTCCCAGGCCTTGGCGGCGCGCTGCGCCGGGTCGGTGACTTCAGCCGGCACCGCAGCCAGCTTGGCACGCCAGTGCACCGGCGATGCCATAAACAGATTGACCAGGTTCAGTGGCAGGAAGGAATCCGGCTCGGACGTCGTAAACTCGACCGTCATATCGTCGATCTTGCGCGCCGAGCGCAACGTCGGCATGCGTGGAACGGTCCAACCCACTTGGCTCGGATCAAATTGGGGCGCGGCCTTGTCGAGTACCTTTTGAACGTTCCACACAACGGCGTCAGCATTGAAAGGCGAACCGTCCTTGAACGTCACTCCTGACCGAAGCTTGAACATCCACTTCGTCTTGTCGTCCGCACTCACTGCCCATTCGGTGGCAAGAACCGGCATGATCCTGGTGCCGGTCTTGTAGTCCCAGGCCGTCAGAGCATCGTACATCGTGAGGCCGGTCAGACGATTTCCCTCGAACGCCTGGTCCGGCTGGCCATGAGTCTTGGGAATGTCACTGGCGGTCATGCCGATCCGAAGTATTTTGCTCTGCGCAAATGCCGACGTCGATACCCCCAACGCAAACGCCACAGCAGCGAGGACAGAAATTGTCCGACGACAAATCATACGACCTACTCCGTATCAGGTTTGAAAGTTCGGGGAACATCCGCCCGCGGCACGTTGCATCGCCGGCTGGATTCCCGGCGCTAATCTTCGACGACGGTCACCGTGCAGTCTTCACCGCCCTCGCGCCATGTCCTCAGGCCAACCTCTTCCAAGAAGGGCCATTGGCTTTGATCAACGCGAGCAAAGAGGTTTACGCGCGACTCGCCGCGCCAATCGCGAACCGTCTCCGTCCCGTAGAACCAGCCGATTGCTTCGAAGCCGGTGACATCGCGATCGGACCATTCGCAGGCGTAGATGACGTCACCCAGCCCGGCGTTTAGGATCTGGTTTTCGCGCGGCGGCTTGCTTGGGAGGTCAAGCTTGATGTGGGTTTCCCGACCCGTCCACCGGGCATTGTAGGCCTTGATGGTTACCGGCATGTGGGCCCGAAGAGCTTCCCATGTCTTAGGTGCCTTATCGACCATCACTTTTGCTGTGAAGCTGCCCCCGCGGGCAAAACTGAATAGTAGCTTTGGCATTCCGGTCTCCGGCTCCTCAGATGACAAATCGTCAGATGCTCTCTGATTAGGAAACCAGTCTCTCGCAATGAACCGTACTCACAAGATCAATCTTACGAATGCACTGTTGCTAATTTCGCAACGCACGTCAGGCGGGCAAACTGCGCTCTAAATACTCCTGAACTGCTCGAAATGGCTGCAGATGTTTGTTTTTTATCTACCTGGACCGAGCCAGTACCATCTTTGAGTTGCCCAAATTGTCAACCTTTGCTGATAATGTTTCCTCTGGAGCAACTCTCATGCAACTAGAGTCCACGCTGATCCGCTACTTTCGGGAGGTGTATCGGCTGAAGTCGATAAGGCACGCGTCGTCATCTCTCAACGTCGCCCCCTCAGCCGTGAGCAGGCAGATCTCGAGGCTCGAGCAAATGGTAGGCGTGCCGCTCTTCGAGAGGTTGCCGCGCGGGGTCGCGCCCACGGAGGCGGCCGATACCCTCGCGCGTTTCTCCCGAAACTTCCTCTTGGATGTCGAGCGGCTTCGCGGAGAGATCGACTCGCTGCGTGGCCTTCAGCGCGGTCACATTCGCATCAAGGCGAATGAGGGGCTCGTCGATTACTTGCTGACCCGGACCATCGCCTCGTTTCACAGGAAGTTTCCTGGCATCACCTATGAACTTGATGTCGCCGGCACGTCGGCCATCACACGCAGTCTACATGATGGAACCGGTGACATCGGCCTGGTTTTCAACGCGGAGGCCGACGAACTCCTGAGCTTTGCGGCGCATATTCACGACCCGCTGTGTGCGGTGGTTGCTCCGAGTCATCCGCTTGCCCGCGCGACCTCGCTGGAGTTGCCGGAAGTCCTGAGACACACTCTTGCGGTACCGGAGAAGACCTTCGGGATACGCCGGCTCATCGACGCTGCGATCGGTGCACGGAAGCTGCACCTGTCGGCCACATTGGAAACTAACTCGATCGCAGCACTGAAGGGTTTTGCCCGCTATGGTGGCGGGGTCACGTTCCTGCCGACGCTCCCGACCCTGCAAGAGATCGAGAGCTGCGCGCTCGTCAGCATTCCGATCCTCGAGGACACGTTCCGGCACGCATCGCATGACGTTTGCGTGCTGTCCGGCAGACGCCTTCCGCTGGCGGTCAGCGCTTTTGTGGACCTACTCAAGGACGAGGCCGAACGGGCCTCCGCGCCTGACAACGCGCGCTAGTCACATGTAGGCGCCACCATTGACCGCCAACGTTTGCCCCGTGATGAAGCTCGCTTCGCCCGAGGCCAGGAAGAGCGCCGCCCCATTGACCTCGTCGGTCGTTCCGAAACGACCAAGCGGCGTCATGGCATTCAGCTTGTCGCGCAACTCTGCCGGCCAATTTGCAGTCATGTCTGTCTCGATATCCGCGGGCGCCAGGCAATTGACGCGGATTCCATAGGGAGCAAAGCGCCGCGCAAGCGACTTCGTCAGACCGATCACGGCGGCCTTGGATGATGCGTAGGCCGGGCTGCCGGCAACTCCGCCATGTTGCCCCGCAATCGAGGAGATATTGAGAATGCTTCCGCCGCCGTTGGCTCGCATCGATCGCGCGGCATGTTGAGCGACGAAGAACGTGGCACGCAGGTTGACGGCGTGAACACGATCCCATTCGGCCGGCGTCACCTCCCATTCGTTCAAGGTGCTGCCGACGCCGGCGTTATTGATCACGACATCAATCCGGCCAAAGTGACCAAGCACAGCTTGCACAAGATCGGCCCCCGCATCCGGATGCGCAAGATCGGCGACGATCCCGTGGACCATCTGCGAAGCCCCGTATCTCGATACGGCCTCGGCGATACTGGCTGCGCTGGTGCCGGAGAAGCCAACCATCGCGCCCTCTTTCAGGAACGAGCCGACCAGCCCAGCGCCTATTCCGCGCGTACCGCCGGTTACCAGGACAACCTTCCCCCGAAAACGTTCCATGGTTACCTTCCTGTTGCGAGGCCTTAAGCGCCGGCTTGTTTGACCAGGGGCGCGACCTGGACGATTTTGGCTTTGCTCCCATTACGATGTGCGATGCCCTCGGTCTGTACTCTGGCGCGCCTATCGGGCAGATTGCCAAGGACCGTCGCTCTGGGAACGTAGGGCTCGGCCACGTTAGGACCGTAACCCCGATTGAATCCCTGAAAGTCGCGCCAGTCCGTCAGCACATTATTGGTGCGCAACAGAGAGTCCCGCGGAAATCCGGCCTCGTCTACTAACGCATGAAGCCGCTTCCAGGCGGACCTCGCCTGGAGTTCCACGCTCGTATCTGCGTCGCCGGGCGTTCCCTGGCCACTCAGGAAGAGAGTATCGCCGGCCAAAATGGCCGGTGCGGGCCGCCCCGGCACGAGTGGAGAGAATTCACTCGAAATCGGCTGCCCTCCTCCCCTGACAGCCACGGATTCGATGCCGATGCAGAATTCGGGCCTTTCGAGAGGCGCGCCAACCACGGTCCATGTCGGGAAAAGATTGCCAAAGAAGCGCGCGAATTCACTCACAGCGAGGTCGTAGTCGCGAATATCCGAGATCGTGACGTGAAGATTGCAGACATCGGCAATGCTGAAACCCGCATCGCTGAGCATCACCTTGAGATTCTGCAGCGTCGTTGAAATCTGCCCACCGGCGCTGCGTTCGGCCAGCTGGCCATCCTCTCCAATCGGCAACGCCGAAGCGTAGTGCCACTCGCCAACGACAACCGCACCTGTCTTCGCACCTGATAGTGCACTCAATCCCGCGTTCGGCGTCACGGAGTGCTTTCCCCCGACAATCGCGGTCGTATCAATTTCCACGGCCGCCTGGGGAAGCGGGAAGTCCCATGAGCCAACCACGCTATGCGCAGGCCGGAACTCCCGGAACTCGTCCGCGTAGATGGCGAGATATTTCGGGATGTCCCGCATATCAGCGACGTAGGCCTTCAGGCGAACGACATCCGACATGTTTCCGCCGAGCAAAGCCAGCGTCGTCCTCAGATTGGCGAACATGCGGCGGGTCTGCGCCTCCATGTCAACCCTGCCTGGATCGTCACCGGCCAAGCGCAAATCCGGAAAGACGCCCGCCGAAGCACCGACATGGATCACGTTCTCGATGCGCGAGGCATGGGAAAAGTGCGCGATCGGACGCATGAGTTGATCGGTGTAAATGACCTCTCGAGACATCGCCGCGCACCTTTCATATCAACCGATCAGATCACAAACTCCGCGGAGACACCGCGAACATCCATCTCATAGTCGAGACCCTGCACCGGCGGCCTTGAGAAATGCCAGCTCAAGCCGCTCGCCGCCGCGCCACGAGGCGCGATCTCGCTCCTCATTAATGCATGAAGCTCGTAGGCCGTGTAAACATGCACACCCGTCGCAGTCGCCCATCCGGCACCCAATGCGCTCATGCGCCGCTCCATTTCCCCAAGGACCCAGCGACACTTCGCGAGCATGCCTTCGGTCGATTGGTCGCCAGGCCTGATCGCGAAATCCCGGTAATTCGCCTTGCCTTCCGGCGCTTCACCGCTGCCCGCGACGACAAACCCGCCGCCTCCCTGAGAAGAGGCTGGACGGGTATAGGAGAACGCATACATGCTCACCCTCTTGGGAGGATCGACCTCGGGGCAAACATTGGTACGCGCAACGGGGTTCTTGCCATCCTTGACCAATCCCCACTTGTCGAGCCAGCCCACATACTCCTTGTTGAAGTCCGTGAACCCTTGCTCCGTAAATGGCGCCGGCGATCTGAGCTCACAAGCACAGAATGCCTCGACACCGCGACCAACCAATTTGAGATGATCGGCAGCCGCGGAGAATCCGTCCGACAAAGCCAAGGGCCGGTGGAATCGAACGCGGACGATCTCAAACCCGTCGTCAGCCTTCACGCCCGCAGAATACTGGTAGACTCCGGGAATGAATTTATACGTTCCCGCGCCGAACGAACCTAGCTCTGTCATTTCCTACTCATTGGTTTGAGTTTTGTTTCACCAGCAAAAACAACGCAAGGTGCTCACGCTATTCGCGACAGTGAACAGGCAGACGCGGTCTAACAAGATCATTCTTTGCACCCGATCGTTGCCATTTGAGCAACAGCCGCTGCGTTTTCCTTCCGGACCGACCTAGGCGCGAACGACTCGTCCAAAATCAACTTCGTCCAGTTGACCACCTTTCGCTTTAGCCAAGATACATCGCGCGAAATGTTCACCATCGATACGGATATTTGGCGGCTCCCGCTCCGTGCACTGCCGTTCAGCAAAGCGGCATCGGGGGACGAACGCACAGCTCTCGGGAGCCTTGTCGAGCGAAGGCGGCGTTCCGGGAATGGCTTCGAGCCGAGCCCCACGCCTTGCGCCATGAACCGTGGATGACAAAAGCGCCCGTGGGTAGGGATGTGCCGCCTCGCGCACGACCTGACGAAGCGTGCCTTGCTCGACGATTTCGCCAGCGTACATGACAGCCACGCGGTCGCAGATTTCCATGGCGACGCCAATGTCGTGGGTCACGAAAATGACGGACATACCGAACTCACGCTGGAGCTCGCGCAACAGCAAGAGGATCTGAATTTGCACGGTCGCGTCCAGCGCCGTGGTTGGCTCGTCGGCCAGGAGAATGCTGGGCTTGCAGGCAAGTGCCAAAGCGATCATGGCGCGCTGCCGCATTCCTCCCGACATCTCATGGGGGTATGCGTCCAGACGGCGTCTGGCCGACGGGATGCGCACCACATCGAGCATTTCAAGCGCGCGTTTCGTGGCAGCCGACCGCGTTATTCCTTCGTGCCTCATCACGGACTCGGCGATCTGCTGACCGATCGTGTAGACCGGATCCAGTGCGAGCCCCGGCTCCTGGAAGATCATCGAAACCGCGCGGCCGCGAAATGCGGATAGCTCGGCCTCATTCATTGCAAGGACATTCCTGCCGAGGACGTCTATCGTCCCAGTGATCCGAGTGCGCTTCATGGGCAACAGCCGCATCAGCGCGCGCAGCGTCACGCTCTTTCCCGAGCCCGACTCGCCCAGCAAGCCAAGCACCTCGCCCTCGCCTAACGACAGGCTGACACCGTTTACGGCGTGAACCGTCCGCTCTCCATCGAACCTCACCTTAAGGTTCCGAACATCGACGAGATTGCTCATGGGAGCTCCGGTGATTGATGCTTCAGGCGAGGACGCACCGTCCCCACGCATTAGTCGTCACAACGCTGCAGGAGAAGCAGGCGCGTTGCTGTGGCCCGAGTTGGGGATCACCATAAAACAAGCGGCCCGATGCCCGCTCGCTGCAACCTCACTGAGGCCCGGCTTGCTTTCGCCGCAGATCGCTTCGGCAAATGGACAGCGGGTGTGAAAGCGGCAGCCTGACGGCGGATCGATCGGGTTCGGCGGATCGCCGGCAAGCGGAGGCGAAATCGTCCGATTGTCGGGGTCCGTAGATGGCATTGCCGCAAGCAAAGCCCGTGTGTAAGGGTGCGATGGATTTTCCCAGATGTCATCGACCGGTCCGACTTCGACCGTCTCACCCAGATACATGACGAGCACGCGATCGGAGATATAGCGGACGACATTCAGGTCGTGGCTGATGAAGAGGTAAGTCAAGCCGAATTCGCGTTTGAGATCGGCCAGAAGATTGAGCACCTGGGCCTCGACCGATTTGTCGAGCGCCGAAACCGCTTCGTCAAGGATGAGCAGACGTGGCGACAGCGCAAGTGCGCGGGCGATATTGACGCGCTGACGCTGCCCTCCGGACACCTCATGCGGGTAGCGATTGGCGAATGTCTCCGGCCGCAACCCAACCTTCTCCAACAACTCGCGCGCTAGCGACCGGGCAGCGCGGTCGGACATCCCATTCACCTTGGGTCCGAAGACAACCGAGTCCTCGATCGTCAAACGAGGATTGAGCGAGGCGTAGCTGTCCTGAAACACCATCTGCATGCCGCGCCGCAACTCGCGCAGGGTCAAATCACGACCGACCATCCTACCGTCAAAGATGATCTCACCGGAATTGAGCGGCATCAAATGCATCAGGAGCCGTGCCGTGGTCGATTTTCCGCAGCCGGATTCGCCGACGACGCCGACAGTCTCGCCCTTGCCTACAACGAAGCTGACGTCGTCCACTGCCCGCACGGTCTTGCTCGGCTCAAAGAGCCCGCCGCGGACCGGAAAGTGCTTCGTAAGACCTCGTACGTCGAGCAAGGGTTGCGCTTCGCCCCCAACGTCCTGCAATGGCTCTAGCCTGCCAGCCCTTTCGGAAGAAGCGGTCATCGCGTCAGTTCCGGATGTCCATCGCGCTGCGAAGCCCGTCGCTCAGCAAATTGAAGCAGATCGACACGACGAAGATCATGGCACCCGGCAGCGCGGCTACGCCGGGGTTGACATAGATCGCCGTACGGAGCGTATTCAGCATGAGCCCCCACTCCGGCTCCGGCGGCTTGGTCCCGAGGCCGAGGAAGGAAAGGCCCGCAGCGAGGATCATCGAAACCGAGATCAGGCCTGTCGCATAGACGAAGATGCTCCCAAGGACGTTGCCAAGGATGTGCACACGCATGATCGTCAGCGGACCGGCCCCCGACGCGCGAGCGGCTTCAACATAGTCCATGTTGCGAACGCCCGTCGCAACACTCTCCGCGACGCGGGTTATCTGGGGCACCAGCACGATTGTCAGTGAAACGATCGAATTTCCTATGCCGGCACCGAGAGCCCCGGATATCGCGATGGCCAGCAACACCGAGGGAAACGCGTAGAAGACATCGACCGTTCGCATGATAGCGGTATTGAGCTTGCCTCCGCCGTAGCCCGCGATGAGACCAAGACAGGTTCCAATGACGAAGGCGAAGAATACCGGCAGAATCCCGATCACGAGAGACAACCGCCCGCCGTAGATAAGCCGGGCGAGCATATCACGTCCGAGTTCGTCCGTGCCGAGCGGATAGCCTGTGGTGCCAATGCCCCGGAGGCGCCGGATCATCGAACCTTGATACGGATCCGAGATGTGTAGGTAAGGCGCGAAAATCGCAGCGAGAATGATGATCAGTAGAACAATCGCGCACGTCATCGAGACCTTGTCGCGCAGGATACGGCGACCAACCGTCGTCCAGTAGCCGCGAGCCTGATTCTTCGACGAGACCGGAACAGCGACATGTTCAACCAGCACGCTCATGTCGGTCAGCCTCGCTTGATGCGCGGATCAATCGCCGCTTGCGCAATATCAACGAGGAGGTTGAGCAAGACGAAGAACAACGCCAGCACAAGGATGGTACCTTGCAAAAGTGGCAGGTCTCGCTGAAAGATCGCCGCGTTCAGAAGCATGCCGGAGCCCGGCCAGGAGAACACTGTCTCGATCAGGATCGAGCCGCCGAGCATGTAGCCCAGTTGCAGCCCCATCACCGCCAGAGCCGTCGGCGCGGCGTTCTTGAGCACGTGTCGGAAAACCTTCGTCTCCTGCAGACCTTTCGCGCGCAGGGCTTCGACGAAATCTTGCGACAAGATGTCTCCGGTCAACGCCCGGATCGTCCGCGTTACGATGCCCATAGGAATGACGGACATCGTAATTGCCGGCAGGATCAAATACTTCAGATGATCCCAGTCCCATTCCCAGACCGCCGAGCCGCCAGGTCCGGCGCCAACCGCCGGCAACCAGTTGAGCAGGACCGAAAAGATGATCACCAGAACCATGCCGAGCCAGTAATGCGGCACCGACACCCCGGCAATTGCAATGGATGTCGCGACTTTATCGACCCAGGTGTCGCGATAGTATCCCGCGACTAATCCAAAGAAGAGTCCAAACGCAAACCCGATACCGGCTGCAAAAACCGCTAAGGTGATCGTGTTCCTGACCGCATTCATGACCTCCTGCAGGACGGGGCGTCCTGTCGCGATAGACGAACCGAGATCGCCATGCAGCGCACGCCACATCCACATTCCGAACTGTACGGGCAGCGGCCTATCGAAGCCGTAGGCGCTTCTTAGCTGCTGGGCCAGTTCCTGTGAGGCGTCGGCCGGCAGCACGGCAACGAGCGGATCTCCCGGTGTAATGTGCACGAGCAGGAAGCAAACGAGCGCCACGCTGAGAGCTATAGGCGCGACGTAGAGCAGGCGCCTCGAGATATACCTCAACACGGACTGCCCCTCCAAGGTCACCTAGTGAGCCAAGGCACCTAGCGCTCAGCCGAGACCTTCTGCTCAAAGACGTCCTGCACCATGTGCTTTGACTTCCGAGCTCACAAGATCAATTTGCGGATCAAATCGTTGCTTCCAAAGCAACGCACCTACTTGCTATAAGTGACGGGCGTTGCTTGGATTTTGGTTTGGCCAACAAGGCGACGACCCTATGGCCCTTCATGACTAGACAATTTAGGTCGCGACGTACGGCGTTCCCTGGATAACTGCACGGTCAACACCCACGACCCGCGGTGGTTCGCACGCGTTCCGGACCGCTAGGAATCGATAATCTTACGAGGGCTCGCGTGCGGCTTTGATGCTGACATGCCTCACCGCATCCAACGCCACACGCCTACGGAAGCCGACGGCCGGTCGGTAAAGCTAACGCTCGGCCAGATGCGCGCGATGGGCGTTCCGGGCGTCCTTGTCCACCGCGCCGATTATCGGTGCGGCCATAACGTTGCCCTGAGCGCGGATCGATGGTCTGACGACGCGCGGCTATCGGATCTTGAGTCGCGCTTCATTTGCCAGGCCTGTGGCAGAAGAGGCGCCGACATCCGACCGCACTTTGATTGGAGTACGCCGGCAGTGCCAGCTATGGATATCTGTTTTGGTCATTGTCGTCATCCTTGTTGGAGGTTGAAAAAGCTTTAGCCGCTCCTTTCGCCGGCGCACGGAGCGCTCATTCTGCCGGCGTCGTCCTGTTCCGGAGTGGAAAGAGTGCGATCGTCCCGAAGACGCCGTCGCGGCGGACTAGGGCGTGGAACAGCGCTGCCGCCAGATGCAACAGCACGAGGGCAAAGAACGCGAATCCCAGATAAAAATGGGCTTTCCACAGCAGCGTGTGCACGCGATCGCTCTGCGGCAGCAACGCCGGAATTTGAATCCCGCCATACAGGACAACCGGGTAAGCCGCGGCCCAGAGCATGCCGAGACCAAGCAGCGGCATGACGATCATGAAGCCATAGAGGGCCAGATGTGACAATCGCGCTCCCAGCTTGATCGCCGGCGGAAGATCTTCCGGCAATGGCGGCGCGCCGTAATGGAGCCGCAGCGCCAGCCTGATCACGACGAGAACCAGGAGCGTAACGCCGAGCGTCTTGTGGATCAGGACGAGCGGCAGATATGTCGGTGCCACCGTGGACACCATGCCGACGCCCATGAAGAGCATAGCGATGATGCACGCTGCCATCAGCCAGTGCAGGAGCCGCTGGAACAGGACGAAACGATGAGGAGCATTGCTCATGGCTTCGTGGTCCCGGTTCGTGGATAGTCGCTGGCTTCGGCCGCACGAAGATCGTAGGACTTGCGGTAGACCGACGAGCGCGCGGCCGGGAAAGGATCGTCCGACACCCGAATTCCCTTCGGCAGCACGGTCGGATCGAAGTTGATGTCGCGGCACGGCCCGTCCCGCTCCTGTTCGATTCGCTGCACGACGAGCGTTCCGACCTGCACCGTCCGGCGGCCTTCGGGCCAGGTCTTGCTCGGGTCCGCGGTCGGATCACCGGGATCGGCGACCGTCGTGACCATAATCCAGCGTTGCGGGCCGGCGGTCCGGATGCGCTCCGTTATCTCCTGCTCGAGAAAATCCGGGCCGCGTTTTTCCAGCTCGGCTTGTGATATCGGAACAACCTGCGCGGTCGGGAGCAACGACCATCGCACTGCCCGCTCGCCGCCCCTTGCATCCGTGAAGATGAAGCTGTTGAGCCCATGGTAAGGCTCCTCCGCATAGCTGGCGGTCCAGGGCGCCGTCTTGGCCCAGCTCGCGAATGCGGCGAATTCCGGGTTGGACTGGATGAATGTCTTCATCGCCTCCGGATCCTTCTCGCCGGATGCGATCAGCAGCTCATGAAACGCCTGCGGCGTCGACACTGCAAAGACCGGCGGGTTGATCAGTGCCATCCGCCATTCCTCGCCGTCCGCTGTTGCGATCTGCAATCCCAAACCGCGCACGCGCACGGTTGCGTCCACGGCATTCGGGTCGGCGGTGCCGAGATTGAAGCGGCCCAGGGCCGGATACGTGCCTCGCTCGAAGACTCTGGCCTCCGAGAGCTCCACGCCGTTTCCGTTCGCCTCGAACACGCCGCTGAAGCAGATGCCCTTGGCATGATTTCGCCTGTGGCCGAGCGGTGCACCGCTCGGAGGCGTCAGCGCCGCGATCATTCGCTCAGGCGTCAGGCGCCCGGGCGAGAGCCAGCCCGCAGCGTAGGCGAACGCGGCAGCGCCGCCTCCGAGCACAGCCGCAATCAACACGAGCGAGCCGAGCCCCGAGCGCGGCAGGTTGCCTGATTGATTCATCACTTGTCCTTGCAATGCGCGAGCCGCCCCGCAGACCGGCTACACGGCCCGTTCCGTCGAGCGGTGCGGGTTCCTTGTAGCTGGCGACCACGGCCGCGATCTTCTGAAACCCACCGTCAATTTCGCGAAGGCACGTTCGGGCTTGTCCGATCAGCGGAAGGTCCATCTGCCGCTTTCGGCCTCACTCGAGATATTTCGTGCGATCTGGAAATCACCTGCCGGGCTCGACAGACCCATCCTGCAATCGGTCGTATCTCAGAGGCTCTTCAAGCAAGGCCGGCGACGTTTGCTCTTCAGCAGCCGCGGCAGACCGATCCTTCCAGCATCTTCTCGAGCCGGGCGTCATCCTTGTCGATGGTCGGGTTCGTACCGAGCAACGGCCCCTTCGTCGCATGACCGCCGCCGTCCGACGATGGAAGTGCGGTACCCAGCGAGTTCGTTCCTGGCGCGGCAGCGCTCGTGCCGAGCGCGCCGCCGCCACCCACCGACATATGCGATCCCATACCACCGCGGGCCGACGCAGTGCCCGACAGCCCAAGACAGACGGCAACACAAACGACAGGGAATAATCTCATTGCTCACACTCCAGATGTTCACGCGATCCGCTGCTCGGAAACGAACACCGGACGCGTTTGATCACGCACAATCGCGCGAGCGTTCTGACAGCCGTGACAGAATCTTCTCGCAAGAGTGATGCACATGCGCAGCGACTCTTCGACTCGACTACCTACATAACCCTCATCAAAACAATTTCCGGAAACGCCACCAGCCGAGCAGCGATCATCGCCAAGCGCCTCTCCGCACAGAGCAAGCAATGGAGAAACGCTATGACTGCATTCAAGGTATTGATCGCTGCAGCGCTGATCTCAACGGCAACGATATCGTCCGCATCAGCAGCCTGGTCTTTCGCCGACCAGGAGCCGGCAGCCTTCGCATCGATGTACCCCGATCGCGACGTACTGAATGGTGGCGCGCTGACGCCCGCCGGACGAATGGGCCTCGAGCGTCCGGGCGGCGCCGCGCCCGTATTCCTCCCCGACCATCTTCACGGCCAACACGGGCGTCGATGACGAGACGCCGCAAGCAAGTATCATCCGTCCTGCCGCGCTCCATAATTTCGCCTCAGCATCCCGGCGGCAGGATCGGCGACACGCCCGCCGTTGGCGCGGCGCCTGAGGCGTTGGCCGGCAACACCGTCGCAGGCTCCGCCAGATTCATCGAGACTCCTTCCGCGCAAGCCGAACTGTTCGGACTGGGCACGACGGCGGCATTGGGGTCTATGCCCGTGCCGCCGGCGGCGCTGGTGTCCGCGGGAATCGTGCCGAGCGCGGGGCCTGCAAGCACTTGCGAAATCGACAACGGCAGGGACGCAGCACTCGTCACCTGCTCTCCCGGCGTTGAACTGCATGCCGCCGTCGGACCCGTGCCCGTCGGCGCAGCCGCGGAGATTGTCCCGATGGAGCTGCTGTTCTGTCCTATGACCGGCAGGATCGGGGCCGCGATGCCCGGTGTTGGAAGGCCGATGGGCGATACGGTCGGAGTCGTCGGCACCGGCGTTGGCGATGACGACGGCAGAGCGCAGACGACCACCGTCCCCGGCGTGGTCGGATCCGACGCGAGCGGGACAGGCGCCAACGTCGTATCAGGAGCACCTGACACAGTGCTCGCGGAAAACGGCCCCGGACTGTTGAGCGGCGAGATCACGATCGCGCCCGGCACTGTCGGCAGATTCATTGCCGTGGTGCCGGTCGTTGCGACCTGTGCCTGAACCGGAGAGCCGCCGAGCAGCAGAGCGACCATCGTTGCGAACGCGACCCGCATCATCGCCTGTGTTCCTAACTCACTTCGGTCTTGCGAATGGCGACCTTGCTGCCTTGTGCCAGATTGACCGCCGGATTGAGCACGACCTGATCGCCGGCCTGCACGCCGTCGCGCACTTCCACGGTGGTACCGAAGTCCCGGGAGATCGAGACCTGCCGAAACTGAACCGTGCCGTTCCGCACGACCACGACATGGAGGCCGTTCTGATCGAACACGAGCGCGTCGGATGGTACGGTTACTGATGGCGTCCTGCGCGGGATCGACAATTCGACGGTGCAATAGATGCCGGGACTGAGCAAGTGATCAGGATTGGGCACGTCGATCTCGGTCAGCAGCGTCCGGCTCCCCGGCTGCAGCGCGGTCGCGATCCGCGTGACCTTGCCCGCAAACGTCCGCCCCGGAATCTCGGGGACGCGGATGTCCGCATCGACGCCCGGCCCAACGCCGAACGCCTCGTCCTGCGGTACGAAGACCTGGGTTCGGACCACATCGGAATGCATCATCGTGAACATGAAGGTCGAGCCGGCTTGAACCAGACTGCCATTGTCCACGTTGCGCTGGGTGACCACACCATCGAACGGCGCAACCACACGCTGGTACGACTTCTCCTGCTGGAGGACTCGGATCTGCGCCTCCTGCGCTGCGATGTTCGACTGGGCGACGCCCACCGCACCCTGCTGCGCGCGCAGAGTGAGGCGGTCGTTGTCGCCTTGTTGTGCCGTCAACCAGCCTTGCTTGACGAGATTGCTGTCCCGCGAATTGGTGACGTCGGCCAGTTCGCGGCTCGCCTGCGCCTGCTTAAGCGCGGCCTGGTCCTGGGCGAGTGTCGCCTGCGCCTGCGCGATCTGCTCGTCCAGTTCGGGCGCGGTGATTTCCGCGAGGAGATCGCCCTTCTTGACGCGATCACCGATATCGACGTGGCGCTTCTCGATATAGCCGCTGGTGCGCGCGAAGATGTTGGCTGCCTCGAATGCGGTCGTCGTCGCCGGCAAGCTCACCTTCATGATGTCGCCGCTGGGCTTGACTGTCGCCACCCGAACTTCCGGAACGTTGGTCCGCACCTGCTCTGCCGCCGCGGCAACGTCACGCGCGGCCTCGTAGTGCCGCCAGCCGCCGATGCCGAGACCGCCCGCAAGCAGCAGGAGCACACCTCCCCCAAGCAGTGCGCCACCGTAACGGCGTCCGGATCGTACGCTCTTGCCCGGCAGTTCCACGACCCGGAGGCTCTCTGCCCCCGGGCGGTCTCTCGCCTCGTCGTCATCGGTCCTTGCGCGAACATCACTCATTCCGGTTGCTCCTCGAATACGCCGTGGCGAGGCTTGCCGTCGTTGCCCTTGCGCAGCATGGCAAAGAGATAAGGCACGATCAGCAAGGTGGTCGGGGTTGCGAACAGCAGGCCGCCAATGACCGCCCGCGCGAGCGCTGCATTCTGCTCCTCGCCCGGCCCGCCGATCGCCATCGGGATCATGCCCACGATCATCGCTGCCGCGGTCATCAGCACCGGCCGGATCCTCGTTCGTCCCGCGCTGAGCGCCGCCCGGAACGCCGAGTGTCCCTTCAACTGCTCGTCGCGCGCGAAGGTCACGAGTAGGATGGAGTTTGCCGAGGCAACGCCGATCGCCATGATGGAACCCATCAGCGAGGGCACGTTCAGCGTCGTCCCGGTGATGAATAGCATCGTCACGATGCCGCAGAATGTCGCCGGCAGCGCCATGATGACGACGAAGGGATCGCCAAAATTCTGGTAGTTCACGACCATCAGCAGGTACACCAGGATGGCCGCGAACAGCAGTCCAATCCCGAGATCGCGGAACGACTGATGCATGCTCTGGATCTGTCCCAAAACCTGAATCGAATTGCCCGGTTGAAGCTGCTTTTGCAGCGTGGACGTCACCTTCGCGATGTCGGCTGCAATGCTGCCGAGATCGCGCCCCTGCACGCTGGCATAGACGTCGTACACCGGCTGGACATTGGCCTGGTTCGAATTGGTGGGAACAGTGCCCCGCTTGAAGATCGCGACATTGCTGAGCAGGCCGGGAACCGGCTGCCCGCTGGCGGCAAACGAGGCCGACACCGGCGTGTTGCCCAGCGCGTTCAGCGAATTGGCCCTGTATTCCGGTGTCTGCACAGCCAGGTAATAGGGAATGCCCGACGTCGGGTCAGTCCAGAAATTCGGCGAGACCTGCGCCGACGAGCTGAGGCTGACATTGATATTGGTCGCCACGGTGCTGGCATTGAGGCCCAGTTGCGCGGCGCGGGTGCGGTCGATATCGGCGTAGAACGCGGGAGCATCGACTTCCTGCTGCAGATGCGCATCAACCACGCCGGGGATCGCCGCGAGGCTCTTCTGCAACTCCTTGGCGACGGCCAGATTGTTGTTGCCGTAACCGACCGTGCGGACGTCGATCTGCGCCGGAAGTCCAAAATTCAGGATCTGCGTGACGATATCGGCCGCCTGGAAATAGAAGGTGTCCTCCGGGAATGCCGACGGCAGTACCTGCCGCAGCTTCCTGACGTAATCCGCAGTCGGCTTGTGTCCGTCCTTCAGCGACACGAGGATGGTGCCGTCGTTCACCCCGATGGTCGAGCCGTCCGTGAATGCGAGATTGTAGGGACGCGCCGGAAGGCCGATATTGTCGACGATCAACGCCCGGTCGCGCTCCGGAATGACCTCCCGGATCTTGTCCTCGACCGCCTGGAAAGTCGCTTCCGTACGCTCGATCCGCGTGCCCGCGGGCGCTCGAACATGAAGCTGAATCTGGCCGCCATCGATCAAGGGATAGAAGTCCCTGCCGACATAGGCGAACATGGTGGCTCCGAGCGCCAGCACCAGCACGGCGGCGACGGGCACGATGGCGCGATGCCGCAGCAATTTCAGCAAGAGATCGGAATACCCATCGCGCAGGTGCTCGAAGCCGCGCTCGAATGCCGCGGAAGCGCGCGCGAAGATTCCCGACGGGCGCTCGCCTTCGGCATGGCGTCGCTCACCCTTCAGCAGCAGGCCGATGGTGATCGGCGTGAGCGTTCGCGACAGCCCGTATGACGCCAGCATCGCGAACACCACGGCGAGGCCGAGCGGTGTGAACAAATATTTGGCCGGCCCCTCCAGAAATACAACCGAGGTGAACACGCAACTGATCGCGAGCGTCGAGACCAGCGTCGGCACCGCGATCTCGGCGGCGCCATGCAGGGTCGCATCCGGCAGCGGCAGGCCTTCCTCGGTCCAGAGCCGGTGGGTGTTCTCGATCGTCACCGTTGAATCGTCGACGAGGATACCGACCGCGAGGGCGAGACCTCCGAGCGTCATCGTGTTGAGTGTCTCGCCGAGGAAATGGAGCACGATCAGCGAGGACAGCATCGCCAGCGGGATCGAGATCAGGACCACTAGCGTCGATCGCCACGATCCCAGAAACACCAGGATCATCAGCGCCGTCAGGCCAGCCGCGATCGCACCTTCGCGCAGCACGCCATCGACCGAGTGAGTGACGAATATCGACTGGTCGAACAGCTCGTTGATCTTCAGCCCCGCCGGCGCCGACGCGCGGATCGACGTCAAGGCAGCCTTCACGCCGTTGACCACGGCGAGGGTAGAGGCATTTCCGTTCTTGATGACGCTGAGCAGGACGGCGCGGTGACCGTCCTCGCGCACGATGTTCTGCTGGACCTGGGCGCCGTCGCGGACCTGGGCGACGTCCTTCAGGAAGATCGTGGCCCCGTTCACGAATTTGACCGGGATCATGTTGAGATCCTGGATCGTGGCCGGCGTCGCATTGGTGCGAACGGTGTACTGGGTGTCGCCGATCTTGGTCGTGCCGGTCGGCAGCGTCAGGTTCTGGGTGTTCACTGCGTTGACGATGTCGAGCGGCGTCAACCCGCGCGACAGCAGCTTGTTCGGGTCGATGTCGACCATGATCTGGCGGTATTTGCCGCCGGCAGGCGTAGGCAGCGTCACGCCAGGAACTGGAGCCAGCTGCTGACGGACCCGGTAGATGCCGAAATCGTAGAGCTGCTGCTCATTGAGGCTGTTCGACTCGAGGCTGAGCTGGAGCACAGGCACGCTCGAGGCATTGAACTGCACGATGATCGGCGGCTGGATGCCCGGCGGCATCAGGGCGCGGATCGCATTGGTCGCCGAGACGATCTGCGAAATCGCGAGATCGAGATTGACGTCCGGCTGGAAGTAGATCTTCTGAACCGAGAGGCCGTTGAGAGTCTGCGCCTCGATATTCTTGATACCGCTGACGTTGGCGCTGATCGAATACTGGCTATAGGTGCTGACGCGTTGCTCCATCTCCGGCGTCGACAGGCCGGTGTAGCTCCAGATGACCGTGACGACGGGGATCTGGATCTCCGGAAAAATATCGGTGGGCATCGAGCGGATCGCGATGCCGCCAAGGAACAGGATCAGCGCGGCAAGCACATAGAATGTGTGCGGAAGCCGCAGCGCGAAGCGAACAATTCCCATGGTGCCCTGCCTGGAGCAAATTACGCGAGATCGTCGGACAAATGATGACGGTCGGACCTCTGTTCAAATGAAATCGAATTCAGCCGCTGCATGCGGCGGCGCGTGGTGCATCCTGCGCGGCGAGCACGACGGCCCGCTTGACTTTGGCGAAGGCGCGAATCTCGATCTGCCTGACACGTTCGCTGGAGATGGATAATTCGCGGGCCAACTGATCGAGCGTCACAGGACATTCCGTCAGCCGCCGAGCTTCGAAGATCCGACGTTCCCGCGCCGCAAGGCCGGCCAGTGCAGCACGCAAGGCCTTGGTGCGCTGTTCCGTCTGCTCGTAATCGGCAAGCATCGTCTCCGCATCGACCGCACCATCGACGAGCAACGCTTCCAGCTCGGTGCCACTGTGCTCGTCGCCGACGCGCGCATTCAGCGACAAGTCGCCATTGAGCCGCGCATCCATCTCGATGACCTCACGCGCCGTCACTTCGAGCTTCCCGGCGATCAATTCGGCGACGTCAGGCGTAAGCCCTGTCATTACGCTACCGGTGGCCTTTCTGATCTCGCTGCGGAGCTTGAAGAACAGCTTCTTCTGCGCAGCCGTCGTCCCGATCTTGACCAAGGACCAGGACCGCAGGATGTACTCGTGAATGGCGGCCTTGATCCACCAGACCGCATAGCTGGAGAATCGCGCGCCGCGACTGGGTGCGAAACGTGATGCTGCGATCACGAGGCCGAGATTCGCTTCCGCGATCAGATCGACCAGTGGCAGACCGTATCCCTTGTAACCTCGTGCCAGCTTGGCGGCGAGCCGGAGATGGCTGGTGACAAGCGCGTCCGCCGCGCTCCGGTCCCGCGTTTCCTGCCAGCGGCGTGCCAGCTGCTGCTCCTGACCCGGCTCAAGCAGGTCGAAGCGCCTGATGGTCGCCGAATAGGCGCTGAGGAACGACGTCGACACCGATGCGGCCGGCACGGCAACGGGATCGCGCCTCGCTAGTTGGTCGCTAGTCTGCATTTGTCTCTCCTACACTCCGGGCCGGCTGATTGATCTCGAAAGCTTCATGCGTCATTTGACTCATCCCATCTGGCTCGCACCTGCGTGCACCAGTGTCCGCGACCTGCGCGCGATGGGCTTGCTCGCCCTCCCGGTCCAGGCAAGGATTTCGATCCGCCCACCGGGCGCGGGACCAATGATCAACCGAAAGCCGTGCAGCTTTACGATCGCGGCCACCAGGCTCAGTCCAAGACCGATGCCTGGCGTATTGCGCATCTTGTCGGAGCGATAGAATCGCCGCAGCACCGCCTCGCGCTCCTGTTCGCTGATGCCGGGCCCGGTATCGCTCACACGCACCAGCGCGGTGTCGTCCTCTGCTCCCAGGGCGAGTTCCACCCGTCCCCCCGACGGCGTGAACTTGATGGCATTGTCGACCAGATTGGCGACCGCCTCGAAGAGCAGGTCGCGGTCACCCCACACCTGCACATTGCGATCGACGACGGCACCAATCCGAATTTGCTTGTCCTCGGCGATCGGTTCGTAGACGTCGCACACCTCCCGCAGGATCTCGTCGAGCGCGACGTCGCCAAAGCCGGCCATGCGGCGGTTGTTCTCGATCTCTGTCAGGCGCAGCAAGGCCGTGACGATCGCGAGCGACTGGTCGATGCCGGCGATGGCCTTATCGATAGTCTCCTGGAGCTCCTCCAGTGTTGCGGCATGCGTTCGCCCACGCTCCAGCGCCAGACGGACGCGCGTCAGCGGAGTCCTGAGATCGTGAGCGATGTCGTTGCCGACGCCGGCAAGCGCATTGATCATGGCCTCCATCTCGTCGAGCATGCCGTTCACGATTCCCGCCAGTCGCGCGAAGGAATCGTCCGTCTTTCCCTCCGGAAGCCGCTCGCGCAGCTCGCCGGCCACGATCCGTTGGACCCGCTGGTTGACCTCCTCGACGCGCCTCTGGGCGCGAACGCTTAGCCAGACTCCAGCCAGCAGGCAGAGGCTGAAGGCCGGCAGCAGGCCCAGGGCCAGGGCCTCCCCCACGACACTCGATATCTCGCGCGTCTCGTCCACGTTCCGTCCCATCACGAGGATATCGCCGTCATCGAGACGCCCACCGACCGCCCTGACAACCGGAACATGGACCGCCGGCTTTTCGAGCAGATCCAACCGCACGCCCTGCACTGCTCCGTCCAGCCCCAGCTCGCGCGGCACGCGGTCGATGTTGCCGGCAAGCCTGGCGCCGGCGGCATCGAACAGCCCCGCGTACTGCACGCCCCTGGAATCCTGCGCGAGATGATCCGCGATGGCGCTGATACGGCGAGCCGGAGGCAGGTCTGCGATGAAGTGGATCTGCGTGGTGATCATGCGATCGGATCGCGCGACCAGATAGTCGTCGAGCTTCCAATAGATGAACGCGAACAGCGCGACCACGAAAAGCGCGAACGCGGCCGCTACGGCCAGGGCCCAAAGGAACGTGCCGGAGCGGATCAACCGGATCTGGTGCATCGTCCGCCCCTATTGCCGCAAGCGGAGAACGAAGCCGGAGCCCCGGACGTTGTGGATGAGCAGCGCCTCTCCGGGACCGTCGACCTTGTGGCGAAGGCGGCCCATATGCACATCGATCAGGTTCGTGGTCGCCGGAACGAACTTGTAGTTCCAGACCTCCTCAAGCAGCATCGCGCGCGTCAGCAGCTGATCATTCCGGCGCATCATGTATTCGAGCAGGCGGAATTCGCGCGGCAGCAGGTCGAGCTCGCGCTCGCCACGCCGCGCGGTCCGCTCGATCAGATCGAGCTCGAGCGGGCCGACACGAAGGATGGTCTCGCGGCTATCGATCGGACGGCGCAGAAGCGCCTCGATCCGCGCGACCAGCTCGACCAGCGCAAACGGCTTTGTGAGATAATCATCTCCGCCCATGCGCAATCCGCGCACCCGGTCATCCACCGCACCGAGTGCACTGAGGACCAGCACGGGCGTCCTGACCTGCGCCTTGCGCAGCGCCTCGATGACGGTCAGCCCGTCCATACCGGGCAGCATGCGATCGACGATCATGGCATCCGGGCTCGACGCGCGCGCACGGTCGAGACCATCGACGCCGTCGCCGGCCCATTGCACCTCGAAGCCGCGATCGGCGAGCTCGGCGACAATCACCTCGGCAGTCTCGGCGTCGTCCTCGATCAGGAGAATCCGGTTCATGATCTTCGCTCCAGGTTCCGCGCGGCGTTTTGGCGCGCGGTGAGGAAGCGTGGGCTCGGCGGCGCGCGGTGTCATGTTCGGCGCCCGCGCGCATCGAACCCGCGGCCCTGACACCGCCTGATGCCGGCCACTCGCTGTGTTGCGAGATAGGCTTGCGACGCGAGGGCTGCCATTGAATTCCAGTTCATGTTGCTGACCGCGCACTCACGAGCTGCGCCAACGCGAGGACGATGCATGTTGCCAATGTCGTGATCATCTTGGGGGCTCCGCTGTGAACTACCCTGGATCGAACATATGCCCTCAACGCACGCGCTGTAGTTTCAGGGGCCACGGATGTTATGCATTCGCACGATCGTGGTAGTGACGCCGCATCGGTTCACAGGCGGTTGAATTGCGGTGAGCAAATCGTGCGTTTGAATCGCGGCCAATCGTTCGCACCTCAATGGCGAGCCGGCTTGGTTCGGCCTGATGTCATCAATGGAGAGAGCGAATGACCACGTCCAAACTGTTGTCGATGGGATTGATCGCAGCCGCCATGCTAGGCGGCCCCGTCATGGCGCGCGAGCACCATCGCGTCGTGCAGCAGCCCGCGATGGAAGCCGATACGGTCGCGACGAACACGCCGTTCTATTATCCGGGCGAACGCGCCTGCATCCCGGCGCCGCGCGTCGGCGCCTTCGCGACCGCGCCATGGACCGGCAACAACGTGCCGTGCGAACCGGGCACCGGCAGCTAATGATCGCGCCGACCCGTCCGTGCGGATGACGCCGCCGGCCGCCGCACATCGAATGACAGGGAGCGGGCTGGTCCATTCAGCCCGCTCCCTCGCGTGCACGCCGCCACCACGCGCGGCGAGTTCACCTTCGCGAGTAGCGCGACTGATATATGACGCCGAATTCAGTTGGATTGCCGTGCATCGCTCCTACCTCTCTTGCATCACACGCCCAGTCATCGGCAGCCTCGCGCGCACAGCACGATGCGTCAGCGGCTTCCGGGATGGCCGGGCAGCTCAACACGAGAGGAGTTTTCCATGAAACGAGCCATCATGATTCTGGCAACAGCAGCACTCGCTTCAACGCTGGCCATCGGCGGGGCCTACGCGCACGGCGGCGGTGGTGGCGGCGGCCACGGCGGCTTTGGCGGCGGCTTCGGCGGAGGCGCACATGCGGGCTTTGGCGGCGGTGCGCATTTCGGCAGCATGGGCCACGAGGGAGGATTCGGCGGCGGCGCCCGGTTCGGCGGCGAGCACCTCGGCTTCGGCGGTCATGCAGGCGGTCTCCGCCAGCACGCATTTCACCGGTACGGCCGGCCCGGATATGGATTCTACGGCGCCTATCCGGATTGCTATGACTGGTACGAGGTGCATCCCGACCAGCCATTGCCGCTGAGCTGCAGCTAACCGCGAGGGCACGCCGCCGGTCGGTCCGGACGTCACGACGTCATGGTCCGGGCCGATCGAGCTGCGCAGTTTCATAGCGAGACTGTCGGCATGCGTTACGGCAAAACACACAGTTTCGCATTCTCGCGACCTGTTTCGTCGAGCTTTGCTTCGTCGCTTCGCCCTCAGTTTGGATTTTCGCACGGCCGCTATATGCAGCCTCATGATGCAGAAAAGTCAGCGCTCGAAGGTACACTGTGCACCGCAGTCAACACGATCCGCGCCAAATTGGGAGCGCCAACATCGGTAGTACACGACCGTAGAAATCGTAGTTTGGCGGACAAAATGGAAATAGCGGAGAGAGTGGGAGTCAAACCCACGATTCACGCTCGTGGTGCTGAATTCCAATGACCACCCCGGCCGCCTCAGGCTCGGAGCGCACGGCAACGGGGCGGGGAAGAAACAAGCCCCTGCTTCAGGTGAATTGCTCCCCACAACGGTCTAGTTGCACGCGGGCCCACCATAGGACCCAATCGCTTAGACTAGTGATCTTCTTTAGCCGTATCGGTATCTGCACAATAGGAGCTAGTCTGGATGCCTGCGCCTTTCGTTCATTGGCAACTTCGCAGATCTGCGCGGGAAGAACCGCTGGAGCCACTCAAACCCTCGAATCAGCTTTTGCCTTCAACGCCGTTCTTGAATCTCTTCAATCGGCCGAGCGTCCATCTCTGCTAAGGCGATTCCAACTTTTGGGTGATGACGCCCGGCCTTGCTCGCGCGCGTCAGCTCAGAACTGTTCACGCTTCTCCGGACATTAATCCGCTTCCAAGGACGACGCCGACACTGGCCTTCAATAGATTTCTCTTGATCTCCCGGTGCACACATCACGCACACGGCGGCTTCTAACCGATTGAAAACCCTGAACTCTCGCTCCAATCCATCAAGGGGGCCACGGAAAATCTATAATGATGTAATTTCAATTACCTGGTTCTCGTTATTAAGGCAGGACATGAAGGCCCACACCCGTTGTCTCACCGCTTGAACTCGTTCGCGCGCATCCATCGCCTGAACTCATCCAACGCCTCAATAGTGAGTGAACGAGCCACTCAAATTGGACGAGCCGTGAGATCGACCTGACCTTAACAACACCAGCAAATTGAACTCCGTGCCGCGGCCATCCATCGAAACGAGGCATTTTCTGAAGGGGCGTTTGGCGCGCCCTGCGCCGAAGCATTTGGGACTCGTCGGCAGCCTGAAACGATGCTTCACGCACCACAAACGGTAACCCGACCATCCATAGCGATCAGGCGCGCCTGCACATTCGGCCGGGAGGCGACGATATCCCGTATTCGCGGAATGGCCATCAGGCTAAAGGCGGTCGAGAGCGCATCAGCTTCGGTTGCGCTCGGCGCGACAACGCTGACGGTTCGATAGAGAGACGGGCTCAGTCCCGTGGCCGGATCGAAGAGATGCGTAAACCGCCCGGTGGCGTCGAAGCGGAATCCGGCGCCGGCCGTTGTCGCGACGGCGCGGTCGACGAGATCGATCGTCTCAGTGAGAGCACCTGCACCTGGCCTGTCCGGATCTGCAAGACCGACACGCCACGGCCCCCCTTCGGGTCGCGACCCGATTGCGCGAATCTCTCCCATGTTGACCAAGGTCGTCGACAAGCCCGCCTTTCGCAGCTTCTCGACGACCTTGTCGGTCGCGAACCCCTGCGCAATGCCGTTCAGAGTGATCGCAGCGCCGCGATGCGCGAGAGCAACGCGATCCGGCGTCACCAGCAGCCCGCGGCGGCCGACCCTGGTCAGCACCTCGGCGAGCTTCTCCCGCGGCGGACCGTCCGGATCCGGCCGCTCCGAAGAGAAATGGTCGGCATAGAGCGACCACAACGGCTGAACGGTCGGATCGAATGCGCCCCCGGTCAGGTCGGCAAAGGCCAGCGAGGCCTCGAGCAAGGCCACCATGTCAGGATCCGGCGCAACGAGAATGCCGGTACGGTTGAGCGTGCAGATCGCGGAGTCCTGGCGGTACAAGCTGAACTGCTGCTCCAGCCTGCGCACGTCCAGAAGACAGCTACCGACCAATCGCTCGGCCTCGGCGCGGTCCGGGTGATAAATCTCCACCGAGACCTGCGCTCCGAGCGCAGAACCATGCCAGCGCACGGCCTCTTGCGCCCGAGCGATACGTGAACCACTCGTGAGAGCCGAACCGAGCGCCGTCGCCGTGATTGCTATCATGCGTCGCCGCGAGAGAGTTGGATTGCGCATCATCGGGGTCCTCAGTTGGGCCTGACCTCGCCACGATCATGTTCGGCTGACTCGCCTGCCATATCACTACCCAGCACGTAGGAGCCTGGAATTTCCGCAAATGTCACCACTCGCCCGCCATTGTCGGTCGCGAACCCATCGGCCGCAGCCTGATTGCCGAACGGCACCGCTTCCGCTGCCCCCATGCCACCCTGCTTCCGGCTCTCGATCACGAAGAACGCCTTCCTCGCGTCAATCCAGTTCGTTGCGCCAGGCTCCTCCCAACTGGTCGCGCGGGCCATGTCCGAGACGTAGATTGCCCGTATGTCGCGCGGCTGATCCGGCATCAACGTGAATGCCACGGTGTCCCGGACGGAGGTGAACCAGAATGGATCGATGCGGCCCGCTGTGATGATCTGGCCCTTGGGTCCAGGATGCTCCATCAGGTTCATGCCGCAAAAAACGCCCATCGCATCGCGCGTGAGAGGAAACGGCCGCGGCATGTTGGAGTTGCCCGTGTCCGGGTTGCAACCGGCGAGAAGCAGCGCCGTGATGATGATCACACCGACGGATCTTCGGGTCATAGTTCCCTCCGCGCGAAGAAGGTCGCCGCAAGCCCGAGTGGTGTCACGATCCAGACCAGTAGCCCCAGCAAGAGCGCAGCAATGCCGGTGGTTGCCGTTCCCGACAGCCCGGCCATGCCGGAAAACTGGCTCACGTTGAATCCGGTGAGATTCGCCAGGCGGTAAAGATCCGTGGGATTGAGGAACAGAAGCCATTCGAGGACCGTTGCCGAGATGATCTGTCCCTGGTCGATCACCAGGATCCCAAGCAGCGCCATATCGAACACCAACACCATCAAGAGCCAGATGCCGACCGACAAGCCGGCTGCGGTGCCACGGTCGCGAACCAGACTGCTGATGAGGTATCCTATCGCCACGAATACAGCCCCAAGCATGATCGACGTCCCAAGCATGGAGGCAAAGGCGTACCAGCTCGCTGCCAGTGCCGAGGTGCCGGTGATCGCAAGCGCAGCGGCCGCCGCGCCATAACCGAGGATCGTCGCGAAGGCGAGGATCAGGACGTGACCGCAGAATTTGCCGAGAATGACCTGGCTGCGACCGACGGGGTAGCTCAACAGCAGGATCATCGTGCCCCGCTCCATTTCACCGACCACGGCATCGTGCGAGATCAGCAGCGCGATCAATGGCAGCAGGAAGATCGTCAGGCTGGACAAGCTGACAACCACCACGTCGAGGGCGCCGGCGCCGACATTGCCGGTGGGAGCGCTGCCGAGGAACGTCAGCGACAAGGCGAGTGCGGCGAGCAGAAGCGTCGTCGCCAACACCCAGCGGTTCCGCAAGCCTTCCTGGATCTCCTTGAAGGCGATGATCGCGACCGTCCTCACGCGGCCCTCTCCTGCGTGTTGAGAAAGTGTGCGTAGAGATCGTCGAGCGTCGGTGCCGCAATCTCGATGTTCTTGACACGTGGATCGCTCGCGGCCGCACGCAACAGATCCATTTTCCCTTTTTCGTCAGCCACCAGTATGGTCCTGCGGCCCTCGATTGAAATGGTATCGTCCATGATCGGCACAGGACTCGTGTCATCAACGCCGGTCACCAGATCCAGCGAGACCCGGATCGGTAACTGTGAGAGCGAGCGCAACTCCGCCAGCGTGCCTTGCGCGACCAGCCGGCCCCGGTTCATGATCAGGACCTGCTCCGCGCGATCCTCGAGCTCATTGAGCGCGTGGGACGAAATCAGGACGGTGGCGCCGTCGTCCCGCAATTCGTTCAAGATCTCGTAGAACGTTTGCCGCAGCGCAGGATCGAGTCCCGTGGTCGGCTCATCCAGCAACAGCACACGCGGCTGCCCGAGCAGCGCCTGTGCCAGACCCAATCGCTGACGCATCCCCTTGGAATAGGTTCCGACGCGGCGATCGGCGGCATCGCTCAATCCGACACGGTCGAGCAGCGCCCACGCCGAGGCCGGCTTGATCCGCTTCAGGCGCGCATAGAACGCCAGCGTCTCGCGTCCCGTGAGCGCCGCGTTGAACGCGACATTTTCGGGGAGATAGCCAAGGAGCCGGCGTGCCGAAAACTCACCCGCTGCCGGATCCTGCCCCATCACGCGAATTTCACCGCGATCTGCGTGGATCAATCCCAGCATCAATTTGATCAGCGTGGTCTTGCCGGCGCCATTGTGGCCGACCAGCGCGCTCAATCGCCCGGGGACGAGAGAGAACGAGACATCGCGCAGCGCACGCACCTTGCGATAGTTCTTGTCGACCCCGGTCACGGAAACGGTCGCGGTCATCTGGCACTCCACTCGGGCGACGGCTTCGGCGGCGGCGCGACCAGCGGATGGCTATCGACGACGCCCCCGGGATACAGAGCCGGAAACTGCGCCTGCGCCCAGCGCAAAACCTGCACCGCCGGGCTGTTGATCAAGACCTTGGCGGACGGCGCGGTCCACAGCACGCGATCGACCAGATCGTTGGGTCGATAAGCGGTGTCGGCAATGCCGTCGCCATTCAGGTCGAACGCCGGGTTGTCGCTCCAGTAATTGCCGCGGCCCCCCTTCGACCAGTCGAGATCACGCGTGCCGACATATTTTACCTGATTGCGGTTGCCGACGAACGCATTGCCGGTGATCTCATTGCCCTCAGAGCCAGCCGTGAAGTGGACACCGATGCCGCAACGCTCGAACCAGTTGTTGCGGAACTTGTTGTGGTTGGTGTTGTAGATGAACACGCATTTTTCCGGCCCGCTGCGGACGTCCCGCGTTGGCCGTATGTCGGGCACCATCTCCTTCTCGTCGTCCGCTCCTTCGCGGCCGACCGCGACATTGTCCAGCGGTCCGCCAACGACCCGGTTGCCGTCGATCTCGGCGTAATTGGCGTAATTGAACAGTATCCCGTAGTCCCGGTCGCGATCCGAGATATTGTTGCGGATCACCAGTCGGTTCGAATACATGATGGCATAACCGACGGTATTGCGCACGGAGACGTTGCCTCTGACCTCGCTGTCGTTGGTGTACATGTAGTGAACCGCGAAGCGCACCTGTTCGAAGCGGTTGTTGATGAAGCGATCCTTGCGGCTGCTGATCGTGAAGATGCCGTCTCGACCATTGCGGAAAGTGTTTTCCGCGATCGTGACATCGGGTGCATTCCAGAGCGACACGCCATTCCCGCTCTCGCTGCGGCGCCCCTCGCGCAATCCCTCGATGACGTTGCGTTCGACGCGGGATCCCGTCGCCCCGTGAACGTAGATGCCGAACAGGTTTCCTTCCAGGCGATTGTTTTCGATCACCGCGCGCTCGGCGGTCTTCTCGAGAAAGATCCCGGAATTCATGGCCTGGAGATCGCGGCCGGAATCCCGGATGGTGATGCCGCGGATCGCGACATCAGGCGCAACCACGGTAATGACATTGCCGGACCCGCCGCCACTGAGCACGGCACCGGGTTCCCCGGTCAAGACAAGGCGACGGTCAATTCTGAATTCCCCCTTGTAGACGCCGGGCGTCAGCTTGACGACGTCGCCTTCCTGCGCGCGGTCGAGCACCGCCTGAAGCGGCTGGTCCGCGACAGCTTTCAGCTCCGCCGCGGCGGCGGAGCCAAAGAGCCCGGCGGCGAGAATCGCCGCCGGAACAATTCGTCGAAGAAGAAGCACGTGCTGTCCTCGCTTCAGACCATCTTGGGCTCGACTAACATGCGGCCCTTCATCTCCATATGCATGGCATGACAGAACCACGAGCAGTAATACCAGTAGACGCCGGGCTTATCCGCCGTGAACGACACCGAGGCCGTCGCCATCGGCGCAATCTCCATCTGGATGCCGTAGTTCACGATGCAGAAGCCGTGGGTCAGGTCCTCCACCGCGTCGATATTGGTGATGTAGACCGTCACCTGGTCGCCTTGCTTGACCTGGAATTGCTCGAGGCCGAACGCCGGCGCGGTCGACGTCATGTAGACGCGGACCCTGTTGCCGTCGCGGATGACCTTGGAGTCGGCTTCGAGGTTGATCCCGTCGGCCTTCGCCTGCTTCACCGCGTCCGCAAACATCGGGTCGGCCCTGTCCCAGATCGAGATCGGGTTGATCTTGGAACGATGGACGATCGTTGCATCGTGCGGCTCGGCGAAGCTCGGACCGTCGTGGACCAGAATCATCTTGTCGCCCGATATGTCGATCAGCTGGTCGTTCTCCGGCTTCAGCGGACCGACATTGAGGAAGCGGTCCTTGGAGAACTTGTTCAGGGAGATCAGCCACTTTCCATCGGCCTCCTTGGTCTGGCCCATGGAGGAGTGATTGTGACCTGGTTGATAGTGAACGTCGAGCTTCTGGATGATGGGATCGACCTTCTCGCCCTTGAAGGCGCGTTTTGCGAGGTCGATGTTCCACTTGCAGACCTGGCTGTCGAGGAACAGCGTCGTGTAGGCGTTGCCTCTGCCGTCATAGGCCGTATGCAGCGGCCCGAGACCAAGTTCTGGTTCGGCCACGACGACGTCACGCGGCTTGATCTTGTCGTCGAATAACTGATCAAACAGCCGGACATCCATCACCGTGACGGTCGGCGAGAGCTTTCCGGCCGCCACGATATGAATACCGTCCGGCGCGGTATTCATGCCGTGCGGATTGTTCGAGACCGGGACGTAGCGCGTGTAGGGCGAGCCCTTGCGGCCGTCGAGCACCGGCACGCCGTTCATTTCCTTGAAGTCGCCCTTCTTGACGCCCTCTTCGATCCGCTTGAGGTTGAAGATCACGACCCAATCCTGCTCGTTGGCCGTCATCTCGGCCAGAGTGACGCCTTCTTCCGCATTGTAGCAGGTCGAGAAGCAGTATTTGCCTTGGTAATCGGAGTCGACGTTGTCGAGATTGCCATCGACGATCACCTGCCATGCGACCTTCATCGTATCGCCGTCGAGCGCCGTGAAAATTGCATGGTATTCCTTTGGCTTGTCGAGCACCTTGCCGTCGTTCGGGAGCGGCACGCCATCCTCGCCGTTGCAGAACACGTATCCGGTGCGGGGATATTTTTGCAGCCGCAGACCATGGACCGTATGCTGGTTGGGCAACTCGATGATCTTGTCGCACTTCATGACGTCGAGGCGGACGCGCGCGACCCGGGTATTGGCCTTGTCGTTCATGAACGCATAGCGGCCGTCATAAGTACCGTCGGTGAACGAGACGTGCGGGTGATGCAGGTCGCCGTTCATGAACGTGCCGCCGCGGTTCTTGAGCAATTCGCGCGTGGCGGGCTGCAGTCCTTCGGTCAACACCTTCAGGCTTTCATTGGTTAGTCCCCATCCCGTGGCGCTGCAGCGGTTGAATACGGGAACACGCATCAGCTCGCGCATCGATGGCAGGCCGACGATGCGCATTTCGCCGGATTGGCCGCTGGAGAAGAACACGTAGTATTCGTCGAGTTCGCCCGGCGCCACCTCGGTCTTCTGCACCGCCGGACGCGCCGCAGGCGCCTTTGGTGCCGCCTTGGTCTGCGCGTCCGCAGCTGTAACGAGGCCGTTGCCGTCGCTCGACAGGCCGACCCCGCCCGCGAGACCTACGCCGGCGGCCGCAGCCGTTGTCCCTAACAAAGTGCGTCGGCTGACGGACTTTCCATTTTCGTTCTCGCTCATGCTAGCCTCCTGGCTTTTGAGTTGGTGACGGGGTGATGGCTTCCGCGCGCGGTAGCCCAACCGGCTTGCCGGCTGCAGTGATAATCGTGCTCGGGCCCTTGCCGCCGCTGCGCATCGACGAAGACGAGAGTGCTTCGCGCTTCTCGCGTTTCAGCCGCACCTGGATCATGTGCGGGCAGCGGTGGTCGTCGAAGTAGAGTTCCTGGCAGTGCATGCAGTAGATGCATTCATTGACGTTGATGTGCCCTTCAGGGTGGATCGCCTGTACCGGGCATTCGTTGGCGCAGCGCTGACAGGGCGAGCCGCATTCAGGCCAGCGGCGCAGCCATTCGAACATGCGGATGCGGCCCGGAATCGCCAGTGCCGCGCCAAGCGGGCACACATAGCGGCAGAAGAAGCGCTCGACGAACAATCCGGCTGACAGAAGCGTCAGCGCGTAGATCACGAACGGCCATTCGCGCGCGAACTTCAGGACGATCGCTGTCTTGAAAGGCTCGACTTCCGCAAGCTGCTCGGCGAACGCCGTCGAGTACAACGACATCCCGAACAGGCCGAGGAAGATGATGTATTTGAGTGGCCACAACCGCTCATGAAGCCCCCAGGGCAATCGGTATTGCGGAATCTTCACCGCCTGCGCAATGTTGTTGAGCAACTCCTGCAACGCGCCAAACGGACAGAGCCAGCCACAAAACGGACCGCGTCCCCAGAACAACAGGCCGGCGGCGATCGAGCACCACAGCAGGAAGATCAGCGGCGCCGAAAGGAAGTACTCCCAGCTGAATCCGGTCAATAGTGAATTGGCAAACGTCAGTACGTTGACGACTGAAAGCTGGGCATTCGCATACCAACCGAGCCACACGAGGATGAACGCGAGGTAAGCCCGGCGCACCCAGGTAAAGACTTTCGGGCGGCGCACTAGTTGGTTCTGAAAAAAGAAGATCAGGGTAAGCGCGCCAAGCGCGAGCACGGTCGTGCCAATGTTGACGAAGTTGCCTCGCCAGATCTTCATCCACAGCGGTTCGTCCTCGGCTGACGGAGCTGCAACGTCGTGTCGTTCCGCCCTCGATGCAGCCATACCGTCCGGCGTCTTTGCCGGCGAAGCCGCTGGCGGCCGCGCCACCGGCTCGCGCTTCATGTAGACGTCAGGCAATGAATATCCGAGTTCGAAAGTCACCCATGCCTTGTCGCGCGCGCTCACGACGCGCTGCACGAGCAGTTGCAGCGCCCACGGCTCGGTCGGATCGAAACTGAACTCAGCCGGCACGACGAAAAGGGCGATCTCAGGAAAGTCGGGCGCGCCCGCGGCTTCGAGGCTGCCAAGCCGGGTGTGGTCGCGATCGCGGAAACGGATGCTGTTGGTCTCCTGGATCAGTTCGATCCGATCGAAGATCCCGCCGCGAACGTAGGCGGCGCCCTTGAAGGAATAGCGGCCGGTCCCTGCGACGACGAGCGCCTGCTGGCCCGGCTTGAGCCTCGCGGTCAGGCGATCGTATCCGTCGTTGCCGAGCAGGCTGCGGCCGATGGTGGGCACCGCGACGTCGGCGACATAAAGGTCGATAAACGTTTCGCCGGGATCCCCCTGTTCCGGACGGGCCGCCGCGGCCGCGTTGCTGGATTTCTCGAAAGCCTGGTTGACATCGGCAAGGGACAGGGTCAGGCGGCGAATGGAACCGTCACCGACCAGGCTTTGCCAATCGCGGATCTCGCTCTTGCCGGGATCAATCGCCTTGGTGGCTCGAGGAGCAGTGCCGACCTGCGCGCTGCCCTGGCCACCGAGACGACCGCTCTTGATGAGCTTGGTCGCGGATCGCACGACGCTGTCGCCCATCACCAGAACGGTGACCGTTGCGCCGCTGACGATATCGACCTGCGGCGCGGGCACCGCTCCGCGTACGATCGGTTCCATGTCGGTTCCGATGAGCTTGTTGACGGCCTCCAGGATACGTTTTTCCGGAATGCCCACCAGAACGATGGGCTCCTTGTGCTCGACCAGCTTGAGGCCGGTCAGTACGCCCTTCGGGCTGATTCCGACCAACAGCTGAATCGGCTTGCCGGAGTAGCCGGTTGCATTGGCGAAGTCCGAATTCAGATAGACGAACCCGAGAAGCTGATCGTCTTTATATGCCGGTACGATCGCCGGGTCGCCTTGCGGCGATCCGAGCCTGTTTGCACCGGGAACCAGTTCGCCCGGCTCCGCCTTCGGCAGGAAGTCAGTCAATCTACCAGCCGCATAGGCCGGACAGCCGAAGCCGATCCAGCCGACAATGGCCAGAGCCAACCCCATGAACAGACGAATGGTGAAAAAAATTCGCAAGGGCGCCGCTTTCAGTTCGCAGAACGCCGTTGTTCTGAATCCCGCTTTTTGTAGCTGCGCTACCGGGCTGTTTATTGCGCTATCTCAAGCTATCTCAATTTGACGCGCGATCCGGATCAGGCCAAGCTCCGTAGGCCTGATCGGAACCCAAGATGCGCAGCGAACCCCTGTTGGCAGCACAGCCGCCCGCTCCTGTTCGGAACGTCGGCGAACTCTATGCGATTGCATTCACTCAGACTGAAAGAGCGGCAGAGCGGTATGGCAAGCTCGCTGCAGCCGGTGACGAGGCTTTCGAGCCCGTCCGCTGCGTGTTCGAAGTATTAGGTCAACGAGAAAGAGAACGGGCGGAAGCAATCGAAGAGGCCTGTATCGCGGCCACCGGACACCCGCCGGCCCAGGCCGACCTTCGGTGGGTGCCGATAGACCTGGTTCCTGCGGAGGAGCTTTCCGATATCGAGAACTCGCAACTATCGACCGCCTATGGAGCATGGGCTCTCGCCGTCCGGCATCGCCAACGGGCCTTCATCTTTTGGACTTATGTTGCGGCGCTCGCGAAAACTCGCAATGTAAGCGCGGTCGCCGAGAGTATGGCTCGAGAGGCACTGCACGACGGCAATCTGCTTCGCCGCGAACGCCGGCAGGCATGGCGGACCGAACGAAAAGAGGCCCGTGCGGGAGACGCGACGGCAGCCGCCGAGCTGTACTCGGCAGCGCTGCTTGAGAGCCTTCTTCTCAAGGACGTCTTTCGATGGTCGCAGAAAGCCCCTGCGCCGCAGCGAAGTCACCTCCTGGCCCTGATCGGGGACGGAGCGATCCCCGAAACAGACGACGCGCTCACACACACTGAGGCGCTCCGGGATATCAAGCGTCGCGCGCTACGCTACGCGGAAGAATTGTCTTCGATCTATCTGGACGAAGCCGACAAAGCCGTCGACCCGTCCCGATTGGAGCTTGCCCAGGAGCTTGCGGCCCGCTCCATTGCTCGATTGGCAGACCTCCGGAGCATCGCCTCCTTGCCTGGATGATCGTCAGCGAACGTCTCCAACGCTTGCGCTGGGACAAAGACATGATCGCCGCCTCGGCCGATCTTGAGTTCATGAAACAATGGCAACTCGTCGATCACTCGCCTGACGGAATGACGATTGATGTCCGCGCCATCCCGCGGCCAGCGCGCCATCCGCTGATCTTCGACACGTTTGATCGGTTGGCCCCCGGGGAGTTCTTCTGTGTCGTAAGCGACCACGACCCGCGCCCGTTGCGCTACCTGTTCGACGTCAAGTGTCTGGGCGCCTTCACTTGGGATTATGTCGAGGCGGGCCCGAATGTCTGGCGTGTCTGCATCGGCCGCACCGACGGGGCTGAACAGGTTACTACTCTCGGATAGATCCACGCGCGCGACTGGCCCACCGGAGGCCTGTTGGTTTCAAAGCCAGCTCGATGTGGATTGCCACGGAGGAGGCTGATCCATCTGTTCAGCGAACCGAAGGGCGAACAACGGCACATTTGTGCATTCCAAACCAGTCAAGACCGACGCAGCCTCGATTCCATCGGCGACGACGGGCGCAAGCTTGCTCTCACGCAACGTGCTCGCGCGTGGTAACATCGCGCCGTCGTGGGCACCTTCCCGACGTCATCTGAAGGCAATCGCGATCTGGCTGATGTTCGCCGCAAGCTCCAGTCCCGCTTTCGGTCCCTGAAGCACGATGGTGACGCCCTTCTCGTTGCGGAGGTGAACGCCGTTGACGCCGCCGACAAGCGCGAAGCCGCCGCCAACCGAACTGTAGGTGCCGGCGAAGTCACTGACCTCGCTTATGCCCGAGGCCCAGCCGTCGAGCCGGCCAACGGTCGCGCCCACCGTGATGCCGAAGCTCATGCCGGTGACCTTGAAGGGATAGTTCCTGCCGCGGTAAGTGAGCACGCCGCTGCCGCCGCCGCCGCCGATCAGAAGGCCGGCCTTGACGATCTTGGCGCGGACATGGCCGGCGGCCTGCGCAAAGGATGGCGTGACTGGCGTCGCGAACGCCAGCGCCAGCAGCACGATCGCGATCGGCCGGCACGCGCACAGGTCCGACGCTCCAGCCCGTTCACGGTTTTGCGGCATCAACCTTCTTCCAGGTCTGGTCGGGATCGAACAGCGTGGTGCGCTCGGCGATGAACTCGGTGCGAGGGCCGAGATCCTTCTGGTAGATGTCGCCGGCATGGTTGACCAGGAAGGTCATGACCCCGGAATTGCCGTACTCTGCAGGCCAGGCAATCATGGCGAAGCCGCCGATCATCTTACCCTTGACGACATAGTTGAGCGCGCCGCCGGGCGCATCCGGGCCCTGCCCTTTGAGGATGTGGAAGTAGTAGCCATGATACGGCGCAGGCCCGACGTCGCCTGCGCGATAGCCCTCCTTCGAGGCCTCGGCCGCCAGCGCACCGAGCGGACTCGGATCGCTGTCGTCGCGCCAGAACAGGCCGTCCTTCTTACCGGGCGACGAGACGATTCGCTGCGCATAGACGCCGGCGCCCTCGCCGCGGTCCTTGTCGGCATATTCGTTCTGCGCGTCGACATAGGCGAGCGCGGTCTGGATCGCATCGAGCTCGTTGCGGCCGATGCGACGGCGGAGCACCTCGATCCTCCCCTCGGCGGTGTCGAACTCCCAACCGGTCTTGGTGTTGATCAACGGAATTGGAAACGGGAAATCGTCCGGTCCCAGCATCAGGGTCGCAGTCTTGTTGGCCTCCGCCTTGATGCCGTGCTTGACGTCGTACATTGACGTGAACCGCTGGCGTATGTCGTTGTCGGCGATCTCGTCGCCGGAGGAGACGATGTCCTCGGCGGCCCTGCCGAGCACCTTCAGGATGTCGCCCGGGCCGCTCTTGACCGCTGCGGCGAGCGCGGCGGCTGCATCCTCCGGTGTCTTGTAGGCCAGCTGTGCCTGTGACGCCGATCCCATGAGCGCCGCCGCGATCATGCCCGGCAGGACCGCGCGGCGGAACGATTTCGAACCTGTCATGGCGTTACCTCCGCGGGGATCTTCGCGCCGCCCGCGAGCCAGTCGCGGTAGGTGCGGAATGTTAGTCCGAGCTTTTCATAGTAGACCCGCAGATAGCCATCACTGCCGCGGGTCACCGCGTCAGGCATCACCTGCTCGACCTCCTGCGCCATGACGCCGACATAGGCCTTGTCGCTACCGATGTAGCTGAAGCGATAGAAGCCGAGTCCGTTGGCGAGATGGCCGAGCAGGACAATGTCATGCTTCAACGCGATATCGGAGCGCCGGCCGCCGCCACCGCCGCGGCCGCCTCCTCCGCCTCCACCACGGAAGCCACCGCCACCACCGCCACGCATCGCCATTCCGCCGCCGCCGCCGCGCCCCGCAAAACTCGCTCCGCCGCCGCCGCGCGGCATGCTCGCCATGCTGGCTCGTCCGCGCGCGGATGCCGCGGCCGCCGACCGGCCGGACGAGACGTTCATTGCGCCGCCACGATTGCCACCGCCACGGTTGGCATTGGCGGCACGATTGCCGCCGCCGCCAGCGCGATTCGCCGCCTTTGCGCGATCGCCGCCGCCCTTTGCGCGGTCACCGCCGCCCTTGGCACGGTTGCCGCCACCCTTGGCACGATCTCCGGCGCCAGCCCGATCACCGCCGCCGGGCCGATCGCCGCGATTGCCCGCACGGTCGCCCGCGCGATCTCCGGCACGGTCGCCAGCACGGTCACCTGCACGGTCACCTGGGCCACGATCACCGGCGCGATCGCCTGCCCGGTCTCCCGCGCCCTGATTAGGACGCAGCACCTGGTTGCCGTCACGGCCGCGGAAGTCCATCCGGTCCGAGGCGCCGGCCTTGATATTGGTGTTACCGAAACGCTGCTGAACGCTGACGTTGTTGTAGCGCACGCCCTGGCGATGCGCCGGATTGTGCTGCCAGCCGGTATTGATGTTCGCAGTACGATGATTGACGTAGACGTTGCGATTGCCCCAGTTGCAGCCGCCGCCCCAGTAGTTGCCCCAACGCCCGATCGCCCAGGCGGTGCCGAAGGCGATGCCAGCGGCAACCACGCCCGCGCCGATATAGGACGGATAACCCCAATAATACGGCGGATACTCCGCATAGGGCCAGGAGCCGTAGACCGTCGCCGGATCGTAGTATGGCACGTACATCGCCGCGGGATCGGCCTGCTGGATGACGACGACCTGCTTGCCTTCCTGGGTCTGGACGCTGACCTTCTGCTGCTTGGTCGTGACCAGCTTCTTGTTGTCATAGGCCTTGTTGCGCAGGCGCTGGATCGCATCCATCACGTCCGGCTGCTGCGCGAGAAAGGCGTCGCCGAGCTTCTTGGTCCAATCGAGCTGATCGCTCATCATGGCCAGTACATCAGCGGTGCTGGCGAGCGCCTTGACGCTGTCGTCCCAGCCTTGCTTGTCGACCTCCGTCTTCAGCGCATCGCCCTTCAGGGTCTTGTGCTCCTTCAGCCAGCGGTCGGCCTGCACCACTTCCAGCGGATAGGTCGAGGCGGCCAGCACGTTGGCGAGGAGTTCGTCGGGATAGAGCGCGATCGGCGCGACCAGCGCCTCGAGTTGCTCCGGCTTCAAAAGCTCGGCAACCGGCGCCGGCGGGCTAGCCGGCTGCGCCTGTGGGCTTGGGGCCGCAGGCGCGCCAGGAGCCGCAGGAGTGGTGGCCTGCGCCATTGCTGCAGCAGGAATCGCCACCAGCAGCGCAAGCGCCATCAAGGTCTTGCCGCAGCGAAACATCACAACCTCCCAAAACTTTCGGTCCCCGACCATCGCGGCCGGACCATGGGCGTTTGTTGATCAAGATCAACGAAACGCCCTTGCTGTCTCTGCTGCAACGCGAGGACGAAGTGTCATTCGATCAATTCAGCTTCCAGGATTCCGGCTGTCAGCGGACGATCGGGAGCCGTATCGTGAACAGCGCGCCACCCGCAGGCTGGTTGGTCGCGGCAATCGTGCCGTGATGGGCCTCGATGATGGTTTTGGCGATCGCGAGCCCCATGCCCATTCCTTGCGGCTTGGTCGTGAAGAACGGATTGAAGACGTTGGCGAGATCGGAAGCGTCAATCCCGGGCCCGGTATCGGCGACCCTGATCTCGGCCTGATTTCCGGTGCGCACAGTCGAGACGCTGACCTCGCGTTTCCCGGTATCGGCGTCGGAGATCGCATCCATCGCATTGATGATCAGGTTGAGAACGACCTGCTGAAGCTGGACCGGATCGCCCTTGACGTGGAGATCGGCCAGAACAGGCATATAGGTCAACATAATCCGGCGTCCATCGGCGACGGCCGTCACCAGGCCGATCGCCTCGCGCACCGTGTCGTTGAGCTCGATGTCCTGGATTTCAAACGGCGTCTTCTTCAGGACGCTGCGCAGCCTGCGGATCACCTCGCTCGCGCGCTGGTCGTCGCGCCTGATGTCGGCAAGAATCTGCCGGATCTCGTTGATGTCGGGCGAAGCGGCCTTCAACATGAGCTCGGCCGTTTCGGCGTTGGTCAGGATGGAGCCGAGCGGCTGGTTTAATTCGTGGGCGATCGACGTCGTCAGTTCGCCGACGGCTGAATAGCGGTTGACGTGAGCGAGTTCGGCCAGGCGCTGGCGCGACTCGACCTCGGCGATCTGGCGGAGGCGGCGCTCATGCAGCAGACCGCTGATCAGGCCCGCCTGCACAAGGATCACAGCCGCGATCAGCAGCATCTGCCAATGGTAGATTTCCCAGAGGGGCAGTTCGCGAAACAGGACTTCGCTGCCCGGCGGCAAGCGGCTTTCACTGATGCCCCAGCGCTGCAACTCCCGCCAATCATATTTGGGCGGCGCAAATCCAATCGGCTCGTATTTGATGTCGGCCGGCTTCTCGCCGCCGAGGATGCGGATGGCGGCGCTGACGGTCCTGGCGCTGGTTTCGGCCACCGAATGCATGGGGCCGCCGACGGTGCTGCCGCCGAAGAACGGCTCCTGGTAGGAGAAGATCGGCGCGTTCGCG
>JAEYRD010000145.1 GCA_023435725.1 Pseudomonadota bacterium | reverse complement strand
GTCTCCGCGAGCTCGTTGGTCACCTCCCCCGCGGAGACTCCCCCTCACCCCGCCCTCTCCCCGCAAGCGGGGCGAGGGAGAAGTTAGATCAGTCCTTCGGACGCAGCTTTTCGACCTCGGCGTCGCTCGGCAGATAGTCCGAGCCCTTCTTGTAGGTGGAATCCACCATCACGCCCTTGCCGTCCTTCTGCGCGGTCTTGCCGACATAGGCGCCGAGCGTCGACTGATGGTCGATCTTGCGGAAGGTGATCTCGCCGAACGGCGACGGCATCGAGAGGCCTTCGGCCGCCGCGATCATTTTTTCGGTATCGGTCGAGCCGGCCTTGGCGATGATCGCCGCCGCCGCCTTGATGGTCTGGTACCCGACGATCGAGCCGAGGCGCGGATAGTCGTTGTACTTGGCCTGGTAGGCCTTCAGGAACGCGTCATGCTCGGGCGTCTTGATCGAGTACCAGGGATAGCCGGTGACGATCCAGCCCTCGGGCGTCTCGTCCTTGAGCGGATCGAGATATTCCGGCTCGCCGGTCAGGAACGACACGACCTCGCGCCCCTTGAACAGGCCGCGGGTGTTGCCTTCGCGCACGAGCTTGACCAGATCCGGACCGAAGGTGACGTTGAGGATCGCTTCGGGATTGGCCGCGGCCACCGCCTGCACCACCGGGCCTGCGTCGATCTTGCCCTGCGGCGGCCACTGCTCGTCGACCCACTGGATGTCGGGGCGCTTCTCCGACATCAGCTTCTTGAACACCGCCACCGCCGACTGGCCGTACTCATAGTTCGGCGCGATCGTCGCCCAGCGCTTTGCGGGCAGCTTGGCGGCGGCTTCCACCAGCATCGCAGCCTGCATGTAGTTGGAGGGCCGCAGGCGGAACGTGTACTTGTTGCCCTTCGACCAGGTCACGGCGTCCGTCAGCGGCTCGGCCGCGAGGAAGAACACCTTCTTCTGGTTGGCGAAGTCGGAGACGGCGAGGCCGATGTTCGACAGGAACGTGCCCGTCAGCATTGCAACGCCTTCGCTGGAGACGAGCTCGTTGGCCGCCGTCTGCGCATCCGCCGGCTTGCCGCCGTCATCCTTGGAGATGACGACGAGCTTCTTGCCATTGATGCCGCCGGCCGCGTTGATCTCTTCGACCGCGAGCTGCCAGCCCTTGCGATAGGGCTCGGTGAAGGACGGCAGCAGCGAGTAGCTGTTGATCTCGCCGATCTTGATATCCTGCGCCAGGGCCGAATGGGCCATGCCACTGGCCAGAAGCGCAAAGGCCGCGCCGACAAAATAGTTTCTTGCTCGCATCCCAACCTCCAGTTTTGACTCTCTACGTCTCAAGCACGATCCTGATCGGAGAACTTGTGCCCATTTTCCAGATCATGCCTTATCTCAAACCGTCTTCGCCCTTGATCTCGGCAACCGTCAGCCCGCCGACCCGCGGCAGCGGACGGCCGCTATCGGTGACGGCGACCGCGACCATGATCTCGTTGGCGCGCGGTGCATCGTTGATCTGCACTTCCATGCCGTCGAAATGACTGCGCACGAAGGCCGCGTCCTTGTGGCCGAGGGGAATGTCGAGCGTCGTGCCGGGACCGCTGCGCTTCTTCGACGATGGAATCAGCGCCGCGCCCTTCCCCAGCACCTTGCGCACCGGCGCGCCCATCTTCGGGTGGAGGATGGCGGCTGCATGCTCGAGCTCGCCGTTCTCGCCGACGGCCGCAGCCTTGCCGTAGCTCTGGGCCTTCGCGCCATCGATGCCGAGCGCCGCCACCGCGCGCCTCGACAGGAGCTCACCGAGCTCCTCACCGATTGCGATCAGCGGCGAGAGGTCTTCGACATATTTTCCGGCAAACGGATTTTCGATGACGGCGATCGCAGCCGCGCGTCGGGTCGGCGGGGACACCTGGCGGCCCATCTCCATCTGCGTCTCTTCGACGACGGTGACGATCTT
This sequence comes from Pseudomonadota bacterium, assembly GCA_023435725.1. GTDB lineage: Bacteria > Pseudomonadota > Alphaproteobacteria > Rhizobiales > Xanthobacteraceae > Bradyrhizobium. Next base: position 119,569 of record JAEYRD010000145.1, on the reverse strand, counting down.
GCGGATGATCGCGCTCATGTTCGATTCCTTAGGCTCTTCCCTGTTCAGGCATGAACCGCGTTCTCCAACACAGGCGGGCGCGATCGTTGCCGTTCAATATCTTTTGTTCCGATGACAAGCATATCACCACAGAGCTGCAACACGGCACCCTCGATCAGTCCAAGATCGAACAATTGCCGTGCACATTCCGCGCCAGATTCCAGCGCCGTCGCGATCTCATTCTGTGACAATTCACCGACCTCGCGGGTGACGAGGCGCGCGCCGAGATCGCTATCAGGCTGAAGCTCGTTGGCTGGTTGCCGGATGATGGCGGGATGCCCCGGCAGATCAACGGCATTGGCGATGATGGTGGCCGCCGCATCGGCCTGCGACGCAGTCGCGGCCAGCACCGTCACCGCGTCGGCAATCCCCAGGGAAAAGCTGCGGCCGTGGCGGCCGCTGGTCGCGATGCCGCGCACAGCGTCATCCGCATCGACCTTCATCGTCCGCATCACGCCAGCGCCATCGGGCCGGTCCATCATGCCGATTGAAAAATTCTCACCCCTGCCAAGATGAAGGGCGATGTCGCCGCCATTGTTGACGTAAGCCTGATCAAGCGACGCAGCCCCGAGCATCGCGTCGAGAATCTCCTCCGCCACACTGCCGGCAACGGCCGCCATCGGCGTGATGAAGCAGCCCGCAGCATAGGGCGCGACCGCAGCGTACATGCGGCGCGCGACAACGCCGCTCAGCATGCACCTGGTGGGGTCCGCCGCCTTGCGCAGTTCGGGCAGCTCCGCACAGAGCTCGTCGAGCAGCCCGGTGAAACGACGCACTGCCGCCTCATAGGCCGCACGCACGTCGTCCGCACGTCCCCTCGCCTCCACGATCAGATCAATCGGTCCATCCTGCAAATGCAGCCGCCGGCCATCAGACAGCAATGCGATTTGCGGGAGCCTCGTCATGCCCGGGGCCCCGGAATCGGGTTCTGCCAGGGCAGCTGGCGCACATCCTCGCCGCCCTTCACCTCGGAGAGCGGCTTCACATAATCCATGTGCCCGCCGAGCGCGGCATAGTCGGACAGCTTCATCGTGAACTCGATCGGCGCGACCAGCGCCGGCGTCGGCACGTAGCCGAACGCGCCGGCGGGCATCTGCGTCACATCGACCATGTAGGTGATGCCGCCGCCGGGCCAGACATAAACAGGCGCACCGCCGCTGGTGACGCGCGTCAGCGCATCCTTCACCGAGCGCGTCAGCCGCACCGGATTGTCGGTGACGCCTGCGCGCAGCGAGCCGCCGGCACCGGCCATGAACAGCACCGTGCAGAGCGCCGGCTCGCAATTCTCCTGGATGCGCTCGACCGAGAACTTCAGGTCGGCGGGCATCTCGGTCTCGACCGGCTTCAAGGCCTCGTCGAGCACGTAATATGACGAATGCTCGCCGGTCGTGGAGACCATCAGCATCGAAAGGCCGGCCCTGGCTTCCTTTGCATCGAAGGGACCGAGAATCGAGAGAGGATCGGAGATGTTGGTGCCGCCCCAGCCCGTGCCGGGATCGGCGACCTGGAAATAGCGGCCGGGCGTCGACCGCCGGCCCTTCATCTTGATGCCGGTGTCGGCGATGTCGAGCAGCTTGCCGGCCTGGTGCTCGCTCAGCACGCCGGTGATGTGGTCATCGACCACCACGACCTCGTCGACCTTGCCGTGCCACTGCTTCGCGAACATGCCGATCGTCGCGGAGCCGCAGCCGACGCGCATGCGCTCTTCCTTCATGCCGTTGACGATCGGCGGCTGGCCGGCCTGCACCACCACGCTCGCGCCGCCGTCGATGGTGAGCTCGACCGCCCTGCAATTGGCGAGATCCATCAGCGTGTCGCAGGTGACGCGCCCCTCCTTCTTCGAGCCGCCGGTGAGATGATGCACGCCGCCGAGCGACAGCATCTGCGAGCCGTACTCGCTGGTCGTGACATGGCCGACGGCCTCGCCCTGCGCGCGGACCGTCGCGGTCTCGGGCCCGAGATAGCGGTCGGTGTCGATCTTCACCTTGATTCCGCAATAGGAGAAGATGCCCTCGGTGACGACAGTCACCATGTCGACACCGTCGACGTCCGCGGAAACGATGAACGGCGCCGGCTTGTAGTCGGGATAGGTCGTGCCCGCGCCGATCGCAGTCACGAAGGTCGAGGGCTCGTGGACGATCTTGCCGTCCCAATCTTCCGTGCGGTTGAACGGCACGAGCTTGCCGCCATGCGAGACAGTGCGCTCCAGGATCACGTGCGGATCGACGCGAACGAGCTTGCCGTCATGATTGGCATAGCGGTCGCAGGCGCCCGCCGCGCCCGGCTTGATGTAGCACATCACCGGACAGGCATCGCAGCGGATCTTGTCGATGGCGGCGTTCGTCGTTTCAGTCACCATGTCAAAGCCAGCAGACACTGCATTTATCATTCGTATACGAACGATGGTGCTCGCGCTCCCGATGGCTGTCAAGCGGCAGTGCGGCGCAAAAGATGCAGCTGCCGCATAAAACCTCAATTGCCTATCCGCTCTGTCCACAAACAAGGCAGTCGCGCTGCAGTGCGGCATGCACGGCTTGCACGTTTGTGTACAAACGGTATCGTCGCGACGTACATTTTGCGAGTACTTGGATATTACGAGCACTTGGCCGCGGGCTTGGGAACGAGGATGACGCAAACACCGATCCGCCTCACCGTGAACGGCAGGATCCACGAGGTCACTGCAGAAAGCCACACGCCGCTGCTCTATGTGCTGCGTAACGACCTCACGCTCAACGGGCCGAAATATGGTTGCGGTCTCGGCGAATGCGGCACCTGCACTGTCCTGATCGACGGAGCGGCGGCGCGCTCCTGCGTCATTCCCATCAGCGGCTGCGCCGGCCGCGACATCGTGACGCTCGAAGGGCTCGGCACACGCGACACGCCGGACGTGGTGCAGCAGGCCTTCATCGACGAGCAGGCCGCGCAATGCGGCTACTGCCTCAACGGCATGATCATGACCACCAAGGCGCTGCTCGCGATCAACCCGCAGCCGACCGAGCACGAGGCGCTCGCCGCGCTGCGCTACAATCTCTGCCGCTGCGGCACCCATGTCGAAATCCTGCGCGCCGTGATGCGCGCATCGGGCCAGCTCATCGAGGCCACGGATTGATGGCCTCCCCGCATCCGAACGGAGCCGAGCGGCAATCCGGTTCACTCGTCGTCGTCCGCACAGTGGACGAGTGCACATCCGAAACCTTCCTGCGGATCTCCGCGGATGGGTCGGTCAACGCCTATAACGGCCATGTCGATCTCGGCACCGGCATCCGCACCGCGCTCGGCCAGATCGTCGCCGAAGAACTCGACGTGTCCTTTGCCCGCGTCGTCGTCGTGCTCGGTGACACCGCTGTCGTGCCGAACCAGGGCGCGACGATCGCCAGCGAGACCATCCAGATCACCGCAGTGCCCCTGCGCAGGGCCGCCGCGCAAGCGCGGCACTTCTTGATCGCGCGCGCAGCCGAGCGGCTGGAGCTGCCGGTCGCCGACTTGCGGATCGAGGACGGCCTTGTTCGCGGGCACGACAATCGCAGCATCAGCTATGGCGAGCTGATCGGCGGCGAGGCTGTCAGCCTCGAGCTTGCTGACGACGTCGCCGTGAAGCCTGTCGGCGATTACGCCATCGTCGGCCGGTCGATGCCGCGCGTCGACCTACCGGCCAAGGCCACGGGCGAGCTGACCTTCGTGCACGACATTCGCCTGCCCGGCATGCTGCATGGCCGCGTGATACGCCCGCCCTATGCCGGCGTCGATGCCGGTCCGTTCGTCGGCACCAGCCTGATCGCGGTCGATGAGGCCTCGGTGCGCGACGTTCCCGGTCTCGTTGCCGTCGTGCGCATCGGCGATTTTGTCGGAATCGTCGCCGAGCGCGAGGAGAACGCGATCCGCGCCGCGGAGCAGCTCGCGGTGAGCTGGAAGCCCACGCCTGATCTGACCGATCTCGCTGACGTCGAGACCGCGCTGCGCGCCAATCCGTCCACGCCGCGCACGTTGATCGACAAGGGCGACGTCGATGCCGCGATCGCGGCCGCTACCAAGCCGATGCAGCGCACCTATGTCTGGCCGTATCAGATGCACGGCTCGATCGGCCCCTCCTGTGCCGTCGCGGACTTTCAGGACGGCAACATCCGCGTCTGGTCCGGCACGCAGAACCCGCATGTGCTGCGCGGCGATCTTGCCCTGCTGATCGAGCGGGCGGAAAGCGAGATCGAGGTCATCAGGCTGGAGGCTGCCGGCTGCTATGGCCGCAACTGCGCCGATGACGTCACCGCCGATGCACTGCTGCTGTCGCGCGCGGTCGGCCGGCCCGTGCGCGTGCAGTTGACACGTGAGCAGGAGCACGCCTGGGAGCCCAAGGGCGCCGCGCAGCTGATCGACGTCAATGGCGGATTGGACGCGAATGGCGGCATCGCTGCGTACGATCTCGCCACGCGCTATCCGTCGAATGCGGCGCCGACGCTCGCGCTTCTGCTGACCGGACGGATTTCGCCGGAACCTGCCGTGCTCCAGATGGGCGACCGCACCGCAATCCCGCCCTACGATTACGACCACATGCGCGTCGTCGCCCATGACATGCCGCCGATCGTGCGCGCGTCCTGGTTTCGCGGTGTCTCGGCCTTGCCGAACACCTTTGCGCATGAATCCTATATCGATGAAGCCGCGACCGAGGCCGGCGTCGATCCGATCGAATATCGCCTCCGCTATCTCAGGGATCAGCGCGCCGTCGATCTCGTCAATGCGGTTGCCGAGCGCGCGGGCTGGACACCGCGACCCGTTCGCGAGGAGAAGGACGGTGAGGTCGTGCACGGGCGCGGCTTTGCCTACGCACTCTATGTCCACAGCAAGTTTCCGGGCTATGGCGCGGCGTGGTCGGCCTGGGTCGCCGACGTTGCCGTGAACAAGACGACCGGCGACGTCAGTGTGACGCGCGTGGTCGCGGGGCAGGACTCCGGCCTGATGATCAATCCGGACGGCGTGCGCCACCAGATCCACGGCAACGTCATCCAGTCCACCAGCCGCGCGCTGATGGAGGAGGTCTCGTTCGAACGCGGTGCGGTGGCGGCACGGGAATGGGGCGCCTATCCGATCATCCCGTTCCCTGATGTACCGAAGATTGACGTGCTGATGCTGCCGCGGCCGGACCAGCCGCCGCTCGGCGTCGGCGAGTCCGCGTCGGTGCCGAGCGCGGCGGCGATTGCCAATGCGATCTTCGACGCCACGGGCGTGCGCTTTCGCGAGCCGCCGTTTACGCCCGAACGTGTCCTCAAGGGGTTACACGGCGATGCGTCCGCCACGCCACAGGCCCTGCCCGCTCCTGCAGCGTCGTCGCCGTCCCGCATCTGGGAGAATCCCTTCGCCAAACGCGCCGGCATCTTCGCGACGATTGCGGCCGTCTGCACCGCCGCGATCGGCATCGGCGCGGCGCTCGTGCCGGGACGCGCGATTGCGCCGATCGCGCGACCCGATGCGTCGGTCTATTCCGCGGCGACGATCGCGCGCGGTCAGCAGCTGGCCGCGCTCGGCAATTGCGCGGAGTGCCACACCAGCTTCGGTGGCGTGCTCAACGCCGGCGGCCGCGCGCTGGAGACACCGTTCGGCACGATCTACTCCACCAACATCACGCCTGATGTCGAGACCGGCATCGGCGCCTGGTCCTATCCCGCCTTCGAGCGCGCGATGCGCGATGGGCTTCACCGCGATGGACGGCAGATCTACCCCGCCTTCCCCTACACGCATTTCTCGAAGACCAGCGATGCCGACATGCAGGCGCTCTACGCCTATCTGATGGCGCAGCCCGCAGTCCGCACGACGCAGCCTGGGAACACGCTCGCCTTCCCGTTCAATCTCCGCCCGCTGCTTGCGGGCTGGAATGCGCTGTTCCATCAGTCGCGCGGGTTCAAGCCGGATCCCGCGAAGTCGGAGCTGTGGAATCGCGGCGCCTATCTCGTCGAGGGTCTCGGCCACTGCGGCGCCTGCCATTCACCTCGCAACGCGCTCGGCGCCGAGCAGCGCGAGGCCTATCTCGCCGGCGGCTTTGCCGAGGGCTGGGAGGCACCGCCGCTGACTTCGCTCTCGCACGCACCGATCCCCTGGAGCGAGGACGAGCTCTACGCCTATTTGCGCACCGGCCATTCGCGCTACCACGGCGTCGCCGCCGGCCCGATGGCACCGATCGTCCGGGATCTCGCCGCCCTCCCCGATCAGGACATTCGCGCGATGGCGGTCTACCTCAACTCGCTCAACGACACTGTGGCCGGTGCGCCCGCGCCGGATGCTCTCGCCGCGAAGCTCGAGAGCGCAACGCAGGTCACCGTCGCCTCTTCCACCGGCGCGCGGCTTTATCTCGGCGCTTGCGCCGTCTGCCACGAGGTCGGCGGCCTGCCGCTATTCGGCAGCCGGCCCTCGCTCGCGCTCAACAGCAATCTGCACAGCGCAACATCAGACAATCTCGTGCAAATCATCCTGCACGGCATCGCTGATCCCGCATCGAGCGATCTCGGCTACATGCCCGCCTTCAAGAACAGCATGAGCGACGCGCAGGTCGAGGAGCTCGTCACTTTCCTGCGCAGGCAGTTTGCGCCGGACAAGCCGGCGTGGACCGGCGTCCGCGAGACGATCGCGCGCGTGCGATCGCCCACACACTAGTCTAGATCAAACGTGCTTCTTCACCTCGACCGGCGGCGTGCCGTGAGTGTGGAACGACTCGATCGTCTTCAGGCCCCACGCCTGGCCCTTCTTGCGCTCCTCCTCGGTCCACACGATCGGCTTCCAGTCGGGCGCGAGGATGAGGCGCGCACCGGCATTGGCGACCTCGACGCGGTTGCCGCCGGGCTCGTAGACATAAAGGAAGAAGGTCTGCTGGATCGCGTGCTTGTGCGGGCCGGTCTCGATGTGAACGCCATTCTCAAGAAAGATGTCGGCGGCGCGAAGAATCTCCTCGCGGCTGTCGAGCGCGTAGGTGACGTGGTGGAAGCGGCCGGGCACGCCGGAATGGTCGAGCGAATAGGCGAAGTCGTAGCTCTTGTTCGACATGGTCAGCCACATCGCCGCTTCCCGGCCGTCGTTGAGCACGATCTGCTCGGTGAGGCGGCAGCCGAGATAGTTCTCGAAGAACTCGCGGTTGGCCTTGATGTCGACGGCGAGGCAGTTGAGATGGTCGAGCCGGCGGACGTTGACGCCGCGCGCGGGAAAGCGCTGCGCCTGGTTCTTCAGCGCGGGCTTCAGCTCCCGTGGAGCCTGATACCATTCGGTCTCGTAATAAAGTTCGACGATGTGGCCGTCGGGATCGCGACAGCGGAAGGTCGGCCCCTGCCCCATGTCGCCGTCGATCCAGCCGATGTCGAAGCCGGAGCCCTTCAGCGCGGCGACACGGCGCTCCAGCGCCTGCGGGCTCCGCGCGCGCAGCGCCATGTGCGCCATGCCTGATGTCTTCGACGCCGTGAGCTTGAGCGAATAGCGTTCGTAATCGTCCCAGCCGCGCAAATACACCGACTCGCCCTTCCGCCCGCTCACGGTCATGCCCATGACATCGACGAAGAATTTCAGGCTCTCGTCGGGCTTCGGCGTCAGCAGTTCCAAGTGGCCGAGATGGGCGAGATCGAGGATCGGTTCGGGCTGCATGATTTCCTCCAGGGCGTGGCTGCGATCCTCGTCACGGGATCGCGCAATCGGGCGCGGGGCGCAAATGTTCATGGGTGCGCCCGGGTGCGCGCTGGGCCGCAGGCTCATTTGTACTAATGTACAAATGATTAGGTCCCGTCAACAAATCAAGCGGGCCGTTCCGCAACGAATGCCGCTCCTGCCGCCGACGACGGCCATCCCCCTGAACGGCGGGCTGACTGCCCGAATGGTAAAATGTTCCTTAATTCCATTTGAGCCCCGAGGCCTGGAGAAGCAGCGCTTTTCAGCCGTTTCCGCCGGCAAATATGCATTAGGTACAAACCTCATGGCCGAATTGTCGCGGATTTAACAAAGTGCCCGCGCCTGCCGTTTAACCGTTTGTCCAGCGACAGCTGCGCATAATTGCAGCAAACAGTTTCTCTTCTCAGGTCATCCATCGTGACATCCTTTGGACGCGTGATTTCGGTGCGCGGATCGCTCGCCCGGGTCGGCCTTCTGGCGGAAAGCCAGATGCCGATCGCGGAAGTGAGGGCCACCGTCGGTCGCTTCGTCAGCATCCGCTGCAACAGTTCGGTCATCGTCGCGATGATCACCGAGGTCTCCTGCGAGAACCTGTCGAACAACGACAGCTATATTGCGATCGCGTCGGTCGATCTGCTCGGCGAGATCCTGAACGCCAGCGACAAGCCGAAATTCCAGCGCGGCGTCACCAACTATCCGACCATCGGCGATACCGTCGACCTGATCACGAGCCAGGAGCTGCGCACGATCTACGCGCCGACCGGATCGGACCAGATCAATGTCGGCTTCCTGCAACAGGACCGCTCCGTCATCGCCTATGTCGACGTCGAGGAAATGCTGTCCAAGCATTTCGCCGTCCTGGGATCGACCGGCGTCGGCAAATCGACCGGCGTGTCGCTGCTGCTGAACGAGATCCTGAAGGCGCGGCCGAACCTGCGCATCTTCCTGCTCGACGTGCACAACGAATATGGCCGCTGCTTCGGTGACCGCGCGCTGGTGCTCAACCCGCGGAACCTGAAACTGCCGTTCTGGCTGTTCAATTTCGAGGAAATCGTCGACGTCCTGTTCGCCGGGCGCCCCGGCGTGCCGGAGGAGCTCGACATCCTGGCCGAAGTCATTCCGATCGCCAAAGGGGTCTACACCCAGTACCAGAACGCCGACCGGCTCGGCCTGAAACGCGTCGATCCCAAACAGGTCGGCTTCACCGTCGACACGCCGGTGCCGTATCGCTTGGTCGATTTGATCTCGCTGATCGACGAGCGGATGGGCAAGCTCGAGAACCGCTCCTCGCGCATCATCTATCACAAGCTGATCTCGCGCATCGAGGCCGTGCGCAACGACCCGCGTTACACCTTCATGTTCGACAACGCCAATGTCGGCGGCGACACCATGGCCGAGGTCATCAGCCATCTGTTTCGCCTGCCCGCCAACGGCAAGCCGATGACGGTGATGCAGCTCGCCGGCTTCCCGGTGGAGGTCATCGATTCCGTCGTCTCGGTGCTGTGCCGGATGGCGTTCGACTTCGGCCTGTGGAGCGACGGCGTCTCGCCGCTGCTGTTCGTCTGCGAAGAGGCGCATCGCTACGCCTCCGCCGACCGCAATGTCGGCTTCGGGCCGACCCGCAAGGCGGTGTCGCGGATCGCCAAGGAAGGCCGCAAATACGGCGTCTATCTCGGCCTCATCACCCAGCGTCCGGCCGAGCTCGACGCCACCATCATCTCCCAGTGCAACACGCTGTTCACGATGCGCCTTGCCAACGACCGCGACCAGGCGCTGCTGCGCGCCGCGGTATCGGACGCGGCCGCGAACCTGTTGTCCTTCGTGCCTTCGCTCGGCACCCGCGAAGTGCTGGCGTTCGGCGAAGGCGTCGCGCTGCCGACCCGGCTGCGCTTCAAGGAGGTGCCGCCGCACCAGCTGCCGCGCGGCGAAGCCACCATCAGCAGCGTGCCGTCGGTCACCTCCGGCCACGACATGCATTTCGTCAGCGCCGTGCTCGAACGCTGGCGCGGCGCAACTTCGCAGCGCGACGTACCGAACGATCCGGTGTTCTCGGGAGCGCCCGCCAAGATGCACTCCAGCGTCGAGACCCCGATGCTGCAGCCGTCGATGGGGCTGGATCCCGATCGCTTCTCGCTCTTGAAGAAGCCGCTACGATAAGGGCCGCTTTCCTCACCCTCCATTGTCATGCCCCGCGAAGGCGAGGGCATCCAGTGCGCCGCGGCCCCTCCGTATCCCTTTCTGTCTCTGGAATACTGGATCGCCCGATTGAATCGGGCGATGACAGCGAGCACATCGCACGTTGAGGCGGCCGCCTCCATCGACTATGTTTGCCGCCCCCGATCTGGAACCCATGCCCATGACAAAGCCCGCGCAACGCTTCCCCGCTCCCGCCCTCGACACCCTGCCCGACGACATCCGCACCCGGCTCCTCGCCGTGCAGGAGAAGAGCGGTTTCGTGCCGAACGTGTTCCTGACGCTGGCCTACCGGCCCGACGAGTTCCGCGCGTTCTTCGCCTATCACGACGCGCTGATGGAGAAGGACGGCGGCCTCACCAAGGCCGAGCGCGAGATGATCGTGGTGGCGACCTCGGCGGCCAACCAGTGCCAGTATTGCGTGATCGCGCATGGCGCGATCCTTCGCATTCGCGCCAAGGACCCTGTGATCGCCGACCAGGTCGCGGTGAACTACCGCAAGGCCGACATCACGCCGCGGCAGAAGGCGATGCTCGATTTCGCGATGAAGGTCTCGGCCGATGCCCAGCGCGTCTCGGAGGAGGATTTCGCCGCACTTGGGCCCCACGGTTTCAGCGACGACGACATCTGGGACATCGCCGCGATCTCCGCCTTCTTCGCACTGTCCAACCGGCTCGCCAACTTCACCGGCATGCGGCCGAATGAAGAATTCTATCTGATGGGACGCCTGCCCAAGAAGTAAGTTGGACACGCGATGACAGCGCTGGACTGGCCCGAAATCCTGTTGCGCCTTGGCGTTGCGACGCTCGCCGCCGGCGCGATCGGCCTGGACCGGGATCTACACGGCAAGCCGATCGGGCTGAAGACGCTCGGCATCGTCGGCCTCTCCACCGCGACCGTCGTGCTGCTCGCCGTGCAGTTCGCCGAGCCCGGCAAGATCAGCGACGCGACCAGCCGCGTCATCCAGGGCATCCTCACCGGCATCGGTTTTCTCGGCGCCGGCGTCATCGTACGCGAAGGCCAACGCTTCCGCGTCCATGGACTGACCAGCGCGGCCTGCGCCTTTCTCGCCGCCTGCCTCGGCATCGCCTGCGGCGCGGGCGAGTGGAAGATTGTCCTGGTCGCGCTGGCGATCGCGATCGCACTGCTCTCGGTCGGCAGGCGCGTCGAGCGCTGGCTGCACCGCTTGCTTGGCGGCAGCAACGGTCCTGCAGAAGCCGGGGGCGACGCTCGCAAGAGCGACGCGCGGACAGACATTTCGAATTGACCGGGCCCGACTTCGCGGTCGGGCCAGCGCGCCGATGGCCGGATCGTCCATCGTCCCGCATGAGATCGTTGTCCGCGCATGATCTTTCCGGACGGCGATTGCGTACGCAGCAGCATCGTACGTCGGCGATCACGAGCCGACATCCTTCCGGTGTAATCGCTGCGACGTACACGTGTCACATCGGCGTCGTCGGCCACACTCGATAATCGCTCCCGTTCCAGATCAGATCCGCGCAGGCATTTCGCCGCGAGCTTGGGGGCATTCGAATGAACAAGAAGATCCTTTTCTCCCTGTTATCGGTGATGTCGCTCACCACGTCGCTGGCCGGCGTTGCGGTGCCGGCGCACGCCGACGGCGACGACCGCGATCGCGACTTCGGCAACTCCCGCAATCACGATGGCCATCATGGCCGCAAATCGTCGCAGGTCGTGCTGATTTCGCTCGACGGCGCCAAGCCCGATTTCATTCAGCAGTTCATCGAAGAAGGCGTTCTGCCGCGTGACGGCGGCCTTGCACGGCTGAGCCGTCACGGCGCGGTGGCGCTGCAAAACGTGACGGCGTCACCATCCCTCACCGCGGTATCGCACATCGAGATCGCCACCGGCTCAACCGCCGTCCACAACGACATCCCGTCGAACACTTTCCAGGCAATCGTCGGAGCGAGCTCGTCGAGCCTCAGCGGCTTCGCAGCTCCGATCGGTGGCTATCAAGAGAGCCCGCTCGGGCCCTCGCCGCACCCGACGGCGGCGCCGCTGTGGGTGCAGCTGCGCCAGCAGGGCAAGAAAGTGGTGACCGCGACGTGGCCGGGCGGCGACGGCGCTGACATCTCCATCAACGGCACCGTGGTGCAGCCCGCCCAGCCGACCCGCATCACCAACTACACCGTGCCGTTCGGAGCCTTCGGCGGACTTTCGGCCCAGGGCTTCTCCCTGTCGCTGTCCGACTTCGCCCCCGATCCGGCCATCATCTCGGGGCTTCAGGCGGCCGGCCACTTCTCATTCAGCCCGGTGCTGGTGACGTCGAACCCGATCGAGACGTTCTCGTGCTCCTCGGCGCAGACGGCAACCTGCTCGAGCAATGCGGCGGCGCTCGACGTCAAATACGCGATCCGGGTGGCAGCGATCGACACCACCAACGACAACAAGGTGAACTACGACACCCTGGTGTTCTTCGACACGACGCAGGGCATCAAGCCCGGACCATTCCACGCACCGTCCACTGGACCTGCCTATGCCAGGTTCGGCGGCGAGAATGCGCCGTTCTTCTTCGAAGGCAGCGGCGCCAAGGTCGGTGCCGCCTACTTCGTCTCGGCACTCGCGCCAGATCTTTCGGTGGTGCGCTTTGCCCGCTATGGCGCCAACTTCATCCCGCGCAACGCGCCGGTTCTGGCCGACGTCGACGACATCAACAACAACATTGGCTTCTGGCGTCCGCAGGCCGATTTCCGCATTCCGGAGCGGCTGAGCCCGGGCTTCACCAACTTCCCGGACGTCGAGATCGAGGCGATGTTCGAGGACATGGTCAGGACCTTCGTGCGCTACCAGGCCGAGATTGGCGTGCGCGCGATCGAGAACCATCCCGACGCCGACCTCGTCATGGTCTATATCGAACAGCCCGACGGTTCCGAGCACCAGTTCCTGCTCACCGATCCCCGCCAAGGCACGAACCCGAAGGACCCGAACTCGATCGGCGCCAATCAAGACCCTGCCAAGGTGGCGCGCTACGCATCGTACATCCGCTTCGCCTATCAGACCGCCGACAAGGCGGTGAAGCGTATCGCCGATGCCGCCGAACCGAACAGCAACGTCATCGTCGTGTCGGACCACGGCTTCGCGCCGTTCCACACCTCCGTCAGCCTGACCAACATCCTGAAGAATGCCGGCATCGATACGAGCAAGGTCGCGATCCGCACCTCGGGTCCGGCCGCCAACATCTACGTCAACCTGCAGAACCGCGAATCCGGCGGCACCGTCGACCCGGCGACCTACAAGGCGCTGCTTGCCGAGATCACCGACGCGGTGAAGAACGCGGTCGATGCGAACGCGAAATTCAACTACTCGCTCGATGGCGGTCGGATCTTCACCGTGGTCGAGACCCGACCGCTGCAATGCAACGCCGGGACCGGACAGTGCACCAGCAAGACGATCGGCCAGGATTTCGGCGATGTGTTCGCGCTGATGGCTCCGGGCTACAATTTCGACGGCATCCAGAGCCCCGGCGTCGCCCGCCTCGGTGACGCACCGTTCAATGCGGCAACGACCACACTGTCGATGCCGAACTTCTACGGGGCGCACGGCCACGATCCTGAGCTGCCGGCGATGAGCGCAACCTTCATCGCTGCGGGGCCGGATATCCAGAAGACGACGATCCGGCGCATGCGCAATCTCGACGTGGCGCCGAGCATCATGCGGATTCTCGGTGTCAAGCCGCAACAGGTCGATGGCGAGGTGCTGCGGGAGATTCTGCGCTGAAGCAGACCAGGCGATTTGAAGTTCTGCCGATGGACGCCGGCCAGCGCCCATCGGCATTTTCGAGCCGATAAACGTCCTCGGCGCCGCCGTGCTGCGAAGCACTGTGCCGCTAGCGCTTTTCCATCAACTCGAGCGCCGGGGCAAAACGCTCGGCAAACGTCAATATCTTGGTGTGGTAAGCTGCGGCAAACGAGGCCGAGAAGAAAGTGTAAATCCCTGCTGAAGCGACCGCGAGCAAGGCCGCGGCGAAGACCAGACGACGCATACCTGCCTCCTGTTTGGACTTGATTGCCCGCGAAGATGGTACGGCTCTGTTTCAGGACCTTTTCGTGCGGGCGGAGAATGGTTTCGCTCAAGGGACTGTGATGAGGTCCGGTTCGCGACGCCGCATACCGCAGCGAGGGTTGGCGCACCTTCGTATGCCCGCTCACCCGGTTCCAATACCCGCTGCCTGGGCTCGTACCATTGAGCCACAGCGACGGATTCTCATGGTCGCAGACTAGTCCAAAGCGACGCATGAGCCGCGCGAACTTCACGCTCGAAAAACGCGACTAACAATAGTCACCGTTGTTTCACGGCGGCGCGAGCCGGGCTGGGAATTTTGCATCCGGCATCACGATAGTGAATCGCAAGACTGCCGCGACAAGCGGTCTTGCCGAAATGAAGAGTCTTTGAGGAACGCTCAAATGAACGTCGTTATTCAAAAGCTCAATGGTCTATGGCACCTCGTTGTCGGGTCGTGTCAGATCCGAACTCCTTTCCTGGAAACCCAGGACCGAGAGCTGGTCGTGACTTACGCCCGGCGCATCTACCCTGGTGCCAAGATCTTCCTGCGCGAGTGATGGGAGCACTACGCCTCAATCATCGTCCGCCGGTCCGCACCAGCCGGGCAGATAGATCGCGTCCTTGCTCTTGGCCGCGGACAGGGCCTTCTCGAGCGCCTTGTCGAAATTGGCGTCCACCGCCTTGCGCGATAGTTTTCGGCGCAGAAAGTCGGCCCACAGGAATTCCGAGAACGGCGTCGTGTCCTTGGCAAAACCGCCCATGCGGCGGAGCTCGCCGGCAAGGCTCCGGAAGGGATCGTCCTTGAGATCGGCGACCGATTTCGGGAGATCGCGGAACGGCCGCCGCTCGCCCTTGGCATCGTAAGGATAGACCCAGCGCTTGTTGTCCATCACGCCCCAGAACGCTTCGCGCTCGACCATCCTGAGGTCGCCGACGACGGTCACCAGCACTTCCTTGATGCCTTCGTCATGCAGCGCGCGGCCGAGATGATGATGGTCGATGACGTAGTAGCGCTCGTCGGGTCCGAAGACGACGGGGATCATGTGAGTGCCGAGCATATCCGATTGCTTCTTCTTGTCGCGCTCGCGCCAGCGCTTGCGCTTCTCCTTGACCTCACGGAAGCCGACCGTCATCTGCGTCGGCCGAAGCGACAGGATCGACACCGGATGCACTCTGGGTTCGCGCGCGTGGGTGGTCATCATGATCGAGGGCCTCTCACATAGTTGCAACTTGTGGTCTGGGTTCGCCAGATTATGCCATGGACCTTGACGCTGCAAAATGCGCGCGGCGCGGACACGGATCACAAGCCGATGTTCACGGGACAGGGCGAAGCAAGGTCCATGGCTCTTGCTGCAATGCAACCCGGCGTTTCCTGACACCGGCCTGACCGCCAATTCCGTGTTCGCTCGCAAGGCTCATGAAAGTGCGAGAGACAGCGCAATGCGCGTTCGCGCTGAGAAGATTTTCTGCAACGCGTTTATCACGTGTGCTATCTAAAAAGCGCTGCTTCGGAGTGATCCCCGTACCATGAAGACCCAGCGGCCCATAAGCTCGGATGACGAGCACCGGGTGCTCCAGTTCAGGCCGCGCACCTCGCCTTCCCCAACGGCTCACCGCGGCAGCGGCACCGTGCAGCCGCTACGCGTGACGCCCGAGCCGCTCGACCTGTCGCGCTACGAGCAGCCCCGCCCCGCGCCGGATGATTTCCGCCACCGCATGCTCGCCAATATCGCCGCGCTCGCCTTCACCATTGCGCTGACCGCGATCGGGATCTGGCTCGCCGTGAGCATCGCCGACCTGCGCCGGACCCAGGATTGCGTGCTGATGGGCCGCCGCGACTGCGTCAAGATCACGACTCCGCATATCTAGGCCCGGCCCCGCCGCCGGTCCCCAGGTGGAACGGACTGTGTCGGGCATCCCCAGCCCGGTGTCTCCTCGCCTGCCCGGCTCCATTGAACTCAGGGCGGCGCTCCGATATACGGGCTTTCGACCCGGCCAGAGGGGGGTTGAGGGCGTCACTCGGGGCGCGATGCCCACCCACCGCGCCACTCTGGAACATCTGACAAATATCCGCAATATATCAAAGGCTTAGTGATGTCCTCCACATTCGATCAGGTCGCTACGATCATCGCTGAAACCTGCGACATCCCGCGCGACACGATCACGCCGGATAGCCACGCCATCGATGACCTCGGCATCGACAGCCTCGATTTTCTGGACATCGCGTTTGCGATCGACAAGCAGTTCGGTATCAAGCTGCCGCTGGAAAAGTGGACCCAGGAGGTCAACGACGGCAAGGCGACCACCGAGCAGTACTTCGTTCTGAAGAATCTGTGCGCCCGCATCGACGAACTGGTTGCGGCCAAGGGCGCGAGCGCCTAAGCGCGCGGTCATGCAACTCGAATATTTCCACATGATCGATCGCATCGTCGACCTCAACGTCGACGAGAAGCGGATCGTCGTCGAGGCGCAGGTCCCGAACGAGAGCACCATCTTCGAGGGGCACTTCCCTGGCTACCCTCTGATGCCCGGAGTGCTCCTGATCGAATCGATGGCGCAGGCCTCGGGCTGGCTTCAGCTCGGCGTGCTCAAGTTCCAGCGCATGCCGATCCTGGCCGCCGTGAAGGAGGCCAAGGTCCGCGGCTCGGTATTCCCCGGTGATCTCATGAGCATCGAGGCAACCCTTGCCCATGAGGGCTCGGGCTATGCCATGACCGAGGCCAAGATCAGGGTCGGCGGCAAGCTGCGCGCGAATTCGACACTCACCTTCACACAGATTCCCTTCCCCAATGCGGATATGCGCGGCTACATGGACGCGTTCGCCAAGCGCATCGGCTTTCCGCAACAGGCCGTATCGCCATGACTGACACCCACGCTTCGAAGCCAGTCCAGACGGAAGTCTGGATCACCGGCATTGGCCTCGCCACCTCGCTCGGCGAAGGCCTGGACGCCAACTGGGCCGCGCTCCAGGAGAAGCGCATCAACGTCGACGAGAAGGGTTTTGCGCCCTACATCGTGCATCCCCTGATGCCGGTCAGCTTCGACAGCCAGATCCCGAAGAAAGGCGACCAGCGCCAGATGGAAGCCTGGCAGCGCATCGGCACCTATGCCGCGGGCCTGGCGCTCGATTCCGCAGGGATCAAGGGTAACAAGGACATTCTGTCGAAGATCGACATGGTGGTGGCCGCCGGCGGCGGCGAGCGCGATCTCAACGTCGACTGCGGCGTGCTCACGGCCGAGGCCAAGGGCGCCAATGCGCCCGGCTTCCTCAACGAGCGGCTGATGAGCGATCTCAGGCCGACGCTGTTCCTGGCGCAGCTCTCCAACCTCCTCGCCGGCAACATCGCCATCGTGCACGGTCTCGGCGGCACCTCGCGCACCTTCATGGGCGAAGAGGTTGCGGGCGCCGACGCGGCCCGCATCGCGCTGTCGCGCATCGCATCGGGCGAAAGCGACATCGCGCTGGTCGGCGGCTCCCACAATGGCGAGCGCAAGGACCTGCTGGTCCTCTACGAATTCGGCGACTTCAACCTGAAGGACAAGTTCGCACCCGTGTGGGCGCGCAAGGAACACACCGGCTTCGCGCTCGGCTCGGCCGGTGCATTCCTGGTGCTGGAGTCCAGGGCGCACGCCGAGGCACGCGGCGCAAAGCCGTTCGCAAAGCTGTCGAGCGTGGTCGCCGACCTCGCCCGGCGCAAGCAGCCCGGCGACATGGCCGCGACACTCGAGAAGCTCTGGGCCAAGTTGCCGATGCACGAAGGCAAGGGCGCGATCATATCAGGCGCGACCGGCGCGGAACCCGCGACATCGGAGGAGCGTGGCTTCCTGAAGAGCCATGCCGACTTCCCGGTGCGCTCGACCGGCACGATGTTCGGCCACACCATGGAAACACAATTCCCGCTCGGGATTGCGCTCGCCGCGCTGTCGATCTCGCGCGGCGCACTGTTCCCGCCGAACGATTCCACGGGAACCGAGATTGAATTGCAGGGAGCGCCCACCCAGATTGTGGTGGTGGGGGCCGGACACTGGCGCGGCGAAGGCATGGCGCTGGTCGAGGCTGTCAGCTGAAGCGCGACGCGCTTTGCCGGATCACGCTCTAGCTTTATCGGGGGACACATGACTGCACCACGCGACAAATTCGGGCGTCCCGTCGTCGTCGTTACCGGCATGGGCATCATGACCTCGCTCGGCGCCGGCAAGGCCGACAACTGGGCAAAGCTCGTCGCCGGCGAATCCGGCATCCGCACCATTACGCGCTTTCCGATCGACGGCCTGAAGACGACGATGGCCGGCACGGTGGATTTCGTCAGCGTCGATCCGTTCTCCTCCACGGCCCTGTCCGAGCGGATGGCTGATCTCGTCACGCAGGAAGCGCTCGAGCAGGCTGGCATCGGCACCAAGGGCGATTTCCCGGGTCCCCTCTTCCTGGCGGTTGCGCCGGTCGAGGTCGAATGGCCGCAGCGCCGCGAGCTCGGCCGTGCCGTCGGCAAGCTCGACATCAACTATGACGACCTGCTGCGCATCTCCGGCGGCGGCAAGTACAGCGCCTATCATCACCGCTTCATGTTCGGCTCGGTGGCCGCGCACCTCGCCGACACTTTCGGCACCAAGGGCTCACCGATCTCGCTGTCGACGGCCTGCGCTTCGGGCGCGACCTCGATCCAGCTCGGCGTCGAGGCGATCCGGCGCGGCGAGACCGATGCCGCGCTGTGCGTGGCGACCGACGGCACCGTGAACCCGGAAGCCCTCGTGCGCTTCTCGCTGCTCTCGGCGCTGTCGACCCAGAACGATCCGCCGCAGGCGGCCTCCCGCCCCTTCTCCAAGAACCGCGACGGTTTCGTCATGGCGGAAGGGGCCGGAGCCCTCGTGCTCGAAAGCTATGAAGCCGCAACCGCGCGCGGCGCAAAGATCCTTGGCGTGATCGCCGGCTGCGGCGAGCTCACCGATTCCTTCCACCGCACCCGTTCTTCGCCCGACGGCAAGCCGATCATCGGCTGCATGAATAAGACGCTGGCCGACGCCGGCATGACGCCGGACCAGATCGACCACATCAACGCCCACGGCACCTCGACGCCCGAAAACGACAAGATGGAGTACAATACGACATCGGCCGTGTTCGGCGAGCTCGTGCAGAAGATCCCGGTCACCTCGAACAAGTCGATGGTCGGCCACACCATCTCGGCGGCCGGTGCGGTCGAGGCGATCTTCTCGCTGCTGACGCTCGAGCATCAGCGCATTCCGCCGACAATCAACTACGACATTCCGGACCCCACGATCCTGTTCGACGTCGTTGGCAACAAGGCGCGCGACGCCCGCGTCACCGCCGTGATGTCGAACTCGTTCGGCTTCGGCGGCCAGAACGCCTCGCTGATCCTGACCCGCGAACCGGCCTGACCGGACGCATGGCACTGCTTCCTGCGAGCACGAAGGCCCGCGCGCGGGAGGCCGCCAAATCGCTGGGCGGAAGCCTGATCGGTGCGGCCACCGTCGCCATGCTGCGCACCACGCGCTATTTCGATCCGGTCAAGACCTCGGATTTCTTCGCGCGCGTTACCAAGATGATCGGCCCGCGCCTGCGCGAGCACCGCATCGGCCGCGCCAACCTCGCTGCCGCCTTTCCGGAAAAGTCGCCCGAGGAGATCGAACAGATCCTGATGGGCGTCTGGGACAATCTCGGCCGCGTCGGCGCCGAATTCGCCCATATGGACCACGTCTGGGATTACGACCGCGACCATCCGGAAAAAAGCCGGATCGAATTACCCCAGCGCAGCATCGAGCTGTTCGACCAGATCCGCGACGACGGCAAGCCGGCGCTGATCTTCGCCTCACATCTCGCCAATTGGGAATTGCCGGCGCTCGCCGCCGTCGCGCATGGGCTGGACACTGCGATCCTCTATCGCCGGCCGAACATCGCCTCCGCCGACCGCATCATCCAGGAGATGCGCCAGGTCAACATGGGCACGCTGATCCCCGCGGGCCGTGGCGCACCGCTCCGGCTCGCGCAGGCACTGAAGGACGGCAAGCACGTCGCCATGCTGATCGACCAGTATCTGACCGGTGGCGTCGAGGTCACCTTCTTCGGCCGCAAGACCCGCGCCAATCCGATGCTGGCGCGCCTCTTGCGCCAGGTCGAATGCCCGATCCATGGCGTGCGCATCATCCGCCTGCCCGGCGGCCGCTTCACCGGAGAGCTGACCGAGGAGGTCAAGCCGGTGCGCGACGCCGAGGGCAAGATCGACATCCAGGGCACGACGCAGGCGATCACGAGCGTGGTGGAAGGCTGGGTCCGCGAGCATCCCGAGCAGTGGCTCTGGCTGCACCGCAGGTGGCGGTAAGGCGCGTTAGTCTAAAGCTGAAGAACGTAGCGACGCCGTCAGGGACCGGGACAGCGGCGAAGGCCGCGTTAAGCAATCAATGTCGCTCCCGATAGTAACAGTAGCACCAGAACAATTTGGCGGAACGTCCCTTCGTTAACGCGACCGTACAACTTCATGCCAAGCCACGTGCCGGCCAATAGAACCGGAAAGCCATAAAGGATAAGCCGCAGCGTTTCGGCTGACACGGCGCCCTTCACGCCAAGCCAGGCTGCGCTCATGACGAAGATGGCAACGGCCACGGGTTGGAAGACGGTGCGCTGTTGATCCTTTGGCCAGCCACGCATGCCGCACCATATCGTCACGAGAATGCCGGCAAGGCCAGTGACGCCGGCGAGAACGCCGTTGAGAAAGCCGATCCCCGCATCGGCGGTGGCTCCCCCGCGCGTGATCGGTTTGATGGCGGGACGAAAGAGGGCATAGAGGCTGTAGAGAACTAGAAAGATCCCTACGGCCGCGCGGACATGGGCAGGGTTGGCCCATGTCAAAATCGATACGCCGACGGGAACACCAATCGCTGCGCCGACCAGGAACGGCCAGAGCTTCGTCCAATCGAGGGCGTGACGAAGCTTCCAGACGGAGTACCCTTGCACGATCAGCCCGAACACAATGATGAGGGTTGCGGTCTGAAGAGGCGAAAGGACGTAAAGCCACAGCGATGCCGCGATCAGGCCAAACGCAAAACCAGAGAGCCCGGCGACCAGCGCGCCGGCAAATGTTGCGCCGAGAAAGATTGCCAGATCTACCGAGAACCCATCCATGTGCTCGCTCCAAAACCAAGCGAGCAGCACTTGAATGGGATGGCCATTTAATGGGGAGGCTGCCACTCCCCCGTTACGACAGTATCAGGCGGTGCGTCTCATTTCAATGAAAGCCGTACAACGAGGCCAGCGGCCGCCCGCTCGTGGCGTATCAATTAGACCGTAGCCTGTTTTTGACGACGAACCAGATCAAACTCCGCGGCAAGCCGAGCAGGCCCGCAAGCAGGACCGGGAAGATGCCGAAGATGTTCAGATGCGGATTCAGGCGATCCATTGGCGCACTGGCAGCGCGCGGGGGCTTCGCTATGGACGCGGTGGCGTGCTGCCTCCCTGATCAAATGGAGGTGACCCTTCGGTAGTTCCCCGCCCATACGGGGTGGTTCCGATTGACAAGCAAGGTCCGTTCAGCAAATTCGCGGGCATGGGGAAAGGCGATCTCCCCACGAGGCGACATGCCTAAGTATCGCGTCCGTTTTATTGCAAGGACGCTGCATGCCCGCCAATCAATCAATCTCTCATTGGAGTTTTGCGCGCGTAGCGCTCTGTCTCGCGCTGGTCGCCGCCGGCGCTCGTCAGGTTTCAGCAGACACCGTAAGCGAACCGGACCTTTCGGCGCTTGCGCACTATCTCTCCCGACTATGAGAGGTGCCGATGATGGAGAGAGGCAACTCAACGTCGCTGCTGACGGTCGAGAATCTGACCAAGCGCTTTGGAGGCGAGGTCGCCGCTATCGATCGTGTCGCCTTCTCGGCCGTCGCGGGCGAGATCCTCGGAGTCATCGGCCCCAATGGTGCCGGCAAAACGACGCTGCTGGAAGCAATTGCCGGTCTCCTGCCGGTCGATGCAGGTGAAATCCTCTGGTGTGGCGAACCGCTGGGCCTGCCCCACCGCCGCGACGTAATGTTCTATCTTCCCGACGCCGTGCGCCCCTACCGCGACCAATCGGCGTGGCAGGTGGTCTCGTTCGTTGCGAGCGTGTTTCGGCGATCGGACAGGGAGATCGGCGAAATCGTCGCCGTGCTCGGATTGCAGCCCGTTCTTCGCAAGCACGTGCAGGCGCTCTCAAAGGGCTATGCCCGCCGCCTCATGCTGGCCCTCGGCCTGCTGGCGCCGCATCGATTGTTGCTGATGGATGAGCCGTTCGATGGATTCGATTTGCGTCAGACACGCGACATTGTTGGCGTGCTGCGCAATGAGACGGCGCGCGGACGCACCCTGATCCTATCCATTCATCAGCTCGCGGATGCAGAACGGGTTTGTGATCGCTTTATTCTGCTCTCGGCGGGGCGGGTGCGTGGCATCGGCGCGCTGGCGGAATTGCGTGCGGAAACTGGACTGCGGGCAGGATCGCTTGAGGAGATTTTCCTTGCGCTCACGTGAGCCATATGTCCCTTCGGGCGCTTCAATCGCTCCGCTGCTCACGAAGGAGCTCCGCGAGATCGCGGCCGGACGCGCCCTCTGGACAATGCTGCTGCTCGTCTGTCCTCTCGTCGGATACAGCTTCGCCGAAGCGGTGTCGCTCTACAGCGCATCCAGTTCGGCCGCCTTGCAGTCGCCGGTGTTGGCGAAGAGCCTGTCGCCGCTCGACGGCATTCTGGTTCCGACATTCGGCTCGTTTTACGTGGCGGTGACGCTCCTGTTCCCTTTCGTGGCGATTCGTGTGCTCGGCCAGGAAAAGGAGAGCGGGGCGCTGCACCTGCTGGTTCAACTGCCGTACCGTTACGCGACGCTCGTGTCCGCGAAACTTTGCGCCGTGCTTGCGGCCTGGTGCCTCGTCAGCATTCCCGCGCTCTCGGCACTCGCGATCTGGACAATGTTGGGCGGTCATTTGGCTTCGGTTGAGACGCTCAATCTTCTGCTTGGTCACTTGCTCTATGGTTTGTTGGTCGGCGCCGTCGGGCTGTTCGCTGCGATCATCTCTGACAGTTCGTCGACGGCCGCCATCATCGCGCTTGCGGTAACGATCGGCTCGTGGGTGCTGGACTTCACGCTCGCAGGCCGTTCGGGAGTGCCGGCCTGGATCGCGCAGACGTCTCTGACCCAGACATTGCGGCCATTTGAACAAGGACTTTTCTCGGCGGGCCTGGCGCTCGGAATCGCCGCTGTCGTCTGTGGACTGGCGGTTCTGACAACCGTGTGGCTTCCGCCTGGCATCTCCCTGCGCGTGAAGTCGGTCCGCTCGCTCTTCTGCTTGTTTGGGATCACGATCGCTCTCGGCATTGCGGCGCAGGTCAGAAATGTTGTCGATCTCAGCGAAGACCGCCGAAATTCGTTCTCTTCGGCCGATGAGCGGTTGCTGGCTGGGCTTCGCCTCCCCCTGACAATTTCGGTTAACCTCGTCCCTGAAGATCCCCGGTACATCGATCTGCGTCGGAACGTGCTCTCGAAGCTGGAGCGCGCGATACCGAACGTCACGGTCGTTCTGGCGGGCGGGCGGCAGGCCGTCGCCGGTCCGTCGGAAGCTTATGGTCAGATCGAATACACATACGGCGGCCGAATGGACATCAGCCGCTCCACAAGTCCTCGCGAAATACTGCCGCTCTTATACGCCCTTGCGGGAGTGCAGCCGCCGCCACCTGGATCGAGTGACGAATATCCCGGCTATCCCCTGGTCGTGAACGCGGAAGCGGCATTGCTCTGGTTCTTCGCCGGATTGCCGTTGCTGATTGCGCTGGCCTGGTGGTGGGTCCGCCGACTTCCTGCGGTTAAGCCATTCGTCCCTCATGAAGGAGCTAAGCCATGAGTGCAGGCAACAAAATCGGAGTGGCCATCCTCGCGGCAATGAGCTTCGCCGCGCTCACTTTTCCTGGTCTGGCCGCTGAACCTGTCAAAATCGACTTCTCGAACGAGACAGCCGGCGCGGAGCCTAAGGCGCTCGTGCCGGTTGTCGGCTTCTGGAGAATCGAAGAGGACAACGGAAAGAAGGTGCTCACGGTGGATGGTCGCCAGTGGAAGGAAGGGCAATCATCCGCAGGCATCGCCGACAAGGCGCGTGCGCTCTATGGCGAGCGGTACGCGGAATTTCTGGATCGGGTCCAAGCCTACGCATACTACCCCTACGCGGTCGCACCCAAGATCGAAAATTTCACCGACGGCGAGATTTCGGTGCGCTTTGAAGGTTTGTCCGGCCGCATCGATCAGGGCGCTGGGATCCTGTTCAATCTCAAGCCGAACGGAGACTACCTGACCGTCCGAGCGAACTGTCTCGAGGACAATGTCGTGCTCTGGAAATTCGAGAAGGGGAAACGGTCCGCAGTCAAATGGGTGCGGAATACGCCGACCGCAACGCGGCAGTGGCACGACCTCAAGGTCCGTATCCGCGGTACGAAGGTCGAAGGCTATCTCGATGGCAAGCTGTATCTCGAGCACACCTTGGCTCAGCCTGTCTCGGGCCGAATTGGTCTGTGGTCGAAGGCCGACAGCCACATGTTTTTCGCGGACTACACGGTCGCGAGCCCGAGCGAGTGAAAAGGACGGTACTTGGAGCCAATTGGTCTTCAGCCACCTCCGAAAACGCTTGATGAGCACACGCCTTATAGCGCGCGTCACGCCCTACTGGTCTGGCAATCCCGCGTCGACCATGGCCTGGGCCCATGACGCCAACACCGACCGACTCGTGAGTGCTGATATACGAAGCAATCCGTGACAACGTCGGGGGACAAACAGAGCTTGAGCAGCACTGCTTCGTTACGGTTCAAGAACTTAGAGACTTCAGATTTGCTGCGAACACATGCCGGGTGATCTCCGAAGGCATCAGGCACGCAACCCAACTCGACGCTTTGATCCCGCAGCACATCCCGTTACCGGATGCTCACCAGATCATCAACAAACTGACGGTCGGTTGGCTTGACGCATGGCGCAAAGTCCAGGCAGGGGGCACGCTAAGCAGGTGAAGGTCATTCAGCCAGAGCGAGCGTGCGACGGCCACGCATCATTATGCGCACAACCCAACCAAACCGCTCAATCGGTCTTGAGTGGCCGACAAATCACCCGAGCGCCCGTCAGGCAATCATTGCATTGCCCGCCAGAATTGCCCCAGGTCTGAATGCCCACGGCGTAAAAGCCGTCCTCGCACATCGTATTCGGATGGTCGTAACCGCCACCAGGACCGGACCGTGCGGCCTCTTTCGGATTTGATCCTAGATTGCCCCAGTGCTTGAGGTTCTCCCGAAGGCCAGCGTCACCGGCCGGCTTTGCATCCTTATTCTTGATCGCAAATTCATAAGCCGTGTCGATCTTGTCTTGCAGCTTGGACCAGTAGGCACCTGCCCCGAAGATGCCAACGGCCACTCCGATAACCAGAGCCCCTATCGTCTTGACGTTGTTTGCGACGTTCCCTGGCCTGCCTAGAGGCGCGTTCGACTCGGACATGCATCCCCCGAAAATATGCAGATACATCAACATTCTAGACTTGATGACGCCAACCTTCAGTTGCCGTATCATAAAGCTACGCCAACAAGCGAAGATAAATCAACGAGAAGGAACAACGATGGGAGTGTTTGCCGCCATGATCTGGGGCTCAACAGTAGGCTTCGAGGCCGACCAGTGTAACCCGGATACGAAGTACCTATTCACGTTCATCGCTGAGAAGAACCAGAGCCCCGAATAGGCTCAGGGAAGGCGAAGGCACCGCTAAGGGGCCTTACGTTCATCAACTATGAACGGTGACGCTCTCAAAGTGCTTGTCCATCAACTCATGAATTTTGTCCATCTCCTCCACCGCCAACTCGCCAAACACCTCGGAGGCTTCTACAGCTGCCTCCCTGAGACTGCTGACAACGGCATCAACAATCTGCTCTGCAGGGACTGTTTTCGCATTGGCCATCGTGAGCGTGTGAAGCACACCCCCACACATAATGGCGTACACTCCAATGAGATGAATAAGGTTCTCGCGTGCGTTTCGGTGTTGCGAGCCTCCCCACGGATTTGCTCGCCCATCCATTAACGCATCTTCCGCGGTCCTGAGTTCGCCAAGTGAGCGCTGGATGATGCTGATGTTCATCTCGGCCTCCGCCGCGCCGATAATACCTTCCTGCCGCATCGTTCGAGCATCGCTGGCAATCATCTCAAGCGCGTGGTGGATCTTTTGGTTGAGGATTACGTCGCTGTTGATGGATGCCAGGACGTCCCTCAACGTACCGTACGCGATGACCGAGTTCTGGCGAGTCGCCTGCTTAATCTGGCGCTGTGCGGCGACCCAGGCGACCACTGCCGCCACAGCAGCGAATACCGCCGCGATAATGTTTCCGGCGAAGCCGAGCCAGTCAGACGCCTTCAGCGGCGCTTCGGACTTAATGACCGGAAACCCCACGCCTAAGAGGATTGCCAGTACCGCAAACAGCACCAGAACTCCTAGCGATGCAATTCCCTTTTCCATAACGCAATTGCTCAAAAACAATGTCGAAGCATGGTATGACAAAAGCTTTAGTGTGACTGCTTTATGAGAAGCATAGCCACGGCCCAGAAGACCTGCGCTGATGGTATCGTCAGAAGAAAGAAGCCACACAGGTAAAACAGAAACGTCGCCACCCTTGCACCGACATGCGTCTGGTTCAAATAGGCGAAGTAGAGGTGTAGGATTTCGAGGCGGTAACCATCAATGTCGGCATCGCTGACCATGCTCTCATGGCCCTTCTGGCGCAGCCTACTGCTCAACTCCTCCAACACCTCACGCGACGGCCCGTGCTCGCTCAGGACAGTCGTGATGGCGTCCACTGGAAAGCCCCTCAGACTCGGGCCATCACCCTGAACGTATGCTGCCGCGCTGCCGTAGTGCTTCACCTCGCTCGGACATAACCAACTGTAAATGATGACGCCCAAGGCGACATTCACAAGACCGAGGTAGATCAAAATCAGCCGACTGGACACAGCGACGTCATCGCGACCACCTAACTCCCGCACAATATTCAGATACTGAACGACGTTGCCGTTGAACAAAACAAGATACCTAATCAACGGAATGAGGACTGTCGCTTTTGCGGCTGTCGAGTTGCTCACACCTCTTAAACTCGTCCACAATGGGGGTTGAAAGTCCTCTAAACGCGACGCTCGCATTCCTGATAGCCCTGCTTCCGTGCTTCAATCGTTGTGTAGAATGACAACCAGTATTTAGAGTTCAAACGGAGATCGCCAAAAAAGCTCGTTTGCGATCGGAAGAAGACCCCCCGAAACTTTGAAGAACACCTCCTCTCGCGATGCTTCGCATTGAGAGCAGCATCTGGTCCTGATGGATGCGATGCCAGTTTGCCGGTGTTTTGCCCGACGAGTCAAATGACTGGAGCCTGATGATATCAGGCGCGGCCGGCCGGTCATTTCTCGCCGCTCGCGAGGTGCTTCAAGGTCTTGCGCCCGCGCGTCGATAAAACCAGACCGCATCGCGACTTGCGCAGCTCCACCTCCGACAACCCGAAGGTGGCGGTTCTACTGTGCATGGGGTTGTTTTTCAGAAAATGACTTGCCGGGTGATCCCGGCACGACCACGGCGCCTCAGCGCCCCGTCTTCACCTTGGTCCAGAGCCGGTTGATGATCCGCTGCGTCGCAGGCTCGCGGGCCGTGATGACGAACAGCTTTGAGAGCGTCGCCTCGTCCGGATAGATGTTCTTGTCGCCGAGGATCTTCGGGGCGACCAGCTTCTGGCTGGCGAGGTTGCCGTTGGCGTAGGACAGGAAGTCCGTGTTCTTGGCGGCAACGTCGGGGCGGTAGAGATAGTTGATCAGCTCGTAGGCCTCTTTGACGTTCTTCGCGTCCGCGGGGATCGCGAGATTGTCGAAGAACATTTGCGCGCCCTCCTTCGGGATGGCGTAGCCGATCTCGACGCCGCTGCTACCGTCTTTCTTGGCTTCGGCCGCGCGGGCGCGGGCCTGCATGATGTCGCCGGACCAGCCGACCACGACGCAGATCTCGCCGGTGGCGAGCGCGCTCAGATATTCGGACGAATGGAACTTGCGCACGAAGGGCCGGACCTTGGCCACGACGTCAGCCGCCTTCTCCAGGTCAGCCTGCTTGGTCGAGTTCGGATCGAGCCCGAGATGGTTCAGCGCCGCCGGGAAGATATCGTCGGCGGAGTCAAGCATGTGCACGCCGCAGTCTTTGAACTTGGCGAGGTTCTCCGGCTTGAAGACGATGTCCCAGCTGTCGATCTTCGCGTCAGGCCCGAGGATCTGCTTCACCTTGGCGACGTTGTAGCCGATGCCCGTCGTGCCCCACATGTAGTTCGCAGCGAAGTCGTTGCCGGGATCGTAGGTGGCAAGATGCTTGGTCACCATCGGCCAGGCGTTGGCGAGGTTCGGCAGCTTCGACTTGTCGAGCTTCTGGAAGATGTTGGCCTTGATCTGGCGCTGCAGGAAATAGGCGGTGGGCACCACGAGATCGTAGCCGGACTTGCCGGCCATGAGGCGCGTCTCCAGCGTCTCGTTGGCGTCGAAGGTGTCGTAGACCACCCTGATGCCGGTCTCCTTGGTGAAGGCCTCAAGGACGCCAGGCGCCATGTAGTTGGACCAGTTGTAGAAGTTGACGACGCGCTCCTCGGCCCCTGCGGGAACGGAAAACAACGTCAGCGCCGCGGCGATTGCGAAACCAAAGCAAGACCTCGCGCGGCTGACGTTCGTCATCTTGGTCTACCTCTTGCGCCCGCGCACCGCGTCCGACAGCCGCTCCAGCGCGGTGTCGAGGGTTTGGTCCTTCTTGGCGAAGCAGAAGCGCACCACCGAGGTCACGGGGTCCTGCTCGTAGAAGGCCGATACCGGGATCGCCGCCACCTTGTAGTCCTTCACGATCCGCCAGCAGAACTCGGTGTCGCTCTCGTTGAGCCCGAGCGGCGACAGGTCGACGGTGAGGAAGTAGGTTCCTTGCGACTTCAGCACGGGGAAGCCGAGGCTCTCCAGCCCCTTGGTGAGACGGTCCCTGCTCCGCGTCAGATCCTTGCGCATCGACAGGAAATACTCGTCGGGCTTGCCGAGGCCGTAGGCGACGGCGGCCTGGAGGTTTGGCGCGGTCGTGAAGGTCAGGAACTGGTGCACCTTGGCCGCGACGCGCAGCAGCGGCGGCGCTGCGCAGACGAAGCCGATCTTCCAGCCGGTCAGCGAGAAGATCTTGCCGGCCGAGCCGACCTTGATGGTGCGCTCGCGCATGCCGGGGATGGTGATCAGCGGGATGTGCTTGTGCTCGTCGAAGGTGACGTGCTCCCAGACCTCGTCGCAGATCGCGATGACGTCGAACTCCTGGCAGTAGCGCGCAAGCAGTTCGAGGTCCTCGCGCGGATAGACCACTGCGGACGGATTTAAGGGATTGTTGAAGAGCACCGCCTTGGTCTTTGAATTGAAGACGCTTTTCAGCATGTCCTCGTTCAGCCGCCAATGCGGCGGCTCGAGCCGCACGAGGCGCGGAATTCCGCCGGCCTGGCGGATGATCGGCAGGTAGGAATCATAGACCGGCTGGAAGCAGACCACCTCGTCACCGGGCTGGACCACCGCGAGAATGGCCGAGGTCAGCGCCTCGGTGCCGCCGGAGGTCACCATCACCTCGCTCATCGGATCGAGCTTGAGCCCGTGCCAGTGGCCGTAATGGGTCGCGATCGCCTGGCGCAGCTCCGGGATGCCCATCATCGACGGGTACTGGTTGTAGCCGTTCAGCGAAGCGTCGGCAGCCGCGCGGCGGATGTCCTCGGGGCCGGGATCGTCAGGGAACCCCTGACCGAGATTGATGGCGTTGTTGTCGCGCGCGGCCTGCGACATCGCCTCGAAGATGGTGACGGGAAGGTCGGCGAAGACTTTGTTCAGCGAAGAGCTCTTGGTCGTCATCGCGAGGTCAGCCACCGACCTTGGTGGGAAGACCCGCCGCCTTCCAGCCGAGTATGCCGCCGGCAAGATGCTTATCGTAAGCAAGGCCAGCCGCCTGCGCCGCGAGCGAGGCCGTCACCGAGCGTTTGCCGGAGCGGCACGCGAACACGACCTGCTTGCCTTGGGGATCAGGGATCGCCTTGGGATCGAAGGTCGAGAGCGGCACCACGACGCCGTAAGGATAGGCCTCGGCCTCAACCTCGTTCGGCTCGCGGACGTCGACGAGCAGATAGCGCCCTTCCTCGACACCCTTGGAGACCTCGTCCGGGGTCAGATCCTGTACCTGGTTTGCCACATCATCCTCCAACGTCGCAGCCGCATGCCGGGGCGATCCCGGCCGGCGGCAACCTTGCCTCTCGGCCCACGAAAATCAAGCGCTACAAAGGCTTGGGCCGCGCGGCGCAAGTTAAAGCGAAATCGCAGCGACTTGAAGCGCGGGTTTCGCCCCCCTCCTAGATCGTCACCTGGGTGCCGACCTCGACCACGCGGCCGCTGGGGATCTGGAAATAGTCGGTGGCGTCGTTGGCGGAGCGGCTGAGCGAGATGAACAGCCGGTCCTGCCAGCGCGGCATGCCGGAATGGGCGGCGGGCTTGAGCGCCCGGCGCGACAGGAAGAACGAGGTCGACATGATGTCGAACTGCCAGCCGAGCTTGCGGGCGATCGCCAGGGCCTTCGGCACGTTGGGCGATTCCATGAAGCCGAACTTCAGCGTCACCTTGGAGAAGGTCGGGCTGATCTGCTCCAGCCTGACGCGCTCGGCCGGATCGATGCGCGGGGTCTGCGCGGTCTCGATTGTGAGAATGACATTCTTCTCGTGAAGCACTTTGTAGTGCTTCAGACTGTGCATCAGCGCGGTCGGCGCGCTGAGCGGATCGCTGGTCAGGAACACGGCGGTGCCGGGCACGCGCTGCGGCGGCCGCTTCTCGAGCATCGCCACGAGGTCGGCGAGCGGGAATTCGAGCTTGCGCGACTTCTCGAACAGGAGCCGGCTGCCGCGTCGCCACGTGTACATCAGGATGATCATGAGGGAGCCGAGCGCGAGCGGCACCCAGCCGCCCTCGAACACCTTCAACAGGTTCGCGGCCAGGAAGGTCAGGTCGAGGCAGAGGAACGGCGCGATCAGCGCGGCGGCGGCGACCGGCGACCACTTCCACGCCTTCCAGATCACGACAAAGCCCATCATTCCGGTGACCACCATGGTGCCGGTCACTGCGATACCGTAGGCCGAGGCCAGCGCACCGGAGGAGCGGAACAGCAGCACCATCATGATCACCGCGACCAGCAGCAGCTGGTTGATGCGCGGGATGAAGATCTGGCCGGAATGGGCTTCAGATGTATGGCGAATTTCAAAGCGCGGCAGCAGCCCGAGCTGGATCGCCTGGCGCGTCAGCGAATAGGCGCCGGTGATGACGGCCTGGCTCGCGATGACGGTCGCCGCGGTGGCGAGCACGACCATGCTGCCGCGCATGAAACCCTGCGGGAAGAGTTGGAAGAACGGGCTCACGATCGCGCCGGGATCGCCGAGGACGAGTGCGCCCTGCCCCAGATAATTGAGTGCCAGCGACGGCAGCACGATGAACAGCCACGCGGTCTGGATCGGCCGCTTGCCGAAATGGCCGAGGTCGGCATAGAGCGCCTCGGCACCGGTGACCGCCAGGAACACCGCACCCAGTGTCACGAAGCCGATGATGCCGTGGTGGAACATGAAGGATACGGCATAGACGGGGTTCAGCGCGAACAGCACCTGCGGCTGCTCGATGATCGGATGAATAGCTGCCAGCGCAATGACCGCGAACCAGACGCACATCACGGGGCCGAAGAATGCTGCGACGCGGGCCGTGCCGCGCGACTGGACGGCGAACAGGCAGACCAAGATCACCACCGTCAGCGGAACGATATAGGGCTCGAACCGCAGCGTGACGTCCTTCATGCCCTCGATCGCCGATAGCACCGAGACCGCAGGCGTGATCACGGCATCGCCGTAGAACAGGGCACCGGAGATGATGCCGAGCGAGACGACCGTCGCTCCACGCGTACCGACCGCGCGCTGCGCCAGCGCCATCAGGGCGAGCGTGCCGCCCTCGCCATTGTTATCGGCACGCAGCAGGATCACGACGTATTTGAGCGTCACCACGATGATGAGCGCCCAAAGGATCAGGGACACGACACCGAGAACGGCCGCCGACGTCGGCACCCCCTCCACGCCCGAGGCGGCCAGCACGGCCTCGCGGAACGCGTAGAGCGGGCTGGTGCCGATGTCGCCATAGACAACGCCGATGCTGCCGAGCGTCAGCGCACCGAAACCGGCGGTGGTATGGGCCTCGCCACGGCCATGGGCCGCCGCCGTTTCCGGGGCGGAAATCGCTACGTCGCTTGTCATGGGAGAGCCCAGTGGCCTCTAAAAATGCTTCGCTGCACAACGGCTGGAAGAGCGCGCGGCTTATAGTCCTGCGCTGACGGCATAGCCTAGCCCGATTTTGGGCCCTCACCATGCAAAATTCGCATGGGTCCGTCAATTGCGTTCAAATAGTCACTTGGGTTCCGACTTCAACCACCCGCCCGGTGGGAATCTGGAAATAGTCGGTGGCGTCGTTGGCGGACCGGCTCAGCGCAATGAAGATGTGGTCTTGCCACAATGGCATACCCGACTGTGCCGAGGCCTTCAGCGACCTTCGCGACACGAAGAACGACGTCGACATGATGTCGAACTGCCAGCCCTGCTTGCGCGCGATCGCGAGCGCCTTGGGAACGTTCGGCTGCTCCATGTAGCCGAAGCGCAGGCGGACCTTCGAGAACTTGTCGCTGATCTTCTCCATCCGGAAGCGCTCGGACAGATCGACCCGCGGCGTCTGCGCGGTCTCGATGGTGAGGATCACGTTGTGCTCGTGCAGCACCTTGTTGTGCTTGAGGTTGTGCAATAGCGCGGTCGGCACGAAGGCGGGATCGCTGGTCAGGAACACCGCGGTGCCCTTGACGATGTGCGGCGGCCGCTTCTCCAGACTGCGGATCAGATCGTCGAGCGGCACCTCGATCCGGCGCGTCTTCTGGATCAGGATTCCCGACCCGCGGCGCCAGGTCCAGATCGTCCCCGCCATGGCGGCGCCGAACAGCAGCGGCACCCAGGCGCCTTCGAGCAGCTTGAGCAGGTTGGCGCTGAAGAAGCTCATGTCGACCACGACGAAGGGCACGATCACCGCCGCAGCCGTGGCGGCGCGCCAGTTCCACAATTTCCAGATCACGACGAAGCCCATGATGCCGTCGGCAACCATGGTGGTGGAGACCGCGATGCCGTAGGCCGAAGCCAGGTTGCTGGGGGTATGGAACAACATCACCAGCAGCAACACGCCGATCAGAAGCAGCCGGTTCACGCGCGGCAAATAGATCTGGCCGGCATGGGTTGCGGAGGTGTAGCGCACCTCGAAGCGCGGCAAGAGGCCGAGTTGCACCGCCTGATAGACCAGCGAATAGGCGCCCGTGATCACCGCCTGGCTCGCGATCACAGTCGCGGCGGTCGCAAGTCCGACCAGCGGCAGCACCAGATTCTCCGGCACCATCCGATAGAAGGAATGTTCGACCGCGCTGGGATCGGACAGAACCAGCGCGCCCTGTCCGAAATAGTTGATCAGGAGCGCGGGCAGCACGAAGAACATCCAGGCCGACTGGATCGGCTTGCGGCCGAAATGGCCGAGATCGGCGTAGAGCGCTTCGCCGCCGGTCACCGCCAGGAACACGGCGCCCAGTGTCACCAGACCGATCGTCCCGTGCGACAGCAGGAATTGCAGGGCGTAATAGGGATTGATCGCAGCCAGCACCGACGGATCGTCGGCGATGTGGACGATGCCCATCAGCGCGAGGCAGGTGAACCACACCACCATCACCGGCCCGAAGGCCGAGGCGACCAGCGCCGTCCCCTTGCTCTGGACCGCGAACAGCAGTGCCAGGATGAGGACCGTGAGCGGCACGACGTAGTGTTCGAACGCAGGCGTCGCGAGCTTGAGGCCTTCGACCGCCGACAGCACCGAGATCGCCGGCGTGATCATGGAATCGCCGATGAACATGGAGGCGCCGACCACGCCGAGCGCGAGCAGGAACCAGCTCCGCCGCCCGAGCGCGCGCTGGCCGAGTGCCATCAGCGAAAGTGTGCCGCCCTCCCCGTTGTTGTCGGCGCGCAGCAGCAACAGGACGTATTTGGCAGTGACGACGATCAGCAGCGCCCACAGAATCAGCGAGAGCACGCCGAGCACCATGGCTCGCGAGACCGGTGCGCCATGGGCCGCGCCCCGGACCGCCTCGTGGAATGCGTAGAGCGGCGAGGTGCCGATATCGCCGAAGACGACGCCTATGCTTCCGAGCGTCAGGCCCCAGAAACCCGAGGTGACCGGCCCTTCCTGGGCTTCGGTCGATGTGATGCTCGCCGTCATGTGAGACTAGAAACGCTTCTTCCCGAGAATTGATCCGGCGCCTTTTGACGGTTCTTACGCGCCTGTCAATCGGGACAGCATAGCAGGCGCCGACACAGTTGCTGTGACGGCGCAGCAACGGTCGGCCGTTGCCAGCGCGACGCAACGCCTCAGGTAAAATGGTAGCGCAAGGGCCTACGGCTTCAAATTCGGTGGGAGCGGCGGATCTTCGCGCATCAAGGTGATCGTGACCCGCCGGTTGGCCGCGAGCGAGGGATCGTCCGGAAACAGCGGCTGGGTGTCGGCCTTGCCCGCGACGGCGAAGATGTGCGACGCCGGCAAGCCCTCGCGTTCGAGGATCTGGCGCACGGCATTGGCGCGGTCGGCCGACAGATCGAAGGCGCCATAGTCGCTGCGGGTCGGCACGAATCCGGCCGCGGTGTGGCCGGCGATGGAGACGCGGAGCGGCGTGGCCTTGAGCGGAATCGCGAGCTTCTCGATCAGGCGGCGGGTGCGGTCATAGGGCACCTTGGAGCCGTCGGCGAACATCGAGCGGCCGTCCTGGTCGACGATCTCCAGGTTGAGGCCCTGCTTGGTCTCCTCGAACATGATGTGCTTGGACATCTCGGTCAGTTCCGGCATGTCCTGCAAGGCTTGGCGCAGCGACGCGGCGGCGAGCGCAAAATTACGATCGATCTTGAGCTTGGCGCCCGACGTGCGTTCGCGATCCTCCTGGTCCGGCGTCGGGGTGTTGGAGGAATCCTCGGGCTGGATGTGGTCGACGTGCTTCAGCCGCGGGCGCGTCGGCAGGCCGTCGGACTCGACGATGCCGGCATAGCGCGCTTCGTTCTGTACGCCGAAGGCATCGCGCATGGAGCCGGCGACGATCTTCAGCTTGTTGGCGTCCTGCGTCGAGAACGCGACGAGCATCACGAAGAAGCTCATCATCAGGCCCATGAGGTCGGCGAAGGTCACGAACCAGCCGTGACCGCCGCCATGAGCATCGCCGCGTTTCTTCTTGGCCATCGGTCAAAATCCCGGCGGGCGCCTTACGCCGGCACCGGCTCGCCCTCGGCGTTACGATGCTTCTCCGGCAGGTAGGCCAGCAGCATTTCGCGGACCAGCGTCGGGCTCTTGGAGTCGCGGATCATCAGGATGCCGTCAATGATCAGGGTGCGGTTGGTCTCCTCGTCGAGCAGCTTGCCGTGCAGCTTGTCGGCGATCGGCAGACAGAACAGGTTCGCGACGAGCGCGCCGTACAGGGTGGCGAGCAGCGCAGTCGCCATGAACGGGCCGAGCTTGGACGGGTCGGTCATGTTGGCGAACATCTGCACCATGCCGATCAGCGTGCCGATCATGCCGAAGGCCGGGGCGCAGTCGCCGATGGCGCGATAGATCTTGCTGCCCTCGTCGAGGTGCATCAGGAAGTTGTCGCGGTCGCGCTCGAGATTGTCGCGGATGAAGTCGAGATCGTAGCCGTCGGCGACGTAGCGGATGCCCTTGGCAAGGAACGGCTCGTCGGTCTCGACCTTTTCCAGGCCGACCGGCCCCTGCTTGCGGGCGATCTCGGCGATGCGGGCGAGCTCGTCGACGAGGTCGTGGGCCGACAGGCGGCTCATGGTGAAGGCGAACTTGGCGCCGAGCGGAAGGCCGTGCAGGAGCGCGCTGAGCGGAAAGCGGATCATGGTGGCGGAGATCGAGCCGCCGAAGATGATGATCATCGCATGTTCGGAGATGAACATGTGCAGGTCGCCGCCCATGAAGATCATCGCCGCGATGACGATGATGCCCGCCGTGAGCCCGACGCCCGTCATGATATCCATGGGATACTCCAACGCGTACGCAACAACGGCCGTCCTGGCCGCTGGCGCGGCCCAACCCCGAACCGCATCGGAAACCCTAGAGCTCCGCCCTTAAAGCCGCGTAAAGGTTAAGTTGAGCCGGCCGCCAGAGCGGCGCAGCGCGCTGAGAGGACGCCGGCTTTGCCAGCTGCCGACAGTTATCTCAACACTTTGTTAACCATGACAGAGCGCCGGGCCATGAACGCCCGGCGCGCGTCCCGGCTCATACGTTTCAATAATGAAATCCATGGCTGTGTCTTCGGCTTAATCGCGAAGAAATTGTTTTTGGCTATAGAAGAACGCTCATGGACAATTTGCAAACAAGCGACCGGCGTGTCTACGAGCTTGATGGCCTGAGGGGCCTTGCCGGCTTGATGGTTGTCTTCTCGCACTATTTCGGCGAAGTGACGCATGGCGTCAGAGGCACGAATTTCGGCTGGGTCGGTGTCGACATCTTCTTTGTCCTGAGTGGCTTCCTGATCGGTAAGCTCATTCTGGAGAAGAAGAATTGCACGAACTTTTTCACGGTTTTCTACGTGCGCCGTTTCTGGCGCATCGTCCCTTCGTATATGATTACGCTGGTCGTCGTGTCGGCGCTTCTACTGATCGTGCCTGCGACATGGGCAGATGCAGATCATCCGCTTCCGCTGTGGACGTATTTCACGTTCTTGCAGGTCTTTTCCATGGCGACGACGGGGTCGGTAGGCGTCCATTGGCTTTCTCCGACGTGGACGCTTGCCGTTGAGGAACACTTCTATCTTGTCGTGCCCGCGCTGATCGTCTTCACGCCGCGCCGCTATCTCGCGAACATCCTCCTTGCAGGAGTCCCCATGGCGATTGGGCTCCGCGTTGCAGTCTTCCACTACGAGATATTGCCATCGATGTGGGCGCTTGTACTTCTGCCTTTCCGCGCTGACCTGTTGATATGTGGGCTCCTTGCTGCTCTCGCCCTTCAATCCGACACCATCAAGTGGGACCGTTACCTATCTTGGATAAGGCTCGCGCCGCTTGCAGCACTGCAGGCAATGTTCTTCGCACGTCTCATGAGCGACGCCTTGTCTCAGATTTGCGGCCCCCTCTTCATGGGGATCGGTATTGCAAGCTTTATTCTGGTCCTTGTGCTGGGCGCGCCGGAGGCGGAACGGTTCAAGTCGCGTCTCCTCCAGCAAATCGGAGACAATACGTATTCCCTCTACCTCGTGCATTTGCCAGTCCTTGGTCTGATGCACGGCCTCATTCTGGGCACGCGGCCCGATCTGGAAACGGGAGCCCAATGGGCGGTGACGATCGCGAGCCTGCCCGTGACCGCAATCGTCGCCTACCTCATGACGCGCTACGTCGAGATGCCGCTGACGGCCTACGGCCGCAACTGGAAATGGTCGAGCGAGTTGCAGGGCGACCTGCTTGTCGCCCCGACCGCCGGGCGAGGGAATCGTTCCGCGCATGCGCGAACCAGCTGACGGTCTCCACACTTCAGCCTGCCAGCCTAGTGGATCTCCGCCGAACGCTTCAGCGCGGCCTTCAGCTTCTCCAGCGAGAAGTCGGGGCTGCGGGCGATCTCCAGGATCGGCGTCTCGCGGCGGCCGCAGAGTTCGGCGGCTTCCGGCAGTTTCGCGGCGACGTCGAGGGGGATCACGATGGCGCCGTGCTGGTCGGCATGGATCAGATCGTCCGACCTCACGGTCATGCCGGCGACGCGCACCTCGCCGCCAAAGCTCTCGGCATGTACCCAGGCATGCGACGGGCCGATCGAGCCGGCCAGCGCCTGGAAGCCCGGGGCCCATTGCGGGATGTCGCGGATCGAGCCGTCGGTGATGACGCCGAGACAGCCGAGCGCCTTGTGTACGTTGCTCTGCACCTCGCCCCAGAACGCGCCGTAGCCGACATCGGGGCCGTCGATATCCTGGATCACCGAGATGCGCGGACCGTGGCCGGTGCCGACATATTCGTAGTATTCGATGCGGCGCTTGGACTGTTCTTCCGCCGACAGCGAGGACTTCAGCACCGAGCGGATCGCGACCGTGCGGGCGTAGCCGACGATCGGCGGCAGATCGGGAAACGGGCAGACCAACTGCTTCGTGGTGTAGCCGATCAAGCGGCGCTCGGGCGCCACGATCTCCATGGCATTGCAGATCGTCGGCGTGTCATAGCGGCCCAGCGCTTCGAGGACGGAAGCAGGCAGCGGCCCGGTCACGGCATCAGTCACGGCGTTCTCTCCTAGATTGGCGGCTGTTGTCGCGTTGCCGCCGGCACAAGGCGATATAGCCGAGATCGGGCTTCGACCCAACTCAGGACGCCCTCATGGCAGATATCCGCGTGTTGCCGCTCAGTGCAGCCGTTCGGGCCGATCGTCGTGC
Source organism: Pseudomonadota bacterium (assembly GCA_023435725.1). Classification (GTDB taxonomy): domain Bacteria; phylum Pseudomonadota; class Alphaproteobacteria; order Rhizobiales; family Xanthobacteraceae; genus Bradyrhizobium. The sequence continues at coordinate 81,107 of JAEYRD010000145.1, read as the reverse complement.
GGCGGCTCCGACAGATTTGCCAGCGTCGACGCCGAAGGCGGCGACGAGACCTCGCCTCCCGCCGGCGCGGCGGCCACCATCGCGCGCGCTTGGTCGCGATAGGATTTGTAGCCGAGCGGCAGGCCGAGCAGATACAGCACCGTGCCGATCGAGAGCACGTGCCAGGGATAGGCGATCAGGATAGCGATGAAGACGATGACCGCGACGAACGCCGGCAGCACCAGCTCGGGCGGCACCCGCATACGCTTGGTCTTGCCGGAGAACACCGGCAGACGCGACACCATCAGGAAGGCGATCAGAAGCGTATAGGCCGCCGTTACCGCCGCCGGCAGCCGGCCGAGATCGAGGAAAGCGATATAGATCGGCAGCAGCACCGTGATCGCGCCGGCGGGAGCCGGCACGCCGGTGAAGAAATTGGCGGCGAAGGCGGGCTTGTTCGGATCGTCCATGGTGGCGTTGAAGCGCGCCAGCCGCAGGCCGCCGGAGATCGCAAACACCATGGCGGCAATCCAGCCGGCATTGCCGAGCTCATGCAATTGCCAGAAATACAGCATCAGGCCGGGCGCGACCCCGAAATTGACGAAGTCTGCGAGACTGTCGAGCTCGGCGCCGAACTTGGATTGGCCCTTGATCATGCGCGCGACGCGGCCGTCGATACCGTCGAGCGCGGCCGCGAACACGATGGCGTAGACGGCGAGCGACATCCGCCCTTCGATCGACAGGCGGATCGAGGTCAGGCCGGCGCAGATCGCCAGCAGCGTGATGACGTTGGGCACCAGCATCCGCACCGGGATCGGACGGAACCGCCGGCGGGGCGTATCGGTATATTTGAAGTCATAGGGCGTCATGGCTCGTCCTCACCTTCAGGCGAGATATAGCAAGCCGCGTCCCCCTCCGCCATTGCGGCGGAAGGCCCCCATGGACCGGTTTTTGGTTAACTGGCGCGATAGGCGCGGCTCGGGTCGTCGGCGGCGAGGTCGGCCAGGATCGTCTCGCCGGCGATCGCGGTCTGCCCCTCGGAGACCAGCGCCTTGGTGCCGACCGGCAGATAGACGTCGAGGCGCGAGCCGAAGCGGATCAGGCCGAAGCGCTCACCGGCCCCAATCGCCTGGCCTTCCCTGACGAAGCAAACGATGCGCTTGGCGACCAGGCCAGCGATCTGGATCACGCCGATCCGCGCCGTGGGCGTCGAGATGACCAGCGAGTTGCGCTCATTGTCCTCGCTCGCCTTGTCCAGCTCGGCATTGATGAACAGGCCAGGCCGGTAGGCGATGCGGTCCACCCTGCCCGCGATCGGGCTGCGGTTCACGTGGCAGTTGAACACGCTCATGAACACCGAGATGCGCGGCAGCGGCCGGTCGCCGAGCCCGAGCTCGGCCGGCGGCAGCGCCATGGTGATCATCGAGACGCGGCCGTCGGCCGGCGACACGACGAGCCCCTCGCGCACCGGCGTCACCCGCACGGGGTCGCGGAAGAACAGCGTGCACCATACGGTCAGTATCGTGCCGATCCAGCCGAGCGGCGACCACAGCCAGAACAGGATCAGGCTTGCCAGTGCAAAGCCGCCGATGAAGGGATAGCCCTCCTTGTGGATCGGCGGGATCTGACGCTGGATCGAATCGAGAATGGACATCGCTATCTGCCGCTCAGGGTTGCTGGCGCGCAGGTCGTCCCGCGCGGTGCAGTTGTTTAGGCCAGAGTTGGGACCGGAGACAAGCTCACTCCGCGGCCGCTGGCGTCGTCAGGGCGTCGACGATCGGCGGCGGCTCCCGGTTGGGCGCCGCGCTGCTGTCGGCCATCCTGGCCAGTTTTTCGCGTGCGGCCTCGGCCTCGCGCTGCCTGTTCCACATGCTGGCATAGAGGCCGCCCTGCTCGAGCAGCTTTGCGTGAGTACCACGCTCGGCAATACGCCCCTGGTCCAGCACAATGATCTCGTCGGCGCCGACGATGGTCGACAGCCGGTGCGCGATTACGAGCGAGGTGCGATTCTTCGCCACGCGATCGAGCGCGCCCTGGATCTCGTGCTCGGTGTGGGTGTCGAGCGCCGAGGTCGCCTCGTCCAGCACCAGGATCGGCGGCGCCTTCAACACGGTGCGCGCGATCGCGACGCGCTGCTTCTCGCCGCCGGAGAGCTTCAGGCCGCGCTCGCCGACCTGGGTCTCATAGCCCTTCGGCGCCATGCGGATGAAATGGTCGATCTGTGCAAGGCGCGCGGCCTGCTCGACCTCGGCATCGCTGGCGTCCCAGCGACCATAGCGGATGTTGTAGCGGATGGTGTCGTTGAACAGCACCGTGTCCTGCGGCACCATGCCGATCGAGGCGCGTAGCGAGGCCTGCGTGACCTCGCGGATATCCTTGCCGTCGATCAGGATCCTTCCGCCGGAGACGTCGTAAAGGCGGAACAAAAGGCGCGAGATGGTCGATTTGCCGGCACCGGACGGGCCGACGATCGCGACCGTCTTGCCGGCCGGAACCTCGAAGCTGATGCCCTTGAGGATCGGCCGTGTCGGCTCATAGGCAAAGCACACGTCTTCGAAACGCACGGTCCCGGCGGAGACGGCCAGCGGTTGCGCATCCGGCGCGTCCTTGATCTCGGCCTCGCGGCCCAGCACGTTGAACATTTTCTCGATGTCGATGATCGCCTGCTTGATCTCGCGATAGACCATGCCCATGAAGTTCAGCGGCTGGTACAGCTGGATCATCATGGCGTTGACCAGCACGAAATCGCCGACCGTGTTGGTGCCGTTGCGCACGCCGATCGCGCACATCAGCATGGTCGCGGTCAGCCCCAGCGTGAAGATCACGGCCTGGCCGGTGTTGAGCACCGCGAGCGAGGTGTAGGTGTGGACGCTGGCCTCCTCGTAGCGCGCGACCGACTTGTCGTAGCGCTGCGCCTCGCGCGTCTCGGCGCTGAAATATTTGACGGTCTCGTAATTCAGCAGCGAGTCGATCGCCTTGGTGTTCGCCTCGGTGTCGGAATCGTTCATCTTGCGGCGAATGCCGATCCGCCACTCGGTCGCGATGTAGGTGTAATACATGTAGACCGTGACCGTGATCAGCGTTGCGACCACGTAGCGCCAGTCGAACTGCCAGAGCAGCACGGCCATCAAGAGCGAGACCTCGACGATGGTCGGGATCAGCTGCAGGATCACCATGCGCACGATGACCTCGATGCCCTCGCGGCCACGCTCGAGCACGCGCGTCAGGCCGCCGGTCTTGCGCTCCAGGTGAAAGCGCAGCGACAGCTCGTGCATGTGGACGAAGGTGATGGTGGCAAGCTTGCGCACCGCATGCATCGCGACGCGCGCGAAAATGCCGTCGCGCCATTGCGTCAGCACCGCCATCAGGATGCGCATCACGCCGTAGCTCGCGGTGAGCAATAGCGGCGACGCAATCACCCAGAGGTGCCAGTTGTCGGCCAGCACCGGCGCGGTGTTGGCGCCGGTCAGCGCGTCAGTCGCCCATTTGAAGCTGAACGGCACGGCCAGCGTGATCAGCTTGGCCGCAAGCAGCAGCACCAGCGACCAGACCACCCGCATCTTCAGGTCGAAGCGGTCGCCCGGCCAGATAAAGGGCCACAGATGCGCGAGCGTCCCCATCAGCGTGGCCCGCTCCAGCGGTCCGCCGGCAGGATCGGGAACGTCGGCGCCGTCGAGCGGTTGAGGTTGGTTCATCAAGAAGCCTGAAAGCCCGCAGGATGCGGACGGCGTTACGATTAACGATTTCCGCTCGTCATATAGAGACTTCCCGATGCCAGCGCACCCCGCCAGATGGCGAATCTTCGATTGTTTGTCGTTATTTACCGGTAGAATCCCGGGTGACCCGAATCACCGATTGGGCTTGACGCCTATTCGCTGCAATGCATCATGATGCCAATGAGCACCATCAAAACCGTCTGTGTCTATTGCGGCTCCGGCCCCGGAACCAATCCCCGCTTCACCGAAGGCGCTCAAGCGTTCGGCAAGGCCCTCGCCGAGAACAACATTCGCCTGGTCTATGGCGGCGGCTCGCTCGGCCTGATGGGCGCGGTCGCAAGCTCGGTCCTCGACCACGGCGGCAGCGTCACCGGCATCATCCCCGACTTCCTGCGGATGCGCGAGAACGCGCTGACCCGCGTGCAGGAGATGATCGTTACCCCCGACATGCACGAACGCAAGCGGTTGATGTTCGAACGCTCCGACGCCTTCGTCGCGCTGCCGGGCGGCCTCGGCACGCTGGAGGAACTGGTCGAGCAACTCACCTGGAAGCAGCTTGGCCGCCACGCCAAACCGGTGCTGCTTGCCAATATCGACAACTTCTGGGAGCCGCTGTTCTCGCTGATCTCGCACATGCGCCAGACGGAGTTCATCCGCCCCGGCCTTTCGGTCGACATCCTCATGGCCGATCGCGTCGAGGAGATTCTGCCGAAGCTGAAGGCAGCTGCCGCGCAGATCGACGAGGCCGAGAAGGACCTCGCGCCGGAAGTGGCCCGCCGGCTCTAAGGCCTACCCGGGCGGAAATGTCACCGCCTCGATCCGGTAGCCGTCGGGATCAACAACGAAGGCTGCGTAATAACGCACGCGATCGTGCGGGCGGATGCCAGGCACGCTCTCTGACCCGCCGCCGGCCGACAGCGCCGCGGCGTGAAACGCATCGACCTCGTCCGTCGTCTTCGCGCGCACGCAGATGTGCACGCCGTTCTCCGCTGCTACGGGCGGCATGCCCTCGCGCAGATTGATCCAGAATTCCGGATAGGCCTTGCCGAAGCCGATCGTCCGCGGCCGCGTCACGAGGCGCGTCAGGCCGAGCGCGGCGAGCGTGGCCTCGTAGAATCTTGCGGAGCGATCGAGATCGCTGACGCCGACGGAGATGTGGTCGATCATTCGTTGGCCCCCTCCTCCTCGTCATTGCGAGGAGCGAAGCGACGAAGCAATCCAGACCATTGCCGCGGAAAGACTCTGGATTGCTTCGCTTCGCTCGCAATGACAGCGCGTGTGGCGCCGCCTATCCTGCCTTACGCCGGCGCGCCCGACTTCACCAGTTTGTAGATCACCGAATCCATCAGCGCCTGGAACGAGGCGTCGATGATGTTCGGGGACACGCCGACCGTGGTCCAGCTATCGCCGTTCTCGTCCTCGCTCTCGATCAGCACGCGCGTGACCGCGCCGGTACCGCCGTTCAGGATACGCACGCGATAGTCGATCAGCTTCAGGCCTTCGATGTATTTCTGGTACTTGCCGAGGTCCTTGCGCAAGGCGACGTCGAGCGCGTTGACGGGACCGTTGCCCTCGGCAGCCGAAATCAAATGTTCGCCGGCGACGTTGACCTTGACCACCGCGAGCGCCACGGTGACGCGCTCGCCGTGCGAATTGTAGCGCTGCTCAACATTGACGTCGAACTGCTCGACCTCGAAATAATGCGGCACCTTGCCGAGCGTACGGCGTGCCAGGAGATCGAACGAGGCGTTGGCTGATTCATAGGCGTAGCCGGCAGCCTCGCGCTCCTTCAATTCCTCGACCAGCCGTGTCAGCTTCGGATCGCTCTTCTCATAGGCGATGCCGGCGCGCTCGAGCTCGGCGATGACGTTGGAGCGCCCAGCCTGGTCCGACACCAGCACCTTGCGGTGATTACCGACCGTCTCCGGCGTCACGTGCTCATAGGTGTGCGGGTCCTTCAGCACGGCAGAGGCATGGATTCCGGTCTTGGTGACGAAGGCGCTCTCGCCGACATAGGCCGCATGCCGGTTCGGGACGCGGTTGAGCATGTCGTCGAGCTTGCGCGAGACCTCGACCAGGGTCGTGAGCTTCTCTGGCGTCACCGCGATCTCGAAGGCGTCGGCAAAGTCCTTCTTCAATGTCAGCGTCGGGAACAGCGAGCAGAGATTGGCGTTGCCGCAGCGCTCACCGAGGCCGTTCAAGGTGCCCTGGATCTGCCGCGCACCGGCGCGCACTGCGGCGAGCGAATTCGCCACCGCCTGCTCGGTGTCGTTATGGGCGTGGATGCCGACGTGATTGCCGGGGATGTGCTTTGTCACCTCGGTGACGATGGCCTCGATCTCGTTCGGCATGGTGCCGCCGTTGGTGTCGCACAGCACCACCCAGCGCGCGCCGGCCTCGTATGCGGCTTTCGCGCAGGCCAGCGCAAAACTCGCGTCTTCCTTGTAGCCGTCGAAGAAGTGCTCGCAGTCTAGCATGACTTCGCGACCGGCAGCCTTCGCGGCCGCGACGCTGTCGCGGATCGAGGCAAGGTTTTCCTCCTTCGTCGTCTCAAGTGCGACGCGCACCTGGTAGGCGGAGGACTTTGCCACGAAGCAGATCGCATCGGCCTTCGCTTCCAGGAGCCCGGCGACACCGGGATCGTTGGAGACCGAGCGTCCTGGCCGCCGCGTCATGCCGAAGGCGGTGAAGCGCGCATGGGTGAGCTTCGGCCCGGTGCCGAAGAATTCGGTGTCGAGCGGATTGGCGCCGGGATAACCGCCCTCGACATAGTCGATGCCGAGCTCGTCCAGCATCGTGGCAATGACCTGCTTGTCGGCCAGCGTGAAATCGACGCCATTGGTCTGCGCGCCGTCGCGCAGCGTGGTGTCGAACAGATAGAGACGCTCCTTGCTCATTGCGCTGCTCCCAGCGTCTTCTTCATGGTGGTGTTGGCGAGCCATTCGTCGTTGATGGTGACACTGTTGCGCTGCTGGGCGGTATAGCCGCGCTTGGCGAAGAATCCCTGCGCGGTGTCGCTGGCATCGACCGAGAGGCTCTTCGCGCCGCGGCTGCCGGCCAGCTTCTCGAGCGCGTCGACCAGCATCGTGGCGACGCCCTGCCCGGCCACTGCCGGGTGCACATAGAGCATGCGGATGTGATCGGTGCCGCGCAGCGAGGCGAAGCCCACGGGCGAACCCTCGATCGTCGCGATCAGCGTCAGGTCGGAGGCGAGCCGCTTGCCGAATTCTTCGCTTTCCGCCGCCTCCATCCAGGCTTGCTGCTGCTGTTCACTGTAGTCGTCGCCGGTGAGTTCCTCGATGCTTGCGGTAAAAATCGCGGCGAGCACCGGCACGTCGTCCGGCAGGAAGGGTCGCAAGCCAGGCTTTGGCAAAGTCTGTCCCATCGTCTTCACCACATCCCATAGAGCTTGAGCACGAGCGCCACCGCGGCGCCGAGCAGCAGGATTTTCAGCGCGATGTAATAGAGCCAGTGCCTCGGAAAAGGCGTGTCGGGCCGCTTCATCGCGAGAACTCCCAGGTCGTGCCTTCCTTGGAGTCCTTGATCGCAACGCCCATCGCAGCGAGCAGATCGCGGATGCGGTCGGATTCCTTGAAGTCCTTGCGCGCACGCGCGGCCGTCCGCTCCGAGATCAGGCGTTCGACGTCCTTGGCATCGACCCCGCTCGCCTGCTGCTTGCGACCTTCCCACTGCGCGACGCTCTCGGAGAGGAAACCGAGCAGACGCAATGAACCCGCCAGGGCGCTCGCGTCGCTGCTCCGCAGGCTGTGCAGCGCTGCGATCGCCAGCGACGTGTTCAGGTCGTCGAGCAGCGGCTCGACCACGGACGCGGCCGGCTTGCCCGGCTCGACATCGGCCGCGACGCGATACCAGTCGTCGAGCGTCTTGGCGCTCTCCTCCAGCGACTTCATGGTCCAGTCGATCGGCGAGCGGTAATGCGTTTTCAGCATGTTGAGGCGCAGCACCTCACCCGGCCAATCCGCGAGCAATTCGTGGATGGTGATGAAGTTGCCGAGCGACTTCGACATCTTCTCGCTTTCGACCTGCAGAAAGCCGTTGTGCATCCAGTAGTTCGCCATGCGCTGCTGATGGAAGGCGCAGCAGGTTTGCGCGACCTCGTTCTCGTGATGCGGAAACACGAGATCGATGCCGCCGCCGTGGATGTCGAAATGCTCGCCGAGATGCTTCCAGGCCATGGCCGAGCATTCGATGTGCCAGCCCGGGCGCCCCTGCGCGGCGATGCCAGCCGGCGACGGCCATGACGGCTCGCCCGGCTTGGACGGCTTCCACAACACGAAGTCGGTCGCATCGCGCTTGTACGGCGCGACATCGACGCGGGCGCCCGCGATCATCTCGTCCAGCGACCGCTTCGACAGCGCGCCGTAGCGCGGCAGCGTGGAATTTGCCGCGTTCATCGCCTGCGGCGAGAACAGCACGTGGTCCTCGGCGACATAGGCAAAGCCGCCGGCGACGAGCTTCTCGATGATCTCGCGCATTTCGCCGATATGCTCGGTCGCGCGCGGCTCGACGCTGGGCCGGAGCGCACGAAGCGCATCGACGTCGGCGTGGAACTGTTTTCCGGTCTGCTCGGTGACCTTGCGGATCGCCTCGTTCAGCGGGAGCCCCGGAAAATCGCGCGCGGCACGGTCGTTGATCTTGTCGTCGACGTCGGTGATGTTGCGGACATATTTGACGTGTGCCTCGCCATAGAGATGGCGCAGCAACCGAAACAGCACATCGAACACGATCACCGGCCGCGCGTTGCCGATATGGGCGAAGTCATAGACGGTCGGTCCGCAGACATACATGCGGACGTTCTTCGCATCGAGCGGCAGGAACGGCCGCTTCTCCTTGGTCAGTGTATCGTAAAGGCGCAATTCCATATGGATACCCGTCGGCTGTTGGCCGGGCGTCCGAGGCTCTCAATGTTTTTGAGAAAAGACGGCTCCAGCCAGCGAATCGCTAGCTCGTAATCTCGCGGCAAATGGCGCAAATGGCGAGGAGACCGTTCATGCGGGAACATATGGGCCACGAAGGGCCCTTGCGTCAAGAGAGCCGCGAAAAAGCCGCGTTATCTTCGCAATGCGCGGCCCCCCGCCTTGATGGTTCATCATCCTTAACCTTTTGAGTTTACTCGGAAGCCGGCGGTTCCCTTAAGCCCGGTGCTACCCATGCGATCCCTGTTCGCGCTCGTCTTTGCCTCCATCGTCGCGGCATCCGGCGCATGCGCCGAAACCCGTGTCTTCATCATCGCCAACCAGGCGGACGGCTACGGCGTCGACCAGTGCTTGGCCAAAGGTGAGAAATGCGGCGCGCAGGTTGCTCGCACCTACTGCCAGTCACGGGATTTTGCCCAGGCCTCGGCCTACCGCCGGGTTGATCCCGACGAAATTACCGGCTCTGTCCCCAAAACTGGCGCAAACTGCTCCCATGGCCATTGCGACGAATATGTTGCAATTACCTGCCAGCGCTGAATTCGCTCGGATCTGGCGCATCTTAGGCCAGTTAGGCCAGATCCTTGGCTCCTGAAACGACGTGACGATGCCGCAGGAAGCGGCTATGGGAGGGCGCGCTTCGGCCCTCCAGCATCACATTGGGCCGTGACCTCGCTAGAATGGCGGATATGCCTGAATTTTTGTCTCTCTCCCCCCGTGCTCGCTCCATCCTTGCCTGCACCCTGCTCCTGAGCACGGTCGTGCTCGCCACCGGCGCCTTCGCGCAGGCCGGCCCTCCCGGACCGCCGCCCCCACCCTCCCAAAATGGGCTCGGACCGAATCCGATGTGCGCGCGACTGGAAGGCCAGCTTGCGGCGCTCGACCGTGGCACCGGCGGTGACCCCGCACGCGAAGACCAGATCCGGCGCTACCAGGATTCCCAGGCCCGTCAGCAGGCCGAGCTCGACCGCGTCACCATGCAGGCCAAGCGCATGGGCTGCGATTCCTCCGGCTTCTTCTCGCTGTTCAACGGCCAGTCGGCGCAATGCGGTCCGGTCAACACCCAGATCCAGCAGATGCGCGCCAATCTGGACCAGATCACCGGCAATCTCGAACGCCTGCGCGGCGGCGGCCCGGGCGGCTTGAGCCCCGAACGCGACAACCAGCGCCGTTCGGTGCTGATGGCGCTCGCGCAGAACAATTGCGGCCCGCAATATGCCAACGCCGCACAGTCGCAGGGTGGCAGCTTCCTAGGCAATCTGTTCGGCGGCGGCAACAACCCCAACAATCCGCAGGGCGTGCCGCCCGCCGATCTCGGGCCGCAGTCGGGTACCTACCGCACCGTGTGTGTGCGCACCTGCGACGGCGCCTATTTCCCGATCTCGTTCGCCACCGTGCCGGCGCGCTTCCCCGACGACGAAAAGACCTGCAAGGCGCTGTGCCCGGCAGCGGAAGCCGTGCTGTACACCCATCGCAATCCCGGCGAAGACATGAACTCGGCGGTCTCCACCAGCGGCCAGCCCTACACGTCGCTGCCGACCGCGTTCAAATTCCGCAGCGAGTTCAACCCGTCCTGCTCCTGCAAGGCGGCCGGACAGACCTGGGCCGACGCGCTGAAATCGGCCGACGACAAGGCGGCGGTCGAACAGCAAGGTGACATCATCGTCACCGAGGAAAGCGCCAAGAAGATGCAGCAGCAGCGGCTCAACAAGGGCGCGCCTGCAGCGGCGGCCAAGAAGGGCGCAGCTCCGGCGCCCACGACCGCAACCGCACCAGCAGCGACACCGCCGGCCGATGCAGCCACTGCCACCTCGTCCGAGAACAAGCCGATCCGTTCGGTCGGGCCGACCTTCCTGCCGCAGCAGCAGAAGTAGGTTGCTAGACTCTGTCACGTCCCGCGAAGGCGGCCGCCAGGCGCGGCCGTTTCGCTGTTACTGCTCGCCCTCGCGGCTCCACGGGAAGAGATTTGCCGGAAAGTCCGCTGCGTAGCGCTTTCCCTTCGGCGGCGCCGGCGGTTCGTCCGGTGGATTTGGGTTCGGCTCGACCACCCGCCGATAGAGGTGCCAGGTGGCATGGCCGAGCACAGGCAGAACGACAGCGAGACCGACGAAGAACGGTAGCGAGCCGATCGCGAGGAGCGCCGCCACGATGAGGCCCCACCCGGCCATCGCAACCGGGTTCGCCGCCACCACTCGGAGCGACGTGCGGATCGAATCGATCGCAGTCGCATGCCGGTCGAGCATCAACGGAAACGACACGACGCTGATACACAGGGCCACGACCGCAAACAGGAATCCGACACCACAACCGACGACGATGAGCGACCAGCCTTCCGGTGTCGTCAAGACACGCTTTGCGAAGTCAGGAATGCTTGCGGCCGCCGCGTGACCGAAGATGGTGACGTAGATTGCGTTCGCGACACCGATCCAGGCCCCGAACAGGACGAGCAGGAGCACGCCGAGCTCGAGCATAGCGCCGAACGACGGCGCGCGCAGCACCTTGATTGCGTCCCATGCATCGACCTCCTCGCCGCGCTCGCGGCGACGACTGAGTTCGTAGAGACCGATCGCGGCAAAGGGGCCGATCAAGGCAAACCCGGCGGCCAGCGGGAACAATAGCGGCAGCACCGAATAGCCGAGAACCATCCTGAACAGGACGAGACCGAGAACGGGATAGATCACGCACAGGACGATCGCATGACTTGGCATCGCCTGGAAATCCTCCCAACCCAGGCGCAGCGCCGAGGTCAGGTCGGACAATCCGATCTTGCGAATGGGATAAGAGGCCGCTTCGCCGAATACGTGCCGCTTGATGAGGTCGTGGGAGTACAGAGTGGCCATGAACGCACCCTCCCGTTCTGAAAATCGCGGTGGCGACGACACGCGCTTTTCAGCCACGCGTGTCCGCTTCACGAGCGAGAAACGCGATGGGCCGAGTACGGCAACCCAGGTTCAGCGAAACGAGCCTGGCCGGACGGAACCCGTCGCGACCTGCGCAGCAAGCCTAGCGCGCGGCGGACCCGACTGCACTCACGGTTAGGTGAATTGTGCATCTGCACAAACTCATGCGTGGCGTCACCTGAAACGCTGCCGCGCAACAAACCGACACCACGTCAGCACGCCTACATGCTCTATTGACGCCGGGTTCGGCTGGTATCATCTTAAAAGCAGACGCCCTCAGCTCCGATGAGATTGGTGGTCGCGACCGTTCTCTCGACTTCGCGACCGCCGGAATGGGCGAGGCAAACGGCCGGCGATGGCATAAATGCCAACCAAGAAAAGCCAGCCATCGCGACAGATGTGAGCTCCGCCCTGGATTCGTGTCCGCAGCCTTTGATGGCAAGGATGGATCAGGATGGTTGTCGCATTGATACTGCTTCTGGTCGCGATCGGCTCGGTGCTGTTTCACATCTACAGCCCGTGGTGGTGGACGCCGATCGCCACGAACTGGGCCTATATCGACCACACCATCAACATCACGTTCTGGATCACGGGCTTCGTTTTCGTCGCGGTCATTGCGTTCATGGCCTACTGCGTCTTCCGCTTTCACCACAAAGAGGGAAGACGGGCCGACTACAACCCGGAAAACAAGAAGCTCGAATGGTGGCTGAGCGTCGGGACCGGCGTCGGCGTCGCGGCTATGCTGGCGCCGGGCCTGGTGGTCTGGCACCAGTTCGTGACGGTGCCTGCGGATGCCACCGAGGCCGAAGTCATGGGCCAGCAATGGCAATGGAGCTTCCGCCTTCCGGGCAAGGATGGGCGGTTGGGTACATCGGACGTCCGCAATATCGCTTCCGACAATCCGATGGGCCTCAATCGCGACGATCCACTTGCGCAGGACGACGTCGTGATCGAGAACGGCGAGCTGCACCTTCAAGTAGGAAAGCCGGTCAAGATTCTCCTCCGCTCGGTTGACGTCCTGCATGATTTCTACGTGCCCGAGTTCCGGGCCAAGATGGACATGGTCCCGGGCGTTGTGACCTATTTCTGGATAAAGCCGATCCGAACCGGAACGTTTGATGTTCTCTGTGCGGAGCTCTGTGGCGCAGCTCATTATCAGATGCGGGCCAAGGTCATCGTCGACGAAGAGCGTGAATATCACGCCTGGCTGGAGCAACAGAAGACGTTTGCAGAATTGTCGTCCGGAAACGCCATCGTGAAGGCGACATATCAATCCGGTGGCAAGTAGCAAGGTGCCGCCGCGAAGATAGATCGGGTGCGTGAGGCCAACGCTTCGTCCCCGATGGAAACGACCGAGGAGGTTTCTATGGTCGATATTCCATATGACAGGATCGCGGGCATCCCGCCTGCCGAAGTACCTGATGTCGAGCTCTATCATCCGAGGAGCTGGTGGACGCGGTATGTCTTCTCGCAGGACGCCAAGGTGATCGCCATTCAGTACGCGCTGACGGCCTCCGCCATCGGGCTAGTGGCCCTGGTGCTGTCGTGGCTGATGCGACTGCAACTGGGTTTCCCCGGCACTTTCTCTTTCATCGACCCCAACCAGTACCTCCAGCTCATCACCATGCACGGCATGATCATGGTGATCTACCTGCTCACCGCATTGTTTCTGGGAGGATTCGGCAACTACCTGATCCCGCTGATGGTCGGCGCCCGGGACATGGTCTTCCCTTATGTGAACATGCTGAGCTACTGGGTCTACCTGCTCGCAGTCCTGGTGCTGGCCTCGACAATCTTCGTGCCCGGCGGCCCCACCGGCGCCGGCTGGACGCTGTACCCGCCGCAAGCAATCCTCTCCGGAACGCCCGGGCAGGATTGGGGCATCATTCTGATGATGTCGTCCCTCATCCTGTTCATCATCGGCTTCACCATGGGCGGGCTGAACTATGTGGTCACGGTGCTGCAGGCGCGCACCCGCGGCATGACGTTGATGCGCCTGCCCCTGACGGTATGGGGCATTTTCACAGCGACCGTCATGGCTTTGTTGGCATTCCCTGCACTCTTCGTTGCCTCGGTCATGCTGCTGCTCGACCGTCTCCTGGGAACCAGCTTCTTCATGCCCTCGCTCGTCGAGATGGGCCAGCTGTCGAAATATGGTGGCGGCAGCCCGCTGCTCTTCCAGCACCTGTTCTGGTTCTTTGGCCACCCCGAGGTCTACATCGTAGCCCTGCCCGCCTTCGGCATCGTCTCCGATCTGATCAGCACGCATGCGCGCAAGAACATCTTTGGCTACCGCATGATGGTCTGGGCGATCGTGGCCATCGGCGCGCTCAGCTTCATCGTATGGGCGCACCACATGTATGTGAGCGGCATGTTCCCGCAATTCGGGTACTTCTTCGCCACCACGACGCTCATCATCGCCATCCCCACCGCGATCAAGGTCTACAATTGGGTACTGACCCTGTGGCGCGGCGATATTCATCTCAGGGTGCCGATGCTGTTCGCCCTCGGTTTCATCATCACCTTCGTGAACGGCGGGCTGACCGGCCTCTTCCTCGGCAACGTCGTCGTGGACGTGCCCCTCTCGGATACGATGTTCGTGGTCGCGCATTTCCACATGGTGATGGGTGTGGCGCCGATCATGGTCGTGCTCGGCGCAATCTATCATTGGTACCCCAAGGTCACAGGACGGATGCTGAACGACGTCCTCGGCAAGTTTCACTTCTGGGTCACCTTCCTCGGCGCCTACCTGATCTTCTTCCCCATGCACTATCTCGGACTGCTCGGGGTTCCGCGCCGGTATTTCGAACTCGGCGACGCGGCGTTCATCCCGCCTTCGGCCCATTCACTGAACGCCTTCATCTCCGTGGTGGCCTTGACTGTCGGCTTCAGCCAAATGGTGTTCCTGTTCAATCTTGCCTGGAGCCTGTTCAAGGGCGAGGCCGCCGGCGGCAATCCGTGGCGGGCCACAACGCTGGAATGGCAGACGCCGGAGACGCCCCCCGGGCACGGCAACTGGGGCAAGGAGCTCCCGGTCGTCTACCGCTGGGCCTATGACTACAGCGTACCCGGCGCCGAGGAAGACTTCATTCCGCAGAACCAGCCGCCGCGCGCGAAACAGGTCGTTCAGGGAGCTGCTTCGTGAGCGCCATCATCCTGTTCCTGGCTGTGATCGCGACCATCGCCGGATGGTGGCTGTCGCAGCAGCGGCTCACGGCCAAGCCGTGGCTGGAGGAAGGCCCGGTCGGTCAATTCCCCGGCGGCGATGCCATGACATGGCCGGCGGCGAAGATCGGACTTGGCGTGTTTCTCGTCGTCGCGAGCGCATTGTTCGTCCTCTTCATCAGCGCCTACTCGATGCGCATGAACGCGTTGGACTGGCGGGCGCTGCCCGTGCCGCGGCTGCTGTGGATTAACACGGGCGTCCTGATCGTGAGCAGCATCGCGCTGCAATCGTCGTCTGTGGCCGCGCGCCGCCACGATGCTGAAGGCGTCATGATCGGCCTGCTCGCGGGCGGCGCATCTGCCGTGATCTTCCTCGCCGGACAGCTCCTGGCCTGGCAGCAGCTCAACGCGGCCGGATATTTCGTGGCGTCCAATCCGGCCAATGCCTTCTTCTACCTGTTGACCGCGGTGCACGGGCTGCATCTGACGGGCGGCCTGGTTGCGCTGGGCAGAACCTCGGCCAAGGTGTGGCGCAGCTCCGACATCGCCGACATGCGCTTGAGCGTGGAATTATGCGCCATCTACTGGCACTTCCTGCTCTTGGTCTGGCTTGTCCTGCTCGGGCTACTCACGGGCTGGACCGACGATTTCGTCAACATCTGCCGCCAATTGCTGAGCTAGGAGGCGAGAGGAGATGGCTGAGACCGTACTGACACATTCGGGCCAATCGCCTGCGCAGCTTGAAGGCTGGCGCAGCATCGCCGCCGACTGGGCTTCCGATCAGCGCGCCTTCAAGAACGTGTCCTGGGGCAAGGCCATGATGTGGATCTTCCTCCTCAGCGACACCTTCATCTTCAGTTGCTTCCTGCTCTCCTACATGACGGCGCGCATGTCGACGACCGTGCCGTGGCCCAACCCGAGCGAGGTCTTTGCCCTCAACATCGCCGGCAAGCACATTCCGCTGATCCTGATCGCCATCATGACCTTTATCCTGATCAGCAGCAGCGGCACGATGGCGATGGCCGTCAATTTCGGCTACCGCCGGGATCGCGTCAGAACCGCAATCCTGATGCTGGTCACAGCGGCATTCGGCGCAACGTTCGTCGGAATGCAGGCCTTCGAATGGACCAAGCTGATCAGGGAGGGCGTCCGTCCCTGGGGCAATCCGTGGGGCGCAGCGCAGTTCGGTTCAAGCTTTTTCATGATCACCGGCTTCCACGGGACTCATGTGACGATCGGTGTGATCTTCCTCATCGCGATCGCGCGAAAGGTCTGGCGGGGAGACTTCGATGTCGGGAGGCGCGGCTTTTTCACGAGCCGCAAGGGCTATTACGAGATTGTCGAGATCATGGGCCTGTACTGGCACTTCGTCGATCTCGTGTGGGTGTTCATCTTTGCCTTGTTCTATCTTTGGTGAGGTCGGCGCATGACAAACGCGGCGGTACACATGGAAGGCCAGCTCCACGCTCCGGCGCATGGCGCAGTCGCAACGGGAGCCGCTCACGCCAAGGGTCAACAGCACCCGATCAAGCTCTACCTCGTGGTCTGGGGCTGGCTGTTTGTCCTCAGCACTTGCTCCTACCTCGTCGACTACTTTGGCCTGCAGGGCTATCTCAGGTGGTCGCTCATCCTGCTGTTCATGGTGTTGAAGGCCGGCCTGATCGTCGCCGTCTTCATGCACATGGCCTGGGAGCGACTTGCACTCGCCTATGCCATCCTGACACCGCCGATAGCGGTATTGGTATTCGTGGCGATCATGGTGCTCGAATCCGAGTACACGCACTTCCTTCGGGTGCTGTTCTTCGCAACCCCGTCGTAGCACCGGCAGGCCCTGGATCTGCGGGCCTGGATCTGACGTCACCCCTCGAACGCGTCGATCGAGGCGCGGCTATCGCGCGAGATCAACGTCTCGTCGGGCGCCGGCAGCGGCGCGCCGTTATCGCGAAAACGGTTGGTGATGGGATAGCGGCGATCGCGGCCAAAATTCCTGCGCGTCACCTTCACGCCGGGCGCGGCCTGGCGGCGCTTGTATTCGGCAATGTTCAGGAGATGGTCGATGCGGGCAACCGTCTCGCGATCAAAGCCTGCGGCAATGATCTTGTCCAGCGGCTCTTCGCGCTCGACCAGGCGCTCCAGGATGGCATCGAGCACGTCATATGGCGGCAGCGAGTCCTGGTCGGTCTGGTTCTCACGCAATTCCGCCGTCGGCGGACGCTTGATGATGTCAGGCGGAATCACCTCCCCCGCCGGCCCGAGCGCACCGTCCGGCTTCCAGGTGTTGCGCAACGCCGCCAGCCGGAACACCTGCGTCTTGTAGATGTCCTTGATCGGATTGAAGCCGCCGTTCATGTCGCCATAGAGCGTGGCGTAGCCCACCGACATTTCGGACTTGTTGCCGGTGGCGACCACCATCAGTCCGGTCTTGTTGGAGATCGCCATCAGCAGCGTGCCGCGGGTGCGGGCCTGGAGATTCTCCTCGGTGATATCAGGCGGCAGATTCTTGAAAATGCCGGACAGGATGGTCTCAAACCCGTTCACGGCTTCCGCGATCGGCAAGACCTCGTAGCGGATGCCGAGATGGCCGGCGAGTTCGCCGGCGTCGGCGATCGAGCTCGCCGCAGTGTAGCGATAAGGCAGCATCACGCCATGCACCTGGTCGGTGCCGAGCGCATCGACCGCGATCGCAGCGCACAGCGCGGAATCGATGCCGCCGGAAATGCCGAGCAGCACACCGGGAAAGCCGTTTTTGGCAACGTAGTCGCGCAAGCCAAGCACGCAGGCCGCGTAATCGGCCTGGTCGCTCTCGGGCTGCTCCGCAATCGGCCCCGTGCAGCGCCAATCGTCGCCGTTCCGAGTGAAGCGCAGCGTGGTGATGCTCTCCCCGAACGCCGGCAATTGTGCCGCGAGCGAGAGATCGCCGTTCAGCGCGAAGGAGGCGCCGTCGAACACCAGCTCGTCCTGGCCGCAGACCTGGTTGAGATAGACCAGCGGCAGGCCGCTTTCGGTCACGCGCGCCACCGCCACCGACAGGCGCACGTCGTTCTTGTCGCGAGCATAAGGCGAGCCGTTCGGCACTAAAATGATCTCCGCGCCGGTCTCGGCCAGCGTCTCGACCACGTTCTCGTAGTCCTCGGACTCCTCGAGCCAGATGTCCTCGCAGATCGGAACGCCGATGCGCACACCGCGCACGGTCACGGGACCTGCGGCAGGGCCGCGCGCAAACAGCCTCTTCTCGTCGAAGACGCCGTAGTTCGGCAGATTGCACTTGAAACGCAGCGCTGCGATCCGGCCGCCGTCGAGCAGCGCACAGGCATTATAGAGCCTGCCGTCCTCGACCCAAGGTGTGCCGACCAGCATGGCCGGGCCGCCATCGGCGGTTTCGCGCGCAAGGCCTTCGATCGCGGCGCGGCAGGCGGCCTGGAAGGCCGGCTTCTGCACCAGGTCTTCCGGCGGATAGCCGGCGATGAACAATTCCGGAAACAGCACGAGATCGGCGCCGTCGGCGACAGCCTGCGTGCGCGCGGCACGCGCCTTCGCCGCATTGCCCTCGATGTCGCCCATGGTCGGATTGAGCTGGGCGAGTGTGACCGCGAATTCGATGAGACGTTCGGTCATGACTGCCGCGCTCCGATCATTCGGCTGGAGCATGATCCGGAAAAGTGTGGAGCGGTTTTCCGAGAAGATCATGCTCAAACAACGATCTAAAGCGCGATGCGCGCTTTAGAGGAACCCCAATCGCTCGACGAGCGCAAAGATCCAGAACGCACCGGCCATCAAGAGCGCGACGCCGACCGCGGCCGAGCCCATGTCCTTGACCCGGCCAATCTGCTTGTCGTGGTCCATGGTGAGGCGGTCGGCGAGCTTCTCGATCGCAGTATTGAGCAGCTCGACCACCAGCACGAACGCGACGGCACACACCAGTTCCACCGCGCGCATCGCGGTCGCGGCGATCAACCACGCCAGCGGCAGCGACAGCAGGAGCGTAAAGATCTCCTCGCGGACGGCCTGCTCCGAGCGGAACGCAAAGGCCAGACCGTTACGGGAATTGATCGTGGCCTTCCAGATCCGCAGCAAGGCCCTAGAGCCCCGCTGCGAACGGCATCGGCTTGGCCTTGCCGACGCGATCCTGCTTGAGCAGCTCCGCGACCAGGAAAGCCATGTCGATCGATTGCTCGGCATTGAGGCGGGGATCGCAGACCGTGTGGTAGCGGTCGTTGAGATCCTCGTCCGTGATCGCGCGGGCGCCGCCGAGGCATTCGGTGACATCCTTGCCGGTCATTTCCAGATGCACGCCGCCTGCATGCGTCGCTTCCGCCGCGTGGATCGCGAAGAACGACTTCACCTCGGACAGGATGCGGTCGAACGGCCGCGTCTTGTAGCCTGACGTGGAGGTGATGGTGTTGCCGTGCATGGGATCGCAGGACCAGACCACAACCCTGCCCTCGCGCTTCACGGCGCGGATCAGGTTCGGAAGGTGCTCGCCCACCTTGTCGGAGCCGAAACGGCCGATCAGCGTCAAGCGGCCGGGCTCGTTGTCCGGATTGAGCACGTCGATCAGCTTCAACAGCTCGTCGGGCTTGAGCGACGGACCGCACTTGAGCCCGATCGGATTCTTGATGCCGCGGAAATATTCGACATGGCCATGATCGAGCTGGCGGGTGCGGTCGCCGATCCAGATCATGTGGCCTGAGGTCGCGTACCAGTCGCCGGTCGTGGAATCGACGCGGGTCAGCGCCTGCTCATAGCCGAGCAGCAGCGCCTCGTGGCTGGTGTAGAAGTCGGTGGCGCGCAGCTCGGGATGGCTCTCGAGATCGAGGCCGCAGGCGCGCATGAAGTTGAGCGCCTCCGAGATGCGGTCTGCCAGCTCCTTGTAGCGGCGGGACTGCGGACTGTCCTTCAGGAAACCGAGCATCCACTGATGTACGCTGCCGAGATTGGCGAAGCCGCCGGTGGCAAACGCGCGGAGCAGGTTCAGCGTCGCGGCCGACTGGCGATAGGCCATCAATTGGCGCTGCGGATCCGGCACGCGCGCTTCCTTGGTGAAGGCGATGTCGTTGACGATGTCGCCGCGATAGCTCGGCAGCTCGACGCCGCCCACCTTCTCGGTCGGCGAGGACCGCGGCTTGGCGAACTGGCCGGCGATGCGGCCGACCTTCACCACGGGGACGGCGCCGGCGTAGGTCAGCACCACCGCCATCTGCAGCAGAACGCGGAAGAAGTCGCGGATGTTGTTGGCGCCGTGCTCGGCAAAGCTCTCGGCGCAGTCGCCGCCCTGGAGCAGGAAGGCCTCGCCGGCCGCAACGCGGCCCAAGGCCTTCTTCAGATTGCGCGCCTCGCCCGCAAACACCAGCGGCGGAAAGGTCGCAAGCTGCGCCTCAACGTCGGCCAGGGCCTTGGCGTCGGGATAATCGGGCACCTGTAGCACCGGCTTGCTGCGCCAGGACTCGGGCGTCCACCGCTCGGACATCGCAATCTCTCCGTGAAGCAAAAAGTACAACCTGATCTGTGGGTTGCGAGGGCCGCCTTATACACAGGCTAATCCCCGGCCGCCAGTTGTAAATCCATTTCGCACTGCAAACCCTTGCGGCGAAAGCCGAATTCACATTTGCTGGGAACCGCGAGGAAACTGGCAAGACAGCTTCGCCGGCGCAAGGCAATCGGCCATTTCGGCTTCTTCCGCCCCGAGCACCGCGACATGCTGTGGCGTGGCTTGGCGGGATGGATCCAGGGAGAGTGACGGTCAGGCGGCCGCTGCGGGCAGCCTGACCAGAACGTGCAGCCCGGTTCGCCCGCTTTCGGCAACGTTCACGGCTTCAATCGACCCGCCGAGCCGATCCACGATCCGCTTGACGATCGACAGACCGAGGCCGACCCCATCGCCTTCCGGGCGCTGTCCGCGGAAAAATGGCTCAAAGATCCGGCCGATCTCCTCGGAGGAAACACCAGGCCCGCTATCCCAGATTTGAAGGATCGCCGTTTCGCCGTCACGATAGACACACGCGTCGATCCGGCCGCCCTGCGGGGTGAAGCGGAGCGCGTTATCGAGGAGATTGCGGACGATGGCGGCGAGCATCACCGCTTCACTGCGGACCAAAGCGGGTTCGACGCGCGCAAAGCCGAGATCGACACAGCGATTGGCGGCCTCTGGTAACAGCTCGGCGACAACCTCCTTCGCAACATCGTCCAGCTTCACGACAGGCAATGTCGCAGCTTCAGCCTGCCCCGCATCCTGTCTTGCGAGCGCAAGAAGTTGCTCGAGCAGATGCCTGGTCCGGCCGATACCCTGCCGGAGCATTGCGACGCGGTCGCGCGCACTCGATGGTAGATCGACCGGATCGAGATTCTCTGCCTGCAGGCTCAGCGCCGTGATCGGCGTGCGCAGCTCATGCGCGGCATCCGCAACAAAGCGCCGCTGCTGGTCCATCAACAAGCGCACCCGCTGCAGTAGTCCGTTGATCGAGGCGATGAAGGGATGCAGCTCGCTCGGCATCTGCTCAGCCGGCAGCGGCGTCATGTCATCGGCACGCCTTTCATCGAGATCATCGGCAAGTCGCACCATCGGCCGCAGCGAGCGCGCGATGACGATGGCCGTGACCAGTAACAGGCAGGGAATGAGCGCGGCGATCGGCAGCACGGTGCGGAACGCCGTGTCGCTGGCGATCTCGTCACGCACAGAGGTGCGCTGGGCGACTGCGAAACGGGTACCATCGGGCCGCGTTCGCAGCAGCGCACGGATCGGCTGCCCCTTTCGCGTGGCCAGCGCGAGACCGTCCTTCAGGCTCCACAGCCTGTCCTCATCGTCGGAAGCCTGCGGTGCTGCGGCCTGCTCGATCAGCCACACCTCGGCATCCTCGTCCACACCGTGCAACTCGCGACCGCCGGTGAGGCTGCCCGATTGCACCAGGCCCGCAATCTGGCTCAGGACCGAGTCCTGCATCTCGATCGCCTCGTTGAACGCCCAATGATGGGCGAACAGGCCGCCGATGATCCCCGTCAGCAGGATGATCGCGGTGAGGCCGGCGAAGAGACGGCCCCGCAAGGATTTGATCATGGGCGGCGATCCACCATCCAGCCGACGCCGCGCACGTTGCGGATCGCATCCGTGCCGAGCTTCTTGCGCACCGCATGGATCAGGAATTCGATCGCGTTGCTCGCGACCTCCTCGTTCCATCCATAGATCTGCCGTTCGAGCTCGCCGCGCGACAGGATCGTGCCGGGACGCGATAGAAGCGACTGCAGCAGAGCGAATTCGCGCGCGGTGAGCATTGCGGATTTCGTGAGATAGGAAGCTTCGCGAGTCGCGGGATCGAGGCTGAGCTTGCCATTGCCGAGCTGCGCGGACGAACCACTCGCCTCGCGGCGCGTCACCGCGCGCATCCGCGCCAGCAATTCCCGGATTTCGAACGGCTTGACGAGATAATCGTCGGCGCCGAGATCGAGGCCATCGATCCGGTTGTCGATGGCATCGCGCGCCGACACGATGATGACCGGAAGTTTGCGACCGTCAGCGCGCAGCCGCTGAAGGATGTCACGGCCGTCAACATTCGGCAGGCCAAGATCGAGCAGCAGCACTTCATAGGACTCGCTTGCGGCGGCAAGCAGCGCGGTCTCGCCGTCCCTCACCCAGTCGACGGCGTAGCCAGCATCCTTCAGTGCCTGCTCGATGGCGGCTCCAACCATCCTGTCGTCTTCGATCAGCAGAACCCGCAAAACTCCGTCCTCAAAGCGTCGCCGGACAATCCGGCCTCCAAATCCTGACCATTCCGACTTAGCGCAGAGTTAGGAAGCGACAGCAGGCCCAAATTGCGGCGAAGATCGCCCTGCGCCGGAAATTCTCATCCCTAAGCCGGGCCTAAGTCGGCTGGGCCACGGTCTCGCATCGCTTCGATCAGGGATCGGCTTTGGGAGATTTGGGCGTGTCGCAATATTCAGGCTTTGGCGCAAGACGGATGCTGAACAAGGTTCCGGAGGTCACGGCGATCTTCTGGGCCATCAAGATACTCTCGACCACGGTCGGCGAGACCGGTGCCGACTATCTCGCAGTGCATGTCGGCCTCGGCGCCAGCGTGACCGCGATCTGCATGACGGGGCTGCTCACAGCCGCCCTCCTGATGCAACTGAACCGCCGCGCCTATGTGCCCTGGATCTACTGGCTCACCGTCGTTCTCGTCAGCATCGTCGGAACACAGCTCACGGATCTATTGACGGACAAGCTCGAGGTCAGCCTCTATGTCAGCACCGCGGCCTTCGCCTGCGCGCTCGCGGTCACCTTTGTGATCTGGTACGGCGTCGAGCGCACGCTGTCGATCCATACGATCGTCACGACGCGGCGCGAACTGTTCTACTGGACGGCGATCCTGTTCACCTTCGCGCTCGGCACGGCCGCCGGCGACCTTGCGACGGAAGCGCTTGGCCTCGGCTTCCGGCTCGGCGTCGTCGCGTTCGGCGCGATGATCGCGGCGGCGACACTGGCCTACTACGTGGGCGCCAATCCCGTCCTCACCTTCTGGCTCGCCTACATCCTCACCCGCCCGCTTGGCGCCTCGCTCGGCGATCTGTTGTCGCAGTCGCGCGAATACGGCGGCATCGGTCTCGGCACGATCCAGACCAGCATCGCCTTCCTCACAGTGATCATCGGCCTCGTCGCCTGGGTGACGTTCGAGGGCGACGGCGCACGTCGCGCCGATCCCGCGCAGTAATCCCGACCGCAAACTTCAACGCTCCTTGCATGGACGCAGGAGCCACACCAGGAGAAACCACATGATGAAACTCGTTCCCGCCGTCGTCGTTTGTCTGCTGACGACGTTCACCGGCGAGCCACGGATGCATGCGAGCGAGCGCATCACCTTCGTGCCGCTCGTGGAGGCCGCGACTGCAAAGCTTGGCGACCTCACACCGTTCCGCAGCATCGTCGTCGATGTTGCCGCCCTGATCGACAAGGGTGACCTCCCCGGCGCCAAGACCCGGATCAAGGACCTCGAGACCAAATGGGACGAGGCCGAAGCGGGACTAAAGCCGCGCGCGGCAGCGGACTGGCACACCGTCGACAAGGCGATCGATCGCGCACTGGAAGCGCTGCGGGCGAGCGCGCCGGATGCGGCGAAATGCAAGCAGACAATCAACGACCTGCTTTCGGTGATGGATAGCGTCACCAAGACCTGACGCTTCCTGCAGCCATCAGTCTGACGCGTCAACCGTGGACAGTTGTCCCCGGCTGACGCAGCGAAGAGGACACCATGCAAGATTACACGAAGAGCGGCATCGTCAGCGAAAGCAAGGTGCCGGAAGTCACGCTCGGCTTCTGGATCATCAAGATCGCCGCCACGACGCTGGGCGAAACCGGCGGCGACACCGTCACGATGACGCTGAACTGGGGCTATCTCGCCGGCACCTGCCTGTTCCTGGCGGCGATGATCGTCCTGGTCGCAGCGCAGATCCGCGCACGCAAATTCCACCCGGCGCTGTATTGGGCAACCATCGTGGCATCGACCACTTTCGGCACGACGATGGCCGACTTCGCCGACCGCTCGCTCGGCATCGGATACACCGGAGGATCGACACTCCTGCTCATCTGTCTCATACTGGTGCTCGGCCTCTGGTACCGCACCGAGGGAACGATCTCGGTCAACAGCGTCAGCACGCCCCGCGTCGAGGCCTTCTACTGGGGCGCGATCACCTTTTCACAAACGCTCGGCACCGCGCTCGGCGACTGGATTGCCGACACCGGCGACATGGGCTACCGCGGCGGGGCGCTGATCTTCGCAGCGGGGCTCGCTGTCGTCGCAGCGCTGTACTTCTGGTCCCGCGTCTCGCGCGTCACGCTGTTCTGGGCCGCCTTCATCCTGACGCGTCCACTCGGCGCCACCGTCGGCGACTTCCTCGACAAGCCGCTCGACCATGGCGGCCTTGCGCTGAGCCGGCCGCTCGCCTCGGCCGTGATCGCCGCCTTCATGGTGATGTGCCTGTTATTGATCCCGCAACGCGCGGGACAGCATCCGGACGATCACTCATTCAGCCGAACGTGAAGGCGTAGGCCTGGACGCCGGGGTCGAGGAAGCGGATTTCGAAGGTGTGGTCGGTCACGGCGTCCGAGGTGCGGATGAGCTGGTAGAGCCGCTGCGTCGTGACCACGCCATTGCCGTCGGCGTCGGCGTCCATGCCACGCGCAGCGCCGGGCGGCTTGCCATCGACGGCGATGCGGAAGCGGATGCTGGCGCCCTCGCTGGCGGGGCCAAGCACGAGATGCAGGTCGCGGGCGTGAAAGCGGTAGATGAGGCTGCCGTCCGGCTCGTTCAGTTGCGCGCGCTCCGGCCCGACCGTCCAATTGCCTGTGAGCGACCAGTCGTTGAGCTGTGGCTCGCCCGCCGCATAGACGTGGCCCTCGTCCTTCACCACACCGCCGGGCGAGACAAAATTCTCGCTGCGGTCATACCCGACATAGGTCTCGTGCGATTGAACGTCAGCGCTGTCGGAGGCGGCCTCCGCGCCCGCCCCCTTGACGGCAACGATGTCGGACGGAACATTCTTGTTGCCGGCCTCGCCAAGCAGCCTCTGGATGACGCGCTCGGACTCAGCATACTCGCCTTCGCCAAAATGATGATGACGGACCTTGCCGTTGGCATCGATGAAGTAGTGGGCGGGCCAGTACTGGTTCTCGAAGGAGCGCCAGATCCTGTAGTCGTTGTCGATCGCGACGGGATAGCCGATCTTCAGCGATGCAACGGCATTCTTGACGTTGTCGACGTTGCGCTCGAAGGCGAATTCGGGCGCGTGCACGCCGATCACCACGAGACCACGGTCGCGATATTTCTCCGCCCAGGCGCGGACGTACGGAATCGAGCGCAGACAGTTGATGCAGGAATAGGTCCAGAAATCGACGAGCACGACCTTGCCCTTCAGCCCCTCGAAGGTGAGCGGCGGCGAATTCAGCCACGCTTGCGCGCCGGCGAGCGAGGGATCGAGATCCTCGACCATCAGGTCGGATGCGGCCTCGGCGGCCGGCTTGGCCTGCATCGACGGCGCGGTCATCGCGGTCTTGGCGTTCGGATGCAGTCTGTCGAGCAGCGCCTGCTCCAGCGACGTCGTGCTGCCGACCGAAAGGTTGGTGAGGAAGCCCGTATCCAGGCCGAGCGATATGGCCACGACGGCCGCAAGCACGGCGACGCCGACCCCGCGCCTGATCCATTCGCCGGCCCCGATCGCGCGCTTCATCGCGGCGAAGACGCGGCCGCCGACCAGCAGTGCCAGAGCCAGCGACGTCGCGGCGCCGGCCGCGTAAACCAGCAGCAACAGTGCCGTCCCCGCATTCGCGCCCTGGAGCGCGGCGCCGGTCAGGATCAGGCCGAGCACCGGGCCGGCGCAAGGCGCCCACAGAAAGCCGGTCGCAATTCCGAGCACGAAGGGCGCGACGAGACTGTCCTTGCCCGGATGGTCCGCCGATTGCGACAAGCGCGCACCGACCGCCACGAGCGGCCGCATCAAGCGATCGGCGAGTTCGGGAAACACCAGCGTCAGGCCGAACACAGCCAGCAGGACCAATGCGGCGGCACGCCCGTATTGATTGGCCGAGACCACCCAACCGCCAGCCACGGAGGCAAGCGTCGCAACGACGGCGAATGCCAGCGACATGCCGATCAACATCGGCAGCCCGTTCCTGAGGAACGGTCGATCGGCGCGCGCCAGCACGAAGGGAATGACCGGCAGGATGCACGGGCTCACGATGGTCAGGACGCCACCGAGATAAGCGAGCAGAAAGAGGATCATGAGCCCGCTCTTATCACCGCCCGAAGGGGGCGATCTTCACAAGGCCGTTTTCGGCGAGCAAGCCTCTCCCACGACGGGAGTCCGCACGATGGCATTCGACCATTGCTGCGCCGAACCGCCCTTGACCGCCTGACTTAGCGGATGATCGTGGTCAGCGACGAATAGCGCCTGTTTGGCTTCGCTTCACTCGGCGCGAATTGCGCAAAGGCGTCGCTGACGCGGACCGCCGGCGGCGTATCGCCGGCAAAGCGGAATTCCTTCGGACGCGGCGCGTAGAAGCTCGCGCTATAATAGGCGTCGTCGAAGCGCGCCTCGCCGACGCCGAACAATGCGTCGCAGACGAACAGGAGCGCGTAGACTCCCGCCAACGCAGCGACGATCTCCTTGAGAACTGACATGCTGATGCCCCACCCTGCTGCCGGGAAGGATGCACGCCGGTTCCAAAGCCGAGGTTTAAGGCCGCGCGGTTCTTGTCCGCAGGGTTTGCCGCCGCTGAGCGGATTGCAGACAATTTTATCGTTCATGAAAAAGAGAGCCCGCCTGACCGAGGATCAGGCGAGCTCCAGGAATGGCCGCTCGGGAGGTATCAAACGGCCAGATTCATCCACACAGCCTTGGGCTCGGTGAAATTGTCGATCGCGGCGGTTCCGTGCTCGCGGCCGAGGCCGGAGTCGCGCTCGCCGCCCCAGGGCAGGCGCACGTCGGTGTAGCCATAGGTGTTCATCCAGACCGTGCCTGCGCGCGCCCGCTTGGCGAAGCGCTGCAGCCTGCCGATGTCGCGGCTCCAGACGCCGGCAGCGAGGCTGTAGGCCGTGCCGTTGGCGATCCTGAGCGCGTCGGCTTCGTTCTTGAACCTGATGACGCTGACGACGGGGCCAAAGATCTCCTCCTGCGAGATTCGCATCTCGTGCGCGACATTTGCGAACACCGCAGGGCTGATGAAATAGCCGCGCTCGCCGACCCGCGCCCCGCCGGTGACGAGGCTCGCTCCCTCGTTCCGGCCGATGTCGACGTAATCGAGGATCGACTTCATCTGCTTCTCGGAGATGACAGGGCCGAGCGCCGTCTTGCGATCGAGCGGATCCCCCATTTTCAATGACTTCGCGCGCGCAGCAAGACGCCCCACGACCTCGTCATAGGCCTTCTCCTGCACCAGCACGCGGGAGCCGGCCGAGCAGACCTGGCCGGCATTGAAGAAGATACCGGAGGCCGCAGCCTTGGACGCCGCCTCCAGATCGGCATCGGCGAAAATGACGTTGGCCGACTTGCCGCCGAGCTCGAGCGAGACGCGCTTGAAGTTGCCGGCTGCCCCCTTCATGATTCCGCGGCCTACGCCGGGCGAGCCGGTGAAGGTGACCTTGTCGACATCGGGGTGATTGACCAGCGCGTCGCCGACGACGCGGCCCGGTCCGGTGACCACGTTGAAAACGCCCGCCGGCAAACCGGCTTCGAGCGCGAACTCGGCGATGCGCAGCGCCGAGAGCGAGGTCAGCTCGGCGGGCTTCATCACGATGGTGCAACCGCAGGCGAGCGCCGGTGCAAGCTTCCACATGCCGATCATCAGCGGGAAATTCCAGGGCACGATCGCGGCGACCACGCCGACCGGCTCGCGCACGGTGTAGGTCAGGGCATCGTCGCGCACGGGCACGACGTCGCCGCTGATCTTGTCGGCCCAGCCCGCGTAATAGATCAGCGTGTCGATGGCGGCCGGAAAGTCCTGGCGTAGCGTCGCCGATATCGGCTTGCCGGCATCGATCGACTCGAGCTCGACGATCTCGTCGGCGTGCAGCTTGAGCAGCTCCGCCCAGCGCAGCAGGATCTGGCCGCGCTCGGAGGCGCGCATGGTGCGCCACGGGCCTTCGAACGCCCGGCGCGCGGCCGCCACGGCGTGCTCGACATCGGCCTCGTTGCCTTCGGCGATGGTGGCGATGACCTGCCCGGTCGCGGGATTGAGGGACCTGAAGGTGCGCCCGGAGCTTGCCGGGACACGGCGGCCGTCGATCAGGAGATGCTGCGGCCGGGACATGAACTCGCTGGCCGGCGAGTGCGCAAAATCATATGCAACAGACATCATATTTCCTCCTATTCTGGCATGCCAGACTAGGCGCCTATTGGCTGGAGTAAATATGATATGATTTGCAAATGGACGCCTCACATATGAAGCGAAGTTCATAAGGAGGGCCAATGCTTCAGATCGAGATCGAGGCCGTCTGGCGGTTTCGCCGGGAGGGAAGCCCGCACACCGCGGTCATCATGCTCGGCGTGCTCAACGAGATCCGGAAGACCGGAAAAATAACGAGCGCGGCCAGCGACGCGCACCTGTCCTACCGTCATGTCTGGAATCTGATCGAGCAGTGGTCCGAATTCTTCGGAGCCCCTCTGGTCGAAACCCAGCGCGGCAAGGGCTCCAAGCTCACGCCGTTCGGAGAGCGGCTGGTGTGGGCCGGCGAGCGCATGCAGGCGCGGCTCGGCCCTCAGCTCGAAAACCTGGCGCAGGAGCTGGCGAGCGAGATCAAGCCGTTCCTCGAACAGCGGCCTTCGGTAATCCGCGTCCATGCCAGTCACGGCTTTGCGGTGGCGAAGCTGCGCGAATTCCTCGACCGCGAGCCCGGCATCGGCGTCGACCTGCGCTATGTCAGCAACCAGCATTCGCTGGTGTCGCTGGCACAAGGTGCCTGCGATCTCTCCGGCCTGCATCTTCCGCACGGCGCGCTGCGCGCCCAGGGCATCAAGGCGGCGCGCGAATGGCTCGATCCGCGCGAGGATCGCATCATCAGTTTCGTCACGCGCGAGATGGGGCTGATGGTCGCGCGCGGCAATCCGTTGCGTATTGCCTCGCTCGACGATCTCACCGGAGCGAAGGTCCGCTTCGTCAACCGCGACCATGATTCCGGGACGCGCCTTCTGTTCGACCAGTTGCTCGCAGCGCACGGCATCGATGAGGGCAAGATCAACGGCGCACAGCAGATCGAGTTCACCCACGCCGCGGTCGCGGCCTATGTCGCGAGCGGCATGGCGGATGCGAGCTTTGGCGTCGAGGCCGCCGCCCGGCATTTCGGCCTCGATTTCATCCGCATCCTCACCGAGGATTATTTTTTCGTCTGCAAGCGCGCCTTCCTGGATACTGGACCCATGCAGCGCATCCTCGAGATCATGCGCAGCGCCGACTTCCGCGCCGCTGTGGCGACCCTGCCCGGCTACGTGCCTTCGGATACCGGCGCTGTCACCGGCGTGAAAGCGTTCCTGGAGATGCACGCCGTGCGATGATGCCGCACGGCGCATGCGGGCCATGCGTGCGCCCCCATAGCCGGCGAGCCATCTGGACGGCGGCGTACATACGTTATATCAGAACGAATATAGCGGATGCCGAACGACGCCGCGCAATAGGGCATGCCTGATGTTTCAACGCCGCCGATCCGCCGTCGCGCTCCGTCACGTCGCCTTCGAGGATCTCGGCCTGCTCGCGCCGATCATGGAACGCGAGGGCTGGAACGTGTCTTTCTGCGAAGCGCCTGTCGACGATCTCAGCCATTCCTCGATCCGCGACGCCGACCTCGTGATCGTGCTCGGCGGCCCGATCGGGGTCTACGAGACCGACAACTATCCGTTTTTGATCCGGGAAATCGACCTTCTGGAGCGCCGCCTCGCCCAGGGCTTGCCGACGCTCGGGATCTGTCTCGGCGCGCAGCTGATGGCGAAGGCGCTCGGCGCGCGCGTCTATGCCGGTCCCGTCAAGGAAATCGGCTGGGGCTCGGTCACGCTGTCGAATGCCGGCCAAGCCTCCAGCCTGAGATCGCTTGCGGAGGGCGCGCCGGTTCTGCACTGGCACGGCGACACCTTCGATCTGCCTGATAACGCCGCGAGGTTGGCTTCGAACCAAAACTACGAAAATCAGGCGTACGCCTTCGGAAACAATGCGCTCGCGCTGCAGTTTCATCTCGAGGCCGATCCGCGACAACTCGAGGAATGGTATGTCGGCCACGCCGTCGAACTCGCGGCCAGCAGGATTTCGGTGCGCGAGCTCCGCGCCAAGACCGCGGAGGTCTCGAAGATCGTCGCCCGTCAGGCCGACCATGTCTTCACGGATTGGCTCGGCCAGCTCGGCAATAGCGACGCCGCAAACAGGACCGCACAAGCAAGGTGAAGACCAATGACCGAATATCCCCTCATCGAACTCTACATCGACGGTCAATGGAAGCGCGCGAGCGGGCAGCCGATCATCAATCCCGCCGACGAGAGCGTGCTGGGCACCGTTCCGACTGCCACCAAGGCAGACCTCGATGATGCGCTTGCGGCCGCAGAGAAAGGCTTTGCGGTCTGGCGCAACATGGCGCCCGCCAAGCGCGCGCAGATCATCCTGAAGGCCGCCTCCCTGATCCGCGAACGCGTCGACGTGATGGCATCAGCGATGACGCTCGAACAGGGCAAGCCGATCGAACAGGCCAGGCTCGAAATCCTGCGCGGCTGCGACATCATCGAATGGGATGCAACCGAGGGCCTGCGGCTCTACGGCCGCGTGGTCCCGAGCGAGCCCGGCATGCGCCACACCGTGCTGCGCCAGCCGATCGGCCCGGTGGCGGCGTTCTCGCCGTGGAATTTCCCGATGAGCTCGCCGGCCCGCAAAGTGGCAGGCGCCCTCTCCGCCGGCTGCTCGATCATCCTGAAGGCCTCGGAGGAAACGCCGGCAGGCGCATTCCAGCTCGTGCGCGCCTTCCATGATGCCGGCCTTCCGGCCGGCGTCCTCAACCTCGTGTTCGGCAATCCCGCCGAGATCTCAGACTATCTCATTCCGCAGTCGCGCATCCGGCTCGTCACCTTCACCGGCTCCATTCCCGTCGGAAAGCATCTCGCGGAGATGGCCGGCCGGCACATGAAACCGGCGATCATGGAGCTCGGCGGCCACGCGCCGGTGATCATCTGCGACGACGTCGAACCGGTCGCGACCGCGGCCACCTCCGTCGTCGGCAAGTCGCGCAATGCGGGCCAGGTCTGCGTCGCACCGACGCGCTTCTTCGTGCAGGAAAAGATCTACGAGCAGTTCGCACAGTCCTTTGCCGAGCGCGCCAGTCAGCTAAAGGTCGGCAACGGCCTCGATCCCTCGACGCAGCTCGGACCGCTTGCCAATGCACGCCGCATCGAAGCGATGGAGATGCTGGTTGCCGACGCCAAGGCCAAAGGCGCGCGCGTGCTCGCCGGCGGACAGCGCATCGGCAATCGCGGCTACTTCTTCCCGCTCACGGTGCTTGCCGACCTTCCCGACGATGCCCGCGCCATGAACGAGGAGCCATTCGGGCCGCTCGCCCTTGTCAATCCGGTCAAGACGCTGGACGAGGCGATCGAGAAAGCCAACGCCCTTCCTTACGGCCTTGCGGCCTACGCCTTCACGCGCTCCGCCAGCAATGCCGAGCGCCTCGCCGAGAGCGTCGAGGCCGGCAATCTCTCGATCAACCACTTCGTCGCCTCCGTCGCGGAGACGCCGTTCGGCGGCGTGAAGGACAGCGGCTATGGCCGCGAGGGCGGCACCGAGGGGTTGCAGTGCTACACCGTCGTCAAGAACGTGTCACACAAGACGCTTTAGAAAGCATGATGCAGGACAATTCACCACGCCACCAGGACGGCAGCGCCGGCGATGCCAATTATGGCGCCATTGGCAAGGGCTATGCGAATTTCCGACGGCCTGACCCGCGCATCGCCGAGCTGATCGACGCGGCGCTTGCCGAGGCCCGCACCATTCTGAATGTCGGCGCGGGCGCCGGCTCATACGAGCCGGTTGGCCGCACGGTCACCCCGGTCGAGCCGTGGCAATCGATGCGGGCACAGCGGCCGGCGCATCTTCCCGCGGCGATCGACGCGCTCGCGGAGAAGCTGCCCTTCGAGGACGCCACGTTCGGCGCGGCGATGTCCACCTTCTCGGTGCATCAGTGGAAGAACCTGAATGCGGGCCTGCGCGAGATGCGGCGGGTGACGCGCGGTCCGATCGCGATCATGACCTGCGACCCCGGCGAGCTCGATCGTTTCTGGCTCAACGCCTATTGCCCGGAGGTGATCGCCGTCGAGGCTGTCAGATATCCCGCGATCAAGGAGATCGCGGAGGGGCTCGGCGGCACGACCGACGTCCTGCCCGTCCCGATCCCGCTCGATTGCACCGACGGATTCAATGAAGCCTATTACGGCCGGCCCGAGATGCTGCTCGATTCTGCCGCGCGCCTCGCCTGCTCGGCCTGGAGTTTCGTTCCTGACGAGGCGGTCCGGCGTTTCGAGGACCGGCTCAGCAAAGACCTCGCGTCCGGCCGATGGGATGCGCGGCTTGGGCACTATCGGCAGCGGCCGACTTTCGTCGGCTCGCTCAAGCTGATCGTCAACCATATCTGACCGGGCAAGGCACGCGCCGGCGCGAAAAACACATTACGGATATCCGGCGCCCTCACCTTGTCCGTCGCGGGCAAGAGTGGCAATCTCGCGGGCAAGTGGATCAAGAGACTTCATCATGTCGCGCGCAAGCGCCAAATCGCTCCCCCAACTGAGCCTTCGGATCGACCTCGACGGCGAGGACCGGATCGGACCCGGCAAGATTGAGCTTCTGGAGCAGATCCGCGAGCACGGCTCGATCTCGGCGGCCGGCCGCGCGATGGACATGTCCTACAAGCGCGCCTGGGATCTCGTCGACGAGATCAACCGCATCTGCGGACATGCCGCGGTCGAACCACAGGCCGGTGGCAAGAATGGCGGAGGCGCGATGCTGACCCCATTCGGGGAAGGATTGGTCGCACGCTATCGCAAGATCGAGCGCGACGCGGCGCGCGCCGTGCGCAAGGAACTCGAAGCGCTCAGGAGCGACATCTCCCGTTCCCGCAAGTCGTGAAACGGACGGCCGAGCAAGGACGAGCCCCAGATCATTCGGTCCGCCCTGCCCGCCGACCTGCCACAGCTTCTCGCACATTTCGACGCCGCCGGCTGTCTTTGTCGATGGACTAGACTAGCCCACGCAAACACAGAGCCCGGTTTCCGGCAAAGCCGTACTCCTGCGGTCATTCGAAACATTACTACTCGTGACCCGAAGCGGTCAGTTGCAATTTAAAGACCAATCGGTTTATATATTTGCAATGAGCCATCAAACCCGAGTGCCCTTGCCCCGTGGCAGGCCCCGAAGTTTCGACGTGGAAGCCGCTGTCGAACGCGCGATGAATGTGTTCTGGTCACGCGGCTATCACGCCACGGCGCTGCCGGATCTTCTTCGTGCAACGAAGCTGTCACGTGGCAGCCTTTACGCCGCGTTTGGCGACAAGCATTCGCTCTTCCTGCGTGCGCTTGATCGCTACATTGCCGATGCCCTGGCGCGAATGGATATCGAACTCTCCCCCCGCAAGGAGCCGGTCGACGGACTGCGGGCCTATCTTGCCGGCTACGTTGACCGCACGAGCGGAGCCAATGGTCGGCGCGGATGCCTGCTGGTGGCGACAGCGATGGAGTTGGCTGGCGAGGATGCAGACGTTGGCCGTCGCGTTGCGGGCTTCTTCAAGGCGATGGAGACAAGGGTCGCGGAAGCACTGTCCCGTGCGAAGGCGGCAGGCAAGCTGGCCGATGGTGTCGAGCCCGCAAACGCCGCCAAGATTCTCGTTTGTTTCGTTGAGGGACTGCGCGTGGTCGGCAAAACCGCGCCGGCGCGGACCACATCGCAAGCCACCGCTGACACTCTTCTCGACCGTTTCATCAAGTAGACACACACCCTGGACGCGCCTCCGCTCGTGCAGCACGCCGATATCTGGACCGTTCAGTCTCGAAAGGAAGATGCCATGTCTGCCATCCAGATTGTTTGCGCGGTGGCCGTTCCGTTGCTCTGGGGCTATCAGTTCGTGGTCATCAAAGTGGGCGTTGCGGAGTTTCCGCCGCTCTTCTTCCTGGCGCTGCGATTCCTGGCCATCGCGCTGCTGCTCGTTCCGTTCGTCAAACGGCCCACGCGTCAACAGTTCGGCCCTGTCGCAGCCATTTCGATTTTCCTTGGTGGGCTGAACTTCGGGCTCTTCTATGTTGGCCTTGGGCTCGGCTCGGGAAGCATGTCGGCCGTCGCATATCAACTCGCCACGCCCTTCACCGTCCTGTTGGCCTGGCCGCTGCTCGCCGAGAGGCCGTCTCTCACCACATCCGCCGGAGTGGTGCTTGCGTTCGCCGGCGTGGTCGTGCTGGCAGCGGAGCATGGGCCGTCGGCAAACGCACTTCCGCTGCTGCTTGTGGTCGGGGCGGCCTTCTCATTCGCGCTGTCCAACGTCTTGACGAAACGCTACGGCCCTTTCGACCCTTTCATGTTGATGGGGTGGTCGTCGTTGCTCACCGTGCCGCAGGTCATGTTGATGTCCCTGCTGCTCGAATATGGACAACTGGCGAGCCTCGTCACGGCGGATCAACGTGGTTGGCTGGCGCTCGCCTACACGATTTTCATCGGTGGAATCGTCGGGTTCGGCCTTTGGTTCTGGCTGATCGCCCGTTGCTCCATGGGCCGCGTCGCACCCTTCGGTTTGCTGCTTCCGGTGTTCGCCTTGATTTCAAGCGTGATGTTCCTTGGCGACCGCATGACCCCGAAGTTGATTGTCGGCGGGCTGCTTGCAATCTCGGGCGTGGCGATTACGCAAGTCAGGCCGCACGCGCGACCCATTTGAATCCTACGTCGTGCCATGGAGTCAAAGATGAGAAAACGCCCTAGTTCGGCCGCACTGACATTTCGGACATCGGCTCGGTCAGGGCTTCGCCAAGCAGGCTCTGCTCTGCTTTCGGGATCGAGAAACGGACCTTGAAGCCGTCCTCGGTCTCCAGCGTGATGATGCGCTGGGTCGTGTCGGTCGACTGCTCCAGCACCCAGGACGCCAGCGGATAGGCATAGCGCAGGCTCTGGTCGCCGTAGCGGGCCTTTAGCGCCGTTTCGAGTAGCCCGGGAAGCGTCATGATCAGCGCGCCGACCTGGTTCAGCGAGACGCTGACGGCAGCGGGATTGCCCGCCACATCCTCGAAACCCAGCGAGATCGCACCGCCGTCGGCCGCCACCTCGCAGGTCGTGAGCGACCTCACCTTGATTTCCATCGTCAATCCCGGAACGCGCCTCGCTATATCCTTAAGGATATATCGATAAGACCGGCAGCGTCTAGCCGCTTTTTCTGGAATTGATCGATTCCGCCGCCATGGCCGGCTCCGCAAGAGCGTGATATATAGTTCGATATAACGAGGCCCGAACGGCCCGTTCTTCAAGGGAGCGCAAAGCCAATGAGTGACTTCAATCTTCTCATCGACGGCAAGATGGTGCCCGGCGACATGACGATGCCGGTTCTCAATCCCGCAACCGAAGAGGTGCTGGCACAGTGCCCGCGGGCCTCGAAGTCCCAGCTCGATGCAGCCGTCGCCGCAGCGAAGGCCGCCTACCCCGCCTGGGCCGCGACGTCGATAGAGGACCGCCGCAAGGTCGTGATCAATATGGCTGACGTGATCGAGGCCAATTCAGGCGAACTCGCGCGCCTGCTCACCAGCGAACAGGGTAAGCCGCTGGCGGATGCTACGGGCGAAGTGCTCGGCATGGCCGCCTTCTTCCGCTATCTCGGCTCGCTCGAACTGCCGATGAGGGTGATCGAGAACTCCGGCGACCGCAAGGTCGAGGCCTATCGCCGCCCGCTCGGCGTCGTCGGCGCGATCATCCCCTGGAACTATCCGCTGCTGATCCTCAGCTTCAAGCTGCCGTCGGCCCTGCTTGCCGGCAACACGCTGGTGGTCAAGCCTGCTCCGACCACGCCGCTGGCGACGCTGCGCTTTGCCGAGCTCATCAAGGACGTCGTCCCGAAGGGCGTGCTCAACTTCATCACCGACGCCAACGATCTCGGCGGCGAGATGACCAAGCATCCCGACATCCGCAAGATCTCCTTCACCGGCTCGTCGGCGACGGGGCAGAAAGTGATGGCGAGCGCGGCGCAGACGCTCAAGCGCATCACGCTCGAGCTCGGCGGCAACGATGCCGGCATCGTGCTCGACGATGTCGACCCGAAGAAGGTGGCGCCGGGCATCTTCGAAGGCGCCTTCCAGAACTCCGGCCAGGTCTGTCTCGCGATCAAGCGGCTCTATGTGCACGAGTCCGTCTATGACGAGCTCTGCAACGAACTGGTCGCGATCGCCAAGAACACGGTCGTCGACGACGGGTCCAAGCAAGGCACCAAGCTCGGACCGCTGCAAAACAAGATGCAGTACGAAAAGGTGAAGGCGTTCCTCGAGGACGCGCACAAGAACGGCAAGGTGGTCGCCGGCGGCGCCGCGATGGACCGGCCCGGCTATTTCATCGAGCCGACCATCGTGCGCGACATTCAGGAGGGCTCAAGGCTGGTCGACGAGGAGCAGTTCGGTCCCGTGCTGCCGCTGATCAAATATTCCGACAAGGACGACGTGATCCGCCGCGCCAACGCCACGACCTACGGTCTCGGCGCCTCGGTCTGGTCGTCCGACATCAAGCGCGCTCACGAGGTCGCCACGCAACTCGAGTCCGGCACGGTCTGGATCAACAAGCATCTCGACATGGCCCCGCACATCCCGTTCGGCGGCGCCAAGCAGTCGGGCATCGGCACCGAATTCGCCGAGGAAGGCCTCGCCGAGTTCACCCAGTTGCAGATCATCAACGGCCCGCCGGCGGCCTGATCCGAAAACCGGGGTCGCTGCGGAACCCGCCGCGGCCCCAATTCATGAGAGCGTTTTCGAGCGAAGTGGATACCGGTTCGCGGAAAGAAAATGCGTCAAAACAAGAATATGGAGTCCCGTTCCGATTCCGTCGGAACCGGGCTCTAGCAGTGAAACGGAAGCGGACCATGTTCGATGCGCAATGCGACCTCGCCGCACTCGTCTACGAGCCGCATCAGAATCCTGACGCGGTGTTGCGCGACTTCGCCGCGGATTTGAATGCACGCGGCTATCGCGTCGTCGGCATGGTCCAGGCGGGCCAGTGCGCCGACTCCAGCCTGTCGGCGGTTCTGCTTCACAGCGGCGAGAAGCTTCTGCTCGCGCAGGATTTCGATCCGGCCGCGCAAGGCTGCCGGCTCGATCTCGCACGCCTGCAAAATGCCGGGATGCGGATCGCGGACGCACTCTCGCATGGCGCCGATCTCGTCATCATCAATCGCTTCGGCGAGCGCGAGCGCGACGGCAAGGGCTTGTCCCACCTGATCGAGCGCGCGCTCAGTTCCGACATTCCCGTGGCGATCGCGGTTGCAGGCGACCGCTTCGCCGACTGGATCAAGTTCGCCGGCGGCATGAGCGTCAAGCTCGGCTGCGAGCGCGATGCGCTGGAGACATGGTGGCGCGGCATCTCGGCAGGCGACGCGCAACACGTCGCTCGGTCGCATCCGACGGTTTGCGAGATTCTCAAATAGGCCGTAGTCAGATCACCGGCTCGTCCTTGAGCGCCGAGACCACCTGCTCGCCTTGAGCGGTCAGGCGATAAGTCACCAGCGGGCGGCTCGATGGGGGCTTGCGCGCGATTTCGACGATGTAGCCGCGCACCATCAGGGCTTCGAAGCTGCCGTAATAGCCGAACATGCTGATCTGGTTCTGCTTGAGCAGCTTGAATTCGCGCAGGAGACGGATCTCGTTGCCCGAGAGCAGCGACCGGCGGACGCGCTGAACGAACCGCGCACGATGCTCGAACCACGCCTGGTCAGGCAACTCGTGCGGGACCGGCGGAGCGTCCCGCTCGCAGGGACGAGCGGCCGGCGCAATTTCGGTCGCAACCATCGGCAGGCGCGGCATGCTGTCGACGACAGCGTCCCTGGCGGCGTCGAGCAATGCAATCGGCCAGCGCCGCTTGTTGTCCACCATCACAGGCGGCGGCACGACATTGTCGCGCACCAATTGCTCGAAGCGGCCGGCGGTCACGCCGACATAGGCAGCCGCCCGGCGGCGATCGACCAGACGAGTCTCCCGCGCGACCTCGGGCTCGCAAACAATGTTCTCGTCCACCCCAAAATCCTCTGGCGCCTCGTTGCGCGGGGCCTGGCGATCCCTGAAGGGACCAGCCGAGCCGGCGGCCAACCTAGGCGGGACGACCGCTCTCGAAAAGCAGAGAATTTCGAGCATGTTGATGCCGTTTCGGCAACAGCTATAGTTGGCCCGGGGGTCCCATGCGATTTCACTCACCAGCCATCCAGTACTTCCACGCCGTCCGCCGCACTGGCTCGATCCGGGCCGCGGCGCGCGTTCTGAATGTCGCCTCGTCGGCCGTCAGCCGCCAAATTCTCAAGCTCGAGCAAGAGGTTGGATCGCCGTTGTTCGAGCGCACGGCGCGCGGCCTGACGCTGACGACGGTCGGCGAGATGCTGGCCCGGCACGTCATGAACATGCTCCAGGACCTCGACCGCTTCCGCTCGGACGTAGCATCCCTCTCCGGCGCCTGGCACGGCACCGTCAGCATCGCCTGCATCGAGTCGCTCACCGAGTCGGTGCTGCCGGACCTGATCGCCTCGCATCGCGGCCGCGCCCGGCGCGTCAGCTTCACCACCGAGGTCAAGGGATCGTCCGACGTGCTGGAGGCCCTAAGCCGCGGCGAGGCCGACATCGGCATCGCCATGGCGCTCCGCCACCCGCCGGACCTGCGGCAGGTCGCGTTGAAGCGGTTTCGCCTCGGCGCGGTGGTCGCGCGCGAGCATCCGCTGGCGCGCCGCAAGACGGTCACACTGGTCCAATGTCTCGCTTTCCCCGTCATCCACGCGCTGCCGGAGCTGTCGATCTATCATCTGCTTCAGCCGCTGATCGCGCAGCTCTCCGAGACGCCGGAGCCAGCGATCCAGGCCAACTCGATCGACCTGATGCGCGAGCTCGCCGCGCGCGGCGTCGGCGTCGCCTTCCAGACCCAGCTCGGCATCGGCCGCCTGTTGCGCGACAGCCAGCTCGTCTTCCTGCCGCTCGATAATGCCGGCAGCCCGGTCTGGTCCGATCTCGGCATCTATGTCCGCGCCGAACGCACCCTGCCCGCCTACATCGAATCATTCCTTCAGGAGCTGGTGCGGGAACTCGGCGAGCGCGAGCGGCGGGAGAACGCGGCCTATCCGCAAGTCGCGTGATGAAACGCGGCAGTCGTTTTCCGGAATATGGCCGAGATCGGCCATCTGATATTTTCCGCTGCTTCAGCCTACCTGCTGGCGTTCGGCGAAGCGCCCTCCGAGACGCTGGTGCGGAGCCGGCGCCTCTGAATGCAGCCCTGTACGGTCCGAGAGACCGGTTCGCGCGCCTCAGCCGTGGCCGTGACCGGTCTCCTTGCGATGCGCGTTGTCGGCAAGGCGGTCGACCCAGGCGATGCCGATTGCGGAGATGATGAAGGTCAGATGGATCAGCACCTGCCACATCACGCCGGTCTCGGTGAAATTGCTGCGCGTGGTGCCGAGATTGCCCGCCTCGATGAAGGTCCGGAGCAGCGAGATCGAGGAAATGCCAATGATCGCCATTGCCAGCTTGATCTTGAGTACACTGGCATTGACGTGACTGAGCCATTCCGGCTCATCCGGATGACCATTCAGGTTCAGGCGCGAGACGAAGGTCTCATAGCCGCCCACGATCACCATCACCAGCAGGTTCGAGATCATGACGACGTCGATCAGCCCAAGCACGACCAGCATGATCTGCTGCTCGCTGGCGTCGAAGGAGTGCACCACCAGGTGCCAGAGCTCCTTCAGGAACAGCAGCACATACACGCCTTGCGCGATGATGAGGCCGACATAGAGCGGCAACTGCAGCCAGCGCGAGCCGAAGATGAGTTGGGCAAACGGCCCGATTTGCGGTCGCGGCGCGTCGTGCGCCGAAAGTGCTTTGGGTTCAGACGTCATTGATCACTCCGGATTGCGGATCGCCTCAGAGACTCGCGATGACAGGCGCAAGCTCAAGCGAGCCGCGATAGATCATTTCGAAGGCGACGTAAACGATGATGGCAAGCCCGACATAGGCGATCCAGCGCTGCTTCTGCAGCACGCGGCCAAGCAGGTCTGCGGCAACGCCCATCATCGCGACCGACAGCAGCAGTCCGAACGCAAGAATGTAGGGATGCTCGCGCGCGGCGCCCGCGACCGCGAGCACGTTGTCGAGCGACATCGAGACGTCGGCCGCAACGATCTGCAACGCTGCCTGCGCGAAGGTTTTCCGCGGCACCGATGCGCTGCCCGCGCTTCCGCCGTGGCTGAACGCAAGCTGGCTGGAGTGCGCGGCCTGCTCACGCAGCTCACGCCACATCTTCCAGCACACCCAGAGCAGCAGCACGCCGCCGGCCAGCAGCAGGCCGATCACCTGCAGGAGCTGGGTCGCGACGCCGGCAAAGACGATGCGCAGCGCTGTGGCCGCGACGATGCCGACGACGATGGCGCGCCGGCGTTGTTCGGCCGGCAGGCCGGCGGCGGCAAGGCCGATGACGACGGCGTTGTCGCCGGCGAGCACAAGGTCGATCAAGACGACCTGGAGCAGCGCGGACAGCGCGTCGGCGGTGATGAATTCAGTCATGATTGATCATTCTTGGCTTCGGAGGGATCGAGCCATTGCGGCTTCTTCCGCTCGACCCAATCCAGGACCTTCGAGCGGGAGGAGCGCAGCGCAGGCACGTCTTCTGCGAGCAATGCCAGACCGAGCGGCAGCATCCAGACGCCGAGCACCGGAAGGAAGGAGAACACGCCGCCGACGACGAGCAGCGTGCCGGAGGGGATCCTCACCCAGCGGCTTGACGGCTTGAGCAGATACGAGACCGTGTCCTCCATGCGCGGCGGCAAGCGATGGACGAGCTTGTCGAGGCGCGGGTCACCACCCGCCATCTGGCCGGTGTCCTTAGTCCCTGTCGTGCGCTCGTCCGAAGCTGCGCTCATGCACACTCCTTTGAGGCGGCGCTTATCGCACCCGGCCCGACTTGTTTTGCGCGCGGCAACACCAGCGTCAGCAGGCGCAACAGCTTGATCGCCTGCACTTCATGGGGGTCAATATCCTCGTCTGCGGCCGCAACGCGCTCCGACAGCTCCATCAGATGCGCTGCGAGCGGCAGATCCGAGACCGGCCGCAGCGTGTCGATCACCACATTGGCAAAGTCCGGCTCCTCGAGCCGCTCGGCCAGTTCGTCGAACATCGCAAACAGCCTGTCGTCGCCGATGTACGGCGCCAATCCACGATCCCTGATGAAGCGGATCACCTCGTCGCGCTCGACCGGCGAGACCCGTCGGTCAGCCACGGCGACGAGCGCGCCGGCAATGACCAGCGCGACCGCAGCCTGTTCATTGAGGCTGGACGGTTCGGTGATCTCGATCGGATTTGAACTGGCGGCGTCAGACATCATTGCTCCTCAATCTTGCGAAATGGCCGCGCGGAGCTTCGATGGGGACGATTGAGTCGGAGAGAACTAAGGGGGCCCGACGATCGGCCGATCCATCGCATTCGCGCGGGACAGGTCATCCGACATCGCGAGGTTTGCCGGCATTGCCGACGGCCTCGCCAGAGGGGCCCGGATTCTTGTTAGTATCAGACATAAAGCCGGATCGGCCGGAATCAAGGCGACGAGCCTGCGACCAGCGGCCGCATCAGTTCCACGTTGCTGAATTGGTTAAGCGCGCCTGGACACGAGACTACGTTTCGGGCCGCAGCTGCATCAACATCGTCATTGTGAGCGCAGCGAAGCAATCCAGAATCCCTCCGCGGAAAGACGCTGGATTGCTTCGCTGCGCTCGCAATGACGGGGCGGAGCGCGCGTCCTATCCCACTCGCTCGACAAGATGCGCACGCGACGGAGCCGGGTCGAACCGATCGCCGAAATATTGCGTTTCGTGCGTCACCAATCCTTCACGGAATTCCATGATGCTGACCACATAGGACGGCACCCCGTCATAGGTCAGGACGAATTCGCTCACCCAGAGATCGCCCCCGCCGACAATCCGCCGGACCGTGAAACGCTTCTTGTTCGGCTGCACAAAGCGGCTCTCCTGGATGTTCCTGCGACCGCGGATGCGCTCGCCGGACTGCGGATAGTCGAGCACCGCATCCTCGCGATAGATGTCATGCTCGGCCTCGAAATCGTTCGCGTCCGAAGCCTCCCAATGGCGCCGGAGCGCCGCCAGCACCGCCTGATCGTCCATCGCGATCTCCCGTCTTGTGAACTCAGCTCTCTTGCGAACGCCGCCGGCACGGCGGAGGATCGAGCCATGCTCCACGCCCACTCAGATTGGAGCGCAGACAGCCGGCGGCAAGGCTGTCTAGCAACGTCTAACAACGACTAACGGGCCAAAAGCCCGACCTGGATGCAGATTGACGGTGCGGCAATCTGGAATTTGCCCGACTGCGGGCAGCGCTGGTCACGCCGGGGAACACCCATGGCACGTTTGCTTTCCGTCAATGTCGGCCTGCCACGCGACATCGCCTGGCAGGGCAGAACCGTCCATACCGGAATCTGGAAGGCGCCCGTCAAAGGCCCGCGCAGGGTGCGCCGGCTCAACATCGACGGCGACGGCCAGGGCGATACGGCGGGTCACGGCGGCGAACACCGCGCCGTGTTCGTCTATCAGGACGATTCCTATCGGTACTGGCAGAACCAGCTCGGTCGACCAAATCTCGTCCATGGTCAATTCGGCGAGAACTTCACCGTCGAGGGGCTCGCCGATACCGAAGTCTGCATTGGAGACCGTTACAAGATCGGCTCCGCCCTGTTCGAGGTGACGCAACCGCGCGTCACCTGCTACCGGCTGGGCATTCGCATGGAGGAGCCGGACATGGCCGCCCTCCTCGTCAAGCACGGCCGGCCCGGTTTCTATTTTCGTGTGATCGAAGAAGGCGACGTCGAGGCCGGTGACGAGATCACACAGGTCGCCGGCGGGCCCGAGCGCATGAGCGTGTTCGAGATCAACGCGCTGCTTTACCTGCCCCCTCACCCGCACGATCGCCTGCAGCGCGCGCTGCGGATTCCGGCGCTGAGCCGCGGCTGGCATCATTCCTTCGCGGCACTGCTCGAGCAGCAGCACACGGAGACTACGGCAGCGGGAAACGCCGGGCTCGGTCCGGGGGCAAGCCCAGCTCCGGCCTGGCGTGGTTTCCGGCCATTTCGCGTATCGCGCAAGATCGCCGAAAGCGGCAACGTGACCTCGCTGATCCTCGAACCCACGGACGGACATCCCGTGGCCGCTGCCCTGCCCGGCCAGTTCGTCGTCGTGCGGCTCGGGCCCGCCGCCGCCCCCGCGATGACGCGCAGCTATTCGCTGTCGAGCCGCTCCGATGCGGCATCCTGGCGCCTCAGCATCAAGCGGGAAGCGCACGGCGCGGCCAGCAATTACGTCGCCGACGAACTGCGCGTTGGGGACGTCGTGCAAATCGGTGCGCCACGCGGCAGTTTCACGCTGCGGCAAGGTACGCGGCCGGTTGTCTTGCTGAGTGCCGGCATCGGCGTGACACCCGTGCTCGCAATGCTCCACGCGCTCGCCGC
This sequence comes from Pseudomonadota bacterium, assembly GCA_023435725.1. Taxonomy (GTDB): domain Bacteria; phylum Pseudomonadota; class Alphaproteobacteria; order Rhizobiales; family Xanthobacteraceae; genus Bradyrhizobium. The sequence continues at coordinate 37,204 of JAEYRD010000145.1, read as the reverse complement.
GGAAGGATCGACGCGAGAGATCTGGTGGCTGCATGGCACCCGCAACGGCCGCGAGCATGCGTTCGCCGCCGAGGTGCGCGGGCTGTTGGGCTCGCTGGCTCACCAGCACAGTCATGTCTGCTACAGCGCACCCGATCCGGGCGATCGTCCCGAGACGGATTTCGACACCGCCGGACATCTGGATCTGCGCCTGGTCCAGCGGCTCAACGTCCCGCAAGACAGCGACTTCTATCTGTGCGGACCGGCGACGTTCATGAGCGACCTCACAACTGGCCTGGCCACCTTGGGCGTCGCGCCTGATCACATCTACACCGAACTGTTCGGCTCCAGGTCATCCATGACGCCCGGCATCGCGGCAGCGCCGCGGAAGCCCGCGCATGTGCCGGCCGGCGCTCCGGGCCCGGGTCCGATGGTTTCGTTCGCGCGCAGCGGGCTCAATGTCTGCTGGGGACCATCATATGGCAGCCTGCTCGAACTGGCCGAAGCTTGCGACGTCCCCGTGCGCTGGTCGTGCCGGACGGGCGTCTGCCACAATTGCGAAAGCGGGCTCGTCTCAGGGGCGGTCAGCTATGGACCGGATCCGCTCGACGCACCCGCGGACGGAAACGTCCTGATCTGCTGCTCGCGGCCGAAAGAAGACGTCGTCCTCGATCTCTGATCGGCTTCTGACACGACTTCGTCCAACAACGGAGGGATTTAAGATGAGACCCGACATCACGCAGGGGACGATTTTCCCCGACTATGAGCTCAGCGACCACACCGGCAAGCACCGGAAACTCTCGGAGTTGCAGGGCGGCGATCCCATGGTGCTCGTGCTTGGCCGCGGCGGCTTCTGTCCAAAGGATCGACGGCAGGCCGAAGGATTGCTGCAACTGCATCGGGAGATGGAGGTGGGCTATTGCCGGATGGTCACGATTACGACCGACACGATCACTGAGACCATCGAGTACCGCAGCGGCGTAGGAGCCCACTGGCCTTTTCTCTCCGACCCACGGCGCATCGTCCAGAAGGATCTCGACATCGCCGAATACACGGATCCCGTTCACAATCCGATGATTCCGCATGTCATCGTGCTGAAGCCTGCCCTGGTCGTTCACAAGATCTACAACGGCTACTGGTTCTTCGGACGTCCGACCGTCGAAGAACTCCGCCAGGACCTCAGGGAGGTCAGCATGAATTGCCGTCCGGATTGGGACATTACCGCGCCCGGGCTCAAGACGCTTTGGCAGCAGGGCCACAAGGAACGTTTCTTTCCTTACGGCAAGGCCTACGTCGCAACTCTCGGCGGACAGGATTAGAACCACATTCCAACACCCACGATTCCGGTGGGTGCCGGCTTGGAATGTGGATGATCCAGATGAAAACACGCCCGGAACCCCGCGCCGGTCGTATGGGCGCGCGCCGGATCTACGAGGCGCTCAAAGAGCAGATCATGGCGCGTGTGTACGGAACGGACGGGTTGCTGCCGTCCTCGCGCGCGCTGGCCGGCGAGATGGGCGTGGCGCGTTCCACCGTCACCGTCGCCTACGAACAGCTCGCCGCTGAAGGCTTCATCGAGACCCGCCATGGCGCCCGGCCGCGCGTGGCCCGCGCGGCGGTCGTCGAACGGGGACGCACGCGCGCCGCAGCCCGGCCCTCGGCGCGCAAGGTGCATCTGTCGGCATTCGGCGAGCGGCTGCGGCAGGACCCGCCCCGCTGGACCGAGCCGCCGCGCGGACTCGTAGCGAACTTCCGCTATGGCGAGCTCGCGCCGTCGGACTTCCCGGTGCTGGCATGGAAGAAAGCCGTGACTGCTGCGATGGCGCGCAAGCCCGAGCGGCTCGCCTATGACGATCCCAGCGGCTCGTTGCGGCTGCGCACGGCGCTTCAGGGTTACCTGTGGCGATCGCGCAGCATACGTTGCGACGTCGAGCAGATCGTCGTGGTGAACGGCTCGCAGCAGGGCCTCGACATCTGCGCGCGCCTGCTGCTCGACACCGGCGACCGCTTCGTGATGGAGGATCCCGGCTACCAGATGGCGCGGCACACTTTTGCCGCGACGGGCGCCGGGGCGATGCCCATCCCGGTCGACGCGGAGGGCCTCCAGACCGAGCGGCTCGATGGCGTCGAAGCCCGCCTCGCCTATGTGACGCCGTCACATCAATATCCGCTCGGCGGGGTCATGCCGATCGGGCGCCGGCATCAACTGCTCGCCTGGGCCAGGAAGTTCGATGCTTATGTGATCGAGGACGATTACGACAGCGAGTATCGCTACGACACCAAGCCGATCCCGCCGCTGCATGCGCTGGAGGGAAGCGACAACGTGATTTATCTCGGGACCGTCTCCAAGACGCTCTCCCCGACCTTGCGGATCGGCTACCTGGTCGTCCCCGCCGGGCTGCGCAACCTGTTCGCTTCTGCCAAGCAGATCATGGACCGGCACACGCCGCTCATCGAACAGGACGCTCTCGCTGCGATGCTGGAGAGCGGCGCCTATGAGAGCCATGTCAGGCGCGCGCGCCGGCGCAACGCCGAACGCCGGCAGGCGCTGCTCGGCGCACTGCGCCGCCGGTTCGCAGATCGCGTCAGGATCGACGGCGCGGCCGCCGGCTTGCACGTGGTGGCCTGGTTCGATGATCTGCCGCAGAAGCGCGAGGATGCCTTGATCAAGGCGGCCCGCGCAAAGGGTGTTGGCATCTATCCCGTCTCGGCCCTGTTCGACAGCCGCTCGACAGGCAGCAGACGATCCCGGAAGTCGGTCGGCCTCGTCATGGGCTATTCGGCGCTTGAGATCGCCCAGATCGAACGCGGCTGCAAGCTTCTGGCGCAGGCCATCGACCAACTGGACTGACACAATCATCGAAAACTGGCCGTTTCCTGCAGACCAGCTTCCGGCTATCTCCGCACCAACATCGGAGACAGCCATGTACATCCCTCCCGCCTTCAGGGACGACGACATCGAGAGCATCCGGGCGACCATTCGCGGCGCCCGCCTCGCCAACCTCGTGACCGCCACCACCGAGGGCCCGCTCGCCACCCCACTCCCCCTCTTCCTCGACGAGAGCGAAGGCGAGCATGGCGTGCTGTACGGGCATGTGGCCAAGGCCAATCCGCAATGGCAGCTGCCCCCGATCGGAAATGCGCTGGCGATCTTCAGCGGCCCCGACGCCTATGTGACGCCGTCCTGGTACGCTACCAAACAGGAAACCGGAAAGGTCGTGCCGACCTGGAACTACATCGCAGTCCATGCCTATGGCCCGGTGGAGTTCTTCCAGGAACCGGAACGTCTGCTCGATGCGGTGACGCGACTGACGAACAGGCACGAAGGATCGCGTGCGAAACCCTGGGCCGTCGGCGAAGCCCCCGCCGACTTCATCGCCGCGCAATTGCGCGGGATCGTGGGCGTGCGCATTCCCGTCGTACGGTTCGAGGGCAAGCGCAAGATGAGCCAGAATCGCCCGGAAGCCGACCGCGTCGGCGTCGCACAAGGGCTTGCGGCAAGCGACAACGCGCGGGATCGCGAGGTTGCGCCCTTGATCCCGCTTCCAGTGTGACGCACTCGCGTGCGCTGAAACGGGACACGCGTCAGGCTTCGGTCTCCTTGCGGAGGCGCTGGGCGTATTCTGCTCCCCACCCGAGGCCGAGCGTCACGGAGATCAGCGAGCCGAGCAGCACGCCGAACTTCGCTGCATTCAGCAGCTTGTCGTCCGTGAACGCGAGCATGGCGATGAAGATCGACATCGTGAAGCCGATGCCCGCCAGGAGCCCGACGAGACAGACACCGCCCCATGAAACGTCCGGTGCCAGTCGGCACCAACCTGTGCGCACCGCAAGCCACGTCGCGGCGATCACCCCGATCGGCTTTCCCGCGCACAGCGCGAGTGCAACCCCGAGCGTCACGAACTGCGCGCCGCCACTAAGTTCCGTGCCGGTGAAATTGACACCGGCATTCGCCAGCGCGAACAGCGGCATGATCCCGTAGGCGACCCAGGGATGCAGCGCCGTCTGAACGCGGACGACGGGCGGCTCAATCTCAGGACGGGCCGACCGCACCGGTGTCATCAGGCCGAGCACGACGCCTGCGAGCGTCGGGTGAACACCGGCGATGAGAAGGCCCGCCCAGACGATGAACGCCGGCAGAACGTAGGCGAACGCGGAGGCCAGGCCGAGCCACTGAAAGCCAAACGCGATCAGAACGCCGAGCGATGCGATGACAAAGCCGTTGAGATCGAGCCCGCTGCTGTAGAACATCGCGATGATGACCACCGCGACGATGTCGTCAATGATGGCGAGCGCCAGCAGAAATACCCTGATGTTGGCGGGGATCGATCGTCCGAGCAGCGCGAGCACACCGACGGCGAATGCGATGTCGGTTGCGGTGGGTATTGCCCAGCCCTGGCCGCGCGCGGCGACGTTGTTGAAGCTCAGGTAGATCAGCGCAGGGACAACGACACCGCCCAAGGCGGCCAGCACCGGCAGAATGGCCTGATCAAACCTGCTGAGCGCACCCTCGTGAATCTCGCGGCGAATCTCCATGCCGACGACGAGGAAGAACACCATCATCAGCGCGTCGTTGATCCAGAAGTGCAGCGATCTGACGAAGACGAACTCGCCGAGGCGAAGCGAAATCGGCAGGTTCCAGAGGTCATGATACGCGTGCGCAAAGGGCGAGTTGGCCCACAGCAGCGCAGCGGCCGCAGCCACCAGCAGCACGGCACCGCTGACAGCCTCGACATGCAGGAAATGCTGAAGTGTGGCGAGCGCTCGCTCGACGAAAGGTTGGGTTTTGGACAGGTCCCTGCCCGGCAGCTGATCGTTCATGGGCACACGCTTTCCGCGTGGCGGCCCGACCATCGCTTGACCTGTCGCCGCCCCAATGCAGCGAGCACCCGAACGCTGTTCTACACGGCGATGGGATCAAGGCAACCCCACTCCGCGCCGCACCTGTTTCGGCCCGGCATCTGGAACCCTCACGTGGTGCGGATCGTTGGTGGCACCTCGCGATCTCGGAACTGCTGTCCCGCGTGGTCACACGACCGAGCACCCGGCCGCGCTTTAGTTGCGTGCCTCGAGGTCGCGCATTGCCGCACCATCGTGGAGCGCGGCAGCCCAGCCGAATTCCAGCTTCGCGCCCATCGCGAAAGCGGTGACGACTTCGCAGCCGTGTCACGATGGATTGCTATCGACGATGTCAGGAACGAGCGCTCCAATCGGAGGCGCCATTCCGGCGCTGTCAAAGCGCCCGCGCAAGCTTTGGGAACGATAACGTCGCTCCTGAGTTTGGGTGTGTCCTGGAGGAACGCATGAATCACGTCACCTATTGCGCCGGCTGCGGCCACGGCATGGTCCCCATCCTGTCCAAAAAGGGAGCGACAAAGCCCAGCTGCTTCTGGTGCGAAGGCGTTGACGCGCGGACGATGGAAATGGCGAAGTGGGCGGACAGTCCGACAGGCAAGCCCGAACGGGCCGCACTTCAGTCGTTTGACTGAGCTTCGGGGGCTCTACGAAACTCCTGCCCGTCCGCGTGAAAGTGTTTTCCGGCCTGCAGGATCACCATGCTGAGCAGATGGGCCAGGAAGGGCAGATCGGCCCGGTGCGCCATCTCGCGCAGCTCGGTGCACATCTTGGCAAGATAGCGGGCGACTTCCTGCGGCTTTCCGTAGCCGTTCGGCATGGAAACTCCCGGATTGGAACTGCACGAAAACGCTGTCTCGGCTTACAAGACAACCTCCGGGCAATCCCCCGGAGGCCGATGCATTCCGCCATACCGGCTGTGCCAAGGGCTGAGATCGAACCAGAATCAGGTCAGCCGCCGCGTGCGACCCGCGCGGGTGCCCCGTGTTGGCAAGTCCTGCCGACAAATTAGACAAAGATACGTCTCGTCGCCGGGATCGCGCGCCTCGCCAAGAAGGCCAGGCGAGTTGGTGAAACGGGCCACCTAACCTCAGGCGCAACCTCGATTTTTCTTCTTGCCGCGTGGCGCCGAAGAGCCCATGCGCCGCGCTGCACTCCAACTGGCCCAAAATTCGCACGGCACCATGAGGCCCGATTCCCTGCCGTGTTGCGATTTGGAGCTGCAAGATGCTTGCGCCCAGCTCCGGGATGAATGGCGCAGATCGGAGAATGCCATGAACGTGCATGCTGCCGGCGATATCAAACTCAGTGGCCTGACACGCCCGAATGGCGCGCCCCTTCGCCTCAACGATCAGGATTTCGTGGCGATCGATCGCGACCGGAATGCGAAGTTTGAGGCGACCTACCGGCCACAAGCACTCTACAACCGCGCGAACGAGGGCTTTCACGCCAACAACGAAACCTTCCTCCTCCACGAAGTCGCGACAAATCTCCCGATCTACCGCCCCGACACCGGCCCCACTGACTTCCATCTTCACCTGCCGCCGGGCGGCTTTCAGCTCGTGCTGGTCACCTCGGGCGCGTTCACCTTCGACTACGATGGCCGCTTCTACAACGTCGGCCCAGGCGCAGTGATGCTGCAGAGCGCGATCGTGCACCGCCAGCTGTTCTACACCTGGTCGGGACTGTCGACCGAAGAGAACCTGAAGACGCCACAGACCGTGGTGCCGGATCCGATTTCGATGGGCTACTCGGGCAAATTCCTCGAAGCCTTCATCACCGATCCGACCACCTTTCCCAACCCGACCATCGTCGGTCCGGACCAGATCGACGAGGCCGAGACGCCACGCGTGGCCTGGAGCCACCCGCTGCATGATCGTCCGGCCAATGCAGGCTTCTGGCTTCAGGACCCGCTGGCTCTGGATGCGCTGTTCAAGCCGCTCACCGATGGTACGGTCAAATCAGCCATGCCGGTGTACGTGCGCGATATCGGGATCGAGGTACCGAGCGGTCGTCTCGTCACTGGCCATATCGTCGCGACCGACCCGCGCGGCCAGTCGCTCCTGCCGAAGAGCACGTCGACAGCCGCGGACGCCACGAGCTTCGCCAAGGGCGAGGTCGTGATCTACCGCGGCATTCGCGGCACGGCCGAATTCAGGAACAAGGCCGGAGAGATTTTTGAGCTCGCAGCTGGTGATGTGGTGACGGCGGGAAAGAGCTCGATCAGCCTCACAGGCGTCGGCGAAAACACGCAAGTCCTCCGACTCGGCCTTCTGAAGGGCATGGACAACCTGCGCGGCTGGACGCCGACGCAGCGCGACGAGATCGACGGCCTCGCCGGCCAGATCATCACGCAAAAGGACATTCGTCCCCTGCGCACCGAAGGAAAGCCGGTCGGGTACTTGTACGGGTAAGCGCTGGCCCTACTCCGCCGCCTGGCGCACATGGCGCGCGGTCGGCGTGCGCATGGTGACGAGCTCTTCGGCCGCTGTCGGATGCAGCGCAATCGTCGCGTCGAAATCGGCCTTGGTCGCCTTCATCTTCACCGCGATCGCGACCGCCTGGATGATCTCGGCGGCGCAATCGCCGACGATGTGGCAGCCGAGCACGCGATCGGATGCGCCGTCGACGACGAGCTTCATCAGTACGCGGGTATCGCGACCAGACATCGTCGCCTTGATGGGACGGAAGGTCGTCTTGTAGATGTCGACGTGGCTGAATTGTGCGCGCGCCTCGGTTTCGGTGAGGCCGACGGTGCCGACCTCCGGCTGCGAGAACACGGCGGTCGGGATGTTGGCGTGATCGACCTTCACCTCGCGCTTGCCGAACACGGTGTCGGCGAAGGCATGGCCCTCTCGGATCGCGACCGGCGTCAGATTGAAGCGATGGGTGACGTCGCCGATCGCGAAGATGCTGTCGACCGAGCTCCTCGAGAAACCATCCACCGCAATGCCGCCGTTCTTCGGATTGATGGCGACGCCAGCGTTCTCCAGGCCGAGATTCGCGACGGCGGGATGGCGGCCGATCGCGAACATCACCTGGTCGGAAGCGACACTCGACCCGTTTGACAAATGCGTGGTGAATTCCTCGCCATGGCGATCGACCTTGGCCACCGTGCAGCCGGTGAGAACGGTGATGCCCTGCTTCTCCATCTCGCTGCGGACGTGAGCGCGAACATCCTCGTCGAATCCGCGCAGGATGTTGTCGCCGCGATAGACCACGGTGACGTCGGAGCCGAAGCCGGCGAAGATGCCGGCGAATTCCAGCGCGATATAGCCGCCGCCCTGGATCACGATACGCTTCGGCAGATGTTTCAGATGGAACGCCTCGTTCGAGGAGATCACATGCTCGATGCCGGGGATGGCAGCGCCGTGGTTGGGCGCGCCGCCAGTGGCGATGAGAATGTATTTTGCCGTGATCTTCCTGTCGTTCTCGAGCAGGCGGACGGTGTGCCTGTCCTCGATCACCGCACGGCTCTTGACGATCTGTGCGCCTGACTTCTCGACGTTCGTCGTGTACGCAGCCTCCAGCCGCGCAATCTCCTTGTCCTTGTTGGCGATCAGCGTCGGCCAGTCGAAGGTGACGGGCGGAACGGTCCAGCCGAAACCCGCGGCGTCCTCGAGCTCGTGACGAAAATGCGAGCCGATCACGAACAGCTTCTTCGGCACGCAGCCGCGGATCACGCAGGTCCCGCCCATGCGGTACTCTTCCGCGATCATCACGCGCGCGCCGTAACCGGCCGCGATGCGGGCGGCACGTACGCCGCCCGAACCACCACCGATGACGAAGAGGTCGACGTCGAATTCAGCCATTGTCCACTCCGACCTCTACAGCAAGATCCGGGCGATTTTCCCTCGCGACAAACGCTGAACGCGTTTGCGCGGAGATCATGCTCAAATGACAACCTAAAGCGCGATGACGCGCTTTAGGGATCTCCGATCAGATAGTGTCTGTCAGATGTCCTTGCCACGCTTGCGCATCTCGGCGCGGAAGGCACCCATCACGGTCTCGGTGAAGTTCTGGGCCCAGGAATTCATGAAGGCCATGCTCAATCCGATAGCCTTGGGTTCAGCCGTGATCAGCTTCTGGCCGAGCGGCGACTTGTAAAAGGTGACGAGATCCTTGAGCTCCTGCTCGGTGAACTCGCTGGCATAGACCTGGGCCATGCCTTCGGTGATCTCCTTCTCGCGGCCGGCGAGCTGCTGGGCGACGATCACCGCCACCTCGTTGAGGTCCTTCTGGTAGTTGAGGTTCTGCTGGATCAGCGCAACCTTGGTCTTCTCGACCATGCCTGGCACGGCATTGGCGTACATGGCGCTCGCGTTCTTCATCGCGAGGACCTCCTTGGCCGCAGCGATGGCGGCCGGAGACGACTTCGGCGGAGTCCCCTGCTGCGCAATGGCCGGAGCTGCCGAAATGAACAACCCTGCCGCTAGCGCCGCGGCCGGCAAAAATTTCAAAACGCTCTTCATTCCTAGTCTCCTTTCGGCTTTCGCCGTTCAATCACGCGGATTCCCTCGCCACCCGCCAGAACAGCCGAGCTGGCCAAGCCGATGAACAACCCATGCTCGACCACGCCGGGGATCGCGCTCAACGCCTCGGCGAGGCTGGCAGGATCCTCAATCCGTCCGAGCTGGGCATCGACGATCCAGTGGCCGCCATCGGTGACGAAAACGTGGCCATCCCTGGCCTTGCGGACCGCCATTTGCCCGGAAACGCCGCATCCCGCAAATGCCTTCTCGATCGCCCGGCGCGTCGCGCCAAGCCCGAACGGGATGACCTCGATCGGCAGCGGAAAGCGGCCAAGCGTCGGCACCCATTTGGTGTCGTCGGCAATCACGATCATACGATCCGAGGCAGCCGCCACGATCTTCTCGCGCAGCAGCGCGCCGCCCCCGCCCTTGATGAGGTTGAGCGCCGGATCGATCTCGTCGGCACCGTCCACGGTGATGTCGAGATGGTCGATGTCGTCCAGGGTTGTCAGCGGCACGCCGCAGCGCTCGGCGTCGGCGCGGGTCGCCTCGGAAGTCGGCACGCCGATCACCTTGAGTCCGGCGCGCACGCGGTCGCCGAGCAGCTCGACGAAATGCTTGGCGGTCGAGCCGGTACCGAGCCCGAGCTGCATGCCGTCGCGCACCTCCTCGAGCGCGCGCGCCGCAGCCTGCCGCTTCAACTGGTCCATGTTCACGTTTGTGCCCGCCTTTAAATTCACGAAGGTACCGTCGATATAGCCCTTTCGGCGGCCTATGTAGCCTCGTTTTTCCCCGGAGAACAGGGTCTGGGGACCAGACCCATTAGCTGATCTTATGGTCCCGCCCCTTGCGCCGGTACGGCCGGGCCGGTAGCGCTTTCGACATGATTTCCCGTCACACCATCGTCTTCGATCTCGACGGCACGCTTGTGGATACGGCGCCCGACCTGATCACCGCGCTGAACTACGTACTGGACCGCGAGGGGCTGCCGCCCGTGCCGGTGCAGTCGGCCCGCAACATGATCGGCGCCGGAGCCCGGAAGCTGATCGAGCGGGGGCTGGAGGCCGAGGGCCGCACGGTCACCGTCGCGGTGATGGACCGGCTGACGGCGGATTTCATCGCCTATTATGCCGACCATATCGCCGTCGAATCCCGCCCCTTCGAGGGGCTCGAGGCGGCGCTCGACCAGTTTGCGGCGCAGGGCCATCGGCTGGCGGTCTGCACCAACAAGCTCGAATGGCTGTCGAAGCGGCTCCTGGATCAGCTCGGCCTGAGCCGGCGCTTCGCGGCGATCTGCGGCGCTGACACCTTTGGCGTCCAGAAGCCGGACCCGACCATTTTCCGGGAGACCGTGGCGAGGGCCGGCGGGGAGCTGAAGGCCAGCATCATGGTCGGCGATGCCGGAACCGATGTCGGGGTGGCCCGGCGAGCCGGGGTGCCCGTCATCGGGGTCAGCTTCGGCTACACCGACGTGCCGATTGCCGAGCTGAAGCCGGACCGTCTGATCCATCACATGCGCGACCTGCCAGCCGCCGCCAGCAGTCTGATGTCGGCTTAGCCCTCTCAAGCCACCGTCAAACCACTGATAACACTTCATTATTTTAGATAACCCCGCATTAACCATCCATTAACTATGCATTTCCCGCCAGTTGCCTGCTCCAGGCGACGCCCCTAAGGTCCGGACGGGGAATGCGGCGGTTCGTCGCAGTAGAAATGGATGGTTCATGCGTCGTGTCATCGCGATTGCGCTAGCGGGAGCAAGCGCTTTAGGGGCAACAAGTCTTGGCGGCTGCTCCTCAATGTCCTGGGACATGTTCAAATCGGCGCCGCCGACGGTTCAGGTCCAGCTTGAATCCAGTCCGCCGGGCGCTGATGCCAAGACCTCGCTCGGTCCGGGCTGCAAGACCCCCTGCTCCGTCTCGGTTCCCGCGCCCGACGCTCCCTTCACCGTCAGCTACGCCCTCGCCAACTACCAGCCGGCGAGCGTGCCGGTGAACGTGATCAGGAATCCCGGCGACTTCACCACGCCCGCCTCGGTCGCCACCGACCCGAGCCCGGTATTCGCGGAGCTTCAGCCAGCCACGCCGCCGAAACCGGTCCGCAAGCCGCACCGGCCCAGAAAGCCGAAACCGGCCGCAGCAGCGCCCGCCACCGCGCCAGCCGAGGCTGCAGCGGCCGCGGCCTCGCCATTCCCCGACCCGAATGCGGGCCGGCACTGACCTCGGCATCAACCCGATTGTCCTTGGCGCGTCCGATGCTTAGATTGCTGCCAGAGCACCACTGAAGCAAAGGTGCGCCCGTCGCCGTAAGTGACAAGGCATTTGGTATGAACGGATCTTCCGCGAGCCCCCGCGCCGCGCTGTCGAGCGCCATGACCGATCCGTTCGGGCGGACCATCTCGTACTTGCGCGTCTCGGTCACCGACCGGTGCGACCTGCGCTGTTTCTACTGCATGTCGGAAGACATGACGTTCCTGCCCAAGGCGGACCTATTGACGCTGGAGGAACTCGACCGGCTCTGCTCGGCCTTCATCGCCAAGGGTGTGAAGAAGCTGCGACTCACAGGCGGCGAGCCGCTGGTCCGGCGCAACGTGATGACGCTGGTCCGCTCGCTGTCGCGTCATTTGACGAGTGGCGCGCTGAACGAACTGACGCTGACGACCAACGGAACGCAGCTCGCCAAGCATGCAAGCGAGCTCGCCGATTGCGGCGTCCGCCGTATCAACGTCTCGCTCGACACGCTCGATCCCAGGAAGTTTCGCGAGATCACGCGCTGGGGCGAGATCGACAAGGTGCTCGAAGGCATCGAGGCCGCGCGCGCCGCAGGCCTTAGCGTGAAGATCAACGCGGTGGCGCTGAAGAACCTCAATGAGGACGAGATCCCCGAGCTGATGCGCTGGGCCCACGGCAACGGCATGGGGCTGACGCTGATCGAGGTGATGCCGATGGGCGAGATCGGATCGGGACGGATCGACCAGTATCTGCCGCTGTCGCTGGTGCGCGCGCGCCTCGCCCAGCAGTTCACGCTGACGGATCTGACTGAGAGCACCGGCGGGCCGGCGCGTTATGTCAGCATCGCCGAGACCGGCGGCAAGCTCGGCTTCATCACGCCGATGACCCATAATTTCTGTGAATCCTGCAACCGGGTGCGCATCACCTGCACGGGAACGCTGCACACCTGCCTCGGTCACGAGGATGCCTCCGATTTGCGCAAACCTCTGCGTGCATCGAGCGACGATATGCTGCTTGCGGATGCGATCGACCGCGCGATAGGGCTGAAGCCCAAGGGCCACGACTTCATCATCGACCGCCGCCACGACCGCCCCAGCGTCTCCAGGCACATGAGCGTCACCGGCGGCTGAGGATTCGGCCCGCTCCCCCGCCAACCTAAGCTTTTGACCGCGCGTCAATTTGCCCATTTTCCGATTGACGGCACGCAAACCCGCTGGTTTGGTGCGACCGCCTTTGCTTGCCCGGCAGCAATAAGCCGGCCTGCCCCTTTGGCGGTCGCGGTCAAGACGGCAAGGCACGAGGGGAGGACTGACGCCGTAATCGCTCCGGAAAACGAGCCGTGTGGCCACATGCATGAGCATGCGGGCTGAGCGATGCGTGCCGATGCCTCCCGTGAAGTCCAAAGCGCGATGAGACGAGGATCAATCATCATCGCGCCCCGTGTTGTTGTTCGAGCATGATCTCTTCGGAAAACCGCTTCGCACGTTTCCGGATGATGCTCATCGCCGCGACGGAGAGAAACTAAGATGCGTCCATTGCTGGCGGTGAGCAACGCCATCGACCTCCTCAATGAGAAGATCGGCTACGTCTGTAATCTTCTCGTGCTCCTGGCGTGCCTGGTCAGCGCGGTCAACGCCATGATCCGTTATGCCTTCAGCTACTCCTCGAACGGCTGGCTTGAGCTGCAATGGTACATGTTCGCGATCCTCGTGATGTTCGGCTCGTCCTACACCTTCAAGCGCAATGAACATGTGCGGGTCGAGATCTTCTATTTGACCCTGTCCGAGCGCGGCCAGCTCTGGCTCGACATGATCGGCACCCTGTTCTTCCTGATCCCCTCCTGCCTCCTGCTCGCCTACCTGTCCTGGCCGTTCTTCATGCAGGCCTATGACGTCGGCGAGATGTCGGGCAATGCCGGCGGCCTGGTCCGCTGGCCCATCAAGTTCGTGATTCCCGCCGGCTTCGTGTTGCTGGCGCTCCAGGGTGTTTCCGAAGTCATCAAGCGTATCGCGGCTCTCCAGGGCTATGTGACGATCGACGCCAAGTACGAGAGGCCGACCCAATGATTACGCTGGAGATGATGCCGCCGTTGATGTTCGGCGGCCTGGTTCTGGCGATGCTGATCGGCTTCCCCGTCGCGTTCACGCTGGCGGCCGTCGGCCTTTCCTTCGGATTCCTCGCCATCCATCTCGGGTTCTTCGACCTCAACTTCCTCCAGGCGATTCCCGGCCGCGTATTCGGCAGCGTGCTCTCCAACGAGCTGTTGCTGGCGATTCCCTTCTTCACCTTCATGGGCGCCATATTGGAGAGATGCGGGCTCGCGGAGGACATGCTGGATTCGATGGGCCAGTTGTTCGGCCCGGTCCGCGGCGGCCTCGGCTATTCCGTGATCATCGTCGGCTTCATCCTCGGCGCCATCACCGGCACGGTGGCGGCGCAGGTCATCGCCATGGCATTGATCTCGATGCCGGTGATGATGCGCTACGGCTACAACATGCGCTACATCACCGGCGTGCTCGCGGCCTCTGGCACGATCACGCAGCTGGTGCCGCCCTCGCTGGTGCTGATCGTACTCGCCGACCAGCTCGGCAAGTCGGTCGGCGACATGTATCTCGGCGCCTGGGGCCCCTCGGTGTTCCAGATCATGCTGTTCGCCGGCTACACCTTCATTCTCGGCCTGATCAAGCCCGACCATGTGCCGCCGGTGCCGAAGGAAGCTCGCACGCTGACCGGCTGGCCGCTATGGAAGAAGTGCCTGATGGGCATCATTCCCTCGGCCGTGCTGATCTTCGTCGTGCTCGGCACCATGATGATGGGCCTTGCGACCCCGACGGAAGCCGGCGCCATGGGCGCGGTCGGCGCCATCGTGCTCGCCGCAATCCATCACAAGGATTTCTCCTCGACCGGCCGCAAGGTGCTGATAGCAGGCGTGATCGCTGCCGGCATCGGCACCATCGTCGCGATGCTGTTCACCGAGAACCTGATCTTCAAGATCGCGTTCGCCGTGACTTATCTCGCGGTGGCCTGGATCTGCATCGAGGCCGCGCGCATCCCCGACCTGCGCGACCTCATCAAGCAGGGCTACGAGTCCACCATGCGCCTCACCTGCATGGTCACCTTCATCCTGATCGGCTCGACCTGCTTCTCGGTCGTGTTCCTGGGCGTCTCCGGCGGCGTCTGGCTGGAGCACCTCCTGACCTCGCTGCCCGGCGGCGTCTGGGGCTTCCTGATCTTCATCAACCTCTTCATCTTCTTCCTGGCGTTCTTCCTCGACTTCTTCGAGATCGCCTTCATCATCCTGCCGATGATCGCGCCGATCGCGCAGAAGATTCTGGGACCCGTCGTCGGCGACGGGCCGGCCCTGATCTGGTTCGGCGTGATGCTCTGCGTCAACATGCAGACCTCGTTCCTGCATCCGCCGTTCGGCTTCGCGCTGTTCTATCTGCGCGGCGTGGCGCCGAAGGAAGTGAAGAGCTCGGACATCTATTGGGGCGCGATGCCCTGGATCGGCCTTCAGATGATCATGGTGCTGATCGTGATCGCCTTCCCCATCACGGTGACGGGCCTGCTGGACAAGCCGGTCAATGTCGACCTCGACAAGGTCAAGATCGAGGTGCCGCAGATCGAGCTGCCGCCGCTGGATCTCGGCCCGCCGCAGAAGTAGCGAACGTCGGCGCCGTCATGTTCCGCCCAAGCGGGGCATGACGCGCGCGGGCGCGCGTGACAAGCGCCGGCAGCACGGGCATGCCGGGCCATCCTCAACTTATGGGCCGCCGCGCATGCCTCGATCGCACCCCGCTCCGTCACTCGTTGGCTCGTTAGTCGCATCGCTCTGGCTGGCATGTGCTGCAACCGTGGCGCATGCCGAGCCCAATGCGAATGCCACGGCCGATATCCATGCGCTGGCGCAACAGGAGCAGCAGCCGCTGCTCGACACGCTGCGCGATCTCGTCAGCATCGAATCCGGCAGCAAGGACATCGACGGCCTGAACCAGATCGCCGAGCGCGTTGCAGGGCAGCTCAGGCAGCTCGGCGGCACAACGCAGATCCTGCAACCCGCCGACGTCTATCGCCTCGACGATACGCCCGAGAAGATCGGCCCGGCCGTGCACGCCGTCTTCAAGGGCACCGGCAGCAAGAAGATCATGCTGATCGCCCACATGGACACAGTGTACCTGAAGGGCATGCTGAAGGACCAACCGTTCCGCATCGACGGCGACAAGGCCTATGGCCTCGGCATTGCCGACGACAAGCAGGGCGTCGCGCTCATTCTCCATGTCGTGGCGCTGCTGCAGAAGCTGAACTTCAGGGATTACGGCACGCTCACGGTGCTCACCAACGGCGACGAGGAGATCTCATCGCCCGGCTGGCGCAGCACCATCACCCGCTTCGCCTCCGATCAGGACGTCGTGTTCTCGTTCGAAGGCGGCGGTACCGACGGCACGCTGCGCCTCGCCACCAGCGGCATCGGCTCGGCCTATCTGACGGTGCACGGCAAGTCGTCGCACGCGGGCGCAAGGCCGGAGGGCGGCGTCAATGCGCTGTACGAGCTCTCGCACCAGGTGCTGCAGATGAAGGATCTGTCCAAACCCGAGCAGGGCCTGAAGCTGAACTGGACCGTCTCCAGGTCCGGCACCAATCGCAACGTGATCCCTGCCGACGCCACGGCCCAGGCCGATGCGCGTGCGCTGAAGGTGGCGGATTTCGACGAGCTGGAGAAGGCACTGCAGGACAGGATCAGGAACCGCCTGCTGCCCGACTCCAAGGTCGAGCTGAAATTCGAGGTGCGTCGACCGCCGCTAGAAGCCAACGACGCCTCGCGCCGCGTGGCGGCCTACGGCAAGACGATCTATCAGGAACTCGGAATGCCACTCAAGGTCGACGAGAAGGCGACCGGAGGCGGCACCGACGCCGCGTTTGCCGCGCTGAAGACCAACGGCGCCGTGGTGGAGGGCATGGGCCTGTCGGGCTTCGGCGCGCATTCCAACGATGCCGAATATGTGCAGATCAACAGCATCGTGCCTCGTCTCTATCTGGCCACGCGCATGATCATGGACTTGTCCACCGGCAAGCTGAAATAGCGACTACCTTTCCCCTTCTCCCCTTGCGGGAGAAGGTGGCATAGGCGGCCTTTGGCCGCCGTTCTCAAGAACGCCGAAGCGAAGCTTCGGCTATGGCGCCGGATGAGGGGTTGTCTCAGCGCACTCAGGCGAGAGCGCAACACGCGGACAGAACCCCTCGCCCGCCTCGCCGCTAACGCGGCGAGCCACCCTCTCCCGCAAGGGCAGAGGGACAAGAGACGGTCTTCTCCGCCAGCCTGAACCGCAGCGTAAACTCCGCACCGCCGCCGGGAAGGTTCTCTACCGCGACTGTCGCGGCGTGATCGTCGGCGACGCCGCGCACGATCGACAGGCCCAGGCCCGCGCCGTCGCTGCGCTGGCGGTCGCGGCGCCAGAAGCGCTGGAAGATCAGCTCGCGCTCGGCTTCCGCGATGCCCGGGCCACAATCACGCACGCGCACCACGCCGTCGTCCCCCACCTCGACGTCGACCGACGTGTCCCTTGCGGTGAACTTGATGGCGTTTTCGGCGAGGTTGAAGATCGCGCGCTGGAGCATCTCGAAATTGCCGTGGATCAGCACCGGCGCGTCGGTGCCCTTGAGCGCGATGTCCTTGTGCTGCGCGATCGCAAACGGCGCGATCGAACCGACCACCTCGGCACAGACGGCGCGCAGATCCGCGGTCTCGTCGGGATCGAGCACCAAGGTATCGAGCTCGGCGATCTCGAGGAGCTGGGCGACGATGCGGCTCATGGCTTCGATGTCGGCATGCAGCGCCTGCCTTGCCGCGCCGTCGCCGAGTGTCTCGATCCGCGTACGCAGGATCGCGAGCGGCGTGCGTAATTGATGCGCGGCGTCCGCCGTGAACTGCCGCTGCACGCGGAAACCGTCCTCCAGGCGATCGAGCGCCTGGTTGACGGCGGTGACCAGCGGCATGATCTCGCGCGGGATCTGCTCCGTCGGCAGACGAATGTCGGTGCGCGCCGGTCCGATATTGCTGGCCTCCTCCGACGCTTTCCACAGCGGCGCGATCGCGCGACGGAAGATGATGATGTCGGTAGCAAGCAGGGTCAGCAGGATCGGGATGGTGATCCACCCCACCCGCCGGAAGAAGTTCGAGATGATGTCGTCGGTAATCACGTCGCGATGGGACAGGTCCTCCGCCACCTGAATGCGAACCGTCGTGCCGCCGATCGTCTGGGTGACGTCGGCACCGGAAATCGTCTCTGATTCAGCCTCATCAGTCTTCTTGTGCGACGAGAACAGCAAGCGGCCGCCGGCATCGCGGATGTCGTACTGATAGCGGCCATAAGCTTCCGAATAGAGACCGCGTAGGCTGTCGGGCAGGTTGAACGTCACCTTGCCGTCGGGTTGGATGATGATACGCTCCGCAAGCGTCTCTGCCTGGGCACGCATCGCGGCCCGATGCAGCTGATCGATCTCGGAGTTGAGCAGCCAGAACAGCACCAGCGGCAGGAAGATCGCAACCACGGCGACCGCCACGATGTGCAGGAACACGATCCGCCAGATCAGCGATTTGAACGTCGGAAGTCTGGCATAGGTCCCGGCATAGGATCCGACCTGGGAGCCGACTTGGGCCACGCCTATTTCTCCTCGGCCATGAGATAGCCGACGCCGCGTATGGTGTGGATCACGACCTTGGCGCCGTGCTCGGCGAGCTGCTTGCGCAACCGCGAAACATAGACCTCGACCGCGTTGGAGGCGACCTCGCCTTCAAGCCCGAAGATGTGGTCCTCGACGTTCTTCTTCGGCACCACCCGCCCCTGCCGGCGCAGCAGAATCTCCAGCACAGAGGTCTCGCGCGCGGAGATGATGCGCGGCTGGTCGTCGACGAAGATCTGGCGGCTTTCGGTGTCGTAGACGAGGTTGGCCAGATGCAGCGAGCGGCCGAGCAGCTGGCCCGGCCGGCGCAGGATCGCCTCCAGCCGCGCCACCAGTTCCTCCATCGCGAACGGCTTTGCGAGATAGTCGTCGGCGCCGCTGCGCAGGCCGTTGACACGATCCTGCAAGCCGCCGCGCGCGGTCAGCACCAGGACCGGTAGCGGCTCCATCTGCCGGCGCAGCTCGCGCAGCACCGAGAGGCCGTCGCCATCGGGAAGGCCAAGATCAAGTATCATCGCAGCGTAGCTGACGGTACGCACCGCCTCGCGGGCCTCGGCCGCGCTGCTCACGATGTCGCTGTCGTAGCCAGCCGCCGACAGCCCGGCGGCAACGAGCCGCGACAGCTCGGCATTGTCCTCGACGATCAGAAGGCGCATCGCGTTCCCGCCGGATATCCGGTCTCACCACGCGGCTCGCACCGCGTCTTCGCTCTCTTCCACCATTCGGGGCGCCTCGGCCAGCGAAAAAGCACCCGGCGGGCCGGTCACCCGACCCCGTCAGGTTCGTGTAAGGCGAGTGCTCATAAGGCCGAGAGCGGCGGCATGGATCCGATTCAATCTAGGGAGCATCCGTGACGCGCGCGAACGGATTGCCGTATACGGAATAGGCCAACCAGGTCAGCTCCTTCCGGTTCTTGGCTGCCTCGCGCGCGGTCCTGACGGCATCCACCAGCGCATTTCCCTCCTTGAGCGATAGATAGAAAGCCTCGGCAAAGCTGTAGGCGAGCTTGTCGTCGACCGACCAAAGCGCTCCGACCAGCGCGCCCGCTCCGAGTTCGGAGTACGGCCGCAGGAATGCATCGACAAAACCGGCGACACCTCCGCCGATACCACGTCCCGCACGCCCGGTCTGACAGGCATTGATGAATATGGTTGGCCTCGGTCCGCTCTCCGCGAAACGGGCAACGACCTTGACCTGATCCGCCGACAGCGGGTCCTGCACAAAATTGCCGTCCACGTTGGTGCCGGTCATCAGCAGGTCGGCCGTCATCACCGCCCGCTGTGCCGCCTCGCCATGGCAGGCGAAGTGCAGGACGTCGCATTCCCTGGCCTCCTTCTGGAGGAAGCGGGTCACCGAGAGGCTGTCGGGCGTCACCTCGCGGGGGCTGCCGAAGAGCTTGGCCAGCATCTGGCGTTCGGCATCGGCGCCTTCGAGCCGCAGACCAGGATCGAGATAGGCCGGGATCACGTAATTGATACGATCATTGCGCATCGCGAGTTGCGGACCGGGCCATGGCGTGCTGTGCAGCCAGCGGACCAGCCCCCATTCCGCCAGGAAGCCCTTCCCGTCCGGTCCGGACTTTCGATCGTTGATGTACAGCAGCTCCCAGGGAATGAACGGCTCCTCGGAGATGACCTGGATCGCGCGGATCGCATCGCGGTGGGTCCACAATGCCTCGCGGACCTTGTCCGGCAACAACTCGTTTGCCATGACGATTCCGTTCGCCTGCAGGCGTGACAGGAACTGGTCGTACAACCGGTTCGTCGCGAGCCAGGAAGTCTCGATCCCCTTGAAGATCTCCGAAACGTAGACATCGCGTGAGAAGCCTCCGGGAAGGGTGCGCGACTCCGAAACCGCGATGTTCGGATCGATGCAGGCAAGATCGAAGCGCAGCGTCACCTTGCCGCTCTCCACGATCTCGTAGATCCTCAGCACCGCCGGCTCGTCCGGATGTGCCGCCATGGGCAATCCGACCTGGCTCCGGCGCAAGGTCTTGCTGCCTGCATCGACGAATACGGGGGCCAGGGCAAAAGACGCGAGCATGCGCGGACCCTGCCGTGCTTCGACCAGGATGTCGGCGGCGCCTTCCGCGGCTCCCTCCACGACGAACCGAAGCGACTCTGCTCTCTGATCCCGCGGCAGGTCGATCTCGGCACGGCTTTCACCGATAACCCGGCAATTTTTCCGCGCGATGACTTCGACAACGATGGCGCGTGCCGTATCGACGTTGACCGGCGCATCCGAAGCGACTGAGACCGCGCTGTCCGCGGCCTCGATCTTCTGACGGGAGACCGTGACGAACAGCGGAACCGGCTTCTTCGGCGGTGGATGAGACTCGATCTCCGCTGCAAAATAGCAGGCAGCGGTTCGCGACGCTGGGGGCGTTGACGGCGAAGGCGGCGTCCCACCCGCGGCTGTCGCCTCCCTTAGCTCAGCCGGCGCAGCCGAAGCAGCGCCACGCGTTCGCGTTCGTCGCAACGTGAGAGTCTCCGACATGGGGTCAGATCCGGAGCGCTCCACATCAAGAGGGGCCAGGGTGGATTCCGGCGGGTTTTCGACAATGGACGCCGCGCCCCGCGTCGACCGGCGCGATGTTGTCTGCAGATCGAATTGCTCCCGGGGTCTCTCAAGGCGAAGCGTGCCAAGGCCGAGCCACTCACTCAATTTCGACGGAACGATATCCGTCGCGAAATAAGTGGTATGAAATACGTCGTCCGTATTGCCGAAGGCAAATGTCGCGTCATCCGCGAGGCGCGAGCCGCGGGTCCCGAACGAGGTCATCGAAGCCGTATCCACCACCAGATCGTTGTCCAGCTGGAACAGGCGATTGGTCACGCGATCGGCAATGAAATCCGCGAACTCCTTGGTCACGCCCTTGCCGGGTGCGACCTGCGCGACGAAATTTGATGTGATCGCGTAGTAAGCAGCGAGCTTCTCGAGAGGCCCCGTCCCCGCATTCAACTCCCTGACGAGGTCGCTTGTGGGCCGCATCGCGGCAAGTCCAGGCACCCGGTGCTCGTCGATGGCGACTTCGGAAAATGCCTGGACGAAGCGGCCGACAGTCTTGATCCCCTGCGCTACGATGGGGCTCAGCACAGCCCCTCCTGCCAGGTACGAAACCGCCCGGACGCCGGCCATAATGCCGTTGGTATAAAGATCGATCATCGCCGCCCAGTTCTCGGGCTCGGCCAGATGCGTGCCGGCATTTGTGCAACCGACAAAGATGGCCTTGCCAAGCCGGATGTCCGGTCGTCTGTCTGCAAGCAGACCTTCGACAACGCGATAGACCAGTCCGCCGCGGCTGTGAACGACAGCGTCGATCGAGGAATTCTCGGGAATGCCCAGAGCCTGCAGCGCGGCAAAAAGAGCGGCCGCATTTTCGCTGGGAGTTGCAGTCAGAGTCTTGTGATCGAAGCCGAGCACGGCGTCGTAGTGCTCGTTGGCCTTCGAAAGAAACGCCTGCCCGCTGTCAGAACCGGCAAGCTGCGCGAAGCCGCTGGCCGTCGACGAGAAGGTGCCGTGCACCATCAGCAGAATTTTCAGCGGGCGCTCTTGCGGCAAGCGGGGCCGCGCCGATCGTCCCGGTGTCCATGTTGCCGAATCGAACCCGGCCATCGACACGATGCCCTCTTCCCTGTCCCCCTCGATATGGTCGGTCGCCGCATCGATGGCCGTCCTGGCGACGAACTTCAGCACATAGGCGCGGACCGGATCGATCAGCTTGTCGGAAACCCAGTCAAGAACCGGACCGCGCTTGCCGCTCGCGGTGGGGACTCCGCGGGCCGAGCCCCGCGTCTCTGCCGTCAGCGGGAAAACCAGAACTTGCGCACCACCGCGCCGCCTCGATGGTTGGCCGGCCTGCTGAGGATAAGTCCACGCGTAAACCCCTCCTGCCCCCTCGATCAGAACCATTGCCCTTTCGGACGGACCGACTTCGACCTCGATCTGCGTCGGCGTCTGCGGGTCCCGTCGCAACGCGCGCGTTCCCGGGCGCGTCGGCACCATTTCGACTTCAGCCGCGATGGTGAAGTCGGACGCTGACAACGCCCTCCTGAGCTGATCTGTGCCGCCCATCTGGCTGGCGGTCCCGCGGCGAAATCCGCGGCGGACAGGACCGTCCTGAACGACCCTGACCTCGACATCATCAGGGCTTCGAACCACGACCCCGTTTGCCACTTCGAGTGCAGCCATGACTTCGACCCGCTCCAGACGACCTTTTCATCACGCCCTCATGTGCCGATGGGACGCGCTCCTGCGCGCCGCTCCGCCAGCGCGAGGTCAAGGTTTGACTATCGGCTGAGACGCCGGCGCCGCCCAACCGAGCAAATTGCCATCAAGTGCCGACGACTTCCGGATCAGCTTGTTGGATTCGATGTAGGCTTCGGCTGTCGACGGCACGAGATATCCCATGACGAAGCCAAGAACCGCAAAAAGAACGACGATGAAGGTGTATACCGACCAGGTGATGGGCGGCGCGTCCAGACCGTAATGTGCGGTCACCTGTGTGAAGCCGATGAGCAGGCAGAACATGGCAGACGCCATGACCACCGCATGAGTCGCACCGTCCCTCAGCCTCGCCTCGTGATAGTCCAGTCCATCGGCCCTCAGCCGCACGTCGAGAAGAATGCTCAGGACCAGCGTGTTGACCAGGAAGATCAGGGAAAACAGCGAGCTCGCCGCAAACGCATGACCCTTCGCCAGCCAGCCCGGCGCTATCGGAATGATGCTGTATGTTATGAAGAGCACCAAGTTGGCCACCGAATAGGAGATCACCCCAAAGACCACGTAAGAGCGCCAGGGCAACGAGTACAGCGAGGGGCGTGCAAAGTTGGTCGAGGCCTTCGGATAGACCGCAAAGAAGATCGAGATCATCAGCGCTACCGCGTGCGCGAGGGAGGAGAGGCCTCCTGCCAGCGAATTAACTTCAAATTTCTCCGGCAGACGCATGAAGAACAGCGGAGCGACAGAGACCACGAAATCGAGGATGAAGATCGTCACAAGCGGCGCAAACGGCAGCGGCTGGGGGAGAACGATTTTATATCCGAAACTGGAAATCAGCTCGATCCGGGAGTCGCGCCTGTCGACGACCGACAACGTCGCCTCGGCCAATCGGCGCTGGTACCCCACCCGCAAATCCACGCATTCCTCCGCGATGAAATCGGAAATCTCGAGTACCAGTTCCTGCGCATCGACATCCGACACCATGATGTCCTCTGTCAGCAGGAGTGCCCGGGCCGACCGTCGCAGCATTCGCCGATATTGCCTCTCCAGCTCGTCAAACGCAGCCTTCCGCGCACGGAAAAACCTCGCGAACCGCTTGTTGCCGCGCAGCTCGACGAAACTGGTATGGAGGGAAGCGACCTGCATGATCATGGTCGCCGCGCCGGAAGCGAGCACCTCGTCGTCCTGATTGAGTGCCTTCTCGATCAACTTGGCGGGAACGCCATATCCTTCCAGCTCACGCTGCAACTCCGGCCTTGCACGCTCCGTAACCCGGATGGGCGAACGTGCGATGGCTGCGGTGACGGTCTCCACCGCCTGGGGATAGCGCGCCAGCGTCTGCATCATGGTCCGCAAGGAATCGATCACCCGACGAGCAAGAGACAGATGAGGCGCCAGCACCATGAATGCGATCGTCGCGGGTATGGCGACGAGCAATGCGGGCTCACGACCAGGATCGAGAGACGTGATCAGCGAGGAGATTCCGATCACAAGGAACAGATAGAACACCACCGCGATCGTGACGTAGGCTATTACCCCGAAGTAATAGCGATCGCGCATCACGGCATAGCGGATTTCCATGATTTCGAAGGGAGCGTGAAAGTCGATCGCGCTGACAATGCAGATCGCAATCGCACCGAGGCAGAGAGCAACGATCGACGGGTCAAGGCCCTGCATTGATGAAAACTCTTTATGATCCGGCTCGGTCCACGAAAATTTCTCCGTCGAGGCCGCGCATGTACAGAACCGGCGAAATCCATTCGGCGAATTGCCGCGCCTTCAATTCGGCCCGGGTATGCGCCAGCGCGGCCTGTATCGATACGTTGTCGGCGAGATAAGTGTAGAACGTATCCGCAAACGCGAGTCCCATATTGTCGCTGATCTCAAACTGCATGGCGATCACCGCAGGAACGCCGCCCTGAATGAGCTCGGCAGCGGTGCTCGAAAACAGGGAGCCTTCACCTTGCGCTCCGCTGCAGGAGTTCAGGACGACGAGGCTTGGCGTTCTGCCGGGCTGGATGAGAAACGTTTTCAGCGCATCGGCATAGAGCCTGGCGCCCCTCGATCCGCCCTCCTCCTGAACCACAATGAAGCCCATTTGCCGGTCGGGATCGTGTCCGCCGTGACCGATGAAGTGAAACAGGTCCCACCGCTTGCCTTCATCTCCCCTCAGGAAACGGCGGTTAAGGTCGCGGGCCTTTGCCGATGGGATCCAGGACAGTTTCAGCCTCTTGCCGTCATCCAACTCGCTTAGCGCCTTCTTGATCGCGACCTGCTCGGCGTCGACTTCGATCTCGTCCAGCGGGAATCCGTTCAGGACCTTGACCCGCGCAGCCATGCCCAGCATCCGTATCGGCCTTGCCGCGCACATCCGGCGTTCCTCACCGTAGTCTTCGACGGCGCGCGTGAACGGTGTGCTCTGGGAGGTCGTCACATAAAATCGGTTCTTCTTGTCATACATCGTTTCCCACGGCACGTAGGCGAGCGAGGGATCGCTGACCCTCAAGCGGATCAGGAACGGCTCATCGTCTCTTCGCGCCGCCAGGAAACATTCTTGATAGAGTTCGAGGATCTTTCGTTGAAAGATGAAGTCGAAGAGTTGCGAGCCGACTTCCTGCACGATCCGTTCGTCCGATCCCGCGATCAGAGCTCCAGCGGCGTCACGAACAGCGGGTCTTGCTTCATCATCGCCATTTTCCGCGGCTGCATTCGCGTGTCGCGGGCGTAGCGCCACTTCGGCGCTGCGTGCGGCAGGGCACTGGAGGATAGCCTCCTGCAACGGCCGCAAGGTCTGACGAAAACTCGGCTTGAGCTTCTCGACTTCGATCTCGCGGCTCGACGAATTGTAGTCCGCGACAATGCGGCAGTGGTTTTCGCCACAATCTTCAATGGTCAGGTTGAAAACGACTTTCGCCACGACGCAACCCTCAGCCGCGCACATGCCAGCGCAAAAATCACGCCTGCAAAAAGTCTACACCGGACAGAAAGGCGCGCAACGGTTCAATGGAGGCGTCGTCCGCAGCATCTCAACGCTCTGAGCGCCTGGGACGACGCAGGCCGCATCCCGTTATGCCCGGTATTATTCTCCCTATCTACGGCAGCCGGCATTCCGCCGGTCCACCTGTTCTTTGTTCGGG
This sequence comes from Pseudomonadota bacterium, assembly GCA_023435725.1. GTDB lineage: Bacteria > Pseudomonadota > Alphaproteobacteria > Rhizobiales > Xanthobacteraceae > Bradyrhizobium. The sequence goes on along the minus strand of JAEYRD010000145.1, from coordinate 11,629 downwards.
CGGTCCATCGTCTCAGATGCACGCCTCGATTGCATTTCGATTGAATAATCGTCAACAGCACGAACAACCCGGCTGGCAAGAGTTTTCTAGCGCGATTTCTCCGGCATGACTGTGAGCCGCTTCACAACCTCTTGTCTTGTTGTCCACTTCCTGCCGACTGCCGGCGCCGATGCGAGAGATTTCGGATTATACGATTATTGCTCTGGTCCTGTTTTGCCCGACCTGTCGACGTGAGCAGCCGGGCAACCATCGCGGCAAATCGTCTACCAGCCCTTCCGCTTCCAGCTTCTTCAATCGCGATCACTTGCGGGGTCGCACCGGTCTGCGCCTGGATTTCCTCGAAACGGTGCATCCGCATGAAGAGCTCGCGCAGGATCTAGACCGCCGAGCGATCGCCAACGACGGTCCCGGCGCGAGCCACGGGGGACAGAGTGTTTGGTCAGTCATGCTGTCTTTCTTCAGGCATTACTCACCTCGCCCGCCGGTCTATCTGCGGTCCCCGACGCGCCGCAGCCGCACATGGCGAACACGAGAAACCACGAGCGTCGATCTTAGTGCGACCGTGAGCTGAGCCTGGGGGCGTCATGAATCCGTCATCCCATGACAACGAACCTTTTCACGGGCGCCCACCTTCTCTAGGATGACTGAGACAAGGATTGGAACATGACGGATGCTCTTCGTAGCGATGCAGTTGGACGCAACCGGTTGTTGGAGTCGGCTCAACGGGAACTGGCCAAATTCGAGCGGACCGAAAACGCATTCTGCAGGAGGGACCGTGAGGAGCGCGCCACAGAGCTTCGCCTTCCTCTGAATGAGATCAGCGCCCACTAAGCTGCCCGCCAGCTTCGGCCCAGATCACCAGGCCGGGCGGGAAGCTGGCCAAGCGGCTCAATCGGTTAGCTTCTGAACATCGCGGCAGAACCATCAAGAGACGTGGCGGTTGTCTTGGACAGCACACGCCCCGGGTCGTTCGGTCATGTATCGCATGTTCTATTTTGCCGCCTTCCTTGCTGTCACCGGCATCGTGTTCGGATTGCTGATCGTATTTGAGAGGCTCATTGGCTGACGCCAGGCACGCGTTGCTGCGTTAGCTAAACTAACCATCGCGCCCGCCCTACGGCTGTTCGTCAGGACACCACCGCCCGATCAGAAACGAGCCTCCGGCGACAGTGGCAAACAGGGACGCCACCGCGAGGATACTCGTGGGCATCGAGATCAAGCCGCGCTCGTGGGCATTCATCGCGGCGGAGCCAAACGTCAGCCAGCCGCCCGTCGCGACGACGTTCCACACGACCTGCAAGACTGCGCATCGGGTGGCGTCCGGGTTCCCGCAACCAGCCGACATGGCAGCGGCTCTTGCGTTGGTCAGTTCAGGGCCCAGAAGCCGACATCGCTCCAAATCAAGCGGCGATACTTGTCAGGCTCTTAGCGGCCGTAGGGGAAGCAGCGGTTGCGATCGAGTGTGAGACCGAAATGCGCTCCCAGTGCAGCGATGGCCGCGTCCTGCTGAGGATAAGGATCGGCATTGGATGCGGCAACGATGATGATCCGGAACCCGCTGCGATCTTTGCCACCCGGTGGCAGCATCGCTGTAGTTAGTGCATTGCCCTCCCTGTCGCGCAGCGTGAGGAAAAGCGGCATCTCTCGCTGTACATGGGCCTCGAGGCCGATGTCGCGCTCGATCGCGTTGGGCCGCTCGGGACGCCAGGACTGGACTGCCTTCTCCCGCTCGCGGCGGAAATATTTCTCAACTGTGTGGCCCATCAGGCGCGACTCATGCATCGCTTCACCTTCCGTCTCGATACGGAACCAAGTCTTGCCCTTCGGCGCGTCGCAAACATACTGCATTTCGCCCGTCCTGCGATCGCCGCAATTCTAGGGCGGCTGGCCAGCGAAGCCAATATGAGACTAGCTCCCGTGTATAGCGCTGCACGATCAGGGGGCTAAGAGTTCTTGATTGGACGTTGAAGTTTTAGTGAGCCCAAACAATACTAGGTCGACCGGAATAATCCTCTTCAAGGAGCGTCCCGATGCCTGACGTAAGGGAAAAGCAACGCGAAGCCCGCCGGAAGATCATTCGCCAATGGGCGAAGCTTCCGAAGGATAAACGGCAGTCTATGGGGGGGATTTCTGAATTCGCCAGGACCGCCGCTCTGCAGAACGAGAACGCATTCGTCCGCAGTCGTCGCGATCCGTATCAGAAGATCATGGGATGGCTATTGCCGCGTGCTCATCTCTGAACGGCTGAGTCCTCTGCACATCCTTCGAAGGCGACACCGAAATTTCGGCAAAGTCATTGTATGTCCTGCCGTGTCCGCCCCCCCGGCAGGGCCGTCACAAAGCGACGAGATAGCTGTGAAGCTGAAAGCAACCATCATCGTCGCAGCGCTGCTAGCTGCAACGGCTGCACAGGCCGAGACGATCGATCTGAAATGCTGGGCGCGGGGCCTTACGGGTGGCGAGCGCAACTCGGTCTACATAAACGGGGAACAGGTCACCGTTAATCTGGACGAGGGGACGATGCACTCTCGGACATTCGGAACCAATTTGGCCGTCCGCGTCACGGATACGCACTTGTTCTTTGAGACGGCGCTTACGCTCGGCAACATTTGGCAACATCTGTTCGACCCGACCGCTGTCTGGCAAGGTTTCATCAACCGCGTCGACGGCACGCTTAAGGCGCATAAACGCGACGGTACTGTCATCAGCGGGCACTGCCAGTAGGTCGGCTGAACCTGCCCATGTCGCAGATGGGTCCCAATCGGAAGTCGGGATCGGGATCGGCCCCAGCCCCGGTCCGCTCCTATCCTCCTAACCGACTTGATGCAGTGCTTCTGAAGAGCGGCTCTGAGTTCAGCCAGTTGGTCGCTCGTTGCGCCTAGCAACGCGTCGACCCGATCGGTCGGCAAGTTCACGTAGGCGATCGGCTGATCGAATTGGCTCGCTGTGAAGTCGTACCTCTTGCCTCCGATCCGATTGTAAAAATGGGCGCCGGCTGGCAGAGGCGTCTTCAGCAAATCGCCACCAAAGAGCTCATGAACGAGCAGTGACGTGACGTTGCATTGCCCTGCCGCTGGATTTTTCGCTGTCCATTGGCTCGCAGTCGACAACGACCATGCCTTGCGGAGCGCACTCTGAACCTCATCGGGATCGAAGCTCATCGTCATCTCCAAGGATCGGCGCCAAGGATCGGCGCAACGGCAAAGATTTCGGATTATTCGATAATTGCTTTTTGCCACTGTTTTGTGCGACGAGTCAAACGGCTTGCGGATCGTCGAGAGTTTTGAGGACAGCGCTGCATTTCGCGCGCCTTTCGCCGGCTGCGCAGGTGATCTCGGCTTCCAGCCGAATTGACCCGACCGGTCAGACTGTTGGCCGCGTTCACAGGGCGTCACCCCCTCGCCGCCCGCCTACTGTGCATGGGGTTGTTTTTCATATTTTGTTTGGGCGCCCGCTTGCGCCAAAGAAAAAGCCCGGCCTGCGATGCAGGCCGGGCCCTGTCGTCTTGCGACTTGTTCGAAAGATCAGCCGCGGGTGCGCGAGCGGATCATGAAGCTGTCATAGGTGTATTCGGCAACCTGCCACCACAGGTACCCGTCGGAGCGGAAGGCCTGCATGGCGTCGATCGACTTCTTGAAGTCGGCGTTCTTGGCCGAGGTCTCCGTCCACAGCTCGTTGGTCGCCTTGAGGCAGGCCTCGAGCACCTCATTGGTGAAGGGACGCAGCTGCGTGCCGCCCGCGACCAGACGCTTCAGCGCCCCCGGGTTCTGCATGTCGTAGCGCGCGGCCATCCAGCTGTTGGCGTTGGCCATCCCGTTGGCGAGGATCGCCTGGTAGTTCTTCGGCAGCGAATTCCACTTGTCGAGGTTGGTGAAGGCATGGACCATCGGGCCGCCTTCCCAGAAGCCCGGATAGTAGTAGTACTTGGCGACCTTGGCGAAGCCGAGCTTCTCGTCATCGTAGGGGCCGACCCACTCGGCCGCGTCGATGGTGCCCTTTTCCAGCGCCGGATAGATGTCGCCGCCGGCGAGCTGCTGCGGCACCACGCCGACCTTCTGGAGCACCTGGCCGGCGATGCCGCCAATGCGCATCTTGAGGCCCGAGAGATCGGCAACGGTCTTGATCTCCTTGCGGAACCAGCCGCCCATCTGGGTGCCGGTGTTGCCGCAGGCGTGACCGATCACGTTCGACTTCTTGAAGAACTCGTTACCGAGCTGCTCGCCACCGCCCTGGTACCACCAGGAGTTCTGCATGCGCGCGTTGAGGCCGAACGGCACCGAGGCGTAGATCGCCCAGGTCGGGTCCTTGCCGACATAGTAGTACGACACGGTATGGCACATCTCGACGGTGCCGTTCGAGGTCGCGTCGAGCGCCTGCAGGCCGGGGACGATCTCGCCGGCCGCGAACACCTGGATCTGGAATTTGTTGTCGGTCATCTCGGCAACGTACTTCGCCACCTGCTCGGCGCCGCCATAGATGGTGTCGAGCGACTTCGGGAAGCTCGACGTCAGGCGCCACTTGATCTCGGGCGAGGACTGCGCAATCGCCGGCGAGGCTACCGCGGTCGCCGCCGCGCCTGCTGCCGACACTTTCAAGAAATCACGACGCTTCATCTTCAGGTCTCTCCTTGCTGGGGCGTTTCCCCTAGACTTCCTTGTTACCGCCGCTCATTCCGGCGACGCGTTTGGGTCGCGTCGAACCGCAGGGGCTTGACTGCCGTGGGCCTTTAACACGGAAGCCTCGCTTTCGGAACGCGACATTGGCATGACGGGGCTCTACGAAAGTCGCATGTCCCCGAGGTATCGGCCGGAAGGGATGGGCCCTGAGCGGCTCAGGCGGCGGCAATGACGCCCTTGAGCTGGTCCCGGACCTGGCCCGCTATGGCGCGGTAGATCGCCGCATGGGGCCCGTCCGGCTCGCTGTCGACCACGGGGTTGCCGGCATCGGAGGTGGCGCGAATCGCCATGTGCAGCGGGATCTCGCCCAGGAACGGTACTCCGAGCTTCTCGGCCTCGTGCCGCGCCCCGCCATGGCCGAAAATGTCCGACCGCGTGCCGCAATGCGGGCACTGGAAGTAGCTCATGTTCTCGACGATGCCGAGCACGGGCACATTGACCTTCCTGAACATCGCAAGCCCCCGCCGCGCGTCGATCAGCGACAAGTCCTGCGGGGTCGAGACGATCACGGCGCCCTTCAGGGGCACGTTCTGCGCGAGCGTGAGCTGGGCATCGCCGGTGCCCGGCGGCATGTCGACGACGAGCACGTCGAGCTGGCCCCATTCGACGTCCCGCAGCATCTGCGTCACGGCCGACATCACCATCGGGCCGCGCCAGATCATAGCGGTCTCTTCCTCCACCAGGAAGCCGATCGACATGATCGCGAGGCCGAAGCGCCGGAGCGGAATCATCTTGCGCTGGTCGTTGAGCTCAGGCTTCTCGCGCAGCCCCGTCAGCCGCGGCACCGAGGGGCCGTAGATATCGGCATCGAGCAGCCCGACCTTGAGGCCGAGATCGCGCAGGCCCAGCGCCAGGTTGAGCGCGGTGGTCGACTTGCCGACGCCGCCCTTGCCCGAGGCGACCGCGATCACGGCGGCAACGCCCGGAATCTCCGACTGCCGCGCCATCGGCGAGCCGCCCCCCTGAGGGGGCTTGTGGGCATGCACCGGCTGCACCCCCGGCGTGCCGCGGCTCGGCGTTGGCGGCGGAGGTGCGGAGCCCGGCTTGCGCTCGGCGGTCAGCGCCACCATGACGGTGGTGACACCGGCAATGGCGCGCACGGCGCGTTCGGCTTCGGCCCGGATGGACTCCCAGGCCCGCGCCTCAGCGGCATCGACGTTGATCGAGAAGAACACCTTGCCGTTGGACGCGCTGATCGGGCTCAGCACATTGGCATTGGTGAGCGAGACCCCGCGCGGTGACTTGATCCTGGCGAGGCTGTCGAGAACCTGTTGCTGCGTCACGCTCAAAGCGCATCTCCTGAACAGAGCATGATCCGGAAAAGTGTGTAGCGGTTTTCCGATCAGATCATGCTCAAGGCTTTAGGATGCCCCATTAGAGCGGAAACGCTCAAAAGGCTACTGCCTGCCGATATCGCCAGCATTCTCGGCGGGGGCCGCCCCCTGCTCCTTGGCCGCCTCGTAATTCAGCTCGATCATGACCCCGTTGGGGTCGTGGACGAAGATCTGCCAGAGCTCGCCGCCGGGCACCTGACGGGAATCAAACGTCATGCCCCTGGACGCCAGCCGCTGCTTCATGCCGTCGAAACCGCGGCTGACGAAGGCGACATGATGGACAACGCCGGAATCCGGTTTTTGTGGCTCCGAGGTCGGAGAAATATCGACGAGGTGTACCACCGGCTTGCCCTCGCTGTACATCCAGGCCCCCGGAAAGGCGAAATTGGGCCGGGCGCCTTTTTCCAGGCCCAGCACATCCTCATAGAAGCGGACCGTCTCGGCCAGATTCCGGGTCCGGATGTTGAAGTGGTCGAGGACGCCAACGCTCACGCCGCCCATGCCTTCGCTCCCTTTTTCATGCAAGTCCTTAGCCCCAGCATCCTAGCACAGGAGGCCGACAAACGAAGCCGTTGCCCTCCGGCCTCAAGGGTTTATGGTGCGCCCGGTCTGCCGCAACGGTGGAACCTCCAGGACACCGATTGGCGCCCCCGCCCGGCAAAAACCGTAAAACCCAAACTGCGGACAAGGTACTACACATGGCTAAAGTCGCTTTCCTCGGTCTCGGCGTCATGGGCTTCCCGATGGCCGGACACCTCGTGAAAAAAGGGGGCCATGAGGTCACCGTCTACAACCGCACCGCGGCCAAGGCGAAGGAGTGGGCGGACAAGTTCGGCGGCAAGACCGCAGCGACACCGAAAGCCGCCGCCGAGGGCCAGGATTTCGTGATGTGCTGCGTCGGCAACGACAACGATTTGCGCTCGGTCACGATCGGTGCTGACGGTGCGTTTGCCGGCATGAAGAAGGGCGCAACCTTCGTCGACCACACCACCGCCTCTGCCGAAGTCGCGCGCGAGCTCGACGCAGCCGCCATCAAGGCCGGCTTCAAGTTCGTCGACGCGCCGGTGTCCGGCGGCCAGGCTGGCGCCGAGAACGGTGTGCTGACGGTGATGTGCGGCGGTGCGCAGGACGCCTATGCCGGCGCCGAGCCTGTCATCACCGGCGCCTATGCCCGCATGTGCAAACTGCTTGGGCCCGCCGGCTCCGGCCAGCTGACCAAGATGGTCAACCAGATCTGCATCGCCGGCCTCGTGCAGGGCCTCTCCGAGGGTATCCACTTCGCCCAGAAGAGCGGCCTCGACGTCGCCGCCGTGATCGAGACCATCTCCAAGGGCGCGGCGCAGTCCTGGCAGATGGAGAACCGCTACAAGACCATGAACGAGGGCAAGTACGATTTCGGCTTCGCGGTCGAATGGATGCGCAAGGACCTCTCGATCTCGCTGGCCGAAGCCCGCCGCAACGGCGCCAATCTGCCCGTCACCGCGCTGGTCGACCAATTCTACTCCGAGGTCGAGAAGATGGGCGGCAAGCGCTGGGATACGTCGAGCCTGCTCGCGCGTCTTGCGCGCTGACACCTGACGGACCGCCCTCACCTTGCTGATCGCGATCGCCGTCCTCTTCGTTCTGGTCTATGCGGCGATCGCGCTCGAACATCCGATCGGGGTCAACAAGAGCGCGTCCGCGCTCCTCGGCGCGGGCCTGCTCTGGACGATCTACGCGACTGCGACGGGCGACCACACGCTGGTCGGCCGCCAGCTGGACGAGTCCGTCGCCGCCACCGCGCAGATCGTGTTCTTCCTGATCGGCGCGATGACCATCGTCGAGGTGATCGATGCCCACGACGGTTTCGAGGTCATCACCTCCCGCATCGGCACGACCAGCCAGGTTCGGCTGATGTGGCTGATCGGCTTTGTGGCGTTCTTCCTTAGTGCGATCCTGGACAATCTGACCACCACCATCGTGATGGTCTCGCTGGTGCAACGATTGATCGCCAGGCGCGACGACCGCCTGCTGTTCGCTTCCCTCATCGTCATCGCCGCGAATGCCGGCGGCGCGTGGACCGTGATCGGCGACGTCACCACGACGATGCTGTGGATCGGCGGGCAGATCACGCCGCTGAACATCATGGGCGCGGTATTCCTGCCCTCGCTGGTCAATCTGCTCGTACCGCTCGCCTTCATCAGCTTTCTGGTGAAGGGCAAGACCATCGCACCGCCGCCCCGGGCCGACGGCCTGCAGACGATCAGGTCGCTCGAGCGCAACCTGATGTTCTGTCTCGGGCTCGGCTCGCTGATCGCCGTACCCGCCTTCAAGGCGGCCACGCATCTGCCGCCCTTCATGGGAGTGCTGCTTGGGCTCGGCATTGTCTGGCTTGTCGGCGAGATCATTCACCGCGACAAGGACGAGCATGTCCGCCGTCCGCTGACGCTCGCGCACGCGCTGACCCGGATCGACATGAGCTCGATCGTGTTCTTCGTCGGCATTCTGCTCGCGGTGGCCTGTCTCGAGCATGCCGGCCTGCTCACGATCCTGGCCCGATGGCTGGAGGCGACGATCGGCCGCCAGGACGTCATCGTCGTCGTGCTCGGCCTCCTCAGCGCGGTGATCGACAACGTGCCGCTGGTGGCCGCAACCATGGGCATGTACGACCTCGGCCATTATCCGCCGGACAACTTCCTCTGGGAGTTCATCGCCTATTGCGCCGGCACCGGCGGCTCGATCCTGATCATCGGCTCGGCCGCAGGCGTCGCCGCCATGGGCCTCGAGCGGATCGAGTTCCTCTGGTACGCCCGCCGCATCGCCGTCCCCGCGCTCGCGGGCTATCTGGCAGGCGCCGTCGTCTACGTCGCGCAGCATGCGGCGCTGCACTGAGCGGCACCGCGCGAGCGGAAAATTAATACGTAGTTAACGTAATTCTTTAGCTCCTTAAGTCACCTCTTAAGGATTTCTTGCCAGAGATAGACAATGCAGAAGGCCCGCCTGGCGCGGGCGGGAATTGTTGTTGTTTGATGAGTAACCCCGCTGAAAAGCCCGAGGTTGTGCAGCTACCGGCCGAGCCGGTGAGCGCTCCATCGGCGAGCAGCCGAAGGGCTGCGGCGCAGCGGGTGCGCGAGGCGCGCGATAAGTTAACGTCGACCAGCGGAACCCGGCCGGCCTTCGACGCCGAGATGCTGCGCCAATATGCCCAGACCCGGCTGTCGGCCTCGTATGTCGTGATGCTGCTGGTGGTCGCCACCGGCGTGCTGTTCGGGCTGTTGATGCAGCCGATCCCCGCCGCGGCCTGGACCGCCGGCATGATGTGCATCCATGCCGCGATGATCCGCAACTGCCGGCGCTTCTTGGCCGAGCCATCCTCGCCCTCAGCGACGCGCGCCTGGCGGACGCGCTTCGTCGGGCTCGACCTGCTCTATGGCCTGTGCTGGATGGCGATTCTGATTCATCCCGTGCTCGACATGGTCACGGAAACGCTGATGATGTTCCTGATGCTGCTTGTGATCGCAGTATCGAGCATGCTGGCCGCCAATCTGCCGATCGCAGCCCTTGCCGCCACCGCGCCGGTCGCAGTCGCGATGGCGTTGAGCTTCGCGATGAGCGGCTCGCTGGACAACTACATCCTGGCTGCGCTCTCGCTCGGCGCCGAAGGCTATTTCGTGCTGCTGGCGCACCGCCTGCACTCCTCGACTTTCGCTACGCTCGAGGCGCGCGCCGAGAAGGATGCGCTGATCGGCGAGCTCGAACAGGCCAAGGCGATCTCGGACGAAGCGCGCCACCGCGCCGAGGCCGCGAACGTCGCTAAGTCGCGCTTCCTCGCGCAGATGAGCCACGAACTGCGTACGCCGCTGAACGCGATTCTCGGTTTCTCCGAGGTGATGAAGAGCGAAATCTTCGGCGCCCATGCGGTGCCGGTCTACAAGGAGTACTCGGCGGACATCCATAACTCCGGCGTGCACCTGCTCAACCTCATCAACGAGATCCTCGATCTGTCGCGGATCGAAGCCGGCCGTTACGAACTCAACGAGGAAGCGGTGTCGCTGGTTGGCATCGTCGCCGACTGCCACCACCTGATGAAGCTGCGCGCTTCCAGCCGCGGCATCACCATCCACGAGGTGTTCGAGCAGGCCATGCCGCGGCTCTGGGCCGATGAGCGCGCGATCCGCCAGGTCGTGCTCAACCTGCTCTCCAACTCGATCAAGTTCACCCCGCAAGGCGGCGAGATCTGGCTCAAGGCCGGCTGGACCGCTTCGGGCGGACAGTATCTCTCGGTCAGGGATTCCGGCTCCGGGATCCCCGAGGACGAGATTCCGGTCGTGCTCGCCTCATTCGGCCAGGGCTCCAACTCGATCAAGTCGGCTGAACAGGGCGCAGGCTTGGGGCTGCCGATCGCAAAGAACCTGATCGACCTGCATGGCGGGACGTTCACGCTGAAATCGAAGCTGCGCATCGGCACCGAGGTGATCGTCACCTTCCCACCGGAGCGCGTGATGAGCGCGCTGGCACCGATGTCGGAGGATTCCCCGCCGCTCCAGCCGGAAAGTTCCGTCGTGCCCGACGAGAAGCGCCGGCCACGCCACAAGCCGATCATGAGCGCAGGTACGGGCTCTTAACCAGATGCTTGCAGAAATGCCCGACCATCCCTCACTATGCCGACATGAGCAAAGAAACGCCGTGCGTCGCCGTCTGCATGATCGATCCCAAGACCAAGCTGTGCTTCGGCTGCGGCCGGACCCTGCCGGAGATCGCGCGCTGGCATGCCATGGAAAGCGCGGAACGGCTGGCGCTGATGGCGCTGTTGCCGGCGCGCATGACAGAGGCTGGTCTTGCGCCGATCGCGGGATCGCCAAAACGCACCTGAACGGCTGGCACTCGCTTGGAGGCGCGCAATGATCCGCTTCCTGCTCGTTCTTGTCATGCTCGCCGGTACGGCAGGCGCGGTCGTCGCCTATGGCGATCCCGATCAGATCGCGCGCGCGAGCAACAAGGTCTCGCACATATTCCGCGCGCACACCGCCTCCCCGGCCCCCGCCGTGCAGATCCAGCGCGGCCAGGGCGGCGAATTCGCGCTGCGTGCAAAGATCAACGGTGTCGCCGCGCCGATGGTGATCGATACCGGCGCGACCTCCGTGGTGCTGACCTGGGAAACCGCGAAAGCGATCGGACTGCCGCTCGAGATGCTCGAATACGACGTCGACCTCGAAACCGCGGGCGGCCACACCAAGGCGGCGCGGCTCACGCTCGACCGTCTCGCCGTCGGCCATCTCGTCGAGAAATCGGTGCCGGCCCTCGTCGTGCAGCGCGGGCAGATGAAGACCAATCTGCTCGGCATGAGCTTCCTCGACCGCCTGGAGAGCTGGGGCGTCCGCGCCGACAAGCTGATGTTGATGGGCTATCCAGAGCTGCAGAGCAGCCACCGCCGCTCTCGCACGGCGATCGACTGATCGATCTACGCAGCGGCTTCGGCCGGCACGCGCGCACCGACAAGCGCGATCGCATCGCGCAGCACGTCCAGCCCGGCGCCCGGCTTCACACCCTGCTCGGCAAGATGGCGGCGGAACGCACGGGCGCCAGGCACGGCGTGGAATGCGCCGACGAAATGCCGCGTGATGGCGTGCAGCCGCGTAC